>NZ_JBQRUO010000003.1:0-470086 GCF_053485855.1 Thalassotalea montiporae
TTTACTTAGCAAACTTGCTAACTAAACTTATCAAAACACTTCGTTGGGCTGCCCCGTGGAAGTGGATGCGCATTTTAGAGATTTTTAGCTGGGCGTCAATACCTTTTTTTAAATTAATTTAAAATTATAGTTCAAGTGCTTACATTTTGCGCAAACGTGATAATTTTGGGCTTAACAAAGGAAGGCTGCCGCTTCTTTAATACAGGTAATTCGGTGTGCGTGAGTATTTCCATCATCCTGGTATTGGCTCGATACCAGTATCTTATTGTGAATACCTGCAGCTTCTGCCGCTTGCATATCTGAAAACTTATCGCCAATAAAAGCACTATGTGCGATATTGATATTATGATCTTTTGCCGCTTGCAGAATCATTCCCGGCGCAGGCTTACGACAATCACAAGTTTTAACAAATTCATTGTGACTCTGCCCTTGGTTTTTGGGATTAGGATGATGTGGACAAAAATAGACATCAGAAATTGGAATATCGCGTTTAGCAAACTCAACTTTCATCCAATTGGTTAACACGTCAAAGTCGTCCACAGTGTAATAACCGCGCGCAATGCCCGCTTGATTGGTAATGACAATAATTTCAAAGCCCATGTCTAACGCATAACGGCATACGTCAAAAATACCATCGACAAACTCGAATTCTTCTATTTTGTGCACATAGCCGTGATCAATATTGATAATGCCGTCACGGTCTAAAAATAGTGCTTTTTTCATGGTCTACTCTAGTTGTTCTATTTACTGCGTACTTATATCGCTAGTGTTAAATCTAGATAAAGAAAAAGACGAGTATCAAACTCGCCTTTTCACCTAGTTATGTATTAATTATACGCTAACTAACCTTTACTCACCTAAGCACAGCATAACATAAGCTACATAGCTAAGCCGCCATCGATTTCGACGACACGTCCGGAAAAGAATTCATTTTCAAAAATGTATTTTACCGTATGGGCAATTTCATCAGCTTCTCCTAGGCGACCAACAGGTTTCATTTTCTCTAAACGTTCACGCATTTCGGGCTTCATGGCATCCGTCATTGCGGTGCGGATAACCCCCGGCGCGATTGCACCTACTCGGATACCATAACGCCCCAGCTCACGGGCCCAAGTAACCGTCATTGCCACAACACCAGCTTTTGATGCAGCGTAGTTGGTTTGACCCATATTACCGTTGCGGGCAATTGACGACATATTAACAATAACGCCTTTGCGTTTGTTTTTAACCATATGCGCAGCAGCTTCTCTACCACATAAGAATACGCCAGTCAGGTTGACATCAATAACTGACTGAAACTGTGCTAACGACATTTTCTTAACAATTTCGCCGTCTTTTTCTTTGAGCAGCATACCGTCGCGCAATATACCAGCATTGTTAACGAGTCCATCAAAGCCTTCAAAGTCTTGGTTGATTTGTTCAAATACGGCTTCCACATCAGACTCAATGGTGACATTGGCAATATAGAACTTGGCTGAAGAACCCGCTTGCTCTACTAGGGAAACTGTTTCTTGTAGTAACTCAGCATCTAAATCAATGAGTGCTAACTTTGCTCCTTGCTCAGCTAAATTGACTGCAATAGCACGCCCGAGCCCTTGACCACCACCGGTGATGACAATTGTTTTATTCTTTACATTCATAGTTAATCGTTTCTAATTTTTAATTGTTCTGGTTTTGCTCAAAAATTTTAAAGATACTGGAAAAGTCGATACCGCCATTACCCGCTTGTGCGTGCATTGCATATAAACTTCTGGCAAGTGCACCCATTGGTGTTGATGACTTGCTAGCTAGTGCAGTTTCCATTGCTAATCCTAAATCTTTCGCCATCAAATCGACCATAAAACCGCCTTGATAATCATTAGATGAAGGCACATTCTCCATAACGTCAGGACAAGGATTGTAGACATCAAGTGTCCAGTTACTGCCTGATGATTTACTCATAATGTTGGAAAGCACTTTTGGATCTAATCCATTGGCGATACCAAGTTGTAGCGCTTCGGAGGTACCCACCATTAACACCGACAGCAGCATGTTATTGCACACCTTGGCAACTTGCCCTGCACCATGTTCACCAGCATGGAAAATGTTTTTGCCCATTTGCGAAAGAATAGGTTCAGCTCGAGTAAAACTCTCAACAGTTCCACCGACCATAAAGCTTAAGGTACCCGCTTTAGCGCCACCCACGCCGCCAGAGACTGGTGCATCGATAAAATCAATTCCCTGCTCAGCAAGCACACCCGCCACTTTCTTCGCCGTGCTTGCATCTATGGTTGACGAATCAATTACCAAAGCGCCCGGCTTGATATGGTGAATAAGCCCTTCATCTTCGCTTAGGTAAAGTTGTTCAACATGCTTGCCCGCAGGCAACATGGAAATAATCACGTCAGCATCGTCAACGGCTTTGCTGGCAGAGACCGCTGTGGCTGCACCATGCTCCACCACATCAACCACAGCTTGTGCCGATAAGTCGTAAACGCACACCTTATTGCCATTTGCGCGCCCCGCTTTAACCAAATTAATGGCCATAGGGCCACCCATGTTACCTAAACCAATAAAGGCGATTTTTATTGCCATTATGAACCTCCTTGCACTTTGTTGTGCCTTGCTGTGTAGCCATTTGCCTTAACTGCATTAGACCGCATCAGCTTTTGTTGTAATAATTTTGCTGGCTTTATCTTTTATTTTTATTAGGTATTTAGTAAGCCTGCGCTATAGACTTTGTTCTGCCTTTCCTAAATCAAGCAGTGGATGTTCTGATGCTGACCAAGGTGGCGTAAAAAACCAATCGATAACGTCATTATCGACAGACTCAATTGACTCAAACCGCCAGTTCGGCTGGTTGTCTTTATCAACGAGTAAAGCGCGAACGCCTTCTTGGAACTCGCCATATTTGCCGCCCTTAACAGTCAGACCCAGCTCAAATCGATAACAATCTGCAAGTGACATTCCCTTGCCCTCACGCAACTGACGATAAACCAAGTGTGCGCTAATCGCGCTGCCGTGTTTAAGGGCAGCTTGTGCTTTGTTAAACCACTTATCTTCAATTTCGTAGTTAACAATATCGTTAACAATTTCGGTTAAGGTACTTGCCGAGGTGACTTGGCTAATAAGTGTTTTGTGCTCTTGTATTGGTGACACAGGCATTGATGCCTGTGCAGCTTGCTCAAATTCACTTATCAGTGAACTCAACAGTGTATGGTTATCTGCAGCCGTATCGCTCCACTGTATAGTCACTAACTTATCTAAAAGCGCACTTTTTTGCGTTGCTAGCATAAAAAAGTCAGCTAAATGTGTGTATTTAGCATCCGCGGCATTAATTGATGCGCCGGTCAGTCCTAAAAACAGTCCGCAATTATCAGGCATTTCGTTTAAGAACTTTGTTCCGCCGACATCGGGTAATAAACCAATACTGATTTCCGGCATGGCAATTCGACTGGTTTCAGTAACAATACGATGACTACCGCCGACCATCATTCCTAGACCGCCGCCCATGACAATACCATTGCCCCACACCATAAAAGGCTTGCCAAAGGTGTGAATAAGGTGGTCAAGCCGGTATTCGTTGGCAAAATACGCTTCAACTTCTGGCGCATACGCATCTGGGTGGTTACACATTTCACGATACAGTTTGACGATATCACCGCCCGCACAAAACGCTTTTTCACCTTTTCCCTGCAATAAAACAGCTGCAATAGTGTCGTCTTGCTGCCAAGCAAGCAGCTGCGGATACAAAGCCGCGATCATTTCACCGCTTAAGGCATTAAGCGACTTTTCTGCATTGAGGGTCACAACGCCTATCGCTTTACCGTTTACACAATTGAGTGTTTCAAATAGCACTACATCTGACATACAAGCTTCCTAAAAAGGGATATTTAATTATTTATAATTAAAGGTACTTAAATTAAAGGTAACGAATAAAATCGCGACATGAATACTTAGAGCAATTGACCTGCGCCTTCGGCCAATAACCGACGGGCGATAATGACACGCATAATTTCATTGGTACCTTCTAAAATTTGATGAACACGCACATCTCTAAAATGGCGTTCCAGCGGGTATTCTTTGATATAACCATAGCCACCGTGAATTTGCAGCGCAGCATCACAAACTTTAAAGCCGATATCGGTGGCAAAACGCTTTGCCATTGCGCAATACGCTGTTTTTTCTGGATCGTTATTGTCCAGTTTAAATGCTGCCAGCCTGACCATTTGACGAGCAGCAACAAGTTCAGTTGCCATATCCGCCAGTTTGAACTGTAAGCCCTGAAAGGCTGCGATAGGTTTGCCAAATTGCTCACGCTCTTGCATATAACGCATTGCGGTATTGAGTGCCTGCTGCGCTGTGCCTATTGAACACACGGCAATATTAATGCGACCACCATCAAGCCCTTTCATGGCAAATTTAAAGCCTTCACCTTCTTCACCGAGCAGGTTTGCAACCGGAACTCTGACATTATCAAAGGTAATTTGCTTGGTTGGCTGGGCATTCCAGCCGAGCTTTTCTTCTGACTTGCCATAAATAATGCCATCGGTATCTGCCTCAATTGCAATTGCTGATACACCTGCTGCACCTTCACCGCCAGTACGAGCCATCACCACTAAAATATCCGTTTCACCTGCACCAGAGATAAACATCTTAGTACCATTAATAAGGTATTCATCGCCGTCACGTTTGGCAGAAGTACGAAGCGATGCTGCATCAGAGCCAGCACCCGGCTCAGTTAAGCAATAGGAGGCAAGCTTTTCACCTGTTACTAAGCTTGGACACCACGCTTGTTTGAGTGCATCTTTACCCCAACTGGCAATCATCCACGTCGCCATATTATGAATGGTCATCATTGCCGTGGTTGCGGTGCAGCCCATCGCCAATTGCTCGAAAATGATCGCGGAATCCAAACGGCTTAACCCTAAGCCGCCAGCTTCTTCTGGCGTATACAAGCCACAAAAGCCTAGCTCACCTGCGCGAGTAATGACGTTTTTAGGAAAGATATGCTCGGCATCCCACTTGGCTGCATAAGGTGCCAATTCAGCATCGGCAAATTGCTTGGCAGTATCAGCAAATGCTTGCTGATCTTCAGTCAGGTTAAAATTCACAAAAAGTTCCTCGATAAATCACGGAGTAACCTTCACTATAGGCTCAGTGTCATCAGCCCCAGCATTATTGGTCAATGTTAAAGACTAAAGGCTAGTACTAGAAACTAGCTGCCAGAAGTTAGGCATCAACAATAAAGTACACTTATTAAAGCGCTCTATTTGTGTTGCCAACAGTTAATCCGCTGTTTGTGCTTTTTAACAATTGCTATATTCGACCAATTTATTTTGGTTCTGTTCTTATTCTTGTTTGGGTTTTGGCTTATGGCGACACCTTTAACAGTAGCGCTGCCAGTACCTAAGCAAGTGTTAAAAAAGCCTGTTGTAATGTATTTTGGTTGTTTACGTTTATTGCTTATTTATACTAGTCATCAGTCATATCTATTGATGATCAGCGTTATTCGCCAAGCCAGCGTTATTGTTATTTTAATGCGAAGCCTAAATTGGCAGTCGCTGGCTTAACCTTTACGTTATAAAAAGCGTCATGGAAAGCACTATAAAAGGTGCTTTAGAAACTAGAACATTTCTAATGCAATTGCGGTTGCTTCACCGCCACCAATACATAGTGATGCTACGCCTTTTGATAGGCCTTTATTTTTTAACGCGTGAATTAGCGTAACCATAATGCGCGCACCACTGGCACCTAAAGGGTGACCGAGTGCACATGCACCACCGTTGATATTCACTTTCTCAACATCTAGGCCTAATTTATCAATACCTAGCATGGCCACCATGGCAAAGGCTTCGTTAATTTCAAATAAATCAACATCAGCAACTGACCAACCAGCGCGATCTAATAATTTACTCATGGCACCAACAGGAGCAGCAGTAAATTCTTCTGGCGCTTGCGCGTGTGTAGCATGAGCGACAATTTTACAAATCGGTGTTAGGCCGCGCTTTTCAGCTTCTGATTGCTTCATTAGCACTAACGCTGCGGCGCCATCTGAAATTGAGCTAGAGTTAGCAGCAGTCACTGTGCCGTCTTTTTTAAATGCTGGGCGCAACGAAGGAATTTTTTCTGGGCGAGCATTTCCCGGTTGTTCGTCGGTATCGACAATCGTATCACCGCGACGAGATGAAACCGTCACTGGCGTAATTTCATTGGTAAATGCGCCTGATTCAATTGCAGCATTAGCACGAGACAAAGAGCGAATTGCGTATTCATCCATAGCTTCACGCGTGTAATTCTCATCATCTGCCATTGATTGGGCAAAACAGCCCATTGCGACGCTATCGTTCGCATTTTCTAAGCCATCCATCATCATATGATCAATCACTTGACCATGTCCCATGCGCATACCACCGCGCGCTTTTGGCAACATATAAGGTGCATTTGACATGCTTTCCATGCCACCAGCCACAGCAACATTAATCGAGCCGACCAATAATGAATCGTGGACATCCATGACTGACTTCATGCCTGAGCCACAGACTTTATTAATGGTATTGGCGAGTGTTGATTGCGCAAGACCAGCGCCTAAAGCAGCTTGACGTGCTGGCGCCTGTTTTAAGCCCGCAGGTAACACACAGCCCATCACGACTTCATCGATTTGATCTGAGCCTAAACCTGCTTGTTCAACCGCCGCTTTAATCGCGACACTACCTAATTGTGGCGCGGTAACTGATGATAGTGAACCTTGAAAACCGCCCATTGGCGTGCGTGTTGCTGAAACAATTACTACGGGATCTGACACTGACATAACCTAGTCTCCACTTCTATTTGTTGCATATAGTATTGCATTTAGTGTTAATCGATGTGCTGCTAATGGTTTGACATCACTAGCAACTCATATCGATGGCGGCTAGCCTATCTTAAATTCACCTTTACGCCAACGTTAAGTCACACCATAAACTAGTTAAATGCTGATACGAATTGGCAAATACTCTAGAGCAATCTCAAGCTTGGATCTGCCTTTAGCGCAAAGTTAACTGCGCGAAACACTCGACTAGCTGTAACCTTTTGCTTACAAAAAGTACGATTACGTTAGCCAACCCCAAGCTTTACCTTAACGTAAACTTACCCTATATTGGTGAGCAAGTAAATTTTCACTATTTTCCGTTTTTATATGTCGAGTAACACTGAAAGCCACGCCAAATCTGATGCTAGTGCCGCAGTTAAAACTTATGCCATTGGCGAATTGGCAAAAGAGTTTGATATCACCACACGAAGTATTCGCTTTTATGAAGATCAGGGCTTGTTAGCCCCGACCCGTCGCGGCCAAACCAGAATTTACAGCTTGCGCGATCGCGTTCGCTTAAAACTTATTTTGCGCGGTAAGCGCCTTGGCTTCTCGTTGGCAGAAACGGGACGATTATTTGAACTCTACGATGTAGACAAGACCAGCGCGAAGCAGCTGGAAACCATCTTGGAATTGATTGCTGATAAAAAAGCAGATCTTCACCAGCAACTGGAAGACATCAAAATCGTGCTGGTGGAACTAACAAATTTAGAACAAAGCTGTTTAAACACCTTAGCTAAGGTAACTAATCGCTAGCTATTCAACCAAGTGAGACTGTGCTTAACGACTAACTCAAAATAAAAATGATTAAGCACAGTCCACTACTTAAGTGCACGCTGATTAAGTGCATTAAACAAAATAAACATTACAACAAATGCCATTTACAACGCTGATTATCTCGCCTACTCGAGTTGAGCAGTTAATCAAACAATTAAGGAACATCCATGATTGCCAGTTTTTCTTCTTTTAATTTTAACCTCGGTGAAACCGTTGACATGATCCGCGATCAGGTTAACGCCTTTGCCCGCGATGAAATTGCGCCACGAGCTGCACAAATCGATATCGACAATGAATTTCCGATGGATTTGTGGCGTAAGTTTGGCGATCTTGGCTTATTGGGGATGACCGTTGAAGAAGAATATGGCGGCACAGGTTTAGGTTACCTAGCACATGTAGTTGCTATGCAAGAAATCAGTCGCGCGTCTGCATCGGTTGGCCTGAGCTACGGTGCCATGTCGAACCTATGCTTAAATCAATTATGTAAAAACGGTAGTCACGAACAGAAACTAAAATACCTACCTAAGCTTTGCAGCGGCGAGCATATTGGCGCATTGGCAATGTCTGAGCCAAATGCTGGTTCTGATGTAGTGAGCATGAAATTAAAAGCCGAAAAACGCGGCGATGTTTACGTGTTAAACGGCAACAAAATGTGGATCACCAATGGTCCAGATGCACATGTTTACATTATCTACGCAAAAACCGATGTTACTGCTGGTTCAAAAGGCATTACCGCCTTTATTGTTGAGCGTGACTTCCCCGGTTTTAGTCGCCATCAAAAGCTCGACAAGCTAGGCATGCGTGGCTCAAACACCTGTGAGCTAGTGTTTGAGAACTGTGAAGTACCCGCCGAAAATGTGCTTGGCGCAGAAGGCAAAGGCGTTGGCGTGTTAATGTCAGGCCTAGATTACGAGCGCGTTGTCCTTTCTGGGGGGCCACTAGGCATTATGGACGCCTGTATGGATCTCGTTGTGCCTTATATTCATGATCGCCAGCAATTTGGTCAATCGATCGGTGAATTCCAGTTAGTACAAGGCAAAGTGGCAGATATGTACACCCAGATGAACGCCGCTAAATCCTATATTTATATGGTGGCACAAGCCTGCGATCGCGGTGAAACCACCCGTAAAGATGCCGCTGGCGTAATTCTTTATTCTGCTGAGCTGGCCACCAAAATGGCACTTGATGCGATTCAGCTATTAGGCGGCAATGGTTACATCAATGAATTCCCAGCAGGTCGACTACTACGTGATGCCAAACTCTATGAAATTGGCGCTGGTACCTCAGAAATTCGCCGCATGTTGATTGGCCGCGAACTGTTTAACGAAAGTAAGTAGGGCAGTTTGTTAACTTAAAGGCACAATCTATGGCACAAATTCAATCAAAGATAAATGCGCGCAGTCAGGAGTTTCTTGATAACGCAGCGCATATGCAGCAGCAAGTTGACGATCTCAATGCAACTATTGCAGATATTCAATTAGGTGGTGGCGAGAAGAGTCGTGAGCGTCATTTAGCGCGCGGCAAATTGCTGCCACGAGAGCGCGTATACAAGTTACTGGATGCAGGCTCGCCTTTTTTAGAACTTTCGCAATTAGCAGCTCATCAAGTTTATGATGACCATGTGCCAGCTGCCGGCATCATTACCGGCATCGGCCGTGTTGGTGGTCAGGAATGTGTAATTGTCGCCAATGACGCCACGGTAAAAGGCGGCACTTACTACCCGCTCACGGTAAAAAAACACCTGCGCGCTCAAACCATTGCCCAAGAAAACAACCTGCCTTGTATTTACTTGGTGGATTCTGGCGGTGCGAATCTACCTAACCAAGATGAAGTGTTTCCTGATCGCGAACACTTTGGCCGTATCTTCTTTAATCAGGCCAATATGTCGGCACAGAGTATTCCGCAAATTGCCGTGGTTATGGGCTCTTGTACTGCTGGTGGTGCCTATGTGCCAGCCATGGCAGATGAGTCGATTATCGTTAAAGAGCAAGGCACTATTTTCCTTGCTGGTCCACCTTTGGTGAAAGCCGCCACTGGTGAAGTGGTCAGTGCTGAAGAGCTAGGCGGCGCAGATGTCCATTGCCGAACCTCAGGTGTTGCCGATCACTACGCACAAAACGATCACCACGCCCTGTCATTAGCGCGCAGTGCCATCACTAACCTCAATCGCGTTAAGCCCATGCAGTTAAGTGTTAAAGAAGTCAGCGCGCCGGCTTATGACCCACAAGAGATTTACGGCATCGTACCTAAAGATGCACGCCAATCTTATGATGTCCGCGAAGTAATCGCTCGTATCGTCGACGGCAGTGAGTTTGATGAATTTAAAGCCTTATACGGCACCACCTTAGTGTGTGGTTTTGCGCATATCTTTGGCTATCCGGTTGGTATAGTTGCCAACAACGGTATTTTATTTGGCGAGTCGGCGCAAAAAGGTGCGCATTTTATCGAGCTTTGTGCCCAACGAAAAATCCCTTTAGTGTTCCTGCAAAATATTACTGGCTTTATGGTTGGCCAGCAATATGAAGCGGGCGGCATCGCCAAGCATGGCGCAAAAATGGTGACCGCTGTAGCTTGTGCGCAAGTACCTAAATTTACGGTACTAATTGGCGGTAGCTTCGGTGCAGGTAACTATGGCATGTGCGGCCGTGCTTACGACCCGCGCTTTTTGTTTATGTGGCCTAACGCAAGAATTTCGGTAATGGGGGGCGAGCAAGCCGCTGGCGTATTAGCGCAAGTTAAATCAGATCAACTGGCTAAACGCGGTGAAAGCTGGAGTGACGAGCAAGCCGCCGAATTTAAGCAACCGATCATCGATAATTACGAACACCAAGGTCACCCTTACTACGCTTCGGCGCGTCTGTGGGATGATGGTGTGATTGATCCTGCCGATACGCGCCAAGTGCTCGGTTTAGCCATTTCGGCTTCGCTAAATAAACCTATTCAAGAAACACGCTTTGGCGTGTTCAGAATGTAGGAGTTGATGATGAACTCAGTAAGCTCTTCAGCCACAGTTAGTGCAGTGAATACAGCGGCAACTAGCACTAACAACCCAATAACAGACAAGGTACTTTTTGCTGTCGACAGCGATAGCAAAGGCCATGGTGTTGCCACCGTCACCTTAAACAACCCAGACAAGCATAACGCCTTTGACGATGACATTATCAGTCAGCTTACCCAAGTATTTAAAACCATTGCCGCAGACGAGTCGATTCGGGTCATGGTGTTGGCATCAACTGGAAAAAGCTTTTCAGCAGGTGCAGATCTAAGTTGGATGAAGCGCATGGCATCATACAATTATGAAGAAAACCTCAAAGACGCCAATGCCCTTGCAGAAATGCTCTACACCTTAAATTTTATGCCACAAACGACCATAGCCCAAGTGCAAGGTGCCGCATTTGGTGGTGCCGTCGGTTTGGCGAGCTGCTGCGATATGGTGATAGCCAGTGACAAGGCAAGCTTTTGTTTAAGCGAAGTGAAACTTGGCTTGATCCCCGCCACCATCAGCCCTTATGTGGTAAGTGCTATCGGCTTAAAAGCGAGTCGCCGCTATTTCCAAACCGCAGAACGCTTTAGCGCAGAAAAAGCCCAACAACTAGGGCTAGTGGATGAAATCACCACGAGCGAACAACTTAGCGTGCAAGTTCAAAAAGTGATCACTACCCTGCTCGCCAATGGCCCTGATGCTGTTAAGCAAGCCAAACAACTGGCAATGGATGTCGCTGGCCGCCCCATCAACGACCAGCTAATTCAAGAAACCAGTCAGCGCATTGCAGCGATTCGCGTCTCACCAGAGGGACAAGAGGGGTTAACCGCCTTTTTCGATAAACGACCTGCCAATTGGCAATCAAGCTAAAAGGGCCTATCAGAAAATGACAAAAACGATGACAACAACAGCCCAAAGCTCAGCTCAAGTAAGCTCGGCCAAAATGTTTACCAAAATACTGATTGCCAATCGCGGTGAAATTGCCTGTCGCGTCATTAAAACCGCCCAAAAAATGGGGATTGCGACCGTTGCAGTTTACTCGGATGCCGATAAAAACGCCTTACACGTCAATATGGCCGATGAAGCGGTTTATCTAGGTGCCCCGCCATCAAAAGACAGTTACTTAAAAGCTGATAAGGTGATTGCTGCCGCATTGCAAACAGGCGCGCAAGCCATCCATCCCGGCTATGGCTTTCTCTCGGAAAACGCAGAATTTTGCCGCCTATGTGCCGAAAACCAGATCACTTTTATTGGCCCACCAAGTGAAGCCATTGAAGCCATGGGCTCAAAATCTGCCGCTAAAAACATTATGGAGCAAGCGCAGGTGCCGCTAGTACCGGGTTATCACGGAAATGATCAATCGGAAGCAGTGCTCAAACAAGCGGCTGACGAAATGGGTTATCCAGTGCTGCTTAAAGCAACCGCTGGCGGCGGTGGTAAAGGCATGCGCCAAGTATGGTCAAGCGACGAATTTAGCGATGGCCTCGCTGCTGCTAAACGTGAAGCAGCAGCTAGTTTTGGCGACGATACCATGCTAGTGGAAAAATATTTAACGCAACCACGTCACGTTGAAATTCAAGTATTTTGCGACAATCACGACAATGCGGTCTACCTGTTTGAACGCGATTGCTCGGTTCAGCGTCGTCATCAAAAGGTGATTGAAGAAGCGCCAGCTCCGCATATGAGCGAAACATTACGCGAGCAAATGGGCCAGGCTGCTATTCAGTCTGCTCAAGCCATTGGCTATCGCGGCGCGGGTACAGTGGAATTCTTACTGGACACACACCCCGAAACTGGTGAGCAAGCTTTCTATTTTATGGAAATGAATACCCGCTTGCAGGTGGAACATCCGGTTACCGAATATATTAGTGGTCAAGACCTCGTGGAATGGCAACTGCGTGTTGCCGCTGGCGAGCCATTGCCGAAACAACAAAATGAATTAGCCATCAATGGCCATGCCTTTGAAGCACGCATTTATGCAGAAGACCCAGCCAACGACTTTTTGCCAGCAACCGGTCAGCTGACATTTTTACAAACACCGCAAGAAAGCGAGCACGTTCGCATTGATACTGGCGTACTGCAAGGGGATGAGGTCAGTGTTTACTATGATCCTATGATTGCCAAACTGGTGGTTTGGGATGAATCTCGTGAAAAAGCGCTACAGCGGTTAAGCAAAGCACTAGCGGAATATCGTGTTAGCGGCGTGACCACTAACATCGACTTCCTATATAACTTAGCTACCAGTAAGCCTTTTGTTGATGCCGAACTCGACACGGGCTTTATCGAAAAACATCAAGCATTGATCTTCCATGAAGATCAGCAAACCCTGTCGCAAGAATTACCGATGGCGGCTCTGTATTTGTTACTCAAACAAGCGCAAGACGCAAAACAAGTTGCAACCGCAAGCACAGATCCAAGCTCCCCTTGGCATCAGGCGATTGGCTGGCGACTTAATCAGCCAAATCAGGTATCACTGACCCTTGCCCACTCGACCTTGCACGAGGAGCAAATATTTGAAATTACCAGCGTGCAAAAGCCTAGCAGCAATGGGGATGTCACTTATCACATTCATATTGGCGACAAGCGCCATAACTGCCAAGGGCAAATTTGCGGTAGTCAGTTAGATTTTATTATTGATGGTTATCGCGGCAGTGCGCAAATTGCGATTAACGAACATCAACAAGCTCAGTATAAACGCTCTCAAAACAAGCAAATCAGTCTGTTTCGTCCTAACGGCGTATTTAACTTTACTCAGGTATTACCAGATCTAGGTGACAATGAGGCGGAACATCAATCGGGCGGCTTATCGGCGCCGATGAACGGCACTATGGTCGCGGTGCTGGTCAATGCTGGCGATTCCGTTGTTAAAAATCAACCTTTGGTGATCATGGAAGCGATGAAAATGGAACATACCATTAAAGCGCCGAGTGATGGCACGGTAACGGATGTGTTTTTTACAGCAGGCGATATGGTTGATGGTGGTGCAGAGCTATTAAGCTTTGAAGCCGCTGCAATTGCAAACGCGGAGAACAGCTAATGGCAATGCCCTCAACCGTTAAGCTTGTCGAAGTTGGGCCACGTGATGGTCTGCAAAATGAAGCACAGCTTATTAGCGCTGCCGATAAAATTGCGCTGATTAATCGCTTAACCGATGCAGGGCTCAGTTATATTGAAGCAGGCAGTTTTGTCTCCCCTAAATGGGTACCGCAAATGGCGACCTCAACTGAGGTTTGCCAAGGTATCAATAAAAAAGCAGGGGTCACTTACGCAGCCCTAACACCAAATCTTAAAGGTTTTGAAGCTGCACTTGCCGCAGGCGTAGAAGAAGTCGCGATTTTTGGCGCAGCCTCTGAAGCCTTTAGTCAAAAAAATATTAACTGCTCTATTAGCGAAAGCATAGAGCGCTTTTCCCCAGTGGTAGCCAGCGCACAGGCACATGGCATCAAGGTTAGAGGCTATGTGTCTTGTGTGCTTGGCTGCCCTTACGAGGGCGAAATAGCACCGGAAAAAGTCGCTGATGTCGCTAAAACCCTAGTAGAGATGGGCTGCTATGAAGTTTCACTTGGTGACACTATTGGTGTTGGCACGCCAGCCAGCGTTAAGCGCATGTTAATGGCAGTGAGCAAACAAGTACCAATCAATAAACTTGCCGTCCACTTTCACGATACCTATGGCCAAGCACTGGCTAATATTTACTGTGCATTACAAATGGGCATTAGTGTGGTTGACAGCTCTGTTGGTGGGCTGGGAGGCTGCCCGTATGCAAAAGGTGCTTCTGGCAATGTTGCCACAGAAGATGTGCTTTATCTTCTTAATGGCCATGGCATTGAGACAGGCGTTGATCTCTATAAATTAATTGAAACCAGTTGGTTTATTAGTGACAAACTGGGTCGATCGCCGATGTCAAAAGTGGCCAATGCGTTAGCAAGCCAACGATAAACAAGCAATAAAAATAAAAACACATACAAAAATTACAGATAAAGATTACGTACAAAAGCTACGTAACAAAAATACAACAATCGTTAGAAAATGGGGACACAATAATGATGAGGTTTGACTATGGCTGGATTTGATAAAGTCGTCGCTAGCTACCAAGAAGCGTTAGCTGATCTAACCGATAACATGACCGTAATTGCCGGTGGCTTTGGCCTGTGTGGCATTCCAGAAAACCTAATCGCCGAGATAAAACGCAAAGGCACTAAAGGCTTAACGGTGGTTTCCAATAACTGTGGCGTTGATGATTTTGGCTTGGGGGTTTTACTACCCGAGCGCCAAATTAAGAAAATTATTGCCTCTTACGTTGGTGAAAATGCGGAATTTGAACGGCAAATGATGTCGGGCGAACTTGAGGTGGAGCTAACACCACAAGGTACATTGGCAGAGAAAATGCGCGCTGGTGGCGCGGGTATTCCCGCCTTTTTTACCGCTACAGGTTACGGCACTCCCGTTGCAGAAGGCAAAGAGGAGCGCGAATTTAATGGACGCCACTATATTTTAGAAGAAGCCATTAAAGGGGACTTTGCCATCGTTAAAGCGTGGAAAGCCGATCGATACGGTAACTTAGTCTTTCGTAAAACCGCACGTAACTTTAATCCATTGGCAGCAAGCGCAGGAAAAATTACCGTGGTTGAAGTGGAAGAAATTGTTGAGCCGGGCGAGCTCGACCCTGATCAGATCCACACCCCGGGAATTTACGTTGACCGCCTGATCCAAGGTAGTTTTGAAAAACGCATTGAGCAGCGCACTGTTCGCTCAGCTCACTCAACTGACTTATAAGCGCGCATAAGGAGCACATCATGGCATTATCACGTGAACAAATTGCAATGCGCGTTGCGCAAGAGCTAAAAGACGGTTATTACGTTAACCTCGGAATTGGCATCCCAACATTAGTCGCTAACTATGTGCCAGAGGGCATGGAAGTGATGCTGCAATCAGAAAATGGTCTGCTCGGTATGGGGCAATTCCCCACCGAAGAAGAGTTAGACGCCGATATGATCAACGCAGGCAAACAAACGGTAACGGCAATCACTGGTGCGTCGATTTTTGACTCGGCAGAATCATTTGCCATGATCCGCGGTGGTCATGTTGATTTAACGGTTTTAGGCGCATTTGAAGTAGATATTAACGGTAATATCGCTTCCTATATGATCCCCGGCAAGCTGATTAAGGGTATGGGTGGTGCAATGGATTTAGTCGCCGGTGCGGATAACATTATTGTCACCATGACCCATGCGTCAAAACATGGTGAATCTAAGCTATTACCTGAATGCACCCTGCCGTTAACCGGCAAAGGCTGCATTAAAAAGGTGTTAACCGATCTCGCTTTTATAGAAATAAAAGACGGTAAGTTTCACTTACTTGAACGCGCCCCCGGCGTTTCGGTAGAGGAGATCGTTAAGCTTACTGCTGGTGAATTAGTGGTACCTGAGCAAGTACCTGAAATGCAGTTTTAGCGCTTTGCAGGTGTTTTTTGGCTAAATTAGCTAATTAAATCATTTCCGCAAATATAGCCGTTATCTCATCGCAAAATTGATAACGGTTCGCTATTCCTAACCCACGGTTCATAGCTCACAGTTCCTAGCCCAATGCTTCCTGCTCCCCGCATTCATCAATGGCAAAAACTTAGGGCTATTGAGCTTTTATCAATCATTATTGAGCGCTAGCTATTGAGCATTAATTGTTAGGCTTTCCAGCTTAAAGCTTTGGGCTTTTAACGCAACTAGATTGCATCACTATATTAGCTGCCGCTAGTTCTCTAACCAGTGGATCAAAATATCCATATTATTTATCCGATAGCCCATATGTAGCCTACTATCGCTATCTATTTTTAATTCCATCGGGGCAGATTGTTGACCAGTAAAATTAGGATCTGTGCTGTTCACGATGGTAATAAAGTAACTACCATTTCTATAACTCATCGATCCTTGGTATTGATAGCGCGCCATATTGCCCCAACCGTCAACAATAACAAAGTCAGTAACCCATTGAGCGCTATTACTAGAGCGCTGACTAAACTCGATAGAACCATTTACGTTATCGGTTAAATCAATGCCATTTTCAGCGTAATCGCTTAATTGCCATAACCCGCCAGGGAAGTAAGTTTGTGGCTGATTTTTTCTTTTAGGTTCAAATACAGGTTCAGCTTCAGGTTCAAATTCCTGTTCGTTGCTATTGTCTTGATCTGGCAAGTAACCACTGTCACCTTCGTCACGGCCATTTAGTTCGTCATTGCCCAAGTCGTCGTATGGATCATCTGCTTTTGTAATTTCACTGTTGCCGCTAAAGTCTGGCTGGGCAGGTTTTGGTAGGCCTACTGCGTGTTTGTCTGCGCTGCTAGCACCTACGCTTGCGTCGCTAGGCAATAAGCGAGGCACGAGTAATAAGCCGATACCAAGCACTATCAAAATAATTGAAGGGTTGCTCACGTTAACCTTGATACCAAACCCTTCCACGTTATTCTGGTTAGCACTCTCTTTCTTGCCAATGGCGAACATGACTACACCTACAACAATCAGCAGACAGCCAACCAACATCACAATATTGTCAAAAAAATCCATGATTATTGAGCGTCCTAGGTTCCCGGTAAGTTTCAATAATTATAGACGGTTATCACTAACTCTTTAGACTGCCTTACAGTTACGCCCCAAGTACAAGCGCGCTTTTTAACCGCCTTTGTTGCAAAGTGTTACTGGATTTGGTACTAATTAGGGTGACAAAGAAAAGGCAAAGTATGTGAAAGCATGCTACGCAAAGCCACCGGTCTAAGGGCGAAGCACAGATTGTTAAGTGTTTGCTTGTTGATATTAGGTCAAATTGTCATTAACTGCGTTAGGCTCGCTTAAGTAAGCTTATCAAGGACGTAGAATATCGGCAAAATAGGAGTCTTGCCCTTACCTCAAGTTGTAAGTATGACGTTCAGTTACTGAACAGTCTCCACCTTTATCGTAAGCACATTCTCATCAATTTATCGTCTATGACAGCGGAGTTACCTCATCAAAAGGGTACGTTCCAGTGGTTTTTTCTTTTTTCTAACACTCAATTAGCTTTAAGGTTATTAAAAATGAAAAAATTATTACTAGTTTCTACCATCACAGCTTTAACTTTGACGTCTGTGGTAACTGCACCAAAAGCCAACGCAAATGACATTGCACAAAGTGTATGTGAATACGTGGCAGCTGATGACAAAAAACGCATGCGTTCATTCTTAAAGACGAATAAATTAAAAGTACGTAGTATTTTTTCCGGTATTCAATGTAATGGTCAGAACTTGTTGGAGTTTGCCGTAGCGAAAAATTCTGTAAAAACAGGTTCGATGATGATTAAAAAATTATCTAAGAAAGTTGTTTCTGCAAATTTAAATTCTCTACAGGCAGGATCGCAACCTTTAGTGGATGCTGCTAACGCTCGCGTTAGTAGTTAATTATTAACTGGTAGACACTAGTAATAATGTTTTGCTAGTTGATAATTCTTATGTCGCTAAAACGAAAAAGCCAGCTTAACCGCTGGCTTTTTTTTCGCTAAGCTAATAGTCAGTGATTCGCCGTACTTGCAAGGAAGCTCAACGTTAATGACGCCAAAGAAAACTTATAAAGGTAGTAAAACAGCTTTACTCTTAACTGGTGGAGGCGCGCGCGCAGCCTACCAAGTGGGTGTACTCTCGGCTATCGCGAAATTTATCCCGCGCAATCACGGCATACCTTTTCCGATCCTTTGTGGCACATCAGCTGGAGCAATTAATACCACTGCGCTAGCCTGTTATGCTTCATGCTTTCACCTTGGTGTAAAAAAACTGGAGTGGATATGGAAAAACTTATCGTGCGATCGCATTTATCGCACCAATACAGCAGCCGTTTTTAACAATATATTTTCAGGCTTTGCTGCAGGATTTCAGGCAGACTATGCGCTTAAAAGACCACGTAGCCTACTTGACAACGCGCCACTGCGCCAGCTGCTCAATCAGGTTATCGATTTTAAGCGCATCGACCTTAATATAAAAAACCACTACTTATCATCGCTATCGATTACAGCATCAAGCTATAGCAGTGGTGATTCGATGACATTTTATCAGTCAGCCAGATCTATCGAGCCATGGGTCAGAGCAAAGCGACTCAGTCAACGATGCCAAATTGACAGCGAACATTTGATGGCATCTGCTGCAATTCCGTTAGTTTTCCCATCGGTAAAAATACGCCATCAACACTATGGCGACGGCTCAATCCATCAGTTATCACCACTTAGTCCCCCTATTCATTTAGGGGCAAAACGTATTTTCATCATAGGTGTCGAACAATCTAAACAACCAATTCACCCAATGGAAAACAACCCTCACCCGCCAACATTAGCCACGGTCGCTGGTCATATGCTTGACTCGGTTTTTTCAGACACTTTGCAAAGTGACTTAGAGCGAATGAACCGGATGAATGCCACGCTAGCTCTAATCGACCCCAAAGTTCGTGCGAAAAAAAGTGGCTTGCAACAAATTGGCAGTTTTCTAATTAATCCAAGCCACGACTTTAACGCCCTAGCTAGCGAGTATTATGAATACCTACCGATAGGGGTTCGTTTGATGCTAAGAAGTGTTGGTGTAAAAAATGATCCTGAATCGAGCTTATTGAGTTATCTGTTATTTGATAAACATTATTGCCGAGAATTGATCAAACTCGGCTTTAATGATGCCATGGCACAAGAGCAAGATATTAGAGGCTTTTTAGCCTTAACCAATGAAATAGAGTAACTTAATGGCGTAGCTTTTAGCTGCTCACCTGCGTTACGCCTTTTTTCAAAATAATGTTACCGTATTTTCGTGTTTCTCCGGTCATTACTACGGCAAATGCTTGCTCTGCCCGCTGATAAAACTCAAATCGTTCAGCTTTAGCAATTGCTGCATGTTCTGGCTGATGTTGGCTGAGTTTCGCGTGATAGTCTTGTTCAACTTGTGAATCAGCACTATCGCCAGGTACCACTTGCATCATAATTGCGGGCGATTCCACATATTGATCGAGCTGCATTAATGGCAATATCGCATCCAGTAAATCAGCCACTTTTAAGCCGTCCGCTCGAATAACATTCTGATTACAGCTATGCCCGGGAAAATGCGCGTCGGCGAGCACTATTTCATCGCCGTGCCCCATCTGATAAATCGCTAACAGCAATTCAGGACTGATCAGTGGGCTAATGTTATTAAGCATTAGTTCACCTCCAAAAAGTCTCGGTGTGGCAATTCAGGGAATGGCTTGCTTGGCAGTGTTTGATACCAGAACGACACCGACGAAATATCATCTTGCAGTGGTAAATACCTGCGCTGCTCAACATCGCCGCCCCAGTTGCCAAAATCACGCCAGCCAAGCGCCTGAATATCTACGGTTAGCTGCTGCTCAAAGCGAATAGGATCAGGGATATGCCAGCGATACATACCAAATCTATGCTGCGATTTATACACGCCATCTGGTCGTTGAACTTCCGGCACGCCGGCATAGGCGGTGGTGTACTCGGTATAAGCATTAGGGTGGCCTTTCACTGCCGTGCCAATGTCATAATTATATGAGCCTAAAAAGTAGTCTTCGGTACCTGTGCCACAAATGGTCGGAAATTCGCTATCATCATCAATATAGAACTTGATTTCACCTTCGCCCCACCAGCCGTTATTGTTAACACCCCAAGTCATATACGTCCCCACATATTGACCTTGACCTTCCACACCATCTAATAGTGTGTGTAATCCTTTATATGGCACTGGGTTAGTGCGGCGAAACTGTGCATGAAAATAAGCACAGTCTTCTGGCACATCTGTTTCTGTGTAGTTAATTTGGTAATAAACCACCACCTTTTGCAGAGGGTCGCGATTTTCAATGGTGATTTTTGCGCTCTTTTGATACGGCATTTCCCAAAAACAATTAAACGCTAAACCAGGGTTAACCGAAACGGGTAGTGATGACACGTGTGCATAATCTTCTAGCCCACAGCAGAAAAAATCCCCTAACGGTACTTCTACTGATGGGTGGGTTTGATCGTCCCAATACATGCGCAAGATAAGATCACGCTTTTTCGGACCAAGTGTCGTCATCCAGATTTGCTGAATCGCGCCACCAGTTTTGATATCTGCTAAGGTAAACGTTTCACCTGGCGCCACTTCAACACACGGTGATATTTTCCAGCCTTGCCCTAAATCTCGCCCCGGCCCAGCTCCCATACCTTCAGTTGCCATGCCGCCCTTGCCCGGCTCGCCAGTAAAGTTTTCTGCGGAAATTGAACGGGATTTTGCTTTCGATAAACGAGATAAATTGCCTAGGTTCATCCCCAAACCATTAAAACCTGCCATAAACTAACTCTCTATTTTGTATAAGGTTTGTTGTAATTATTTATTTTTATATGATTAATTTTTAATGATGTTGTTCGATATAAGATTCACTGCATCAATTCACTGCTAATTCACTTCTAGGAACTCTCGTTCAGGCAAAACTGGAAAAGGTTTAGAAGGCAGTGTTTGATACCAAAACGAAACGGACGCTATGTCATCTTGAAGCGGTAAATAACGGCGTTGCTCATAGTCCCCGCCCCAATTGCCATAATCACGCCAACCAAGCGCCTGTATATTAACTTTCAGTTCCTGCTCAAACCTTATGGGATCGCTAATGTGCCAGCGATACATGCCAAATCTTTGCTGAGCATTGTAAACACCATCAGGGCGAATCACTTGTGGCAAACCAGCATAAGCTGTGGTGTATTCGATATATTCGCTAGGATAGTTTTTCGGTTGGGCTGCACCTAAGTCGAAGTTATAAGCACCGAGAAAATAATCCTCTGTCCCCGTACCACAAATGCTCGGAAACTCCTTGTCATCATCAATGAAGAATTTAATTTCCCCTTCGCCCCACCAGCCATTGTTGTTAACGCCCCACGCCATATAAGTGCCGACATACTGGCCTTTACCTTCGACGCCATCGAGCAAGGTGTGTACTTCCTTATATGGCAACGGATTTGAACGACGAAATTGTGCATGAAAATATGCGCACTGTGCTGGCACCTCAGTTTCAACATAGTTTATCTGATAGTAGATAATCGCTTGCTGCAGTGGGTCCCTATTTTCAATTGTAATTCGCGCATTTTTTCGAAATGGCATTTCCCAAAAACAGTTAAACGCAAACGCTGGATTGACAGAAACCACCAATGAATCAACATGAGCATACTGTTCCCAACCACAGCAGAAAAAATCCCCTAACGGCACTTCCACCGAAGGGTGCGCTTGGTCATCCCAGTACATGCGGATAATCAAATCACGAAATTTCACCCCAAACGCCGTTAACCAAATTTGCTGAATAGCGCCTGATGTATTGATTTTTGCGAGGTCAGCGCATTGACCAGCGTCAATTTCTATCGACGGTGAGACCTTCCAGCCCTGCCCTAAGTCACGGGCACAAACTTTCCCTGTCCCTTCTATTGCCATACCGCCTTTACCAGCTTCACCAGTAAAGTTTTCCGGCGAAATGGAGCGACTTTTCGCATCAGACAACCAAGATAAATTAGCAACTGAAACACCTAAACCATTAAATTTACTGCCGTTAAACTGGTTCATATACACACTCATGTTGGTTATTACTGACTCTAAGCTTTTGCAGGCGAGATTCGTTTTCCGCTACGGCAACGCGATCAAGTTTGATTTTGCTAATAATTAAACCCGTAATGATAAAACCAACCGCTGGTGCCAACGTGAATATCAGCAAAATACCCGAAATGGTTTCTTCAGATTGTTCAACGCCACCACTTTGATAGCCGTAGAATGCGAGGAAATAGGTGGCTAATGAACCGCCAACCGCTAATCCCACTTTTAACATAAACAAGGTAAATGAGGCGATTAACCCGTCTTGTCGCGATTTATTTTTAATCTCACCATAGTCGGTAACTTCCGCCATAGTAGAAGTGATAAGTGGCGCCATCATCTGATTAAAAAAGCCGACAAAAAACTGCATTACGAGAATCATCAACATAGCGCTAGCAGATATAAAATAGGTTAAAGCAGATAGTGCAGCACTGATAAAACACAGCATCACCCACGCATTGCGCTTACACATTAATCTGGTCAGCTTATTAGTCAAAGAGCTGCCTAACATACCGCCAACCATCCACACAGATAAAAACAATGACAGTGCAATACCGGCGTCTTTGGCGTAGTAATTAATGTAGTAGGCAAATAAAGTGCCTTTAATGGTTTGCGAAGTTACTAACACTAACACGGCGAAACCTAACAACCGCCATTGGTCATTCTTTAGCACTTGCTGAATTTCTTTTTTAGCATTGCGGTTATCACTCGTTAGCGGTTCAACACGCTCTTTTGTAGTCGCAACACAAATCATAAACAGAATTACCGACAATACCGCCATCACCATCATGGCTTGTTGGTAACCAACGGCCTTGTCGCCAGCACCAAGAATATCGGCCAACGGGATCACACATGCGGTGACAATTAAACCACCGCCTGTCGCGGCAACAAAACGATATGAGTTTAATGAAATCCGCTCGCGCACTGACGATGTCATTACACTGCCTAATCCAAAGTAAGGAATATTGGTGGCAGTAAACAGCAGCATTAACAGTGCATAGGTAACATAGGCATAGATGACTTTTCCCTGCTCAGAAAAGTCTGGCACGGTAAACACCAATACAGAAGCAATGGCATAAGGCACACATAGGAACATTAGAAATGGGCGATATTTACCCCAGCGAGAGCGATTTCTATCTACCAATACACCAACAATAGGGTCGGTTATCGCATCAAAAATGCGCACAAAAATAAAAATGCCCGTTACTGTGACTGCGTCCAGCCCATAAACGTCGGTGTAATAATACGCGAGAAGTAGAACTACAGACTGGTAAACAAAATTACCAGCCATGTCACCGACACTAAACCCAACTTTCTCTTTAACACTTAATTTAACATCCATCTTATATTTCTTTTATTGGTTTGTTAGTTAATGGTTTTTTGAGTTGTGATTGAACAATATAAAAGCAAAAAAACGTTTGATAAACTATATTCGCTAACTTTCGTTAACGAATATAGTTATCATTTTTCAAAAGGTTATAGGCTTCCACGAATACCGAGCGAGAATCTCGGACCGATATGCGAGGTTGAGTAGAACTGACGACCGCCGACTGGTAAGTCAACAAATACGCGCTGATCTTCATCATTGAGGTTAATCGCACTAAACACTAAGGTAAGATTTTCATTCAAGTCGTAGCTTAGTGAAGCGTCTAGCTGACCATACTCGTCGTTGACGAATTCCTGAGGTAGGCCAGTGTTTACATCAACCAAATATTCATCGCGATAGTTATATGACAAACGAGCTTGGAACGGGCCAGCTTCATAATACCCCGTGACGTTATAACTTAGGTCTGAAACGCCGAAGAAATTAACCGACTGTTGGTCACCCGTGCTCGGGTCTCGGAAAGTTGCTTCACTATCTACTGTTGAGATATTTGCGATGTAGCCAAAGCCTGATTCAAAACCTTGCTGAAGTCCAACTTCAACACCGGTAATATCACCTTCTGCAGCGTTAATCGGTGAGGTAAAGACATCAACAGGTACTTGTCCTACAGGCCCTTGCCCTTGCGAACCACCATTATTAACGATGCCAGTAACGGGCACTGGCGTACCTCCAATTTCAGTGATTGGCCCTAGCGTAGAGCCCTGTACAACATAGTTCTCTAAGTCCTTTTTAAAGGCTGCGATATAGAAGGCGCTGGCATCGCCAAAGTAGTATTCAAAGCCGATATCAAAGTTAGTCGATTCGAACGGTTCTAGCTCTGGGTTACCACCAGATAATCCAAGTTGAAAACCATCTTCTTGCACATCAACAGGGGCATTGGCTGTACCCGTCAACGACGGTCTAAAGGCGTCTAACGGTGCTCTGGAAATGGTTTTACTGGCAGATGCACGAACAAACATCCCCTCAGTTACTTCTAACCTTAGATTGAAGCTAGGTAGTACATTATCGTAATCGTTTTCAAAATTAATAGGTTGCGGGTCTACTGACTCTAGTAAATCAAAACCATCGGTTCTGTTGGTACCGTTTAAGTCGGTAATGACAAAACTCGCGCTTTGGCCGTCAACTTCCACGTCGGTTTGCACATAGCGAATACCAATATCACCAGTTAACGGCATACCACCGATCTCAGTGTCAATATTCGCTTGGAAATAAGCGGCAAATACATCTTCAGTAACGGTAAAGCTTCGTGTTGGGCTGGCAACTGGGTCGCCAACTGCGTTATTAATGCGAGCAATTAATTCGTTCTGCTCAGCAGTACGATCAGCTTCCGGAATAGCGAGTATAGTGGCGCGCTGACGTAGCACTTCTTCAGCAATTGCGGCATATACAGGGAAAGGTAGGTTTGAATAATCTATGTTGGAGTTCCATTGACCGTCCAAGAAATTGCTCTGCCCACGCTCAACGCCGCCGACAACATCTGATGCAAGTAAGGTGAGACCACCATTACTTCTGATATTTTGAATATCGCCACCATTATCACGCGTAGCCAGTTGCTTCTCTCGCTTAGAGTATCTGATACCAAGTTCGATTGAACTGATGTAATCCGAGTCTAAATCTCTTACCGCATCAAATTTAAAGGCATGTTCAGTATCAATGTTGTTTGCATTACGTTGATCAAAGCCCGTTAATACCCAATTTTCTAGGTTGCCTAAATCAGCAGCCGCGCCGTCGGCTTGATTTTGCTGTCGAATCGTATAACCGCCCTGATCAAGTTGCGTGTTAAAGGCAAATGTTCCGTTATCCGCATCCCAACGTGCCCGCTCAAAATCATAAGAGCCTTCGGATTTTGAGTAACTCGCATCAAAACTTAACGCCCATTCTGCAACATCGATAGTGTAATTGGCGCCGATAGCAAATAAATCTTCATCGTTAATCTGTGTGCCATTAGTGATTTCTGGTCGTGTCGTAGAATCGAGATTGACTGCAGCATCATTAATAACCGCATCACCTGCTTGTTGACTGCCATCTGGGTTTACTGGCCCTAGGTTGGTAATAGCGATTGGTAAAAAGATAAAGTTCTGGTGACCTTCTTCAATTTCTCGCTTACTAAAAAGTGTGTCTAAAACAAATTCTGACTTATCACCAGCCCATTGCAGCGTCGTACCAAACGTGAAACGCTCACGCTCTCCTTCAAACACTTCCGCATTGTTTGACAACGGCTGGTACACACCACTGACATCACCTGTACCATCATTATTGGTATCTAGCGTCTCAGCCGCTCCAAAAATTGAGACAGGCAACCACAAAAAGCTTCGTGAGAAGTCTTCACGAATAGTGCGTTTAGAGTATGAAGCGGTAGCTAGGAAGCCGACATTACTGTCATTCGACCAGCTGTATAAACCTGACAGACTTGGGTCGGTTTGTTCGTTGAATTCGCGATAAGTGCCCGTTGCCGAAAACGCCGCCTTATTGCCCAGTGTTAACGGGCGTGCAGTTTTGGCGTCGACGGAACCCGCAATACCGCCTTCAATTTGATTGGCAGATGCAGATTTAGCCACTTCAAGTGAAGTTACTAGCTCTGACGGAAGAATATCAAAGTTTGTCGCTCGACCCGCTGATGTTGGGCTAACACCATTAAAAATAGGATCAACCGATTCGGTTGAGCTTAGCAAAGTACGGCCATTCATCGTACCTTTGACAAAATCGGCGCCTAAGCCACGAATTGAAATGAAATCACCCTCACCACGGCTGCGCTCGATTGAAACACCTGCAACACGTTGAAGTGCTTCCGCAACATTGTTATCTGGTAATTTACCTACGTCTTCAGCTGTAATTGCGTCAACAAACCCGCTCGCATCTTGCTTAACTGATAACGATTTAGCGAGTGAAGAACGAATCCCTCTTACTTCAATGACTTCAGTTTCCGAGTCATCATCTGCCGTCGCATTACTTTGTTGCGCATAGACATTGCCTGAAGCAAACGCCGTCATGCCCATAAGCACCAACGAAATAGCTTCACTCACTTTATTCTTGCGAATTGCCATGTTACTTCCCCGTTTTCTACTTGTTGTATGTAATTTTGTATATCTAGTTTAATTTTATATTTTTTGTAAATGTAAAAATAATTTTCACATTTAAAAACCTACAACCTAATTCTTACCTCGTCAACCAAGAAAGTGTAAAAAACCACCAACCATTTATTTAACGTAATGTTTTATAAGAAGATATTTGTTATCAAAAAGACAGAAATAGAACCTTAGACAGGTTTTTCATAGCATCATGCGCATCTTGAAAGCGTACAGGCATAGCACTAGCGGATATGCCTAACATGTTGAAAAGCCACGTTTAACAACAACGGATATCGCGTTAATGCTCATCCAGCATGATATGACAGCTAATGCAGTAAACACGAAGTTATTGCTAGCCTTGGCGATATGCTAATCGCTGCTGGTATAACCTAACTGCTGAGAAATATTGGCTGCCGCTTGGGCAATGTAGGATTTGGATTCTTCCAGTGTGATTGGGTGGGAGCCGTCGATGTAATCAACGAATGGCACAACGAGCGCAGCCAAAATATCACCAGAGCTATCAAAAACAGGGTAACCAATATCCATCACGCCCTGCACTTGGCGGCTGCGGATCGCTTCATGACCTGCTTTTACAATTTGCGATGAGATATTGGCAAAGCCTTCGATATCAGGCTTTGGGTGATGTTCAGGAATACTTTCCATCATAAATTCAAATTTCTCAGCACTGGCATAAGAGAGCAACACATGACCGGAACAAGTATTCATGAGCGGTGCCGTTGCCCCCAAACGAACACTGAAGGTTCGAGATGATGGCGAGTCTTGCTGTGCAACAACATGGCCGTGGCCATCAAAGAAAGTGACTAAATGGCAAGACTGTTCAATGGCAAAGGCCAAACGTTTAAGCACTGGCCCTGCAACACTAGTTAAGCGTTTAACGGGTGGGTAGCGATTCGCCAGGCCAAATAATTTAAGCGATAAACGGTAACGATCAGAGCCCTCACTGGTCTCCACGTAGCCGCGTTGCTCCAGCACCATCAACATACGAAACAACTCACCAACCGATTTATCTAGCTTTTCGGTAATTTGAGTAACTTTTAGCCCTTCTGCTTCTTGAGCAAGAAGTTCGATGATATCTAACCCTTTTTCTAACGCTGGTGCTGAGTACTGTTTCTTCGCTGCCATAGTGCTTACCGCCTGAGTTCTTGTAGTTTTTATTATCGTCGAAGATATCTGAGCACTAGGGTGATTTCAAATATAAAACTAAAATTTATATTGACACTGATTAAATTTCGCCCTAATTTCATATTTAAAATTAATTTTTATATTTAAATGCGTGACAGATTTCACGCTCAACTTTGGGGTTAAGAGCGCTAATGCAAACAAAATTTGTACGAGTAAATGCAAACGACAACGTGGTGATTTGCTGCCAACGTATTAGTGCTGGCGAGCAAGTCACCATTGGCGAGCAGCAGTTCACTATGACAGCGACTATCGAAGTTGGTCACAAAGTCGCAAGCCAAGCGATTGGGCTCGGCGAAAAGATTATTCGCTACGGCGTGTCTATCGGCTCAGCAACTAATGACATAGGGTTTGGCGAGCATGTTCATCTGCACAATATGAAAAGCGATTACATTCCCAGCCACACGCGACAATCAAGAGTGGGAGAATAAGATGAGAGGTTTTAAACGCGCAGATGGCCGCAAAGGTATTCGTAATACAGTTGTGGTGGCCTATCTAGTGGAATGCGCACATCACGTTGCCAAAACCATTGTTGCCAAAGTTGATCACGACGATGTGCAACTGATTGGCTTCCCCGGTTGCTACCCAAACGACTACTCCCTGCAAATGATGGAAAAACTGTGCACGCACCCTAATGTTGGCGGCGTACTATTAGTGTCGCTGGGCTGCGAAGGTTTTAATCGTGAACAACTTATTAGCACCATTGAAGCGAGCAAGCGCCCTGTTGAAACCTTAGTCATCCAACAATGTGGTGGCACCAAATCGACGATTGATCTTGGCGTTGCTAAAGCAAGCGCAATACTTGGTGATATTGCCAATGTCGAGCGGGCAGATATTGAGCCTTCAGAATTAGTGATTGGCACTATCTGCGGTGGTTCAGATGGTACCAGTGGCATGAGCGCTAACCCTGCCGTTGGCGTTAGCTTTGATCTGTTATTAGCACAAGGTGCTACCTGTATTTTTGAAGAAACTGGCGAGCTGATTGGTTGCGAACAAATCATGGCAGAGCGTGCAGAAACACCTGAGCTGGGTGAAGCACTGCTTGCTTGTGTAGAAAAAGCTGAGCATTACTACACCAAAATGGGCTACGGCAGTTTTGCCCCCGGCAACGCCGAGGGCGGCTTGACCACGCAGGAAGAAAAATCGATGGGCGCTTACGCCAAATCAGGCTCTTCAAAAATCAACGGTATTATCACTCCTGGCGAAATTCCGCCAAAGAACGGCCTATTCCTAATGGATGTGGTGCCTGATGGTGAACCTATGTTCGGCTTTCCCAATATTTCAGACAACGCGGAAATTGTTGAGCTGATTGCCTCTGGCGCATTGATGATTTTATTTACCACAGGACGAGGGTCTGTGGTCGGTTCTGCGATTTCACCTGTGATAAAGATATGTGCCAACCCAGAAACTTATCGCAATTTAAGTGAAGACATGGACATAAATGCTGGCAGTGTCATTGACGGTAACCATACGGTTGAGGATATAGGTCAACAAATTTACGACTGTGTACTTAAGGTGGCCAGTGGCCAGCAAACCAAGTCGGAAGCACTCGGTCATAAAGAGTTCATCTTAACCTATAAGCGCTTTAACACTGGCGACACAACGACCATAGAGGCGATTGGACCTGCTTGTTTAGCTCATTAGCTGCACCGACTAACAAGCAGTAAACAAAGAACAAACTAAATCACGAATAAAAAGAATAGGAAATACTGTGAGGTTAACCAAATGAACACTGTATTTGATACACACTCGATGATTGCTGGACAATGGTTTGAAGGCAGTGGTGATAGCTTTGAATCTTGGGATCCAAGCCTAAACAAAGCGATTGCAACCATTAAAAGCTGCACCCTTTTGGATGTTAATGCAGCGCTAAGCGCAGCTGTTGAAGCGAAAACCTTGCTAGATACCAAAACCAGCGCTGAAATAGCAGGGTTCTTAAATGTACTTGCGGATGAAATAGAAGCATTAAAAGATGCATTCATTCCTGTTGCTATGGCGGAAACTGGCTTACCTGAAGCACGCTTGCAAGGAGAAACCGGTCGAACGTGTGGGCAAATTCGAGCCTTTGCTGCCTTAGTGGCAGAAGGTAGTTGGCGACAAGCGTCAATCGATACAGCGGATCCCAATCGCCAGCCCGTACCTAAACCAGATGTTCGTGCGATGAATATTAGCTTGGGGCCAATTGCCGTATTTGGCGCCTCTAATTTCCCATTTGCCTTTGGCACCTTGGGCGGTGACAGCGCAGCAGCGCTAGCAGCGGGCAACCCTATTGTTGTCAAAGGTCACCCTAGCCACCCACTTACCTCACGTTATTTTGCACAGGCGATAGCTAATGCCTTACAAAAAGCTGATTTTCCAATGGGTACTTTTTCATTATTACAAGGCTGCGGCACCGAAATTGGTAGTGAGCTAGTTAAGCACCCAGAGATCAAAGCGGTTGGCTTTACTGGCTCGTTAGGTGGTGGTCGCGCACTAATGGACATTGCTGCAAAACGAGCAGAGCCTATTCCTGTTTATGCGGAAATGGGCAGTATTAATCCGGTGTTTATTATGCCGGAAGCGTTAGACAGTCGCTCCGATGCCATTGCCCAAGGACTTGCTGGTTCAATTGCCATGGGCTGCGGCCAGTTTTGCACCTCGCCTGGGCTTATTGTCTGCCTTAATAGTGAGTTGCCCAAACTATTAGCACATTACTTAAGTGAGCAAACACCCGGTGTCATGCTTAACCCTGGCATCGCTGAAACTATGCAAAGTGCATTGGCGATTCGCCAAAACAATAGCCGAGTAGAGTTCTTAACTGGTGGGCTAAGCGACACTCCATTGACGCCACAGGCGAGTTTAATGCAAATAAACGCGGCTGATTTTCTCGCAAGTGATCAATCGATAGCTGAGTACAGTGAAGAAATTTTCGGGCCTGCCTCATTGGTGGTGAGCTGTGAATCAATCGAGCAAATGTTGGCCGTCGCAAAAAGTCTATCAGGCAACCTTACGGCTACCATCCATGCCGATGATTACCAATCACAAAGTTTAAGCGCCCTGCTCAGCCTGTTAAAGCCACGTACAGGCAGAATTTTATTTAATGGTTATCCAACGGGCGTTGAAGTTTGCCAGTCAATGCAGCACGGCGGCCCTTACCCGGCATCTTCATTTGCCCATGCGACCAGTGTTGGTACTGCTGCCATCAGCCGTTTTGTAAGCCGAAATACGTATCAAAACTGGCCTGACGAATTACTGCCTGTTGAATTGCAAAATGACAACCCAATGGGGATTTTGCGCATGATAGACAACCACTATAGCCGCACGGCAATCGCAATTGAAAAGGCCTAAGCTAATGACAGATTTAACCCATTTCAATACGGTAAAAGAATTCTCCCTGCAAGGATGCATCCCTTCTAATCAAGGCACTTGGCTTGGCCGCGCCTGGCTACCGGCCGATATTAGCCCTCTTGGCATTGCTGGCCCAGTGGTGATAACGGCTCGACAGGACGACGTAATTGCGCTTTGTGATCATTACCTGACGATTAGTGATGTGCTTGCCGACAGCAATGCTGTGCAAACCATAAAGCAAGCACAAGGCTCGTTAATTTGCTCACTAACTGAGTTACTAGAAAATAGCCTATTTTATCAACGCGAAGCGCAACTTAGTGACCAATCAAAGCCCGTGTTACTTGCACCTAACGATGTTCAATCCATCAAAGCTTGTGGCGTTACCTTTGCTGCCAGTATGCTTGAGCGGGTGATTGAAGAACGAGCCCTCGGTGATCCAGCCAAGGCCGAAGCAATCCGCGCTATGGTGCATCAAACCGTCGGCGACGATATTGGCAGTATTGTGCCCGGTAGCGAGCAAGCCATGGCGTTAAAGCAACAACTGATCGACCAAGGCATGTGGTCGCAATACCTTGAAGTAGGAATAGGCCCGGATGTTGAAGTATTTACTAAAGGGCAACCGATGTCGGCTATTGCCTGCGGGCAAGAGCTTGGGGTGTTGGCTACCAGTCAATGGAATAACCCTGAGCCAGAAATTGCCTTGCTGATTAATGCGCAAGGAAACTGCATCGGAGCAGCGCTAGCAAACGACGTTAACCTGCGCGACTATGAAGGGCGCAGTGCACTATTACTAGGTAAAGCAAAAGATCAAAATGGTAGCAGCCCAATTGGCCCACTATTTCGCTTATTTGATGAAGACTTTACCCTTGAAGATGCCATGAATGCAGAAATCACATTGACCATCACTGGGGAAGACGGTTTTGTGAGTCAAGGCGCTAATATCATGTCGCAAATCAGCCGCACGCCTGAAGATATTATCAAGCAAGTATGCAATCGCTCGCACCAATACCCTGATGGCATAACCATGATGTTAGGCACTATGTTTGCGCCTACCGATGATCGCCATGAAACGGGTATGGGCTTCACCCACGAACTGGGCGATCGAGTCGAAATATCAACGCCAAAACTCGGCAAGCTAGTTAACTGGGTTAACCATTGCCATCAAATTCCAAGCTGGCAATATGGTATTACCGAACTCATGAATTTTGTTTGCCAAGTGAAAGTTGCTCAAGCCGATAAAAATAACAACTAGTAAAAGCGTAAATAAATCACACTGGCAACAAAACACAGATAAAGAAGCGCATAACAAGAAAGCGCTCAATAACAAATAATGGGGAAGCAGTATGCAGCAAGAGCTAAAAACCGCACAGCGAAAAATCGGTAGCACAGACCTAGCAATAGACACATTAGGTTTTGGTTGTGCGCCGCTTGGTAATTTATACCAGCCAATTAATGACCACGACGCTAGAGCCTTGCTTGATAATGCTTGGCAAGCTGGTTTTCGCTACTTTGATACCGCTCCCCATTATGGTCAAGGCCTGAGCGAGCGACGCACAGGTGATTTACTGCGCGCCGATCAAGACCACGACTATGTGTTATCAACCAAAGTTGGTCGCCTGTTAAAACCTGCTGGTTATGCAAAAGAGCGTCACAGTTACCAGTCACCCATGCCGTTTGATATTCATTATGACTACAGCTACGACGGCATAATGCGTTCGTTCGAGGATAGCCTACAGCGCTTAGGTCTAGACACCATTGATATCCTTTATATGCATGACATCGGTGAGGTTACCCACGGTGAAGCCAATAACCACCACTTCCCAATCGCAATGCAAGGTGGCTATAAAGCAATGGCAGAGCTGCGCCAGCAAGGACTCGTAAAAGCCATAGGGTTAGGCGTTAACGAATACCAAGTGTGTGAACAAGCGCTTGATCACGGCGACTGGGATTGCTTCTTGTTAGCAGGTCGCTACACGCTACTTGAACAAGAATCTATTCACACATTTCTACCTAAATGTCAGCAACGGAATTGTTCCATTATTGTCGGTGGCGCCTATAATTCTGGCATTTTAGCGACCGGTACGAGAAAAGGCGGCACGCTTTACTATGATTACGAGCCAGCCCCAGAACATATCATTGCTAAAGTAAAAAAACTCGAAGCGCTCTGTGATGAATTTCAAATTCCACTCGCCGCCGCCGCACTGCAATTTCCGCTGGCTCACCCCAGTGTTGCTAGCGTCATACCGGGTATGGGGAACGCCAAACGCATTAATCAAACACTAGAGTTGTTCAACACTAACATTCCAACTGAATTTTGGCAGCAACTACGCGCGCAGCAGTTAGTTGGTGAAAACGTGCCATTACCGCAAGGGAGCTAGTGTCATGATGAATAAAGTTGACAGCCATCAACATTACTGGCTACTTGAGCGCAATGATTATGGCTGGTTAACACCCGCCCTTGATAAGCTCTATCGCGATTTCTTACCTGCAGATTTAGCGCCGCTTAGACACGCACATAATGTAACTCAAACCGTGCTAGTACAAGCTGCACCAACAGTCGAAGAAACCGAGTATTTGTTATCGTTAGCAGCTACAGAAAGCAGCATTGCCGGCGTAGTTGGTTGGGTTGATTTTGATGCCGATGACGTCATTGCAACCCTCGATAAATTGGCAGAAAACCCTAGTTTTAAAGGGGTTCGACCAATGCTGCAAGACATCGAAGACCCTGCTTGGATAGCAAACCCAGATTACGCCGGAATTTTTACTAAGCTCGCTGAATTGAAACTGACTTTTGATGCGTTAGTTAAACCTGAACATTTGCCTTATATCTATGATATTGCAAAGCAAAACCCAGATTTATCGATAGTAATAGACCATTTCGCCAAGCCCAATGTCGCAGAAAAGCAATTTGACGATTGGGCCGCAGCAATGCAGCGCTTTCAGCCACTTTCTAATGTGTTTGTAAAATGCTCCGGCATTACCACCGAGGCAAGCCCAGCACAAGCAAGTGCCGATGATTATCTCGACTACTTCACGACTTTAGTCAAGGCCTTTGGCCATGGCCGCATTATGTGGGGCAGCGACTGGCCAGTACTTAATCTCAACAGTAGTTATCCGGCATGGGTTGAGCTTTGCGAAACGTTAATTAGTGATTGGTCGATGCAAGAACAGCAGGCTTTTTGGGCAGGCACTGCAAAAAGCTTTTATCAACTGCCGCCTTTGTCTTGAAGGTCATTGCATTCAAGTAGTTGTCATCAAATTCAATATTAGCGATTAGTCACGAATAAAAGTACTACAAAGGAAGTTTTTATGAGTCAGTTATCATCAACTGCGATTGTCACCGGTGGTGGCAGCGGTATCGGGCAAGCGATTGCCATCACTCTGGCTAAACAAGGGTATAAAGTGGTTATTGCCGACCTTGATTTAGCCGCAGCTCAGCAAACCCAAGAGCTAATTAATAAGAAAGTCGCTAATGAGCAAACTGCGAATGCGAACAGCGCGATAAGTGTCGCGCTCAATGTTGCAGACGGCGAGCAAGTTACCCAAGTTTTTAATGAAATAGCGGCCGAACACGGCATCGATATTCTGATCAACAATGCTGGCATTGGCGCGGTTGGCACCATAGAAGAAACCAGTGAAGCTGAACTGGATAAGCTTTATAACGTGAATGTTAAAGGCGTTTACCATTGTGCACTAGCAGCTATTTCAGCGATGAAAAAACAGCAATCGGGCATCATCATCAATATGGCATCGGTGGCATCTAGTGTTGGTATTGCCGATCGCTTTGCCTATTCAATGACTAAAGGCGCAGTGCTAACCATGACCTACTCTATCGCCAAAGACTACCTCAGCGACAACATTCGCTGTAATTGTGTATCACCAGGGCGTGTACACACACCTTTCGTGGATGCCTTTCTTGACAAAAATTATCCCGACAACAAAGCAGAAATGTTCGACAAACTATCGAAAACACAACCTATTGGACGCATGGGCACGCCAGATGAAGTCGCCAGCGTAGTTGCCTATTTATGCTCACCGCAGGCGGCCTTCATTACTGGCAGTAACTTTCCCGTTGATGGTGGCTTTGTCACGCTGAACAATTAGTTATCCAACATCAACGCAATTAATAAGAATTATCAGAGGTAATCAAACCATGAAACTATTACGCTTTGGCGCAAAAGGCGCTGAAAAGCCGGGCATTTTAGATGCTAATGGCAATATTCGCGATTTGTCATCTGCGGTTACTGACATTGACGGGCAAACCTTAAGTCACGAGAGCTTGTCGCGCCTTAATGCTATAGATATTAACAGTTTACCTATTGTCGATGGACAAACCCGCCTAGGTGCCTGTGTCAACAATGTCGGAAAATTTATTTGTATTGGCCTTAATTATGCCGACCACGCTGCTGAATCAAATATGCCGATTCCGGATGAACCTGAAGTGTTTTCTAAGTTCACCAGTGCGATTAGTGGCCCAAACGATGACGTGATTAAACCCAAAAACAGCACCAAGCTTGATTGGGAAGTTGAGTTAGCGATTGTGATTGGCAAGGCTGCTTCCTACGTTAGTGAGCAAGAAGCAGAGGAGTACATTGCTGGCTATTGTATTTGTAATGATATTTCTGAGCGTAATTTTCAACTGGAACGCGGCTGTCAGTGGGATAAAGGTAAAGGTTGTGACAGCTTCGGACCACTTGGCCCTTATTTAGTGACTAAAGATGAAGTTAGCGATATTTCTAATATCGGCATGTGGCTCGAAGTGAATGGCAAGCGATATCAAAGCGGCAACACCAATACCATGATATTTAGCCCAGCCTATATTGTGAGTTACTTAAGCCAGTTTACCACCTTACAACCTGGCGATGTTATCTCTACTGGTACACCGCCGGGAGTAGGCTTAGGTCAAAAGCCACCCGTTTACCTCAATGTTGGTGACCAAATTTCTTTAGGGATAGAAGGCATGGGGCAACAAACCCAAAACGTGGTCGCATTTCAATAAATGCTTTTAACAAATGCCTTCAATTAATGCCTTAAATAAATGTTTTCAATAACGAAAATGAGCCGAGCAAATTTTACCATGTAGTAGACAGCCGACGCTGCGTTAGTCTCCCCTAGCAAGGCATTGGCTCAAATCGCTAGCCTAGTGCTAGCCAGCCCCAAGCTAAGTATTATTAACGAGCTTGGGGCTTTTTTATCTATAAGCGATATCGTAAACACCAAACTAAATCGCCAACATGATCAATCGCCTTCGTGCAGGTAGCGCTCTGTACGTTCAACTCTTCGAGGTTTTCCGCATAGCACTAACGTATCTTGCGCTTGTAATAAGGTGTTATTGTCGGGCTCGTCAATTTCCACGCCATCACGCTTTAAGGCAATAACACTTACGCGTCTGCTGGCCAAATCTAAACTGCCAATACTGTGCCCATTGGCGAATGAGTCTTCAGTGAGTAAAATCGCATGAGCAAATTCTATGCGCTCAACTGCTTCAGGACTCATATCGGTTTGCTCACCTTGGAAGAAGCCATGTAAATGGTTGTAATGATTTTTCCGCTCTCGTTGCACGCGGCGCACAACGCGAGAAAACGGCACGCCAGACAAGGTTAACACTTGTGAAACCAACATTAGCGCGCCTTCTAAACTCTCTGGTACCACTTCATTGGCACCCGCTTTTTGCAGCATTTCTAACTGATCATCATTGCGTGTTCTCACCAAGATTGGCACTTCTGGCGATAAACTACGCACACGTTGAATCACTTCTGCTGATTGTTTGTCTTCACCAAAAGCGATAACGACTAATTTCGCTTCTGACAAATGTGCCGCATGCAGCAGCTCAGTTTGTCGTGACGAGCCGAATAATACGTTTTCACCAGCTTCTCGAGCTTTACGCGTGCGCAGCGGATCAATATCAATAGCAACAAACTCGATATGCTCTTGTTTTAAAAAGCGGCTCACTGTTTGACCAATGCGGCCAAAGCCACAAATAATCACGTGGTCTTTTAGCGATTGCGTGGTTTCTGGTAAATCCGTTAAATCTGAAGTGTCTACTGGGTCTTCATTAGCCAGCCAACGCCCCCACTTTCTGGCATTATTAATAATGTAAGGGGTAATCGCCATACTGATAACCCCTGCCCCCAGTAGTAACGACGCAACATCATTGGCTAACACATTCACTTGCGTGGCAAGTGCCACTAATACAAAACCAAATTCCCCCATTTGTGCCAGCATAAAACCGGTTGCCCAAGCGTCTTTTTTCGCTTCGCCAGCACGAACCGCCGCCCATTGAACGATCAAGGTTTTTGCTAACATAAAGGCAAGCATAGTTATTAATAAAGTGCCGGGAGATGCCAGCAATAAACTAATGTCTAGCTTCATGCCAACAGTAACGAAGAATAAGCCGAGCAAAATATCACGGTAAGGGCGAATATCCGCTTCCAGCTGATATTTGTACTCACTTTCGCCAAGCATCATACCGGCCAGGAATGCACCTAATGCCATTGATAGGCCAAACCACTGCGTTAACGATGCGGCCATTAAGGTCACTAACAAGGTGGTCAATACAAAGAGTTCATCGGTACGCACTTTAGCCACTAAGTTAAATAAGCGTGGCAGCAACCATTTACCGACAAAGAATAGAATGCCAACAACAAACACACCTTTGATCAGCGCCCATGCTAGTGCGATAAACATCGAGCCTTCGTTTTGTGGGGCTAGCAAAGGAATAATAATTAACAAAGGGACAACCGCAACGTCTTGGAATAGCAGCACAGCAACTGAAATTTGACCGGACTTGCGCTTCATCGCCCCAGTTTCACTTAGCTGTTTAATGACAATTGCGGTAGACGATAGTGCCAAAATACCACCGACCACAAAGCTGGCGGCAAATGACAAGCCAAATAGCATGGACACAACCATGATAAAGGCCATTGAAATCAGTACTTGCAGACTGCCCACAGCCAGCACTAAATGGCGCATCGCCAATAATCGCGGCAACGAGAATTCAAGGCCAAGGGTAAAAAGCAAGAAAACAATGCCAAGTTCAGCAAAATGCTCGTAATCAACATGCTCGTTTGATAATGCTAGCCCATGCTCACCCACCAGCACGCCAGCGACTAAGTATGCCAAAATAGCAGGCAGGTTAAGCTTACGAAAAACAAATACGATTAATACCGCGCAGGCGAGTATGGCGAGAATTTCAAGATGAGCTATCACATCTGCTCCTTGCAAGCTGTGGTTTGTCGAGAGTCGTCGGGAATTGGCAAGTCTGCAAGCTTATCTCACAGGTGTTCTACTAACACCAATTTATACCGTTAACCGATACACTTCATTTGTACCCTTCACTTATACCTTAGTATTCAGGTAATTAAAATACTTAACTCGTCCGTCCAAGAGTAGGCACGGTGTTTGCTTTAACTAAGTCAACACAGCGGTATAACAATTTTTTGACATACCACAAACGCAGTATTAGCAGGTAGTTTTATGCAAACGCTCAACTTATTAGAACAACAGTTTTCCGACTTTAATGCGTTCAGGTTATTTGAATCTAATCATTTAGAAAACAATCAACTTGGCTTGGCCTTGCTTGAACAGTTGCAAACCACGCTTGACCTTAACGAACTACTAAACAAGTTCGCGATGATGGCGAGCCGTTATGTTGAGTTTAGTGGCCTAAGCTTCAAAGCAGAAAGTGTTGAAGCAAGTATTCGAGGTAGCCGCAGCGGCAAAATCTCTCGTCATTTCAATCTGTCACTAAATGGTCAACACCTTGGTAGATTGGTTTATGGTTTAAATACGCCGCTGTCAGGTAGTAACGAAAAAATACTCAATGAGCTACACCGCTACTTCCTGAATCCGTTAAACAATGCGTTAACTTACCGCACTGCATTAATGCTTGCGATGCAAGACAGCTTAACGGGTCTAGGTAATCGCCGTTATTTTGACGAGCAAATTAAACGAGCGATGCATCAAGCCAATCGCAGTCACAATCAGGTCGGGCTTATTGTTGCCGACCTTAATAAATTTAAAGCGATAAACGACACCTATGGCCATGCTGTGGGCGATAAAGTGTTGGTACATTTCGCTGATGCACTACGTGTAAGTGTGCGCGATTCTGATAGCTTATTCCGCTTTGGTGGTGATGAGTTTGTAGTACTAATTGAATGTGCTGGCAAAGAATCGTTAGAAGTGATTTATCACCGCATTCACGATGCTGTCGCTGCCGATGGTTATTTAGAAAAGTATCAAGTATCGTGCAGCTTAGGCGCTACTTTTATGAATCGCGCTGACACTGAAAAGAGCTTTTTCGAACGAGCTGACCAAGCGCTTTATCGTAAAAAAATGAACATGGCACCACGCCTCAGCTTAGTATAAATTTGGGTACTACCTGCGCCACTTTTTACTGTGTTCAAGCACGCTCGGCGTGCGGCTATTTTGCTTGTTGAGCTTTTAGCTCAACAAGTGCGGCTTTAACCTCATCTGGTGTTGCCGCCACCAATAAACGGCAAAACCTTACCGCCTTGGCAAACTGTTCTGTGCCAACTATTGCCAATGTTTTAACCAATACCTGTCGATTAAATCCAAAGTTTTGACTGAAATGTGAAATCGCCTCGTTAATTGATGGGTAACAAACACCATCAAAATCAAAACTAAGTGCATTGGTTTCATGTTCGATATCTTCGCCGCCAAGCGACAACGGCCAACCGCGATAATTGACGCGATCGCGAGCAACCTCATACATAAACCACGCACTGCGTTGGAAGGATTCGAAATTGCCTCCTTCAAAGCCAGCATTGGCTAGCTCTTCAGGTGTCCAATTAATACCAATTGCTAAGTCTTTGCGATACTTTCGAATCAGCCCTACTTTGACTTGATCGCGTAAATGCCATACGTGTTCGACTTTGGCTTGATAAGCCGATGTTCGACATTCGCGGCAACTTGGTAAGGTCAACTTAGGGTGAGGACAAGCCAACACAATATAGCGATCATGAGGAAAAGTAACAAATTGATCACTTGGTTCACCGCAAAACCAGCAGGTATGGCGATGTTCAAAGGGAATATCGACTAAGAGTTCAATGCGCTCCTGCATCTATTCCTTGCACCTATACTCTGCCCGTTCTGCCGAAAGTACCCAGCGAGTACTATCTGCGCTTTTTCACTTTTTTTACTGCGCTAGCTTTACCTTTTGACTTGTGCTTTAGATTTTTAGCGCCAACACTGCGTTTGTCAGCAACACGACGGTTTTTATCGCGTGTGGTTTGATAGCGGTTCTTCTTAGCTGCTTCAGTTACATGGCGCTTGCTAGCATCGTATTCAGACTCTGTCATTTCATAGCCCGGCAGCACTATTTTTTCAAATTTACGACCAATGAGCTGTTCAATATTTCCTAAGAATTTTTCATCCTTAGGGCTAACTAATGAAATGGCAGTACCAGATTTGCCTGCACGACCAGTACGACCGACGCGGTGCACGTAATCTTCTGCTAAAAATGGTAAATGGAAGTTCACGACATACGGCAGGTTAGGAATATCTAGGCCACGAGCTGCGACATCAGTTGCCACCAATACGCGTACTTCGCCAGCAACAAACTGCTCTAACGCTTTGTTACGCGCACCTTGTGATTTTTCGCCATGACATAGTGCCGCTTTAATACCATCAAGCTTTAATTCTTTGGCAAGTTGATTGGCACTTTCACGTGTGCCGGCAAACACCATGACTTGGTGCCAATTATTCACACCAATAATTTCTGACAACAACTCACGTTTACGCGCTTCCGACACCCAGTAAACGGCCTGTTTCACTTTGCCTGACGTGGTGTTTTGTTTCGCCACTTCAATGGTTTTTGGTGTATGTAGAATTTGATTCGCTAAGGTTTTAACTTTGTTTGAAAAGGTCGCACTAAACATTAACGTTTGGTGTTTGTGCTTAATATGCTCGCTAATGCGTTCAATATCGTTTAAAAATCCCATATCGAGCATACGATCGGCTTCATCAAGCACCATGTATTTAACTTGAGAAAGTGAAAGGTTGCGCAGTTGCAAATGCTCTAGCAAACGGCCAGGTGTCGCGACTAAAATATCAACGCCAGCTTTAAGCACTTTTTCTTGCCCAGCCATGCCCGCACCGCCAAAAATCACACCGTGTTTAATGGGTAAGAATTGGCTGTACTCTTTAATATTTTCGCCTACTTGAATCGCAAGCTCACGTGTTGGCGTTAGAATAAGCGCCTTTAATATTGGCGTTTCGGTAGTTGCTTGATGCGCTAACTTATCCAATATTGGTAAGGTAAAGGCTGCCGTTTTACCAGTACCTGTTTGCGCGCTAGCCAGCACATCACTGCCCGTGCGAATAACAGGAATAGCTTGTTGTTGGATCGGGGTTAATTGCTTATAACCACAAAGCTTAACTGCTTTTAATAACCCTTCTGATAAGCCAATTGCATCAACACTCATTTTCTTTTTCCACCAACACCTAAAATAATCGCGCGATTATATACCCTATCCCACTGTTGATGCGAGCTTACTTGCCGACTATTCCAATTAAATATTCCAGTTACATATGCCAGTTACGATAGAGTTAAATAAATCTTGCCCGAAACTCGGACGGTGCTAGGCCAACAATTTTTACAAACACTTTGCGTAAACTGCTGGCATCTTCATAGCCCAACGACAACGCTATTTGTTCAAAACTCAATGCGCTAGATTCCAACATATCGCAAGCTTTTTGCACTCGTAAACGTTGAATATACTGAACAGGCTTCAAGCCTGTGGCTTGGGTGAATTGGCGTATTAACGTGCGCTCTGATGTATGCGCCACACCAGCCAACACTTTATTGTTAAGCTTAGTGTCGTAGTTTGCCTGAATATAGTGCTGCACCGCGAGCATTGCTTGATTGCCATGATCGAATGTTGGCGTAAAACTTTGATAATACCGCTGCTCGCGCTTTCCGGTATCTACAATCAGGTACTTGCCCAGTTTCCGCATCACGTGAGGCTTGGCATATTGGCCGACTAACTCTAAGCCCAGATCTAGCCAAGACATTAACCCGCCCGCGCTGACAATATCTCCATCGTTAATCAAAATACTTTCTGACTTAACGCGAATTTGAGGATATTCACGCTGCAACTCATTAGCTAAGCCCCAATGTGTGGTGGCAGTTCTGTTCTCTAGTAAGCCTGTTTGTGCCAGTATAAAAGCACCAGCACAAGCCGAGCATAACGTGGAGCCCGCTTGATGGCTTTGTTTCAGGAAATTGAGCAGTGGCTGCCCGGCATTTAAATAATATTCGCCATCTAAATTAGGCGGCAAAATAATCACTTCGGGCGTTAAATTAAAAATACCTTTTTCGCCAGCACTCAACTCCTCTGGAGTGGCTATTTGGGCGCTAAAAGTCATTGCTAATTGCTCATCTATAATAATTTTATTCGCCAAGTTTAATAGTTCTAGCAAGCCATATACGGCACTTTGCATAGCACCTGGGTAATTGATGATCACAACTCTAATAGTTTTAGTGCGCTCAATATGACGGTTAACTTGCTTTATCTTGTTATTACCTTTATTTGTCACTTTTACCTTGTTTTATGTCATTAATGCCATGCGTAAGCCTAGCAAAGTTTCGTCAAAATAGCCTTATTGATTCAGCAGTGGCTGAACATTTACTTAAACGCTTACTTAACGAGCAAAACGAGGCTTAACATGGCAAATACAGCACTACTATTAATTGACTTTCAAAACGATTATTTTCCAACATACGAAGGGGCAAAATGGGCGCTTTCAGACACCGAAGCAGCAGCGATAAAAGCACAAACACTACTGGCACAGTTTCGTGAAAAGCAACTTCCTGTAATTCATGTTCGCCATGAGTTTCCAACCGAAGAAGCACCGTTTTTCTTACCAAATTCTGAAGGTGCGAAAATTCACCACAGCCTAGCGCCAATTGATGGCGAGCCTGTGGTACTAAAGCAGCAAATTAACAGCTTTCGCGATACCGATTTAAAAGCGCTACTCGATGAGCGCAACATTGACCAATTGATTATTGTCGGGGCAATGAGCCATATGTGTATTGATGCCGTTACCCGTGCAGCAGTGGATTTAGGCTATGACAGCCATGTCGCACACGATGCCTGTGCTACTTTAGACTTAACTTTCGAAGGTGAGACCGTACCAGCCAAACACGTTCATGCAGCTTTTATGGCGGCATTGCAGTTTGGCTACTGCAATGTTGATAGCGCAGAGAACTTGTCTAAGCTTGTTTAAGCTAATCTAAGTTGAGTTAACACCAATAGCAAAATAAGCAAGACTAATCGGCGAGAATCCAGTCTTTACCTGACTCGATTGCATCAATCGCAAAACACCTAATTTGGCACTGTAGGCTGGTACCGTAAATTGGCGCAAACAGTTTGAAGGAAGTGGAGTTGGAGACAATGGCAACTTTCGCTATTTGATGGTGGTGATTACGAATAAACGCGAGGTGCTGGCTAAAAGCTGAAAACGACTCCCAAACTGGCCAGCCCAACACACAAACCAACCCACCTTTAAGGCCACCAGCGTGGTCAATATAAGGGTCAATTTTATGGGCAGCATGAATAAAATCCTGCACGGATAGCTGCCCATCAAGTTCAAATATCACTACCCCGTAATTGGGTTGCAGTGTGACGTTAAGCATCTTACTTATTTACTTAGCAAATCATCATTGGCGAATCATTCTTAGCTAATAATCCTTGCCGAATAACCGTATTAACTATTCGCTAAGTATACGCTTATTTTCGCCAAACGCCCTGTGTTAAACCTAGCGATTTCTCTGTTTCTTCGCTGGCTTCAAACGTTGGTAAATCACCTTTTGAAAGCTGCTGTTGATAGTCTTTGGTAATTCGAATAACGACTTTTGACAACAAGAACAATGCTGTCACATTAACCACTGTCATTAAACCGGTTGCCATATCAGCAAGTGCAATCACCTGCGGCAATGACGCTGATGAACCAAATACAAGCATTGCCAAAAAGCCAATGCGTAAAAACCAGCGACCAAATGGATTATCTAACTTCAAGTACTTTAAGTTGTTATCCGCGTATGCATAATTCGCGACGATTGAAGTAAAGCCAAAGAACAAAATTGCCAGCGTAATAAATTCAGCTCCCCAGCTACCCACTTGCAATGCTAAAGCTTGCTGCGTTAACTGAATACCCATCACGCCATCAAGAGAATCGCCCGCTAGTAAAATAATAATCGCAGTACAAGTACAAATGACCATGGTATCGAAAAATACCGCTAACGATTGAATATAACCTTGTGATGCTGGGTGATGAGGCATTGGTTCAGCCGCAGCCGCAGCGTTAGGTGAACTACCCATACCCGCTTCATTCGAGTACAAACCCCGTTGAACCCCATGAATAACGGCTGCGCCAACCACACCGCTACCGGCTTCTTGCCAGCCAAATGCTGAGCCAACAATTTGCATTAGAATGGCCGGAATTTGTTCAATATTGATGGCAATGACAAACAGCGCAACGAGTACATAAGCAACGCCCATAAATGGTACTGCCAATTCGGCAAAACGCGCGATATTACGCAGGCCACCAATAATAATATAGGCCGCTAGCAAGGTGATAACGATGCCCGACATTAATGGGTCAATGCCAAACGAGCCTTGGAATGCATCGGTAATAGAATTGGCTTGTACTGAGCTAAAGACAAAGCCATAACCAAAGAATAAACACAATGAAAAGGTAATGGCGAGTTTCGGACTGTTTATCCCTTTACGCATATAATAGGCGGGACCACCGCGAAAGTTATTGTTTTCGTCTTTCTCTTTATACAGCTGCCCTAGTGCGCTTTCGGCGTAAGCGGTTGCCATACCGAAAAAGGCAATCAGCCACATCCAGAAAATCGCCCCTGGGCCACCTAAACTGATGGCGACCGCCACCCCCATTAAGTTGCCGGTACCAACGCGCGCGGCTAATGACGTACAAAGTGCCTGAAATGACGAAATACCATTTTCACTGCTATTTCGGCTCAGCTTTAACAAGCTAAACATATGCTTGAAATGACGCAATTGAATCAGCTTTAAGCGCAAGCTAAACCAAATACCACAACCTGTAAGCAAGTAAATTAACACACTGCCCCACAGGTACCCATTAATGAAGCCAACCCATTGGCTAATTAAATCGCCCATAAAAATTTCTTAAACTAACAATATATTAGCCGCTAGCTTAGCAAACTATGCCAAGCCTTGGCTAAGATGAATTTGGGATATGATGGAATCGCTTCATTTGCTTGCAAATGCCCAAATGAAAAGGCTAAGCAAATTAAAGCTATACCCATGCTATTTCAAAGTGCTTGCTTCAGTTGGAATTAAAAGCGGTTTAGGCAAGGCATTGGTTGCAGAGAATGGTAGTTCCCTTGTCAAAATCAATAACGCAGCATAAATCGCTTTTAAACCAACCCCTTGGGCGCTTCACAGGAACTCACTCTCTGCATTGCAGCTTATTGAAAGGGAGTAACCATTCCTTCAAGCTGCGCCTTGATATTGAGCCCCTGTGACAGCGCTGAAGTCAAGCATCTTGAAGTAGCATGGGTATATATACTTGGCAATAAAACTCGTACTGAGTAAAGCTCTTACTGAGCAAAGCTTTATTGCCCTTTTAAAATAAGAAGAGAATTATGCTTTTTTAACGAACTGCGCTGTTACCATCATTTCGCCAACGCCATCAACTTTACAGTCTAGCTCGTGATCTTTCTTATCCAGTACGCGGCGAACAGTGGCTTTAGTGCCAATTTTAATCACTTGTGAACTGCCTTTAATTTTAAGGTCCTTAATCACAGTCACCTTATCGCCATCAGCAAGCAACGCACCATTTGCATCTTTTACTTTGATCGCTTCTTCCTCTGCAACTTCGGCAGGATCCCACTCGTAAGCACATTCAGGGCAAATTAATAGGCTTTGATCTTGATAAACATATTCAGATTGGCATTGTGGACATGGAGGTAAAGACATGGTGTTCAACTTATATCAGGTTTTCAAAGAGGCGTATTATACTTGCTAAGCTGGTGGCAAGCGAGTGGATTACTTGATGAGTAACAAGCTGTTACTGATTAGCGCACAAAGATATATAAACATGCCTGCACAGGTTCATAAGCACTTGGCGCTTTGTGACAGGAAGTATTGTTATACTATCTCAATTTAATTAATATGTTTGCGTCATATCGCAAGCAGCTACTAGATCCCCCTAAGTAGCCAACGCATAAAAACAAAATAGGAAAAATCATGATCAAAAATCGATTGCCTAATGCGCTCTATAAAGCGCTTTCGATGGCATCACTCTTAGCTGTTGGTTCAGCATCAATGTCAGCGCATGCTGACGAAGGTATGTGGCAACCACATCAACTTCAAGAAATCAGCGGTAAGCTTAAACAAGCTGGGCTTGAGCTTGATCCAACACAAATGGAAAACTTAGACCAATTCCCAATGAATGCCATTATCAGCTTAGGTGGCTGTACGGCATCGTTTTTGTCTGAACAAGGGCTAGTAGTCACTAACCACCACTGTGCTTATGGCTCGATTCAATACAACTCAACAGAAGAGAAAAACCTGCTAGAGCAAGGTTTTGTGGCAAAATCTTTATCTGAAGAGTTGCAAGCAGCACCGGGTTCTCGTGTATACGTAACCGAGTCGCTAACTAAGGTTACAGATAAAGTTACCGGATCAATTTCGTCGTCTAATCAAGGCAAAGCTTATTTTGATGCGATAGAGAAAAACCAAAAAGCCTTGGTAGCTGAATGTGAAACCTCGCAAGATTATCGCTGTGAAGTATTTAGCTTTCACGGTGGCCTTGAGTACTTCCTTATTAAACAACTGGCAATTCGCGATGTGCGCTTAGTTTACGCACCGCCTTCTAGCATAGGTAAATTTGGAGGTGATACCGACAACTGGATGTGGCCGCGCCACACAGGTGACTGGTCTTTCTACCGCGCCTACGTAAACAAAGACGGCCAACCTGCCGATTACTCAAAAGACAACGTACCGTTTAAGCCAAAAGCGTTTCTAAAAGTGAATGCCAGCGGTGTTGAAGAAAACGACTATGTGATGGTGCTTGGTTACCCAGGTCGCACAAACCGTTACCGCACAGTGGAAGAAGTAAAGAACCAATTTACTTGGGTATACCCTACCGCCAAGCGTTACCGCGAAGAATACATTGACGTCATCAAAAACACTGCGCCTGATCAAAGCGAAGCGCGCATCAAGTACGAAAGCACGCTAGCAGGCCTTGCCAACTATGCGAAAAACTACGGCTCTATGGTCGAGAGTTTTAACAAGGGCGATATGCTTGAGCGCAAAGAAAAGGAATTAGCAGCGCTAAAAGCTTGGATTAACGCATCGAAAAAACGCCAGCGCCAATACGGTAAAACGCTAGCCGAACTTGATGAGCTGATTGCACAAGGTCAGTCACACCAAGAACGTGATTTAATCTTGGCCTATATTGCTCGCACCAATATGTACAGCGTTGCCAAACGCTTATATCGTTTAGCTCACGAAAAAAACAAACCTGATGCCGAGCGTAAAAAAGGTTATCAAGAGCGTGACATGAACCGTTTCACCCAAGCGATGAAACGAGTAAATCGACGTTACGATGCGACCGTTGATAAAGCCGTATTAGCACACTTTATCGCACAATACGCCCAGTTCCCTGCTGAGCAGCGCAACCCCGTATTTGATGAGTTTTTCGGTTTAAGCAACCATTCAAACAAGGAATTTGATGCAAAAAAACTTGCCGCTAAGCTAGATAAAATGCACAGCAACACGGAACTTGATCAAGAAGCCGTGCGTTTAGCGTGGATGAATAAGTCGGTTGAAGAGTTTAAAGCAAGCGACGATCCATACATTCAATTCGCCGTTTCACAATACGAAAATGATCGCAAACTTGAAAAGCAAGACGAAGCACTAGCTGGCCAACTGGCACAAATTCGCCCGCAATACATGGCAGCGATGATCGCCTTCAAACAATCGAAAGGTGAGCCAGTATATGCTGATGCCAACAGCTCATTGCGTATTACCTACGGTAATGTGAAAGGCTATTCACCGCAAGATGGTATTACTGCAACGCCATTTACCACGCTTGAAGGCATGTTAGCTAAGTATGTAGCTGGCGATCATGAGTTTGACTTGTTCGACAACATTCGCACCGCGATTAAGAACAAAAACTACGGTACTTACTACCGCGAAAGCCTAGGCTCAGTGCCAGTTAACTATCTATCAACCTTAGATATCACTGGTGGTAACTCAGGCTCACCAACCCTTAACGGTAAAGGTGAATTTGTTGGCTTAGTATTCGATGGCGTATACGAATCAATTATAGGCGATTGGGATTACGATGCTAAGCTAAACCGCGCTATCCACACTAGTGTGCCATTTATGCTGTGGACTATGGAAAACGTGGATAACGCACAGAATATCGTTGATGAGTTAACGATTGTTAAATAGTTAGAATGAAGATGTGGCGTAATATGGTGGCTCTATTAGCGCTGACATATCCAACCACAAAATGTTAATTAACATCAGATAGCGAAAGAGCAACCTAACTGGTTGCTCTTTTTTGTATTGCCTAAATAAGTTTTAACTTGAACAACCGGCATTATATTGTGTTTGCTATTACTTGGTAATGACGTCACACGGCTGTGTGGCAAAAGCACCTTTAGATAGAGGTATGCTTTATACAGCAATTACTCGCTCTAGAAAGCTTACTTTAGTAGCAGGCAAACTGAAGGTAGCAATGAAGGTGGTTAAGAAACCCAATAGATTTGAGCTTTTGAACTCCCCTTTTAGTTTAAACAGTTGAGCCTTTTGTTGCCTTATATAAATCAATTAAATGACATATAAAATACACCCTTTATAACTAAATATTTTAAATAAAGGTATTCATATTTCGAGAGTAATTTTCTATGTATATTGACCTTTTCTAAATCAATAAGACTAATGAAAAATAAACAATTTCTTAATTTTGAATTCACCAAAGTGGGAACTTTTTACTTGGGCGAAAGTGCATATAAGTCAAAAAATCATAATTGGAAAAGTCCCACTCAAATAAAGTTCATAAATGATGACATCGTTAATGCTGAATGTTCAACGTATCTTGTATGCCTCGGAGATCACTGCAAACAAGAACATATCCTATACGTTGGCGAATACACGAATTCACTGAAACAGCGCTGGTTAAGAAAACACAATTCGTTACCTGCAAATAAAAAACAGTGGGTCTCTTGGCACAGCGATAACTTAGATAATAATCTCAACAGGCTACTTAAAATCGTGAATGAACAACTATCAATTAAAGATGTGGATTGGGAAGCCAAAACTGCCCGAAAGAAAGAAGCGATACATGAGAACATTAGCAAGATACTGTCTGAAGTAAAAATTGGAAGCTCTAGACCAGAACTCTCTTTATGGCTTACCTATGATCCTTGGGTAAAATTGCCTAATGGTCACCAAGTCAATATAAGCCGCTCTATCGAACAAGAATTTCTCGCATCTGACTTACCTCTACCGCTGAATACTAAAGGTAGAAATAAGCCACTAAGCTCAACTATATCTGTAAAAATTTGGGCCAACTGATGACTAATAAAGAATATATATCTATGAGAGACCTTATAGATAGACACACCTATGTCATCGACGGGAGAAATGCATTTGTTGGAACCTGGTTGGCTGATAAAAAATGCTTTGTAATCGCACGATACAAAGTTGGCCCAAAGCCTCGTATCCACGTTGAAGACCATTTTGATCATGAAGATAAAGAGTTGGGTCGTATGGGCACAGCTAAGCCGATTAGAGTCATAGAGGGAATACCAGAATATATCGATGAATTAATTTTTTCTGTTAACGGTAATACAAACAATCTAACTAAAGATGCTGAAAATGACATAATCTCATATCTTGAGCCATTAGAAGCAGATAATCCTATTGAAGATGGGGTAAATACTTTAGAAGACCGTAAATAATCAGCAATTGATTTCCTCAAATACTTAAAAAGGAGGTAACGATTTAAAATTATTAATTTTTAGTATCTAAACTCTTATAACATAAAGAAACGAGGGTTAAATTTATAAAAACTAATATACCAATAGCAATAATGCCCCAAACAATAGGAGGTTTTGACTTTGGCCTTGAGGATCTAGAAACAAACAGAGACACCTATTGTGAGGTAATAAAGAAGCAAGGTTACAGAGAGCTTTTTACTCATAAAGGGCTACCAGTAGTTAAGGTTAGAGGCTCCATCGCACAATTAGACCATAAAAACAAAGCTGTATACTTTTGTTTACACCTTGGAAACCATAACAGCTATTTAGTAGATAGAACTCTAACTCAGTGTATACTTTGGCGGTCTTGTGCAACTTATACCAAAGACTTGGCAGCAAGAGTTTTCAATGACTATCTTTTGAAGCACTATACACTCCAAGCAGGTTACCTCCAAACTAAAGGTGATTACAGGTTCTGGCAGCTTAGATTACAAGAGGCTTTATCAAAAGGTTTTTATGTTTATTGCCTTGACTACCACAAGGTTAAAGTCACTATTATAGAGACAAGTGAACAGCTAGATGACCTGTTCCCTTGGATGAAAGGAAAGGCTTTAAAGCATAAATATAGACGATACGCAGTTTCGGATACGCCTATTTCATTGAGGAACTCAGTCCATAAAAAGACGTCTTTAACGCCGTCATAGGCTTTAAAAAATAGTCAATAATTTCTGCAAAACAAATCGACAAACATAAAAAAGCCTCGCTAATTTGCGAGGCTTTGGTTTTGTTAAAATGCTTTAATTGCTAATGCAAATATCGTATTAGGCTAACGCATGGACAATTTTATCAACTGATTCTTTCGCATCACCAAATAACATTTGGCTATTGTCTTTAAAAAACAGTGGGTTTTGTACACCGGCGTAACCTGTGCTCATTGAGCGCTTAAACACTACAACGTTTTTCGCGTTCCACACTTCAAGTACTGGCATACCGGCAATTGGGCTACCTGGGTCTTCACTTGCCGCAGGGTTAACCGTATCGTTCGCACCAATAACCAATACCACATCAGTATCTGAGAAATCTTCGTTGATCTCTTCCATACCTTCTACGATATCGTAAGGTACTTTCGCTTCGGCTAGTAATACGTTCATGTGGCCTGGTAAGCGACCCGCTACAGGGTGAATACCAAAGCGTACTTCAACACCTTTTGCTTTTAACTTTTGCGTCATTTCGTACACAGGGTATTGCGCTTGTGCTACCGCCATACCGTAACCCGGTGTGATGATCACTGACTTAGCGTTCGATAACATTTCTGCCACTTGCTCTGCTTGTACTTCAACGTGCTCGCCGTAGTCTTTGTCAGTATCAATGCTTACTTCAGTACCGAAACCACCAGCAATTACGCTAATGAATGAGCGGTTCATCGCCTTACACATAATGTAAGAAAGAATCGCACCTGACGAGCCTACTAATGCACCCGTAACAATCAATAAGTCGTTACTTAACATGAAGCCTGCTGCCGCCGCTGCCCAACCTGAGTAAGAGTTCAGCATTGAAACAACTACTGGCATATCAGCACCACCAATTGATGCCACTAAGTGCCAACCAAACACTAAAGCGATAGCCGTCATTAGGTATAAGGCACCGTCGTTACCACCTTCGTTGACGAACATGATCATTAGTACAAAGCTAACAACACCTGCTGCCAAGTTCATTTTGTGGCGATGAGGTAACATCAATGCCGCAGAGTTAATAAGGCCACGTAATTTACCAAAGGCAACAATTGAACCAGTGAAGGTCACCGCACCGATAAATACACCTAAGAATACTTCCACTAAGTGAATGTTTTGCTCAACACGCGCTTCATCAGATAAAGCGGTTAATAACGCTGAGCTGTCGTGCGCATCAAAGTAGCTGTTAAAGCCAACTAATACCGCAGCTAAACCAACGAAACTGTGAAGAATCGCAACCAACTCAGGCATTTCGGTCATTTCAACGCGTTTTGCTAGGCGGAAACCAATTGCGGCACCAATTACCATTGCAACGATAATGACGGTGACATTATCAACACGTGGGTCAGCAATGGTTGCCAATAAAGCAAGCGTCATACCGGCAATACCAAAGTTATTACCTTCTTGCGCTGTTTCTTGCTTACTTAAACCAGCCAGTGAAAAGATGAATAGTAATGCGGCAACGATATAAGCAGCAGTAATAATTCCAGTTGATATCATGATGTTGCCCTCCTACTTCTGGAACATTTTTAACATACGCTTGGTAACAAAGAAGCCACCAACGATATTGATTGTCGCTATCAGTATTGCAATGCCCGACAACACTTGTACAGCGAGATTGTCTGAGCCTACTTGCAATAGCGCGCCAACAACAATGATGCCTGAAATAGCATTAGTTACACTCATTAATGGCGTATGCAATGCGTGGGTAACGTTCCAAACAACGTGATAACCAACGACACAAGCGAGCACGAATACCGTGAAGTGCGCGAGGAAATCTGACGGCGCAACACTTGCTACCCAACCAAACACTAGGCCAGCAACCGCCATCATGGCGTATTTTTTCGCAGGGCTCTTTTCTTCTTCCACTTCTTCAACTGCCGCAACTGGCTTCGCAGGTTCAGGCTTAGCTGCTGGCGCGGCACTTACTTGAATTGGCGGTGGTGGGAAAGTCACTTCACCGTCGTGAACCACTAACATATTGCGAATCACTTGGTCTTCAAAATCAATCGCTAATTCACCGTCTTTTTCAGGGCAAATAAGCTTAGTTAGGTTCACTAAGTTATTGGCGTATAACTGAGATGATTGATTCGGTAAGCGCGACACTAAATCGGTGTAACCAATAATTTTGACACCTTTAACTGTGGTTAGCTTACCCGGTTGAGTAAGTTCACAGTTACCGCCACCAGCGGCAGCCAAGTCAACGATCACGCTGCCCGGTTTCATTGATTCAACCATTTCTTCGGTGATTAACTTAGGCGCTGGTTTGCCTGGAATCATCGCAGTCGTGATAATAATGTCCACTTCTTTGGCTTGCTCAGCGAACAAGGCCATTTCCGCCTCGATAAAGGCTTTACTCATTACCTTAGCGTAGCCATCGCCACTGCCGGTATCTTCTTCCTCGAAATCTAACTCAAGGAATTCCGCGCCCATACTTTCGATTTGTTCTTTTACTTCTGGGCGAGTATCAAAGGCACGTACTACCGCACCTAAGCTACCTGCTGCACCAATGGCGGCAAGGCCAGCAACACCAGCACCAATAATCATTACTTTCGCGGGTGGCAAGTTACCTGCTGCAGTGATTTGACCCGTGAAGAAACGGCCAAATTGATGTGATGCTTCAACAACGGCACGATAACCGGCGATATTTGCCATTGAGCTTAGTGCATCTAATGACTGCGAGCGTGTCATACGTGGCACCATGTCCATGGCGATAGTGGTAATATTCTTTTGCTTGAGCTTTTCAACCAATTCGCTGTTTTGCGCTGGTTGAATAAAACTGACGAGATGAGCACCTTCCTTCATTAGGCCGATTTCATCATCTGTAGGTGGGTTCACCTTGAAAATAATGTCGCTTTGCCAGACTTCGTCTTGGCTAACAAGAGTAGCTCCTTGCTCGACATAATCACTGTCATGAAAACTTGCTTTTTTACCCGCGAGTTTTTCAATAGCGACTTCAAAACCTCTTTGCTTTAACGCTTTCACCGAAGTCGGGGTAGCTGCAACGCGATTTTCCCCTTTTAACGACTCTTTTGGGATACCTATCTGCATAACATACCTTTTGTTGTTTTTATGACATAAGTGATTAGTGTTTTAACACTATTCGTTTTTTTTTCATACGACAAATTCAGAATAATGACTATTAACAAGATGATTAAAGTTACGTACACTGCTTGAAATACAATAAAAATAAGCTACTCACAGGTGATATAACAATGCGTTATCAGTTAGGTAAATTAGTTCCACTCGTCGACCAGTCATGTTTTATTGCACCCAATGCCAGTGTTATTGGCAATGTTGAGCTTAAACCCAATGCCAGTATTTGGTTTAATGTGGTGATGCGCGGAGACATGGATAAGATCACCATAGGTGAAGACAGCAACATTCAAGACGGTAGTATTTTGCATGTTGATAAAGGCTTCCCAATTGAAGTTGGCAAGCAAGTGACCGTTGGCCATAAAGTAATGCTACACGGCTGTACCATCGGCGATTTAAGTTTGATTGGCATGAACGCTGTTGTACTGAACGGCGCTAAAATCGGCAAAGGTTGTATTATTGGTGCCAACAGCTTAGTGACTGAAGGTATGGAAGTGCCCGACGGCCATTTAGCGCTAGGTTCACCCGCTAAAGTGATTAAGCCACTTGATGAAAAAACGCGTGAATTACTGATGCAATCAGCTGAGCACTATGTGCAAAATGGGCAGCGCTATACTGATGAATTAGTGGCGATTGAAGATTAGCAAATCACGCTGCTTAACTCACTGACTGAGCAAATATCAAACAACACACAATCATTTGCTCAGCCAACATTAGCTGCTTATATATCTAGCGCCACTAAAAAGCGCGATACCATATTATAGGCTGCTACCGTAGCAATAGCCTCTACCGTCTGCGTTTCGCCAAAATAGCTTGTAAGCTCATCAATTAGTGGTTGCTCAACGGCAACTTGTGTTGTCGACTGATCGGTAAGTGCTAACAACGCGTGTTCTTCTGAAGAGAATAAGTTTGGCTCAATAATATCTGCCTTTAACGCTGCCGCTTTCTCTTCACTACCTCCTGCCGCCAAATAAGCAGGGTAATGAACGTTCCACTCAAAATCCGCTTTGTTTAACACGGCAACTCTGAGCATGATCAGCTCTCGATATTCCAGTGACAAACTAAACTCTGCCCGCACACGTCCGAGCAATTCATTCCAGCCCTTTGCCAGCGGAAAGCTTTTCAATAATAACCGGTCAATGCCTATCAGCTCGCGATTAGCGCGTCGACCCTGCATTTCTGCTAGCAAGGTTGCTGGCACAGGATCACCATCTTGCCATGGTGTAATTCGTGATGATGTCATCATTACCTCAATTTCTTTCTTGATATAGTTAAGACGCTTTTTTCGCGTATTGTTGAACAAAACCAATGGCAATAAAGGATAATGCCAAGGGGATAAATGAAACCCACAGCACTACTTGCCAGCCATAACTGCTAAGCACGCCACCTGAAGCTAAAGAGCCGATAGCCGTGAGTCCAAAAATGATAAAGTCGTTAAGCGACTGAACTTTGTTTTTCTCTTCTGGTTGATGACAGCTAAGCACCATGGCAGAAGCCCCAAGAAAACCAAAATTCCAACCTATGCCTAACAAGATTAATAGCGCGTAAAAGTGATAAACACTCTCGCCCGTAAAGCCAATAAATGCAGATACTGCCGTTAGCAAAATGCCCAGTGTCGCAATTTGCACAGCGCCAAACCGCGCAATTAAATTTCCGGTAAAAAAACTTGGTGCGTACATCGCAATAACGTGCCATTGCATGCCTGTATTTGCCGCTTCTTGCGCATGACCGTGCATACGCATCGCCAGTGGTGCTGAAGTCATTAGAAAATTCATCACCAAATAAGACGCCGCGCCACATACAACCGCTGAAATAAATCGCGGTTGCACGGCAATTTCAATCAAAGAGCGCTCGCTTGATATCAAACGTACAGAAACCTTCTGTGTGTTGACTCCCCGCAATATCATTCCTGCTAACAAGGCAACCACTGCTTGGGCGATAAAAGTGATGACAAATGTTTTGTCTAAGCCAATAAATTCATCCAGGTGCATCGTGTAAGTAACTAATTGTGCACCGATAACGCCAGCGAAAATACCGCCCGCCATAACCCAAGATAAGGCTTTCGCTTGCATTGGTGTTGGCAGCCCATCGGTTACCGCAAACCGGAACGATAAAATAACTGCAGCGTACGCGCCACCAACAAAAGTGGAAAAGCAATACAGCCAAAAGCTATTGATAAGTATCGCTAATGCAGCCAATAGCCCAGTAAGTGCGCCGCAAAGGGTTCCGACTGAAAAAGCAGTTTTGCGCCCAAATTTACGTGCAATTTCACCAACAGGGAGCACAAATACCGCCATGCCAATAACGAAAAGAGAGACAGGCAATGTCGCCAATAATGGTGTTGGTGCAAGCGAGTTTCCGACAATGGCACCTGTAATAAACAAGACAACGTTATTCGCGCCTGACAGTGCTTGTGCTAGAGCTAACCTCCAAATGTTCCCTCGAAATGGCGCTAATTCTCGATTGGTATGAAGATAACGCTTCAACGCATCGACTATATGTACTTTTAGAGTTTTCATAACCTTTCACTACTTACTGATATTAGCTCTGAATACAATCAGCAACTGAAATAAAATAAACGTCATCGCCAAGCAAGAGAGAATAAATGGGTCAACCGCTAAGTTCTCTTTAAAGCTAAACGTGCCAGCTGATATTTTCTTCCAACTCATAAAATGCTGATTAGCGGCGACAACCGCGCCAAAAAACCCGATCACCGCAGCTACAAATTGCCCTAACCAGTGTTTCGGTAATGGGCTTAGCAGCACTAATCCTAATAAACCAATGACTGTGCGCTGTACACGACAATATGGGCAGACATAAACAAGCCCTGATAATTCAGCACTCCATGCCAGTATCGACACCAAAACGGCAAACAGTCCCAGCCAAGCTCTATATTTAATGTAAAAATCTAAATCTAGTAAATTCATTAACTTAACCATTAAGAAAACCTTAATCCTCTGATAACGTACCATTAATATTGGAAACTATTGACGCTGTATCATTTGTAGCGACTGTTCAACGCCTTCATAAGCTGCCTCTATCGCGCCCGCCAAATAGCCGGGAAATTGCGTCGACCATTCACTGCCAATCCCCACTAGCTTTTCTCGCCAAGCACCGTCTGATGCAGCATTTTTCGGCGCCCTTGGATGTTGATGGGTCGCACTTAAATCTTTTGCTGTTGCGGTAAAGTTATCTTGCGACCAGTCTTTTATCGCATCTGCTATTGGCGTTGCAGCCTCATCACCAAACAGCCTTACTAACTGCCTTCTGCAATGGGTGATTAACTCATCTTGATTGATGGATTGACGAACATTTGCAGGCACACCGATAAAGCCAAAAACCGCTGCTTTGCCCTTTGCACTCATGCCATCTGATAACAAATCTGCCGACGCATCGTGAATTTCCAACATAGGTCCTACCCGACTTTGTGCACTACCTGAAAGCCCTTGTTTACGCCAAAAAGGTTGTTCAAATACTGCAACATACTTGGCATGTGCCGCCATCCACGTTGATGTTGATTGCCATTGTTGTTGAAGCGCGTTAGGCAAGGCTGGGCTAAAGTCAATGGTTGCTGTTGCCAGCCTTGGGGGTAACGCCAGCAGCACTCGTTCGGCAAACAAGGTTTTATCGCTCGCCGCTTGAGCGTCAAAATAAGTAACTTTTACCGCTTCGCCTTCGGCGCTCTCTTTTCTAGCACTAACGGATTTAACACAAGTACCCAGTCGCAAATTGGCAGAGGTTAACGATGAGCTTAACGCTTGAATAAGTGAAGACATGCCACCTTTTAAACGCATTGAGGTTGGCACATTAATGTAACCATTCACCGCGTTTGGAGTTTGATTGTGCGTATGTTCTACCAGTGTTTTCCCTTGCTCATATTGAGCGAAACTGGCCAAACCAAGCTCACTAATCAACGCTGCTAATTGCGGCTGATAATCCGACCAATACCAAGTGGGTCCTAAATCAAACTGTTCGTTACCTGGCGCTGATTGCACGGTTAGGCTTTCAATTCGACCACCAAGCCACTCTCTTGCCTCTAGCAACACATAGTCAGTAATACCGTGCTGCTCAAGTAAATAAGCTGCGTATAGACCGCTTAGTCCGCCGCCGACAATGGCGATTTTAGTATGTTCTACCGATGTAATTTCACTTTCAGCCGTTGCCTTAATCACGAGTTACCTCTAATTGAGTATTTTTAAACTCACCCTGTTTTAGAAAAATTGTCGCACCATTTTTTCCCGTAACGATATCTGTTTGCTCACTGTTAGGCAGACGCAGCCAACTGCCTTTTGTGAATTCTTTTTCGTTACTGAACAAGCTGCCATCGACCACTAAAAGCTCAATAGGCTGTTCAGGCATACCGTTATCAAATATAGATTCATTCGCTTTGCGCTTTTCAAGTATTGTGACTTCACTGTCATTTTCAAAAAGCTTGCAAACAGCACGTCCGTTTTCAACTACCCAATTAGCTTTGTCTAGTGTATTAATGCGTACTGTCTCATTCTCGCAATCATCCATTTGCCAAAGCTTGACGAAAATCGCGCATCCTTGCTCACTAAATGGCTGATGCACAGAAGCAGGCGGATTACGTAAATACCAGCCTTCGGAATAATCACCTGATTCGTCAGAAAATGTGCCTGACAACACCAAAATTTCCTCACCACCAGGGTGCGAATGGCTTGGGAAGAACGACTTTGGCGCATAACGGACAATACTGGTTGCTCGTGCTTTTTCATCGCCAATTCGATCCAGCATTACACGGTCAACACCTTGCTGAGTAGAACGAGTCCAGCGTTGCTCGGTAGCTGCGGCATACGCACTTTGATTAAAGTCGGCATTGATATGCATAGATAACTCACTAGAAACAGTAAAAACGTAAGGGCGACAATTGGTTTATGATCTGTCGCCCTTTAACTTTAAGAGGGTTTAGAACGAAATCGCTGAGCTAAATTAGTTGCGACCAGCCATTACACCGCCATCAACATCCCAAACGGCGCCCGTTACCCAACTCGCCTGCTCCGACAATAAGAATACGATACTATTTGCGACGTCTTCCGGCGTGCCAACACGACCAATCGGGTGGAAACCATTAAAGCCTTGCATGGCATCGTTTACTTCTTCTTTTGGAATAAAGCCTTCGTAAATTGGTGTTTGTACTACCGCAGGCGATACCGCGTTTACGCGAATGTTATTAGCAGAAAGCTCCATCGCTAAATGCTGCGTTAACGAATGCAAACCTGCTTTCGCCATTGAATACGCCGATGATGGTGTTGCCGCAATAGCCTGTTTTGCCCACATTGAACCCACATTAACAATGGCACCAGCGCGTTTGTTCGCCACTAAGTTAGCTGCCACTTTTTGGGTGATAAAGAAAAATGCACGGTTAATGCTCATGTACTGATCGTAATCGCTACCAGCATGCTCCAAAAATGGCTTAGGGAAGAAAACACCCGCTGCGTTTACCAATAAATCAACATCGGCGTGTTTTTCGTCAATCGCGGTTAACAGAGCTTGAACGCCAGCTTCACTGGTTAAGTCGGCAGTTAATGCTTCTACGTTACCCAGTGCTGACAGCTCTTGACGTGCTGCTTCGGCTTTTTCAGCGCGATGACCAACTACCACGGCTTTGCCACCAGCTGCTAACACTTTGCGAGCGGTTTCTAAACCCATGCCGCTGGTGCCGCCAATCACTAATAATTTTTTACCTGCAAATTCGTTACTCATTTTCAATCTACCTTTTCATCTGTTTGCCGTGTTTTTGCTGTACTCTGGCTCGCCCTGAGCAATGAATTAACTAATCCGGCAAAGTTAATATTTAATGGCGCTTGCCATGTTTTACTTGCACATACGAAAAAGAAAAGCTTTTACAGTGCAACTGCTAAATAGTGTTTACCTGAAGTTGAGCTAAATTATTTTGGCAGCTAATGCCTTTAAAAAGTCAGCAACTTCGAATTCGGGTGTATTTTTCACCGATTTACTTCACTTCACAAACGAGATAATCTAACACCACGATAAAGAAAATATTTAACGCATGAAATTACCTATACATCTCAACGCACTTCGAGCATTTGAAGCGAGCGCTAGGCATAAAAGTTTTTCCGCTGCGGCAGAAGAACTCCACGTCACCTCGGCAGCAGTAGGGCAATTAGTACGCTCATTGGAAGAATGGTTAGACGCGCCATTATTTATTCGTATGAAAACCGGCAAAGTTAGGCTTATTCCCACAGAAACAGCCGAGAGAGCCCTGCCCGATATTCGCGCTGGCTTTGATAAGTTGCAGCTAGGGCTTGAGCGCCTGCAAGAGAATTCAGTTAGTGGTGTCTTAACCCTTACCGCTAGCCCTGCGTTTGCGGCTAAATGGTTATTGCCAAAACTGAATCGTTTTCAGGAAGTTTGCCCAGATACCGATGTTCGCTTGGAAACTACCATGAAACCTGTCGACTTTGCCGTGCAAAGAGTGGATATTGGCGTGCGTTACGGACGCGGCGACTGGCAAGGATTAATCGCGGAAAAATTAATGGAAGAAGAAGTGTACCCGGTGTGCTCGCCTGCCCTGTTTAAGAGAGAAAATAGCTTAAATGATGTTAATGAACTGCTGAAACAAACCTTAATTCACGACTTATCGCTAGACGAATTTACTGGCTTTCCAACATGGCAAGAATGGCTTAAACGGGCGGGCATAAAACAAAAAACAGGCGCTAAAAATATTCACATTAATAACTCCGCAGCGGTGCTACAAACTGCAATAGACGGCAGTGGTATTGCTCTGGCACGCAGTGTTATGGCACATGATGATATCGCTGCAGGGCGCTTAGTTCGCTTGTTTCCTCAAACGCATTTTGACTCACCACTTGCCTACTATATTGTTTATCGCCCTGAAAATGCCGAACTTGCCAGAGTAAAAGCGTTTAGAGAGTGGCTTTATCAAGAAAGTCGGCAAAGCACCTAATTGATATTGGCCATTAAAGCGAATAACCGAAGATAGTCGCAAACATACCTAATGAAGTGTTCGATGAATATCTCCTTCTAGGCTATCTATATCACTGACAATAGTTTTTCCGTTAGCGACATCGTAGCTCGAAAACCCTTGAACAAAATGTTTAGTTTTTGAACCTGCGTTTTTCAAAGAAATGGTATTTATGTACTCTTTTTCATTTTCACTAAGAACGTAATACAGCGTGCCATTGTCTACTTTCACATGATAGAAACCCACTGGCAGCGATATATTCATCGCGACCAAGGTGTTATCTTCGAGGTCAACGCGATATAAATTATTGCTCTTTTGCTCAATGAGATAGTAGTGGTCAGAATTCTCACTATCCGTTAATCCATATGCCCATAAACCATCCTGCTGAACAATACTTTTATTCTCTAAATCAATAACTATTAATTCAGGATTACCACTGTTGACGGCGGTAATTGCAGCGCTGCTATCACCTAAAAAGTCCAAAGAAATAATTGGATCTGTGCTCGTGTATAAAAGGTACTGTTCCGATAACTCAGTGATTGGCAGGCCACCCATGAGCGTTTCAATGGGTAACAAGTACACTTGGTTTCGGGCGTTGAGCAAGATATGCGAATCATCGGCAGAAACAGCCAAATACCCTATCCAATAAGGCTGAGCAAAATTGCTTACCGCCTGGGCATAGTTGGCTTTATGATCGGATGAAAACAGCTGCCGATAGCCATTGCGCTCCGATATAAATAAGTGCTTTTCGCTTTGGTGAAACAGCGCAGGATAAATATCATTTACCCTTGAGTTATCAATAGCAACACCATTATTCTCAGCATCCAACCATCTAAGGTTATAATTTTTTTGCTCCGTGCTAAATACAATATTTTTGCCATCGGGAAACAACGACATGCCTGACGATAGCCGCTCAGCGGTATTGATAACCACACTCGCGTTATCGCCACTTAGTTCACTTTTCAAAATTTGATTTACTGGCGGTGCGCCGTAGTAATAAACTTGCGTGGAATCATGGTGCCAAATCGCCTCGTAAACAGGCTGGTTGAACTTAACTCCTTCGGTAACCTTGCCACTGCTCAGATTGATCGACAAAAGCTGCGTTTTAAAATCGCTATCCGTGCTCATGATCAATAGCTTCTCGCCATCAGGAGAAATATCAAGGCTGTGATGCCCCCAACCATCAGGTTCAACTTGAGAAACCAAATGATGTGCTTTACTTGCTATATCAAAAGCATAAATTTGATTCGGCCAAAAATTTTTTGGTTGAGCTGCGTAGTACAGCTTTTGTTGCTGCGCGTTGTAGTCGATATCTTTTAAGCGCTTATCACTGCAATCGAATAATTGTTCAGTTGCACTTAACCGTTGTTTGGTTTGACTAGGCGAAGAAAGCTCAGCGCGATATACCGCGCAGCGCCGTTGCTGTTTGTCGAGAAAAAATAGCTCGGTAGTTTGGCCTGCTTCACCCAAAACGATAGCGATAATTTGGCTGATGTTGTGCTCATTGGTGTCGATTTGTTTGAGCGTTGAAGTATCTAAATTTTTAACCCAAAGCTCATATTCGCTGCCACTCTGCCTTCTTTTTAAACGTTTTTTCAGACTTTTTTTCAAGTAGTAAAGATGTTTACCATTTGGGTGCATACGCGCAGAGCTTTCAATGCCGGATGTCCGTGTCAGCGCTTTTGAAGAATAACTTTTATTATTTTCAATACCGATGCTGCGATAAACCATGAAAAAAACAGAGGCCATTAGTATGAATATAAATATCGCTATGAGGGTTTGGTGTGGCTTTTCTGCAAGCCTATTCAATCGTTCCTTCGATTGGCTAACGGGGTGGCTAGTGGATTGGCTAATTGACTGACTAATTGAGCGGGTCACACAATCAGCTTGCTCACTATGGTTAATCTCATCGCCCGCAACAACTCCGCAAATTAACCGATAGCCACGCTTTGGCACCGTCTGAATATAGCGAGGGTTTTTAACATCATCGCCCAGCGCTTTACGCAAGTTTGCAACCTGTTTATTAATGGCATTATCAGTAACTAGCGCCCCTTTCCAAAGCTTGTCGAGGATATTTTGTCGTGACACAAGATTATTGGGCTGTGCACTAAACAGCAGCAAAAGCTCAAACAACTTTGGCTCAATTATAATCTCTTGCTGTGTTTCCTTGTGTCGTAAAATTCCCTGCTCAACATCAACGACAAACTCACCAACTTGCTTCATAAGGTATTGTATTAATAACTAAAAATAATTGACCTATTTTGAGCTTACCACACGCTCCTCAAGATGGGAAAAACACTAAGTTAGGCCACGTTCACGCTTGGAACACCATCATCAAATAGCCAAATTCACCTTTTCATCACCTTTTTTCCTCTGTTTTTCATTATTTTTCGTTGAAAAAAAGCAAGGGTAGCTCTGCACATTTAAGTGAGTTAACAAGCAGGAAGATCTAATGACTAAAAACCTCATCATAGTGATAACATTAACCCTATTGGCCTTAATACATAACGCACAAGCAAAGGTAAGAGGCAGCTCAACACTTGATGGGCTTTACTCAACAATACTCGACGAGCAACGTGACTTAATCGTACAGCTACCTAATAGCTATAATTTAAACAAAAGCCGCAATTACCCTGTGCTGTACCTGCTCGATGGTCAAAGAAACTTTCAACATGTCGTCGGCACGTTAGATTTACTCAATCAGTCTCACATGGCTGACGAAATGATCATTGTTGCGATTAAGAACACACATCGTACACGCGATTTCACCCCAACATATGACGAGAGCTACAACCGATGGGGAGTTTCTGGCGGTGCTGATAAATTTCTCGACTTTATCGACCAAGAGCTTTTTCCTTATGTGAACAAAAAGTATCGCACTAACGGCTTCGATATCATCTCAGGGCACTCGCTCAGTGGTTTACTGGCAATATACTCGCTACAAACAAGGCCATCACTCTTTCAAGCGCACTTTGCCTTTAGCCCGAGTTTATGGTGGCACGAAAAGACCGTCATAAAGAATGCAAAAACGTTTTACGCAGGTAAACAGCCATTAAACAACTATTTGTATACCAACATGGGCAATGAAGGTGGTCATATGTTGGCTAGCTTTCAGCAGTATAAAGAGCTACTGAAAAGTACCGCTCGGCAACGCTTTGGTTACCACGCCGATTTAATCGAGCAGGAAGGCCATAACACCACTGCCCTTGTTGGCCATAACCAAGCTTTTACTCAACTATTTAAACACTTATCGCCTCCGCAAACTGATATTAACCAGGGCTTAGAGGCTGTTTTGCAATTCTACAAAGAAGCTGCCAAGCAGTATGGCTCAGCACTCAAGCCAAGCTACCAAACGTATAAAAATCTTGCTTACGCTGCTTTAAAGGAAAAAGAATTCGTAAAAGCCATTCAAATATTTGAAGCATACATCGATGCCTACCCCAACAATTCAGACGCTTATTTTCGTCTAGCACAGGTACACGAAATGAATAATGAGCCCAACAAGGCAATTGAAATGGTGGATAAGGCTTTGTCGCTAAGCCAGATAGAAAATGTCGAAAACAACGCATTTAAAACTTATAAAACTCACCTGCTGGGGCTAAGGGAAAAAGCGCATTAGCAGTGCTTATCGCCTGTATGTCGGGTAATTGTCTTGTCGGTAACGTTGTCATGACGTCCTAAAAATAACGCCTAGTTTCTAGAATGTTGATAACAATTTATCTCTATTCACGGGAAGGTAGGCTATGGACAATTTTATCAACGAGCCAATTGGAGCAATTCATACATTAGCTGCGGTTGTCGCACTTATCACTGGTGCGACAGTACTTGCCTCAACAAAAGGTAATGCTCGGCATAAAACATTAGGTTATACGTATATCGTTAGTATGCTTGTGGTTAATGTCAGTGCGATACCAATCACCAATATGTCTGGCAATATTGGGTTGTTTCACCTGTTTATACTGCTCAGTTTGCCAACCACTCTACTAGCAATTTATTACCCCTTGTCTGCTCGATTCTTTAGTAAGTTGTCTAGCAGCAATAAAGATAATTGGCTGATGCAACACTTTGCATTCACGTACTGGAGCTACGTTGGTTTAGTCGCCGCTTTTATCGCTGAAGTGATGGTGAGATTGCCAAGTATTATGCTTGTCGCTGACCGACAAGCCGTTAAGGAAACTGCTCTCGCCACAAATCACAGTGTTATCTGGGCATTTGCCATTATGGGCATTGTGATGTTTATTGCAGAATTACTGTTTCGCGTATGGCGAAAAAGACTCACAGTTGCCTAGTGCTTGTCGCCAATAAAGTGAGTCTGTTCAAATAAGTTACAAACATAAAAAAGGAAGGCACTTAGCCTTCCTTTCCATATTTTATGATTAATAAAATCAGATTAACGTTTCGCTTTTAAATCAACATCGGTATCAGCGAATAGATAAATAGTTGCGGCATATGCGGCAACGTTTTGTGCTAATTCGTCTGGGTTGATTTTATCTAACGTATCATCCGGCGTATGATGTAAATCAAAGTAGTCTGTACCTTCTTGGCTTAAGCGAATTGTTGGCACGCCTTTGTTATCCAATGGAATTATATCTGGACCGCCGCCTTTAACGTCTGAACCGCCGCGAACAATGCCTAACGGTGCAATAATTTTAGCAATCTCATCAACTAGCTTGGTCGCTTCTGGGTTAACGTTAGAAACCAGTTGCCAGATATTGCGCGCTCCAAAGTCAGACTCTGTCGCTAATACGTGATTGTGAAGGTTTGCTTCGTGCTTTTTCGCGTAAGCAAATGCGCCTAATAAGCCCACTTCTTCAGCACCAAACATTACCACGCGAATGGTACGTTTCGGGCGCTTAGGTAAGTTGGCAATTAACTTAGCTGCGGCAGTGGTGATCGCCACGCCAGCACCATCGTCAACTGCGCCAGTGCCTAAATCCCAGCTATCCAAGTGACCGCCAATTAACACAATTTCCTCAGGCTTTTCACTGCCAATGATATCGAGTACAACGTTACCGCTGGTAACTTCGCCTTTCCAATCAGAGCCAGAGTGAAGTGAAATCGCTAGTGGCTTGTTTAGGTTGTGTAAACGGCGTAAGTGGTCGGCATCAGGGTTAGAAATCGCAATCACTGGGATATTCGCCCATTTATCGCCATTTTTGCTCATCATGCCAGTATGCGGGAAACGGTGAGAATCAGAGCCAACAGAGCGAATCACTAGTGCACTAGCACCGCCGCGCTCAGCATGTTGCCAGCCAATTCGACGTTTTTGGTTTGACGGGCCGTAGCCAGCACCTGTTTGGCTTTTCACCATAGGCTCGCCATCAACAAAGGCGACTTTACCTTTTAAGCTGTCATCTTTAACCGCCGTTAATGCGTGAATATCTCGAAAGTAAACAATCGGTGCATTAATTTCTTTTTCACTTGGCGCGGCACCGCCAAGTGCTGACCCGTATAATTCTTGGTTGTAAGGTGATGTTAGCGCGATGTGTAAATGACCACGATCCCAAAACGGCATGGTGAATTCTTCAATCGCAACTTTGTCAAAACCTAACTCTTTACCTAAGTTCGCACCCCAGTCACGTGCACGCTTTTCAGCTTCAGAACCACCTAGGCGCGGGCCAATTTCCGTCGTTAATGACTCAACAATGCTAAAACCCAGCTCGCTTTTAAGCGCTGTTGCCATCAACTGCTGCGCAGTTTCTTTTTGTGCTGGCGTAATCGGCGATTCACCAGCGAATAGCGGCATACTCGCCACAGCTAACAAAGCACCACCTAACATAGCTTTGAGCGGTGCGTTTTTTAATAATTTCATTTTTGCTCCATGGGGTGAAACTATAATCTTTACATTATTTTTATTAGAAAGAGGCAAAGTCTATAACGTTAGCAGTGCTGACGCCAATTTTTTGGGAAGTTCTATTTAGTCTTAACTATCGATTATAGGAGGTCATAGACTAACTTCTGCGTGAATGAGTTTAAGCCTAGTGCATGTTAGAGCGAGTTGAAGTGGTAATACTCCCTAATATAAAAGATGTTTTTTAAAGCTGACGTTTGATAGCCTCTACTTGATTAGCGACTCTCAACATAAAGCGAGAGTCATGATTAAGCAATGTTAGTCGCTATACTGTTACAAGCTAATACTCAAAGTAGTGTATTAACTTAAGAAAATATATGCCTTAATTTACGCCAAAAACTCATAGACTCTTTGCTTTCGATGGATTTCGTAATAACCGGAACCTTTTTTAATGGAGATAATGCTTCTATTTCTTTTATTAATAGCTCTCCTGAGATTTGTGCCAATTCAATCACCTCAATCAATTTAAAAAAATTATCAATATCAAAGTAAATGTGGGCCCCTTTAGCTCCCGCATTGCTAATTAATAATGAAATACTGATTTGATCCGATTGTTTTTTTACAAAAATAGTAGGGGCTCCAGCGCAGTACTCTATATTCTCATAATCAGAAGAAATTTGGGCTTTTTGCAACTTAATAACTGTTTCCTTAGCTGCTTTTAAAGTGATAAGAAAACGCCAAAGACAGGACTTATTTAACGATTCTAGTGCAGGCTTTAGGCGACCATCAGTTGGAATTGCAAAGAAATCTAAGGTCCAATAATAAAAAGGCTGTTTACTTTCAAAGCGTTTTTCAAATGCACTAATACTAATAGGTTTATTAATTTCTTTATCAAACCAGTACGGACTAGTGTCATGAGGCCCATGGCATTTAGTAGCTAGACTTAATAAAAGTGTATCACCTGTTGAAGTCGGTACATCCAACTTCTTAGTTAAACTTTCTGACATTTGACATCCTTATCATATTTATACATTTATTTTGTTCCTACGAAAGAGCTCCTAGACAACCTCAGATTCAATACAGCCTTTGTTAAATAAAGGACATAATCAAAACAAACCGTTAATATTTATTTCTTAACCGCTTGATCTTAAAGGATTGTAGAAACCATCAACAATTAGCAGGAACATGCAAATACATTAGTACATTAACGCAAGAGTACAAAATAATAAAATTGAAGCTTTGAAAACAAAACTTACTTCGAAACTGAAAACGTCAACTAACCGAGCGTAGCTGAGATAATGAGCAATCGACGGTTATAAAGTGCAGCTTAGTTTTTTAACCTAATCAATATCATCCAGTGGCCAAGTAACGATATAGTCTTCATAAAACGATAAGTCGACTTCATTGTCTTTGATGATTTTACCTCGCACCGACATCCCTGCTTTGTGCATGGCTGCTTTTTTGCCTTTATGCAGCAGTGGGTGCCAGCTTGGCATGCCGCGGCCTTCACGCAAGCGGCGATAAGTGCAGCTTGGTGGCATAAAGAACACATCGTCTAAGTTGTCTTGGGTTAAACGCACGCATTCTGGTACTAGTTGGGTACGTTTTGCGTATTGGGTACAACCACAGGTTTTATCATTGAGTAGGTGGCAAGCAATATTGGAATACAACATTTGCTCGCCCTCGTTGATATAGTCGGTAGGTTTTAGCTCGTCTTCTTCTTCCGTTTCATCGTCTTCAATAAATTTGTGCAGACAACATTTGGCACAGCCGTCACATAATGACTCCCACTCTTGTCGAGTCATTTCTTCCAGCGATTTCACTTCCCAAAATGGTTTAATATCGGGCGTATTTTTTACTGCTGGTTTCTTTGGTTTAGCTGATTTTGCTTGCTTCGCCATAATTGCTGTGTCTGCCTATTGGATATAGAAAATTAAGAGCGGCGCATTATACACACTCTGCGGCGATGATTCTTTCTTGTTTTATCCTATTTAACCAAGCTACTTAAGCGAAGCCGATTGCGATAATCGGCTTCAGCTTATTTAAGTTAAGCAACTTGTGTTGAAAATTGCTGGTTGAGTATGTTTAAGTCTAGCTGATCGCCGCTAACAAGTGGCGCAACGCCTTTTGGCGTGCCTGTCATCACAATATCGCCCGGCAATAAGGTAAACTCGCGGCTAATAATCACTAATAAATCGCGAATGCTGCGCATCATCAGTTCAGTATTGCCTTGCTGCCTAAGCGCATTATTTACGCTCAAATCAAAAGCAATACTCGTTAAGTCATGACCTTGCGCCTTAATCTCTTCAAGCGCTATAAACGGTGACATTGGCGCTGATAAATCAAACGACTTAGAACGCTCCCATGGGCGACCTAATCGCTTTAACTCTTTTTGTACATCGCGCAAGGTTAAGTCTAAACCGATGCCGCAGCCCCAAATCGCAGCATCAATTTCTTCAACTGAAGCGTTAGACAGGGTTTCTTTGATCAGAATCGTCACTTCCACTTCGTTATGGCATTCACCGCGATCGTCAGGAATAACCAAAGGCTCAGCCAATGCGCAAAGCGCCGTATTTGGTTTTAAAAACAGCACCGCCTCTTCGTTGGCAATGCTGTTCATTTCCTGAATATGATCAAGATAGTTTTGACCAACACAAACGACTTTGCCAATAGGCAAATCAATCGCTGCGCCGCTAATATCCTTATGTTGATAATTGTTTATCATTTACTACTCCTGCTACTCAACCTTCCAGAACAACAACTATTGGTATATTAGTGCTAACTATTTAATTGGCGGAAACTTTATATGATCTGATAAGTGCCCTACCGAGCTAACAAAGTAGTACGACAAGTTCCAGTGCATTAAGCTTTTGTAGTTATCGTAAGCTAGGTAAGCACGCCCTTTTTCATCGTCAGGGAAAACCAGTGCAGCTTTAATATCGACTTTTGGCAGTGCGGTACCATCGGTACGACGAATGCCTAGTTCTTGCCATTCTTGCAAAGTTTTTTCGGTATTTGCCCATGCTTTTAGCCAGTTTTTGCGACTGCCGGTATTTTTAGGGATCGCCAGTGAAATATCGAAATCTTCAGGTAATTTCACTTGTCTGCCCCAAGTTAGGTCATCATTCCAACCTTCAGATTTTAGGTAGTTTGCCATAGAAGCAAATACATCTGCCTGATTACCCCAGATATCTTTTTTACCATCGCCATCACCATCAACCGCGTAGCTGATAAATGAGGTTGGCATAAATTGGTTTTGTCCCATGGCACCAGCCCAAGAGCCTTTCATATTTTCAACTTTGATATGACCTTCATCCAAAATGGTTAAAGCTGCCCAAAGTTGCTTTTTAAAGAAGGCTTCGCGGCGACCTTCATAGGCAAGCGTTGATAGCGCAGAAACAACATTGTAGTTACCCATAATTTTGCCAAAGTTGGTTTCCAGCCCCCATAACGCGACAATAAACCGCGGTTGAACGCCGTACTCTTCACCCACTTTAGTCAATAGCTCTTTGTGCCCTTTATAAAGCTTACGGGCGCGATCAATTTTCCACTTTGGTAAGCGCTTTGGTAAGTAGGTATCAAGGGTTTCAACGCGCTCTGGCTGATTGCGATCCGCTTTTACCGCGCGCTTATAAAAGGTGATATTGGCAAAGGTTTGGTCAACAAAGGCTTGGCTAAAGCCTTTGGCTAGCGCTTCTGTTTTTAACTGCTCAACATAAGTTTCATAGCTTGGCTTGGTTTGCTCTTGATTAGCGACATAATCAGCGTTTGCCATCGCTAGTTGAGGTAAACTTACCGAGCCCGCTAACATAGCAATTACTGAGGCAGTTTTAAGAATACGACTCTTGATAATTTGATGATAAAAACGATTCATTACGCGTCCTTTTTATTTTTAATATTCGGGGCTGCTAATATTGGGTAATTTTTACTTGCTGGCTCTATTTAGCTCTTTTTTATATAGGCATAGTGCTTACTGGAATAGCAGCATGCCAGCTTATTATTCCGAGGCAATTACTCTTCCGAAGCAATAGTTTTGCCTTGTTGCTTTAACATTTCTTTATGTTGGTCGAGCAAATTTTCTTGTGGTGGTGGTAGTTGAAGATAAAAACCTTGTTCACTCAAGCTTTCTTTCACTTTATCAATATCTGCCAGTGCTAGCTTTTCCTGCTTGGTTAAGTTCACCATGGTCACTAACACAGGTGTGCCAAAGGTTTTCATCAAGGCTTCAGGCACATCAGAGAAATCGTCGCGTTTGTTAATAAACAGGTAGGTTTGGTCTTTTTTCGGACTACGGTAAACCGCACATAATCCAGTCGGCGCAATTGGCATTTTTGTCAGCCTATTCATGGAAAAACAATAGAGGCCGCAATATAACATGTCGCGCTGTGTATGTTTATCATTAGTGGCTGATAATTGTTAACAATTGAGGTGGCGCCAAACGGTGATGATTCGGCGCTATTAATTAGATGTAGGATTAGCAGCTAGCGGGTGCTAAGTGAGATTGTTTTTTGAATCCCTAACGACTTAAAACAATGACTACTTAAAACAATGGCTACTTAAAACCACCATCGGCAAACTCGATTAGCGCTTCACCTGCAATTGGCTTACGCCATGAGTTGATCAAATCAACTGCCGCTGGTGATTGGTCAGCGCCGTTCAATTTAAAATAAAACGATAAAAACTGGTTAATTTGTTTCTTCGAGGCCAAACATTCAATCGCCAACTCGTGCTTATCTGCCACTTGCTGTAAAAAGTGTTTTACCTGCTTAAAGGTTTGTTTGTAACCTGGGTATTCGTCTAAACGGCGAAGTTTTGCAGGGTATGCGTCTTCTGGCGTTTGTGCTGCTTGCTTGAGCACGTTAATCATCGCCTTACCTTGATAACGCACATCTAGCGCTTCTACCCCTTCAATATTGGCCATCGCACGGACACTCATCGGCGAACGCTGCGCCACTAGCTGTAAGGTGTGATCTTTTGCGATAAAGCTGAGTGGCTGATCTTTCTTCACCGCTTTTTGATAGCGCCAACTGGCTAAAAATTTAAGGTTGTTAAGCTGCTTAGGTGATAACTTCCACGCCTGTTTCACGTTTTGATACAGCGTGTCTGGATCAATTGCCTGATACTTTTTCGCGATCATATTGGCTGACTCTTGCTGGCTCGCCGCTAACCAGCCTTTTGCTTCAATATCAGCCAATAACTTAGGAAATAGCGTGTACAAATGCTCAACATCGGCGGCAGCGTATTTCAGCTGATTATCAGTCAATGGTCGCTTCGTCCAATCGGTGCGAGATTCCGACTTATCCAGCTCAATATCTAAATAATGCTTAACCATGGCCGCATAACCCAGCGATAAGCCATGGCCTAAGAAAGTCATCATCACTTGGCTATCAATGAGGTTTTGTGGCGGCTTAGCACCTGCGGTCAGAAAAACCTCTAAGTCTTCAGAGCACGCATGCAACACTTTGGTGATAGCAGGGTTTTCCAGCAATTGCCAAAAAGGTGATAAATCGTCTAATGCCAATGGGTCAATCAGCGCGACTTGCTCGCCATCGCACACTTGCAATAAACCAAGCTTAGGCACTAAGGTTCGAGTACGAACGAACTCGGTATCCACGGTTAGCAGCTTTGCGGCTGATAATGATTCACATAGGGCAGTAAATTCGGCTTGGGTTTGGATAAAACGTTTTTGCACGCAAGCACACCTTTTTAAATTCTGAATATTTATATCGCTTGATTAACTAAACGCTTTACTGGTTGCATTCGACTACACATTTACTGAGTGCCAATTTCTCTCGTTAAAAAGAACCAGTCAGGCGCTTTTAAGGGAATGAAGAATAGCAAGTTACGCCAGAAACTAAAACAGCCCATCTGCAAGCAGAAGGGCTGTTTTGTTAATTTGGCTATTTTTTGCAACAAGCGCTAGCCATAAGCGCTTAAAATAAAAAGCTATTTGCGGTTGCGGCGTACCGATTGTTTATGACGTTGTTGATGCTTCTTAACGCTGCGACGAATACGGCGGTTCTTAGCGTTGTCGATCATCTTCTCGTTCACTTTTACTTTCGATTCGGTTTCTGGCGCAAGCTGTACCGCTTTGCGATAGTAGTTAACGTCTTTTAAGCCAAGCTCAGTCCAACCGCCCACGGGCAGTTGACGTTGCAACTCGATATCACCGTAGCGCACGCGAATTAAGCGGCTAACCTGCACGTCTTGGCTTTCCCATAAACGGCGAACTTCGCGATTACGACCTTCTGAAAGCACCACATGGAACCAGTGGTTACGACCTTCACCACCGCGATACATAATTTTTTGAAACTTGGCTGGGCCATCTTCCAGTTTTACCCCGTGGCGTAGACGCTGCAACATGGCTTCGTCGACTTCACCGAATACGCGCACTGCGTATTCACGTTCAATTTTATGTGATGGGTGCATTAAACGGTTGGCAAGTTCACCATCTGTGGTGAATAACAACATACCCGAGGTGTTAATATCTAAACGACCCACGGCAATCCAGCGACCACTTTCTAACGGTGGTAGGCGATCAAATACCGTTGGGCGACCTTCTGGATCTTTGCGCGTACACATTTCACCTTCCGGCTTGTTGTACATTAACACGCGACAAATTTGCTCTTGCTCGGGTTTGATGTTGACCTGATGACCGTCAACTCGTATCTGCTCGGTTCCTTCGACACGATCGCCAAGGAATGCTGTTTTACCGTTCACACTGACGCGTCCTGCGCTGATCACCGCTTCCATTTCTCGGCGGGATCCTTTACCTGCTCGCGCAAGCACTTTCTGTAATTTTTCAGACATAGGTCTTTATCTCGATACGTCAGTAGTTAGGCACTTCTGACTCATTAACAACATATTTGTTTTGTGCTGCTTTTAGTTACTGCTTGTGAGCTGGATTGCTACTATTCTTGCTAGCTCTCTTGCTCCAGTAGCGACGCTTCAACAGCATGGCTAGCATGATCGGCTTGACTAATTGGCATTAACTCAGGCAGCTGAGTTAGGGAGTTCAAGCCAAAATACGCTAAAAACTCAGGTGTTGTGACATAAAGTGCTGGTCGACCTGGCACCTCTTTATAACCGTCAGTTTTTACCCAAGCGCGTTCAGTAAGTGTTTTTATTATATAACTACTTACCGCAACTCCGCGAATTTCTTCAATTTCTGCGCGCGTGATGGGTTGCTTATAGGCAATTACTGCTAGGGTCTCCATCATCGCCGGCGAGATTTTACTGGTTTTCTCTTTTTGGATCGACTGAATTAATGGTTTTACTGCAGTATTTGTTTGAAAACGATAACCGCCAGCCACCATTGCCAATTGAATACCGCGATGTTGATATGTATTAACTAGCTCTGCCAGCTCGTCTTTAATCGCTTTTAAAGTGAAGCCTCGCCCCGTTTGCTCTTGAATATAGCTGCGCAACTGCTTTGGCGTTAAGGGTTTTTCTGCGGCGAAAATCAAAGCTTCGAGCATGGCGCTGAGCTTAGTTGTATTGTTGTTGGTTGTATTATTGCTGGCTGGTGTGTCGATTTCAGTTGTCATTGGTTGTTATAAGTTAAGCTGTATTTAGTTGCACATAAAGCTGTTCAGCCACTATGTCGCAGCTAATTTTTTGTAGTTTTAATAATTCCAGTAGCGCCAGAAATGTTACCACTGCGCCTTGACGCCCTTCTTCAATGATCAGCAATTGCACCAAAGTCTTCGGCTCTACCGTTGACGCCAACACCGATAAAATGTGTGCCATTTTAACGTGAGTAGCAATCGCTTCCCGTTGCACGTGGTGATGCTCAAAATTGGCTTGGCTTTTTAGCACCCGCTGAAAAGCACTCACTAAGTCGGCGAGTGATACTTCATCAAACTTGGTTGGCTGTTCGTGTAGCTCGCCATAGCCTTTAATAAAGAAATCACGCTCTTCTCGCGGTAAATGCGAAAGCTCATAAGCGGCAGTTTTAATTTGCTGATATTCCTGCAAGCGTTTGACCAGTTCAGCACGCGGATCGTCTTCGTCTTCTTCCACTTCAATAGTAGGCAGCAGCAATTTGGATTTAATATGAGCGAGGGTTGCTGCCATCACTAAGTATTCGGCTGACAAATCCATTTGTTGCTGTTCCATTTGCTCAATATAACTAAAATACTGGGCGGTGATTGGCGCTATCGGCAAGTCGGCGATATCAAACTTTTGTTTTTTGATCAGGTACAGCAATAAATCAAGCGGCCCCTCGAATTCATCTAAACGAATTTCTAACGCCGCATCGGGAATATACAGATCTGAGGGTTTATCAACGAATGCTTCCCCCCTGATCATTGCAAGGGGTAATTCTTGCTGTTCCATATCGCCTATTACTTGTCTTACTTGTTTTACTTGGCAGCTAGCTTATGAAGAGAATGGCTCAGCATCGCCTTCGCCAACACGTAAGATTTCCACCTCACCTTCGGAGAAGTCGATAACCGTCGTTGGGTGTTCGCCCAAGTAACCCCCGTTAAGAATTAAATCGACGCGCTTTTCAAGAATATCGCGGATATGCTCTGGGTCGTATTCCGCCATCGCCTCACCCGGCATAATTAAGGTGGTCGACATTAACGGCTCACCCAATTCTTCCAAAAGGGCTTGTGCGATTGCGTTGTCTGGGATGCGGATACCGATGGTTTTCTTTTTCGGATTCATCAGGCGGCGCGGAACTTCTTTAGTCGCTTTGAAGATAAAGGTATAAGCGCCCGGCGTATTGTTTTTCATTAAACGAAATGCTGTGTTATCCACTTTCGCATATTCTGAAAGCTCAGATAAATCGCGACAAACTAAGGCAAAATCGTGATCCATATCGATATGGCGAATTTGGCAGATACGCTCTAACGCTTTTTTGTCCCCTAAGTGACAACCAAGTGCATAGCCTGAATCGGTCGGGTAAACCACGACGGCGCCCTCTTTGATCATGGCTGCCGCTTGCTTCATTAAACGCCCTTGCGGGTTTTCTGGGTGTACGTAAAAAAACTGACTCATAACAGGTACCTTAGTGTCACTCGCTGCGGTTACCAGTGAGCATTTATTTAGTTTATGTATTTAGTAAATGTGTTATTGGAATATGTTGCTTGAATGCATTAATTCACTAGCACTGAGCATATCCCGAGATTTAATGGCCAAATAACTGCCAAATCGGTTTGACTTGCTCCGGCATGATTAAATTGCGCCCTAAGTCGCTCCACTTACTCGGATAATGAAAATCTGAGCCAAGCGATGCATATAAATCATATTCTAGACAAAAGGTTAGCATAAGTCGCCTTTGGTCTGGATTCATTTGTGGTAGCACAATTTCCATACCGTCACCACCTGCCGCTTTAAAATCTAAAATCAGGCGACGTAACCATTTCGAGGTCATATCGTAACGCATAGGATGCGCCAACACTGCTACGCCGCCTGCTTGATGAATCACATCGACGGCTTTTGCAATATCGCACCACAATGGTTTTACAAAAGCGCGTTTTCCTTTGCCGATATACTTATCAAACGCTGATTGCATAGTGCTTACCTGCCCTTCGTTATGCAGTACACGGGCAAAGTGCGCACGGGTGATCGTCCCTTCACCGACCAGCGCCTTAGCTTTTTTCAGCATGTCAGGAAAGCCGCATTTGGCGAGTTTCTCACCCATTTGTAAGGCACGCGATTCACGGGCGTGTTGCTGCTCGCTGATCAAGGCTTGCAGCGCTTGGCTTTCTGGGTTTATGTTCAGGCCAACAATATGAATTTCAAAATTCTGCCACATCGTAGAGATTTCTATACCCGATACCAAGCTTAATGGCAGTGCTTGCTCACTAATATGCTGCTTTGCGACCTCAAGCCCTGCCACCGTATCGTGATCAGTAATGGCCAATACATCCAGTTGAAAGTTTACCGCTCGCTCCACTAGCTCCTGCGGTGATAACTTGCCATCGGAAAAGTTGGTGTGGGAATGTAAATCAAAGCGCAAAGGTTTGCTTGCTTTTTCAGCAGGTGCAGAGCTTTCTGGTGCAATTAATGACATAAAATAAAATCAGGTGTTGACATAAAAACAGAATTGATGTCTTCTATTAGGGCTTTTATTCTACGAGAATAAAGTGATTTTTCATAACTAAACACTTAGATAAGTAAAAATTAGTTAAACACAAATTAAAACGATTAAAAGAAATAAAGCAGCAAGCGATGACACAAGCACAACAATCATTACAAGCAATTTGGTGGTGGCATAATCCAACGTAGGTGGGTTGTGAGCTTTTGTGCATGATGTGAAAACTGTGTAACAAGAAAAGATTCCGAAAACCCGCCTACTGGCGGGTTTTCTCGTTTTAAGCAAGAAAAAATTTTAAACCTAAATTATTCAAAAGAAAGAAACTAAAACGCAAACAGCGTTAAAAGGAAAACAGCAATGTTAACAACCAAAGTAAAAAGTTGGTTTATTTGGTGGCTTCAGCCCATTTATGCCGGATGACAACTCAAAGTAAAATCACACATAGGATCAAATAAACCATGATTATTGTACTTAAGCCGCAAGCAACCGAAGCGGACGCAAACGAAATTCTCGATAAAATAGCCTCACTTGGGCTAAAACCTTTATACATGCCAGGCATTGAGCGCACGGTATTAGGCGCCCTTGGCGATGAACGCATTCTTAACCAACTTCATTTAGACGCCTACCCTATGGTGGATGAAGTCAAACCTGTCCTTAGCCCATACAAGCTCGTTAGCCGTGAACTACAAGCGCATGACTCAATTGTTTCCATCGGTGGAGTAAAAATTGGTGGTGGCAATTTTACTGTGATTGCAGGCCCTTGCTCGGTGGAATCAGAGCAGCAATTATTTAGCGTGGCAGAGATGATCAAAGGCCACGGCGTTCCCCTGCTTCGCGGCGGCGCGTTTAAACCGCGCACCAGCCCATACAGCTTCCAAGGGCTAGGTGAAGAAGGCTTAAAGCTGTTAAAAGCTGCCAAGCAAGCTTATGGCCTGCCAACCGTTTCAGAAATTATCGACCCAAGTGATGCCAAATTGATGGCAGATTACATTGATTGCTTCCAAATCGGCGCCCGTAATATGCAAAACTTCCGCTTACTAGAAGCCGTTGGTGCTGAGAAAAAACCGGTACTATTGAAACGCGGTATGAGCGCGACCATCGAAGAATTGCTATTGGCTGCTGAGTACATTATCAACGCAGGGAATCCGAATGTGATTTTATGCGAACGCGGTATTCGCACCTTTGAAACGGCCACTCGTAATACGCTTGATTTAAATGCCGTTGCCTTGTTGAAAGAAAAAACCCATTTACCAGTTCTAGTAGACCCATCACATGGCACTGGCGTAAAATCCCTGATTAATCCTTTATCGCGCGCTGCCGCGGCAGTTGGCGCTGACGGCATTATTGTTGAAGCCCATTTAAATCCGAAAGCAGCGCTTTCTGACGGGCATCAAGCATTAACCGCCGATGATTTTGCCAAGCTAATGGCCGATATTAAGCCCTTTGTGCAAGCCGCAGGCAAAAGCTTGTCAGCTTAAGATACGAATTACTGATTGAGAGACACGATGCAAACTACCCTCAATGCGACGCCCGGCGCGGTAAACACCTTATCAGGTGCCGCCGAATATCAACCAGATCCACTGGCGGTTTACCAGCAATTATGTGGTATTGATGCTGGTAACAAGCCACATACGGTACTGTTAGAATCTGCTGAAATTGATAAAAAGCATGCGCTAAAAAGCCTGTTAGTGACTGACGCGGCGGTTAAAGTTACCTGTCATGGTTTAACCGTTACCCTTGAGCCATTATCGCTCAATGGTGAATCGGCCATTGAATTTGTCAGTAATGAACTGGCGGCCTATGCCAAAGTGAGCAAACAAGCAGCGCATACATTAATTGAGTTTTCGCCTGTTGATGGCAACCTTGATGAATTAACTCGCTTAAAAGCCCATAATGCTTTTGATGCACTACGTGTGTTTAAGCAAATTAACAACACTACTCACCATGAATTAGCGGTGATGCTGGCAGGTTGTTTCGCGTTTGACTTGATGGCAGTGGCAGAAAAGCTACCTGAGGTTGATAACAGCCCAAATAGCTGCCCAGACTATGTGTTCTATCTCGCTGAAACCATTGTCGTGATTGACCATGAAAAGCGCTCAACTGAGCTGATTGGCAATGTGTTTTCAGGGCCAGAGCAGCAAAAGTGCTACTTTGAAATTAGCCGCCGTTTATCAGAAATTAAAGCGCAGCTATCGAGCGTGATTGTTGCTAAGCCGCTGCAAGAAAAACCGAATGCACAAGTGGCTGAAGTAAGCGTTGATATTTCAGACCAAGCCTTCTGCCACACGGTTGATGCACTGAAAGAACACGTGCGCGCCGGTGATATTTTCCAAGTAGTGCCGTCACGTACCTTTACCTTACCGTGCGAACAACCGATTGTTGCCTACAAGAAACTTAAAGCATCGAACCCAAGCCCTTACATGTTCTTCTTGCAAGACAAAGACTTTGCCATGTTTGGCGCTTCACCTGAGTCGGCACTGAAATATCAAACCAGCAATAACCAAGTAGAACTGTACCCAATTGCCGGTACACGCCCTCGCGGTTTTAATGCGGATGGCAGCTTGTCGCTTGATTTGGACAGCCGCATTGAATTAGAGCTGCGCCAAGATCAAAAAGAAATGGCCGAGCATATTATGCTAGTAGACTTAGCCCGTAACGACATTGCCCGTGTGGCAGCGCCCGGTTCGCGCTACGTCGCAGAGCTGTTAAAAGTCGATCGCTACTCGCATGTCATGCACCTAGTATCGCGTGTTTGCGGCCAATTAAAGCCGGAATTAGACGCCCTGCACGCTTACCAAGCTTGTATGAATATGGGTACGCTATCTGGCGCACCAAAAGTAAAAGCAACCGAGCTTATTCGCAAATTTGAAGGCAAGCGCCGTGGCAGTTACGGCGGTGCGGTTGGCTATATCACAGGCGAAGGTGAAATGGATACCTGTATTGTCATCCGCTCAGCCTTTGTGGAAAACGGCTTAGCCCATGTACAAGCTGGCGCTGGTGTGGTGTACGACTCAGACCCACAAGCGGAAGCCAACGAAACACGCCAAAAAGCACAAGCGGTGATTAACGCCATTAAAGCGGCTGAAATCTTGGCTGAAGTAGAAGCAGTAGGAGCCTGATTTTGAGTAGTACAGTGATAGGTACAATGACAAACACAATGACAAATTCAAATAGCCCTGCTCGACATATCGTAATGCTCGATAACCTAGATTCATTCACCTACAACCTAGTGGATGAATTCTACCAGTTAGGTTTTGAGCCAAAAGTATTTCGCAATACCCTATCTGCTGATTTTGTTATGTCGCAGCTCGAAGCCCTATCAGGTGATGTAATGTTAGTTTTATCACCGGGCCCGGGAGCGCCGCATCAAGCTGGTTGCTTAATGGAACTGATCAGCAAGGCAGCAGGCAAATACCCAATTCTTGGGATTTGTCTAGGGCACCAAGCCTTAATTGAACACTATGGCGGTACGGTTGGCCGCGCCCCAAGTATTGTGCACGGTAAATCATCGCCAGTTCATCACAATGGTGAAGGCGCGTTTGCGGGGATTAATAATCCATTACCTGTCGCCCGTTACCATTCATTGGTGGCAACCTCGATGCCGGATAACTTAACCGTGACCGCAACAACAGAAGAGCCGAATCAAAGTTTGGTGATGGCGATTGAACACAGCGATGATGCCGTGGTCGGCTTTCAATTTCACCCAGAGTCTGTGCTAACCACCTATGGTAGCAACTTATTGGCACAAGCCATTGAGCGCGTTTTCACCCTGTTTTCGTCATCTGAAAACGCTACCTCAATAGCTAATAGCAATAAATAAGCAAGGAATACGCAAATTATGTCAACTGTTCTCAATACGTTAATCGACCAAGAAGCCCTTAGCCAAGCACAATCGCAGGACTTCTTTGAGCAAATGATTCAAGGTGAAGTGGCACCAGAGCTGCTTGCTTCCGTGCTAACTGCATTAAAAATCAAAGGTGAAACACCTGCTGAAATTGCCGGAGCGGCACTGGCAGTAAGAAATAACGCTACCGCGTTTCCTGCGTTAGATTTTGAAGTGACTGACTGTGTTGGTACGGGTGGTGATGGCGCGAATACCATTAACATTTCGACTACAGCAGCTATTCTAGCGGCAGCGTGCGGTATTAAAATGGCAAAACACGGTAACCGCAGTGTGTCGTCAATGTCTGGCTCAGCGGATTTATTAGAAGCGCTTGGTGTGAACCTAACCATGTCGCCAGAAACCGCGGCGCAGTGCTTACGCGATGCAAACTTATGTTTCTTATATGCACCTGCTTATCATCCGGGCTTTAAACATGCTGCGCCCGTGCGTAAAGCCATGGGTGTTCGTACCCTGTTCAATATTTTAGGGCCGCTGGTAAACCCTGCTGCGCCAAGCACTATGTTGCTCGGCGTTTATACACCAGACTTGTTACCTGTGATGGCCGATGCGCTAGCCCTTACTGGCGTTAAGCGTGGCTGGGTAGTGCACGGCAGTGGTTTAGATGAAATTGCCCTGCATGGTTCAACCCAAATTATTGAAATTACACATGATGGTGAAAAGTGCGAGCAAGTCGCGAAAACTATCACTCCAGAAGATTTCGGCCTGCAAGAATACACCTTGGAAGATATCAAAGGCGGTACACCGCAAGAAAATGCTGAAGCAATTCAAGCCATATTAGCAGGTCAAGGTAAGCCAGCGCATAATGCCGCTGTGATCATCAATGCTGCCGCTGTGCTCTATCTGCACGGCAAAGCGGAAACCTTAGCAGGCGCCGCTTCACTAGCGGAAGATATGTTACTTTCTGGCCAAGCAGCTAAGACCTTAGCCGCGCTGGTTGAAATTTCTAATAAAGAGCCAAATAAAGACGGAGTGCCAAGCTAATGGGTTCTTCACCTACAAAAAATGTATTAGCAAAAATCGTTGAAGACAAAAAAATAGTGGTAGAAGCGTTGAAAAAATCGCTACCACTGGAAAGCTTTATCAATGATTTAGTGCCAACACAAAAAAGCCTGTACGACCGCTTAAGCGAGCCACAAGCAGGCTTTATTCTCGAATGTAAGAAAGCTTCACCGTCAAAAGGCTTAATTCGTCCTGACTTTGATGTTGAGGCAATTGCGACCATTTACGATAACTACGCAGCAGGTATTTCGGTATTAACCGACGAAAAATACTTCCAAGGTACCTTTGAGTACTTGCAACAAGTGACCGCAAAAGTAAAAGCGCCAGTGCTGAATAAAGACTTCTTTATCGACACTTACCAAGTTTACTTGGCACGTCACTATGGTGCCGATGCCATTTTATTAATGCTGAGTGTGTTAGACGATAATGAGTATCGCGAGCTGGCTGAGGTTGCACAAAAATACAATTTAGCGATCCTCACTGAAGTTTCAAACCAAGATGAGTTAGACCGCGCATTAGCGCTAGATGCCAAGCTAATTGGCATAAATAACCGCAACTTACGGGATCTTTCAACGGATATCGAACGTACGTTTGAATTCGCTCCACAAATTCCAGACGGTAAGTTAGTGATCTCTGAATCCGGTATCTACACCAACGAGGAAGTTCGCTATTTAGCACCAGCGGTAGATGGGTTTTTAGTTGGTAGTTCGATCATGGCGCAAGACGATGTTGACAAAGCGTGTCGCCAGTTAATTTTTGGCCAGCACAAAGTATGTGGCTTGACTGACGCAGCAACAGCAACGGCGGTCAAACAAGCTGGTGGTTTATACGGCGGATTGATTTTCGCAGAAAAATCGCCGCGCTATGTCACGCTAGCGCGAGCAGAGCAAATTGTAAAAGCCGAGTCTGGCTTAGATTATGTTGGCGTATTTGTTGATGCTGAAGCTCAGCAGGTCGCTGAGTTTGCCAACACACTAGGGCTTAGCGCTGTGCAACTTCATGGCAATGAGTCAGCCGACTACATTGAATCGTTATCACCACTTTTGCCAGCGGGCTGCCAAGTATGGAAAGCCAAAGCGGTTACCGAGCAAGTGCCACCGCTTGATTTAGACGTTAACGGCTGGGTATTAGATGGCAAATCGCCCGGCTCGGGTCAGCCATTTCCATGGCAAGCGTTAGCTGACACCGAACAAGCCTTATCAACTTGTTTATTGGCCGGTGGTATTGGCGTTGACAACATTGGCGACGCCATCAAGGTAACGAACAAACAGCAATTAAAAGGGTTAGATATCAACTCAGGTGTTGAAACCAGCCCAGGTAAAAAATCACCAGCAAAAATTAATCAGGTTTTTGCTGAAATTAGGAATTACTAACATGACAGACACAGTTTCTACGAACATAGAGTCTACAGATACCGCTGAAAAGCGCCTGTCACCCTACTTTGGTGACTTCGGTGGCATGTATGTCAGCGAACTTTTAGTCCCTGCCCTTGAGCAGCTAGAGCAAGCATTTATCGACTCACAAAAAGACGAAGACTTTCTAAACGAGTTTAACTCACTGCTACAGGAGTACGCAGGTCGCCCAACACCATTAACCCTATGTCGTAATTTGGTGAAAAACCCATTAGCGAAAGTCTACTTAAAGCGTGAAGACTTATTACACGGCGGTGCTCATAAAACGAACCAAGTGTTAGGCCAAGCACTGCTGGCAAAACGCATGGGTAAAACTGAGATCATCGCGGAAACGGGCGCAGGCCAACACGGCGTGGCTTCAGCAATCGCTTGTTCACTGCTGGGCTTAAAATGTCGCGTTTACATGGGTGCGAAAGACTGTGAACGCCAACAACCTAACGTGTTTCGTATGCGTTTAATGGGCGCGGAAGTTATTCCAGTAACCGCAGGCAGCGGCACACTGAAAGATGCGTGTAACGAAGCACTTCGCGACTGGTCAGCAAGTTATGAAGATGCCCACTACCTATTAGGTACGGCGGCTGGCCCTCACCCATTCCCAACCATAGTGCGTGAGTTCCAGAAAATGATTGGTGAAGAAGCAAAAGCGCAATTGTTGGCACAAGAAGGTCGTTTACCGGATTACGTAATTGCCTGTGTTGGTGGTGGCTCGAACGCCATTGGTATGTTTAACGACTTTATTAAAGAAGAAGGCGTTAAACTTATTGGTGTTGAAGCAGGTGGTAAAGGCGTTGAAACCCAGCACCATGGCGCTACTTTAACTGCGGGTACTAAAGGTATGCTGCACGGCAACTACACCTACATTATGCAAAATCAAGACGGCCAAATTGAAGAGTCTTACTCGGTTTCTGCCGGTCTAGATTACCCTGGTGTTGGCCCGCAACACGCCTTCTTAAAAGATACTGGCCGCGCTGAGTACGTTGCTATTAACGACGATGAAGCACTAGAAGCCTTCCAAGCGTTAGCACGTAATGAAGGTATTATTCCTGCACTTGAATCTTCTCATGCCCTTGGTCAAGCCTTAAAAATGGCTGAGCAAGTGACCGAAGAAACGATTTTCCTAGTAAACCTTTCAGGCCGAGGCGATAAGGACTTAGCGCACGTTCACACGATTTTATCACCAGAAACCGCTGAAGGAGGAGTAGCGTAATGACTAAAAGTATTAAAGCAGGTCAAGACCGCTACCAACAGATGTTCGATAGCTTAGCTGAGCAAAATGAAGGGGCATTTGTGCCGTTCGTGACGCTTGGCGACCCTGGAAAAGCGCAATCAATTAACGTGATTAAAGCGCTTATCGACGCTGGCGCCGATGCGCTAGAGCTTGGTATTCCGTTTTCAGACCCAAGTGCTGACGGTGTGGTTATTCAAATGGCTGGTATTCGCGCCCTTGCTGCGGGTATCACCACGGACGATTGCATTGATATTTTAAAAGAAATTCGCGCCTACGCACCGCAAGTGCCAATTGGCTTGCTGCTCTACGGCAACTTAGTATTCTCGCGTGGTATTTCACGTTTTTACGAAGAAATGAGCGATGCTGGTGTCGATTCTATTTTGATTGCCGATGTGCCAATTCGCGAAAGTGCGCCATTTAGAAAAGCCGCTCGCGACAATGGCATTGCGCCAATCTTTATTGCGCCGCCAAACGCAACGCAAGCAACGTTAAAAGAAGTGGCAGCATTTAGCCAAGGCTACACTTATGTACTAGGTCGCGCCGGTGTGACGGGCGCAGAAACTAAAGCGACGATGCCAGCGGATAATCTGATTAACAGCTTAACCGAATTTAACGCACCTCCACCGGTACTGGGATTTGGAATTTCAGCACCTGAGCAAGTGGCTGCGGCCATTGAATCAGGTGCAAAAGGTGCGATTAGTGGCTCTGCAACCGTAAAAATCATCGAGCAAAACCTCAATGATGAAGACAAGATGTTAGCTGAGCTAACGACATTTGTTTCTGCGATGAAAGCAGCAACTAAATAAGTCTAATCCACTTGTTCTGAACGCAAAAAAGAGGGCTTAATTGCCCTCTTTTTAATTCAGTTTATTTTACGACAACTTTTACGACAACGCTGTCATAAAAAATGACTCACTTTATCCTATTGGCAGTTACCGCTTTCCAGCAGTTTTTCCGCCAACGTTAAGAAAATTCTCGCTTGTCTTGCTTTTTCCGGGTTACCGGCATTTAAATCACGTGAACGCTGATTCATTTCTACCCGTAAATCACGACAGGATTCTGCGCTATTCGGCGCTTCCCTAAATGCTAATTGGTCTTGAGCTTGGGCTAAGTCTTGATCAGAAATAGCGGTACTGTTATCAGCTACTTGTTCGGGAAATTGTGCCGTGTCGGCTTTTGATGTGATACCAGGCTGAACAAAGATAAGTTTGGCGTTCGGATTGTTCGGCATATCTGAATAGTGCACGTTGCCGTCTTTATCCACCCAGCGATAAACTTCAGCAGATTGAAATGCTGCAACGCTTGCTGAAAGTGTCAAAAACATTAACACTAATAAACGGTTAGCCAAAACTTGCTCCTTGTTGTTCGCCATTTTGCTCAGTATAGCCCGAACATTGCTGTAAGCCAACTGTTCGAGCTTTGAGCAATTAATCACTGAAAAATTTCGTAAACCACTCAACCCTAGGTTTGTGGCTTTTGATCGGCAAATGTCATTGTGTAGCCTGTTGCAGAGCTTACATCATTGGTTAGAATCAAGTATTGCTCGGCTGAGTCTTCATCAAGCGTTAACGATTGAGTCGCTAATATCACATCACTACTATTAACTTGTGCAACCACGTAAACCTGATAGGTATTGTTCAATAACAGCATGCTTTCATTAGACGCATAGGCAATTGTGTCTTTGTACTCGGCAGTCTCAATAAGCTCGTCACTTCGCACAAAATAGACATTAACAGAGCCAAAATCCTCGTCATCAATCAAATTCACAATATTCACATTGTGCTGATAGATGCCTTGGTAGCTGCTGTTACTGACAACGAGCGAATTAATGGTTACGTCGATTTCATCGACAATGCCATCGCCATTTTCGTCAACATCGCCGTCACCGTCTTCGTCGACAAATTCTTCAGAGGCATAGAAGAAAACCGTTCTGTCAGCATTTTCAGTTAAGGTCACCAAATGGTTTTTAAGCAATTGCTCGCTTGAATCGGGTAAAGTCAGCGCAAAGCTGTAATCTCCATAGGCGGTTGCAATCGCATCACTAAACTGACCAATAGCCAAACTCTCAATTGTCGCCTCTTGGTCAGCGGTATCCATAAACAAATCAAATTCGCCCTGATAAATTGCCAACTGCTCTGTTAATTGGATCGCGTTATAAGCGCGAAAACGGGCAGTTGAGCCAAGTTGTTGGTACTCAGTAGCATTGCTACTAGAGATCACATCGATAACAAAAGGCGTGCTATCAACACCTAAGTTTTCACGTACCGCTAACACATACTGAGAAGTGTATTGAAATGGCACCTCTTCCGACTGGAATAATACTTCATCACCACCATTTTCGGTGATATAGAAAGTGTAATCGTCTTGAGCTAGTTTGTGATTGATCGTCAGCTCTGTATAGGCAGTGCTATCAAGCAGCTCAGCTTCATTAAAGGTTTCGCTACTTTTCGACACGTATACATCTAGATTGTCAAAATTTGCATGTAGGTTTAGCACGCGAAGGTTGAATAAGTCGTCAGTGCTATCGTCTTCATCATCAACAATAGGAATGTTGTAGCTTAGAATACTTGGAGCCGTTATATCTCCTGCTAACACTAAGAAATTAATCATATTGCTTTCTATCGCGATTTCTTGCTCATAAATAATGGTCAAATCATCATGGTCATTACTATCTTCACTTTGCCAACCTAAATCGACAAAAAAGCTATCTGTGGGCAATTCGTTTCGACTACTGACATTGGTAAAATCTACCGCTGTGTAAGTACGTTCTATTTCATCATCGCTGTCTTCTTCAGGATCTTCATCAACCGTCATGTAGATAGCTGGCGCGTTTGCTGATGCATTGTAAAGCTGGATGTAGCCTATGTCTGAGCTATCATCAGAGCTTGAACCACAAGCACTGAGCAAGAATAAACAGGAGAGAATTGATAAGCCTGAACGGGCTTTAACAAGTTGAGGTGTTGGCAAAAAACTGGAAAGCATAAATCATCCTTTTGTCGTTATTAATACGCAGTTAGCACAAGCGAATATTCGCTGTTAAATGCGCTTAATAGAGTGAGAGGATTTAGCTTAGTTCCAGAGGTTTGCCCTACTTTACATAGCTTTACGCTTCTTTACGTCACTGCTAAATTACACTTATAAAAACTCTCTATAGGAAACTCGAATGCCGCATTTTGTGATTGAATGCTCGAAAAACATTACTGAACTTGTTGAGGAAACTGAGTTAAACCTGGCTGTTCATCAAGTTGCTGTCGCTAGTGAGCTATTTACGTTAGGTGACATTAAGGTGAGAACCAACAGCTACAGCACATATTTAGTTGGCGGCACCGAAACAGGGAGCTTTATTCATGTTTTCGCCAACATCATGCAAGGTCGAACGGTCGAGCAGAAAGCGGCGCTGTCAAAAGCGGTGGTAGAGCGCCTCACTGAACTGTTGCCCAGTGTTTCTAACATTGCCATGAATGTTAATGATTTTGAGAAGGCGAGCTATTGCAATAAAGCTATGCTTTAATTGTTTTGCGACACGACGAAAAAAATTACTAGAAAAACACAATTAGAAAAACAACAAGGATCAAAAGGATGACACATCAATACAGCACTTCAATAAAAAAATTAATCAGCGTTAGCCTGTTAGCACTATTTGTTTCGGCCTGTGCACCTGAAGTCGGCAGCGAAAAATGGTGCAAACAAATGAGCGAAAAGCCTAAAGGCGATTGGACCGCAACTGAAGCAAAAGACTACGCCAAGCATTGCGTGTTTAATTAACCTTTCTAATAACAAATGGAAGTACACTAGCTTTAGCCACCATTTAGTTAAAGTTAGTGTTAATAACCCCCTACTAATCAAGCGATTCCAACCGCCACTTTCATTGAATTTTTCGCCTTTTTATTGCGCTAAAACAAAGAAAAAATCCTTGCTCACTCATTTGCCGTGTTTGCGTTAGTAAATTCTGCGACATATTGTCGCACTTGCCACTTTTCCTTTGCTAACAGCAGTTTAGCTAAAGACAATAAGATTAAATTATTCATCTACTTTATACCAATTTGATTAATTATTTAGTCTCTCAGAATGGCATAAGCAGTATTAGAACAAACGAAATTTATGACGATATAATTGTTCTACATCAAGTGAATTTTGTGCAGTTATCATGCTGCTTATGCATTCCCAAGGGCGAGTTTTAAAGGCTCATATACTGCGTTATGCCGTTTGACAAGGGAGTAACCATTCTCTACACGCCAAGCCTTGTCTATGAGCCTTTAAATTCTCGCTGAGTGATCAAATAATTATTCAATTTGGTATTAATTAAATTGAGCTAACCTCGTTATGTCATGCTGCAATAAAAATTCTTGTGCTCTTTACAACAAACCTGTCAACCCAATTACCAAATCAATCATGCTTGCTGGTTTAATGCTAGCCACCAATTCGATCGTAGCTTATGCCGACGATAATATTGAAAAAATTAACGCACTGGAAGTGATCACCATTAGCCATCAACGTCATGGCTTAGAGGAGCATTCAGCGATTGCAAAAGGCAGTACCAGCGTGCCTGATTTAGCGAACTGGCTAGCTTCCGTGCCCGGTGCCAATATCAATCGCAATGGTCCAGTCACGGGAATTGCCCAATATCGTGGGTTATTTGGTGATCGCGTTGCCACCACGATTGACGCTCATCCGATCATAGGCGCAGGCCCAAATGCCATGGATACGCCACTCAGTTACTCAACACCGCTAATAGTTGACGCACTAACCGTTTACCGCGGCGTCGCCCCTGTTTCTGCGGCAATTGATACGCTTGGCGGGGCAGTGCAAGTAAAAATGCGTAAAGCGGAAGTAAGCCAAGAGCAAAAATTGACTATAGCTGGCGATTTACAACTGGGTTATCGCAGTAATAATGACGCAGAAACTGGCGCTGGCGTTATTAACCTTAGCCAAGGCGATTGGGGCGCCATGGTATTTGCTAATGTGCAGCAAGCGGACGATATGGAAACCGGTGATGGCAAAGACATTAGCCCGACTGAGTTTCAAAAGCGTCAGTTTGGTGGGGATTTTCGTTTTGATAATGGTAATAAAAATATCGGCCTCACCTATCACTACTTAGATACGCAAGATTCAGGCACGCCCGCGCTACCGATGGATATTGAATATATTTTTAGCCATCGTGTTAGCCTAGACGGCGGCTTTAGCTTGGCGAATTGGCAAATAAACTGGCAGTTAGGTTATTTAGATGCCGATCACAAGATGACCAATTTCTTGCTGAGGCAAAACAACAACCCAATGCGTCATCGTCGCAATCACGCTGAATCTGAAACGATTGACGTTAAGTTAAGCGCCGAGCAAGCCTTTAGTTTTGGCGACCTCACCTTAGGTATTGATGGCTATTTTGCTGAGCATGATTCATTTATTTCTAATCCCAACAATGCCATGTTCTTTGTCAATAACTTTAATCAAGTGGAAGATAATCGCTATGGCCTATTCGCCGAATTAGTGACAAAGCTTGCTAACAGTGAGATTAGCTATGGATTGCGCCTAAAACGTGCAGAGGCTGATGCGGGTAATGTCTCAACATCGATGGCGTCTATGCCAACAACAATGCCAATGCCAGCCATGCTATTAAATCGCTTCAACAATGCAGATCGCAGTGTCAGCGAAACCGATATCGACCTAGCGATTAATAGCGAAACAAGGCTCACTGACAACTTATCACTTTCAGCAGGCGTTGGCGTAAAAACGCGTGCCCCCTCATACCAAGAGCGCTTCTTATGGCTGCCAATGGAAGCAACAGCAGGCTTAGCAGATGGCCGCACTTATATTGGCAATATCAATCTCGATTCAGAGCAAGCTTACCAGCTAGATTTAGGCGTTAACTACCTTGATCAAAAACTCTCGATTAGCCCTCATATCTTTTATCAGCGTATTGATAACTATATTCAAGGCACGCCGTTACCGATAAGTGAAATGGCCGCGCGTATGGTGGCACAGATGATGGCAGGCGATTCAAATCCGCTGCAGTTGACCAATGTGGATGCTAAGTTGTATGGGGCAGATATCAATTGGCAATACAAGTTTAATGAACATTGGCAAATATCAGGCATTGCCAGCTATGTGCGAGGCGAGCGCCGTGATATTGATGACGAACTTTATCGCATTGCGCCGCTCAATGGCCAAGTGACTCTCAGTTACCAAGACACTGACTTTGCCACTAACCTAACATTGGTCGCGGTTGCCAGCCAAAATAAGGTATCTAACACTAACCTAGAGCAAACCAGCTCAGGCTATGGCTTAGTCAATCTAGACGCTCAGTATTTCGTTAACACGTCACTGACCCTTAAAGCAGGAATTGATAATGTATTAGATAAAGATTATCGCAGTCATTTAAGTGGTTATAACCGAGTGCAAGGGAGTGATATTCCGGTGGGTCAACGGGTACCTGGAGAAGGTGTGAGTGCTTGGTTAGAAGCGAGTTACTCGTTCTAAACTTACGTTAACAACCTTATTAATTAGCTCAGGCTGAACCAACTCAATTGATTCAGCAGAGCTAATTTCTTTTTAGTATTTTAATATCTCTTTCAAGCCAATGTCTTAATTGAGCCTACATCCGCGCGGACAATCGTAAACATAAACAAAAATCTTTGCCATATCACTCAACTGATTTAAGCTAAGTTTTCTTGTCTAAAAAATAACAACGAAAACAATTGGCTTAACCCATGGCAAACAACACAATAGACACTTCTTTAGCTGAAAACACTCTGGCTGAAAAATCTATCACTAAAAACAAAGCTGAAAACAAACAAGCCGTTGATCCACGTAAACTTAGTGGCTTAGAGCTGCTTACCGCTTTAACTAACCAGCAAGTGCCGCCACCTAGCATTGCCGATACGATGGGCGTTTACTTAGTTGAAGTGCGCGAGGGCTATGTAAAATTTGAAGCAACAGCCTCAGCACAGCATTTAAATCCGATGGGCGGCGTACATGGCGGCTTTGCCTGCACTGCACTTGATTCTGCCACTGGCTGCGCGGTTCATACCATGCTCAAGCCGGGGGAAGGATATGGCACTATCGATATTAACGTAAAAATGATGCGCCCTATTCCAGTGGGTAAAACCCTTTACGCGGAAAGTCAGGTCATCAATATGTCAAAATCACTGGGTGTGTCAGAAGGCAAGTTAGTAGATGATGAGGGTAAGATCTATGCATATGCTTCTTGTACCTGCAAAATCATTCGGTAGCTCAATTGCTGCTGCCACCTAACGGCATTATCAAAATTATTTTTCCTAACGAGTATCATGAGTATTCAAGTTCACACCCGTATCGCTAATCATACTGCGACGATTGCCTTTACCAGCCATGAGCACCACTTTATGACCCTTGAGCTGTTAGAAGCCATTCAAGCAGCTTTCTCGAAACTAGCGCGTGACCCGCAAGTGCGCGTGATCATTTTGACGAACTCATCGCCCGGCTATTTTATTACTCATTACTCGCTGGATGAAATCAATCAGCACATGCAGCAAGTGAGAAAAATCAAAGCACTAACCGGCCCCTTGTTCCCTTTATCCGTTCGTCTAGTCATGGCAATGTCAAAAGCCATCGTACGCCTTGATCGCTTTTCCTCTTTGCGAAATGTTATTAACCTCGCTGCAAAACATAACTTTATTGAAACAACACTGACTTATGCGCGGGTGAATCGCTTTTTACAGCAAGTAAGAAATAGTCAAAAACCGGTAATTGCGGCAATAGGTGGCAACGCCCAAGGCTTTGGTATGGAGCTAGCAATGGCCTGTGATTTTCGCGTGATGGCAAGAGGTGATTACTACCTTGGCCAAATTGAATCACTCATCGGCCTAATGCCAGGCTCAGGAGGCATGCATAGTCTTGCAAGACTAATAGGTGAAGCCAAAGCAATTGAATTAAGTATGTTAGGTAACCGTTTAACCGCCGACGAGGCCAAACAGTTAGGGCTTATCTATCAAGCAGTTGACGAAGCTGATTTAGCTGAGGCGAGTGGTCAACTTGCCGAAAAACTCGCAAGAAAATCGCAACTATCGCTTAGCTATATCAAGCAAGGTATTCACAAAGGGCATGTTCAAAGCTTTAGCCAAGCGCTAGCACAAGATGAAGTCGCTTTTGTTGATACCGCCAGCACTGACCAAGCAACAAAGGCTTATCAACGCCAGCAAGCTAGCCTAGTTGAGGGTAAGACAACAAATGCAGCGTTTGACCTTCAAGAAGTTAGAGATATTAACGAGGAGTAACTAACCTATGGCGTCTTTGCCCGTTCAAACTCCATTTGCCGAGCGGTGCGTGCAGCCAACTCAACTCCATCGAAATCAGCACTTTTGCTTTGCAGCACAAGCTCAATCAGTCGAAAGCTCATATCAATGCCAGCGGAAATACCTGCTGAGGTGAGGATATTACCTTGCTCGACCCAGCGCACATTTTCTTGCACGGTTAGGCAGGGAAATAAGGCGCTCAACTCACTAATATCTTGCCAATGAGTCGTTACTTGATGGTTAGTAATCACCTGAGCTTGTGCCAGTAAAAAAGCGCCTGTGCAGACCGAGGCAGTGAACTTTACTAGCTTGTGTTGGTGTGCAATCCAATCAATCACATTCTGCTTTTGCATTTCGTCGTTATGAACACCGCCGACAACAATCAGAATATCTAGCTTAGGATGATTATCAATACTGTATTGGCTCATCACTTTATAACCAGCGCGAGCCGTTACCAAACTGCCCTGTTCACTGATTAAAAAGGTATTAAATACTGGCTTGTCGCTAATGCGCTCTGCTGTAGTAAAGACTTCGAACGGGCCAGTAAAGTCCAGTACTTCCGCGTTATCATAAATATAAATACCGACATTTATTGCCATTGTCTAATACCCTCTCAAAACCTAATTCGCTCGATAAACTAAGCGCCTACAATGTAATCCCTGTCTCTTGTCTCAACGTAGCTTCAAAGTGACCTCAACGCAGCCAAAACATAACTGAGCACACTAGTTGAGAATAGCGAGTTGCGTGTTACACTAGCGCTTCAAATTTTTCCATCAATTCGACAATCCACTATACAGGTTTCATGAGTAATTTTACTAGTCTGCTGACCCCGTCACTTACCGAAAATTCAAGTAGCAAAATTGATAAAAAAGAATGGGTTAACCTACCGGGTTCTAGTGCCAGCGTGGCGCTGTACTATGCTGCAAAAAGTGCGGCAAAAAATGCTGCCAAGAATGCGGTAAAGAGCGCAGAAAAAAACAGCCAGCAACCATTTTTAATTATCACTCATGACACCCCAAGTGCGATTCGACTTGAGCATGAATTATTGAGTTTAGACAGCCAAAACGAACTCAGTATTTGCTTATTTCCCGACTGGGAAACCTTGCCTTACGACAGCTTTTCACCGCATCAGGATATTATTTCGCAGCGTTTAGCAACATTGTACGACTTGTCACGTATGGAGCATGGCATCGTTATAGTGCCGGTAACGACCTTAGTGCAACGACTCGCGCCAAAAGCCTATCTTGATGCCAATGTGCTACTGGTGAAAAAAGGCGATCGTAAAGACTTACCTGAGCTAAAACGGGATTTAGAAGCGAGCGGTTATCGCCATGTTGACCAAGTGATGGAGCACGGTGAATTCTCTGCTCGTGGCGCGATTTTAGATTTATTCCCAATGGGCAGTAACCAGCCGTTTCGCTTGGACTTTTTTGATGATGAAATAGAAGAGATTCGCCTGTTTGATCCAGATACTCAGCGCTCTAGCGACAAAGTTGAAGAGATTAACTTACTGCCAGCTCATGAATTTCCAACCGATCAAGACGGCATTAACTTATTTAGAAGTCAATATCGCGAAAACTTCAAAAGCACGATAGATAAAGAGTCGGTTTATCACCAAGTCAGCAATGGCATTATGCCAGCGGGCATTGAGTACTATTTGCCACTGTTTTTCGAGCAAACCAATACGCTATTTGATTACCTGCCACAAAATACCCTGCCGTTTGTAATGGGTGATATTGAACAAGCACTTGGCCAATACTGGCATGATATTGAATACCGTTACGACGACAGACGGTACGACCCAACGAGGCCATTACTACCACCAGCGCAGCTGTTTTTATCGGTAGAAGAATTATTTAGCGCGTTAAAACCCTTTGATCGCATCACGATTTCATCGCCAAGACCACCGCGTAAAAAGCCATCACAACATTTATTTAACTGTGAAGCGCTGCCAGAGTTGGCGATTGATCATCAACAAAAAACACCATTTGCTGCCTTAGACACTTTTATTGCAGCGCATAAAAAAGCGCGTATTTTATTTGTTGCCGAATCGCAAGGCCGCCGTGAAAGCGTGCTTGAACTGTTAAAACGCCACGAGATAAAGCCCGCGAGTGTTGAATCGCTTGACGAGTTTATCGAGAGCGACGATGCAACCGCCATTACCGTTAACACCCTTACCAATGGTTTTTTCTTCACGTTAGACGAGGAAGGTAATAAACAGGCAATTGCCGTTATTACCGAAACGGAATTACTGGGTGATCGCGTCAAGCAAACCCGTCGCCGCGCCAAAGCGCAAGACAGTCAAGCGGATGCAATTTTCAAAAATTTAGCAGAGCTCAGCCCCGGCCAGCCGGTGGTGCATATCGACCACGGTATTGGTCGCTATCTTGGCCTGCAAACGATTGATACCGGCGGTTTAACTACCGAATTTTTAACCTTGAGTTATGCCAACGATGCCAAGCTCTACGTGCCTGTTGCATCATTACACTTAATCAGCCGCTATTCAGGTAACGATCCAGATCAAGCACCGCTTCATAAACTGGGCAACGATACCTGGAGTAAAGCCAAGCGCAAAGCGGCAGAAAAAGTCAAAGATGTTGCGGCAGAGCTGCTAGACGTTTACGCCAAACGCGCCAGTAAGCAAGGCTACCAATTTAAGCGTAATAAAGAAGATTACTTAGCCTTTGCCGCCAGCTTTGGCTTTGAAGAAACGATCGACCAAGAGCAAGCAATTCATGCGGTGGTCGGTGATATGTTAGATCACAAACCGATGGATCGCTTGGTATGTGGTGATGTTGGCTTTGGTAAAACTGAAGTGGCGATGCGCGCAGCCTTTGTTGCCGTTAACGATGGTAAGCAAGTGGCGATGTTAGTACCAACTACCCTATTAGCCCAACAGCACTATGAAAACTTCCGTGATCGCTTTGCCAATTGGCCTGTTACCATTGAAGTACTGTCGCGCTTTAAAACCGCGAAAGAGCAAAACGCGGTGATTGAAAAAGTAGAAAGTGGCCAAATTGATATTTTAATTGGTACCCATAAGCTACTGCAAAATACCATTAAGTATAAAGACTTAGGCCTGTTAATTGTTGACGAAGAGCACAGATTCGGGGTTAAACAAAAAGAGCAAATTAAGCGCCTGCGCAGTGATATTGATATTCTGACCCTGACCGCAACGCCAATTCCACGTACCTTGAATATGGCAATGGGCGGTATGCGCGATTTATCCATCATCGCCACGCCACCAGCAAAACGCTTGGCGGTGAAAACCTTTGTCCGCCAGCGTGAAGATGCGCTAATTCGCGAGTCAATTTTACGTGAGATTCTGCGTGGTGGTCAGGTGTACTTCCTGCACAATAATGTTGAAACCATTGAAAAAACCGCCCGTGATATTGAAGCACTGGTGCCAGAAGCCAAAGTGGTTACCGCTCATGGTCAAATGCGTGAGCGCGATCTAGAGCGCATTATGAGCGATTTCTATCACCAGCGCTTTAACGTGCTGGTTTGTACCACGATTATCGAAACGGGTATCGATGTGCCAAGTGCGAACACCATCATGATGGACAGAGCCGATAACCTTGGCCTTGCCCAGCTGCATCAGCTGCGTGGCCGTGTTGGTCGCTCGCACCATCAAGCCTACGCTTACTTGCTCACGCCACATGAAAAGCGCATGACCAAAGACGCGAAAAAGCGACTTGATGCGATTGCCTCACTGGAAGATTTGGGCGCTGGTTTTACCCTAGCCACCCACGATTTAGAAATTCGCGGCGCAGGTGAACTGCTAGGTGAAGATCAAAGTGGGCAAATGAGCCAAGTGGGTTTTAGCCTTTATATGGAAATGCTTGATGAAGCGGTTGCCGCCCTTAAAGCGGGCAAAGAGCCATCGCTGGAAAATATTACCGCAAAACAAACCGAAGTTGATTTGCGTATTCCTGCGCTGCTACCAGAAGATTATATTTTTGATGTTAGCTTACGCCTGAGCTTGTACAAGCGTATCGCCAGCTGTAAGGACAAAACTGAGCTGGACGAAATTCAAGTAGAGCTTATTGACCGCTTTGGCCTATTGCCACAAGCTACCAAAAACCTAGTTCACATCGCTAAGTTAAAGCAAAAAGCACAGGGCTTGGGAATTTCCCGCATTGAAGTTGGTGCTGGCTCAGGCTCGTTTGAATTTAGTGATAATACCCAAGTCGACCCAATGAAAATTATTGGCCTTATTCAGCAACAACCCAAGGTGTTTAAAATGGAAGGGGCAAACAAGCTTAAAATTGTTAAAGCTACCGAAGATGCTGCTCAACGCTTTGGTCTAGTAAACAATGTGTTAGCAGAGCTTACCAAGCACTAGTAAGCTCTGTTATGATAACTTTATGATGATAACTTTGCCTCTGTTTGCAACAAACCTGTGGTTAGCCAAGTAGTATGCTCAACAAGAAATTAGCGCAGCTCAAAACAATAATTAAGCCAACGTGTGCGCTCTTGCCTGTGGCGGCTATGCTGTTAAGCGCCCCCAGTTTTGCGGCTAGAAAAATCGACAAACGCTGGTTTGAAGTTGAGGTGATCTTGTTTAGTCAGCTTGGCGACAAAACCCAGCTCAATGAGAACTTTTCGGGTCAAGCGTCTCTGCCACGCTATCGCCAAGTTATCGACTTGCTAACACCCTACCTGCAACCTGACACTTCAACTTTGGAGTTGCTGCTACCAAGTTGTGAAGGTCGAGTATATGCGCCTGGCTGGCAAGCAAGAGTCAGCCTGCCTGCACTGCATCAAGCAAAATCGTTAGATGAAATTGATCAGCTAACAACCGAAGAAGCAGCGTTTGGTTCATCAATTGAATCAAACTTAGAGGCTAAGTTAGAGTCCGACTTAAACCCAGAATTAACGCCACAGTTCGAGAATAGCTCAACAGTTTTAGCTCAAGCTGAGCAAGCCACTATACCCGAAATACTGCCCGAAACACTGGTAGATGGTGAGCTTAGCAACCAGCAGCTCTCAGGAGGCGAAAATAGTCTAACAGCCGACATCGATGTACAAGAAAGCATTGTTAATGGTGTTAGCAGTGACAGTAGTAATGCTAGTGAACTTCCAAACTCAATCGAGACACTTTCAAATGACTTAGGGTTAGTTGAAGAAATTCTTCCTCTTACTGAGGAAGAATTAGCCTTAGTCGCTGACGCAGAACAAACATTTAAGTCACCTGAACTTGTATTTGATTACCAGCAAGTTACTACTTCAGAACAGGCACTGTGCCAGCCAATTATCACCAATGCTGAAAGTACAATTAGCGATTACTATGCGTTAAGCCAAATTGCGGATAACAATGCCAATAACAAAGACTCAGTTGTTATTCCGATAGATAATTTTTCAGGCCGAGTTGATGGCAATGAATTTGTTTACAGCAACGCCCCGTATTTAATAGATGCCGACTCACTAAAATTAAAAGATATTGCGCTACAGCTTAGACGTAGCAAGAATTTTAAACCTTTGCTACACCTTGGGTGGCGACAGCCTCTCACCAATCGTAAAAAGCCTGCTCTAGAACCTGCCATTCGTTTATTTGCCGGTGACCACTACCAAGAGCAATATCGCCAAGCAAAAGCGGATTATCAATCACAATTGTCGTTAAAAGCATTGGCTGAGCAATTATCATCAGCAGATGAAAGCGCGATTGATGACATCAACAACGCGGAACTTGCTAGCAATAATCAACAAGCGGCACTACTGGCAAGCATTTATCAGCAACTAGATGAAGACGCATTTACGCTGGAATCTGTGCTAGCAGATATCGATAATCCAGACACTAGCACGCTAGGTTTAGATAAAAATTCAGGTGAAAGCCGCCTCTCAGAGAACCAACTAGCAGAACAAGTATTAGTTGAGCCTACACCACCAAATCAAGACTGGCTACTTGATGGCCTATTTAGACTACACCTTAATCACTATTTGTTTATCACCGCAGATTTTAACGTCGCTGTACCTTACACAGCAGATGAGCTCGCGGACCAGCAGACTAGCGAACAACTCACTGACACAGATAAATTTACCTATAAGCTGATCCCGTTTAGCCAGAATAAACGTGTGATCAGTAAAGAAGTACACTATTTCGATCACCCGTATATGGGTATGGTGGTGCAAATTCGTCGTTACAAACCACCGGTACCAGAAACCAAGACAGAGAACGAGAAAGACAATGGATAAAGAAATTGAGATCCAAGCAGCGGTATTTCGCCGTTTATTAGCGCATTTAGATAGCCGTAAAGATGTGCAAAATATTGAATTAATGAACTTAGCTGGTTTTTGCCGCAACTGCTTTTCTAAGTGGACGGTTGCCGAAGCAGAAAAGTTAGGCGTAGAAGTTGATATCGAGACTGCACGTGAAAGTGTTTACGGTATGCCGTATAGTGAGTGGAAAGAAAAACACCAAACACCAGCCACGCCAGAGCAGTTGGCAAAGTTTAACGAGTTAAACCCAAAGAAATAGCTTAACGAGTTAAACCCAAAGAAATAGCTTAACGAGTTAAACCCAAAGAAATAGCTTAGCGAGTTAAACCCAAAGAAATAGCTTAATAAGTTAAATCCAAGAATTAACTCGCTAAACTAAGACACTAAATTAAGAGAATAAAAACAGGAGCTTGCTCCTGTTTTTTTAGTGCATCAAACAATGCAGCATAAAGTGAACTGCGTAAGACACTAAAAATCTAGCAATCGGCCTAACTGCCAAAGCCTTGCTCTTCGCAGCCCATTAGCCCAAGCCAAAATAAAAACTCGAACAACATACCTACGCCGACTACTAACAAAATACCCTTGTCGAAGCCAAGCCAATAAGAAATAACAGCCATAACTCCGCAGAGCACTATCACCAACGCCCTCATCTAACCGCTCCCTTTCGAATGTTTCAGTTCAAGTATTCCTTTTCTATTGCGATACTGTCATAGCTAAGTTGCTTAACTAGCCTTAGTTATTCGTCTGCCCTAAGTTTGTTCCGGATCAAGCGGTTGAAAGAAACGCTCTAATCGTGGCAAATAATAGTTGTCATAGTTCAGTGAAAAAGCAACGTGCTCACTTTTACCGACAATTTCACGACGAGGTACAAAGCCAATAAAACGTGAGTCAGCGCTGTTATCTCGATTGTCACCCAATACTAAATAATGCCCTTCTGGCACAGTAACTTGGTTAAAACTATCAAATGCTCGTTTGGTGTTAGAGGTGCGAACAAAGTGTTGTTTGTGACTTGAATGGCTAGGCTGCTCTATGTAGTCATTAACCGCATTTGAAGAAGCGACAATTTGATAGTTTGACGGCTGTTCATTAATAAATACGCGATTATCGATCATCGACACGGTATCACCAGGTAGACCAATCACCCGCTTAACCAGGCGATTATCTGCCGCTTTAGAGTCGAAAATAACAATATCACCATAAGCAGGCTCACCGGTTTTCACTAGTGAAATATGGGTAAATGGTACCCGTAAGTCATAGGCCATTTTATTGATAAAGATGCGATCACCTTCAACGATAGTCGGCTTCATTGAGCCGGTAGGCACATCGTTCCAGTCTGCCACCGCGCTTCGAAACACACACATCAATGCGATAAAGACAAAAAGTGAACGGTTTTCTTTGAACCATACCTTAAAAGAAGAGCCAAGTTTCCTAGTCATTACGAGTCCTTTTTAAACAACGAAAGATTGTGATTGTTAGAATTTAAAACACTAGCAAAAAACTACTGTGATTATAAAAATCGTATCTTTAATCAATCAGCTAGCTGCATTATCAATTGAAATAAATACTCAGGTTAGGACTCAATTACTCCCATTAAGTTCCGCATCATAATATTTTGTAACATTTGGCTGGTATGCTTCGCGAATCTGGGAAAATTAACTAGGTGCTAGAGAAACAAAGCTATTTCCTGATCGGTTAAGTAACGCCACTCACCCAGCATTAAGTCATCATCTAAAGTGATTCCGCCAATACGTTCACGATGCAGCGCCTCAACATGGTTGCCAACGGCAGCAAACATCCGCTTAACTTGGTGATATTTGCCTTCAACTATAGTCAGCAGCACTTCTCGCTCATCAATCATTTCAAGTTTAGCTGGCAGGGTGAGCTGGTTTTCACCATTTAATTGCACACCTTCGGCAAATTTTTCTGCTACCTCATCGGTGACTGGTTCAGCTAACCACACGCGATAGGTTTTTTCGCACTGTTTTTTTGGTGAGATAATATTGTGTGACCATTTACCGTCATCGGTAATTAACACTAAGCCAGTGGTATCGGCATCTAAACGGCCAGCAATATGCAGTTCAAAAGCGCGATCAATTTCTAAAAAATGCAGCAAAGAAGGGTGAACTTCATCAACGTTCGAGCAAATCGTATCTTGCGGCTTATTCATCATAATATAGCGCTGACCAATTAGGCTAAGTTGCTCACCTTCAATGGTCACCTCAGCATCATCTGCAACTTTAAAAGCACTATTTTTTATTACTTCACCATCAACCCGCACTTCGCCACTTTTTAGCAGCTTCTTCGCTTCATTACGGGTTAACTCTGTGCTTTTACAGATATATTTATCCAGTCTCATTGCGAGCTCTTTATCTATTTGAAAACGCCTCTAGTATACGTGACAAAATTTACATACACCATGTTAAAAATATTTGACACATCATTATTCAAAGTCTAAGTTAACAATGTCTAATATTTTTTACATAGGGAATTCGTAATGCCATTTAAGATGAAAGTTTCGCTACTCACAATTATCACAAATTTGTTAATCCTCGGCTTTTACTTGTTGGGCACCAATAACTTAGCGAGTAAGCAGCCAGTAGAAGAAGCAGAAATCATTAACCTAGTTATACAAAATTTGATCACCTGTGGTGTTATCTTTGCTGTATTAATGATTATAGTTGCCGCCATCAACCATAAAGATGCATTACAAGGTGATGATGAACGCGACAAGCTTATTGGCTTATATGGCGATCAAACTGGTTATTTTGGATTAACGCTAGTTATGGCATTGTTACTAATTTGGTGGTGGGGTGGCTCACTGTCGACTAAACCATTCGCGATTGCCTCGGTTACCGACTCGGTTAATTTTATACACTTTCTCTTTATTGGGTTTCTGATCAGCGATTGTGCCAAAAGTATGCGACAAATTTGGCTATATCAGAGAGGCTGTTAACTGATAATGAAAAAAACAATTTCTAACGATATCCGTCGGCTTCGCTTTAATAACAGTGAAATGACACAGCAAGCCTTAGCTGACGCTGTCGGGGTATCAAGGCAAACGATTGTTGCGATTGAGAAAAACAAATATTCACCATCTCTGGAAGTCGCCTTTAAAATAGCCGATGTTTTTAATGTTGGTATTAATGATGTTTTTCAATACGAATGTGCGGCAGCTATTGATTGATATTAGTGCTGAAAGCGGCACCGTTCATCAGCAAGATTAAACTTTCAACTTTAAACAATAATGACGATAACTAAGCTATTAACCCAAATTGAGCAATGCACACTATGCCAAGAGCAATTGCCCTTGCCTGCTAAACCTATTCTGCAGGCCAGTCAGCACAGTCGTATTTTGTTGGCAGGACAAGCACCGGGGCAAGCCACCCATGACAAAGGCCGTCCTTTTGATGATAAAAGTGGTGAACGTCTGCGGGATTGGTTGGGCGTCAATCGTGAGCAGTTTTATAACCCTGAGATTTTTGCCATTGTGCCGATGGGATTTTGTTATCCGGGTAAAGGAAAATCTGGGGATTTGCCGCCAATCCCTAAGTGCGCACAAACTTGGCGTGAACCTTTGCTGGCTGAGATGCAAAATATCGAGTTAACGATTCTGTTAGGCAAATACGCACTTGATTGGCACTTAGCGAGATTAACGCCAAGTATTGGCGATAGTATCGCCTCAGCGAAAAACTTAACTGAAATCGTCAAATGTCACGAACTGCTATTTGACCATCAAGTCATTGCCCTACCCCACCCAAGCCCTCGCAATAATCTTTGGTTAAAGAAAAACCCGTGGTTTGAGCAGGAAGTACTTCCTAAGCTTAAACAACGGGTTCTATCAGCCATAACTAATTAATAACTAACTAGCATGTGGCAGCTAGCGCTAAATAAACAGTCCAACTAAGGTCACTGTGCCTGCCGCCAGCATCATTACTGACTGCTTTTTCAACTGCGGTAATTGCAAACTAATAACAACACCACTAATTAGGCTAAAAGTTAAACTAACACCAAATAAAATACCCAATAGCCAGAAAATATAACCTGCATGGCCTTTGTGAATCATTAACATTTGGCGCCAAACATCATATTCTTTAACTATCAATTGGCTTGTTTGATTTTCTTTATCGAGCTTGAGTGATACTTGTTGCTTTTGTCCATACCAGTTATGACCACCGCCGCGCTTTGAATAGTCTTCAGGTAGTGATAAATGCTCGTATTTCGCAAGTAAAGGAACCACAATTTGAGCGGCACTTTCCTCGTTTTTAGGCCACTCCTTAACGGCTATGGGGTAGCTGTACTCTTGTTTCACCTCGCCGGTAATATCGAACATATAAAGCACACCGGAGACAATGTAAACTAAGGTCAAAGGCAAGAAGAAACAAGAAAAATAGGCATGGAGTTTCATCCATAACAAACGGATTTTTGCTTTCATAGGTAATTATTACTCTTATTTAGTTAATAAAATGCTCAAGACTGCCAAGCAAAACAGCCTTTCTGCGGTAATCGTTGTGTAAATTGGGTGATATGTCGTTACTGAATTAATAACGGCAATTCAGGTAGATAGTGTTACACGGTCAAGGGCACCAGTTATAGACATAACGTCATGGGCTAAGACTAATTGTCATCACCAAGCCATGTGGCAGATTATTACTGGCCACTAAGCTGCCGCCGACCGCTTTTATTTGGCGTCTAGCCAATGCGAGGCCTAGACCATACCCACCACTGTCGCGATCCCTTGACTTGTCGAGGCGAACAAAGGGCTTAAAGATATCTTCGAGTTGCGCCGCTGGTACACCGGGCCCTTGGTCTTTAATCTCGATAAGTACTTGGCCCTCATGCTGGCGACAACTAATGCGAATGCCCGCATCAATTGGCGTGTACTTCATGGCATTACGCACAATGTTTTCAATCGACTGCCCCAACGCGCGGTGATTGCTGTTACAAACCATACATTCACTTGGCAAGTCGAGTGCTAGCGGGTGATTTGGAAATTCAAACTTGGCATCCTCGGCAATGCTTTCAATTAAGGCCACGAGATCGACGTCTTCTTGATTAAGCTCTGGTTTTTCATTGTCGAGCCAAGCGAGCGTTAAGGTATCTTCGACCAGGTCTGCCATGCAGTTAATTTCTCGTTCGATACGCTCATACATTTGCGCTGGCTGGTATTGGCTGTCTAGTGTTAAGCGCAAACGAGTGATCGGCGTGCGCAGTTCGTGTGAGATGTCGGCGATCAGTTGGCGCTGGCTACTTAGAAGCTCCGCAATACTGTCTGCCATATGATTAAAGCTGAGCGCAAGTTGGCCAATTTCATCATGTCGATTAGCGGCATTTACCGACGTCCTAGTATCAAAGTTACCCGCCCTAAATTTCGTAGTATCTGTATGCAAAGCCTCTAGCGGTTTAATGATATGGCGATAAATAAAGTAGCTTAGTACCGCCACTAATAGCAGTGGCAACAATATGGTAATACTCAAATGGATCAGCTGCCAATGCGCGCCCGGGCGCATGCGCTGTGGCAGTTGGATCAGCAAATGATAATCTTGTACACCTATTGGCACATCAATAATTGGGTTTTGCTCGTGCTCTAAATGAATGGGCCAGTGCACACCACGGCCGAAATTAACTTCCTCGCCAATATAGTCAGCATGCTCTTGGCCTTGCAGCCAGTTAGGTTCCATACGCACAATGACCAAGCGTGTCTGCTCGTGCTTTTCAACCCAATTAGCCCACTCGCTAAGTTGTGCAGGGTTATCTTCAAAAACTGCTTTCGCTTGCTGGCCATAAGCGATGAGCTGAGCTTGATCTGCTGGCGAAATATAGCTCATTTTGCGCTCTACTTGTTCACTTAAATATGACAAGCCCCAAACCAGCGAAACACTGCTCAGTGCAATGCTCAAGTAAATTTTCCAGAACAGCTTCAATTTCATACGTCACCAGATTGATGTTGCATATCCACATTGCTGAGTGAAAAGTCCGGTAAATGTGTGAACATATAGCCCTTGCCGTGCACGGTTTTAATCACTGTCGGATCTAAACCCGCACGCTTGAATTTCTTGCGAATATTGGAAATATGCATATCAAGCGTACGATCGTAACGACCAAATTCCTTATGCAGAATCACCTGATAAAGATAGGGTTTACTCAGTGCAGTTGCCGCATGCTCCGCGAGCAATTTGGCAATATCAAGCTCAATGGCTGTTAGCTCTGGCACACGTTTATTCAATGCCCGATAACTTGGCGAGTTGTCTTGCAGCGGTTGTTGGCTGTACTGATAACGTCGTAAAATCGCTTCGATTCGCAGCGTTAGCTCTTCCATATTAAAAGGTTTGGCTAAATAGTCATCAGCCCCTAAACGCAGACCTTCGATGCGATCTTGCTCATTGCCAAGGGCGGTTAGCATTAGCACAGGAGTCGAACTTTGCTTGCGCACTTGCTTTAGTACAGACAGGCCATCCATAGTCGGCAACATAATGTCGAGTAAAATCAAATCGAAGTTTTGGCCTATGGCGAAATCCATCCCTTGCTTGCCATCTAAACACGACACCACTCGATATTTACTGGCACGCAAGTTATTGGTGATCAGCTCATTGACAACTTTGTCATCTTCAATGATTAAAATACTGGCTGGCATGGTGTTCTCTATCGGTGGTTGTGCTTGGCTTTACGCAGCTATACACTGCTTTGTGCGAGTGATTGCTCATCATAAAAAAGCGTATGACGGGTGATCATACGCTTTGTGTTATGGTGTTCAATAACCGGTTACAATTTATAACTAACCGTCAAACGAGCATCTCGACCTGGCTCAGCAAGGCCAAGGTACTGCTCTGAGCTAGTGCTGTAACCATAGGTGCCATGATCATAATATTGCTTGTCAAAGGCGTTGTTGATACTCAAATTGACTGACAAGCTATCATCCGCTGTTGGATACCACTCTAGGTAGATATCGTGAACGCCATAGCCAGGCTTGTTAGGTTTACCTTCAGGTACATCAGTTAAGCTTTTCACTAAACGTGCATTCCAACCAAGCTCTAAATCTAATCCGTCAAACACATAGTTAGCGTTAATGGTCAAGGTATCACCAAATGCCGTACCTAAGCCTAAATCGCTGTCGTTTAATGGTTCGCCATCTAGCTCAGGCTCGTTGTTAGAGTAGTTTACTGCAACTTCAACTTGGTCCCACTTTTGTGACGCGCTCAAGGTATAACCGGTCGTTTTTAACTCGCCGGCATTAGCGAAAAAGCGGCCATCGGCACGTCTAACAGTACCAACCACATCATCGACTCGGCTGTCATAAACTTGCGCGCTTAACATTAAGCCGTTGTTCTCATAAGCAAGCATCAAATCAGCGTTAGTTGCTTCTTCTTCTTTCAAGTCAGCCGCATTAGAACGGTAGCCAATTAAGTAGGCTTCTTTGACTTTCTGGCCGCGAATGGCCTCTGAGTAGCTCGCTCTTACCGACCAATGGTCATCAAACTGGTATAGCGCGCTAATGTTTGGGCTAAGGCCTGATGAATCAAAACTTTGGCCGTCAGCATCGTCAAGCTCGTAGTCGTCGTAGCGAGCACCTAAGCTTACGGTTAGGCTGTCGCTTAGCTCAATTGTATCCTGTAAGTAAATACCCACCACTTTGGCTTTTTCATCAACGTCACTGCCGTTAATGTAGTAACCAGTGTCTTTGCGCTGGTCAACACCATAAGTTAATTGGTGCGCGCCCAACTCACTAGTATTACGCAGATCAAAACCTGTGCTTTCGACGCCTGCACCGTCACGGCTATCATTACCCTCATTTTGGGTTAAGTAGCTGTCAGTTTTGTAAAGCGTTACCGATAGGTCGACTAAATTGCTATCAGGTGCGTAGAAGTAATTTGCGGTAGAGGTTTCACGGCGACTTTTCTGCTCGTTCGCTGGGTTCCAACCGGCGCTAAGAAAATGCGGGCGAACATTGCGCATGCCGTCGTCGTTACGAATTTCGTGGCTCAGCTCAAGTTCGTGATACTCTGCCAAGCGGCCATTAATTTTCACTAAATCTAAGTCTTGATTGGTTTTAGTATTTTGCAGCTCAACACCGTTACCGTCTTCAATATTGTCGGTGTCGTTTTTACCAACAATCAATAAGCCGCTCCAGTTGTCATTAACACGGCCGTAAAAGCTGCCGCTTAATTTAGTGCCGCTGGTGTTGCTGAAATAACCAGCTTTTAATAAGGCGCCAAAGTTCTCGCCTTCGTCTAGCAAATCATCGGCATCTTTAGTTTCAAATCGAATGGCACCGCCTAGTGCACCTGGGCCATCTAATGCTGAGCCAGCACCAGCTTTTACTTCAACATGCTTTAACATTTCAGGCTCAATCGACAAGCGACCTTGATGGTGGAACAAGTAACCAGCTTGTGTAGCGCCATCAACGCTGACATTTAAATTAGTATCTTCAATACCGCGCACGTAAATTTTCTGAGCAATACCAAATGAACCACCAACAGTAATGGCTGGTTCGCCCCGGAAAATATCTTCTAAATCATTCGCTTGTTTTTTACGAATATCACTTAAGTCAACCACGTCAACACCAAGAAGTCGCTGGCCTGTAACTTCAATTTTCTCAATATCACTGGTATCTGTTATGTCTTCCGCAAACACCGCACTGCTGCTAGCGGCAACAGCTAAACCAACACAAAATGCAACTTTGCTGGCTTGAAACATCTTAGTCATACAATTTACTCCTTTAACAAATTGGCGCGAATGATAATGGTTGTTATTTACATATTTAAATAACTTTACATTCTTTACAAAAGTGCCGTTTCCGATAGTTTTTGTGTGATTTTTAAGCTGATAGAAAGAAAAAAGCCCGTTATCTTGTTTTCAAGATAACGGGCTGAACATCTAAAGAAGCTGACTGTAAGACTCTCTATTTATTTAGTTAGAAAGCTAAATTTTTGAGAGCTAAATTCATGTGAAATAAGCTTAATGATATAAGTTAAGTCATCTAGACTAGCTCGATTTACTTTGCTGGTTGGTCAATGCACCTTCTTTTATTAACGCTTTTAATTCGGCGATTTCTGCATGCAGCGCTTCAATTTGCGCACGGCTGGCAGGCTCGCCCCCTTCCTTTGATTCACCGTGTGATTCCGCGCGGAAGTTTTCGTGCTCTTCGCTCATGACCTCTAAAATCGTACCCACCATCATATTTAAGAAGATAAAGGCCGTTAAGAAAATAAAGGTTAAATAGAACATCCAGCTAATTGGATAAACCGCCATGGTTTCATACATAACATCAGTCCAATCCTCGAAGGTCGCCACGCGGAACAGGGTTAACATGGCAATCGAAACATCACCCCATAGCACCTCATTAATGTCTGCAAATACAATGCTGCCAATCGCAGCGTAGATGTAGAAAATGACAAACATTAATAGCCCAATGTAACCCATACGTGGAATGGCTTTGATTAACGCGTTAATGAGTAAGCGCAGCTCTGGCACCATAGACACCAAGCGCAATACACGGAATACCCGCAATAGGCGCGCAATTAATACACCTGAGCCGCCAGCCGGTATCAGCGAGCCAATCACAATAATCGTATCGAAGATATTCCAGCCGCTTTTAAAGAACTCGCCTTTTTTCGGGTAAGCGAGAAATCGAATCACTAGCTCAATGACGAAAAACACCGTTACTGCAACATCAAGTATCGCTAAAACAACGATACCTTCAGGCGGTAAGTTATGGGTTTTCGCGCCGACCAATAGTGCGGAAAGAATAATGACCGCAATAACAATCCCTTGAAACCACTTACTTGAATCAATTTCTTTTAAGCGGCGCTGTAATGAAAAAATAGTACCTGTTTTCATTGGTTAGCGAACTCCATCGCCAACAAATGGATTCGTACGACGTTCTTCGCCAAAGGTGCTCATAGGGCCATGACCTGGAATAAAACGTACATCATCACCGAGCGGGAACAGATTATCGCGAATTGAGCTGATCAAGGTTGCGTGATCACCTTTCGGGAAGTCAGTGCGACCAATCGAGCCTCTAAATAATACGTCGCCAACTTGTGCCAGCTTTGACTCACGATGATAAAACACCACATGACCCGGCGTATGACCTGGGCAGAAATACACTTCCAGCTCAATATTACCGAATGAAACGGTATCACCTTGGTTTAACCAGCGATCGGTATCAAAGGCCTCGGCATGGGCAAAGCCAAAGCGCTCTTTTTGCATTGGGATCAAATCAATCCAGAATTTATCTTCTTGGTGTGGACCTTCCACATTTACACCGTAGTGGCTTGCAAGTGCTTTGGTTGCACCAGCGTGGTCGATATGTGCATGAGTTAACAGCACTTTTGCCATTGTTAGCCCTTGGCCGTCGATAAATGCGATGACTTGTTCAACATCGCCACCTGGATCAACAACTGCTGCCAGCTTGGTTTCATCACACCAAAATACCGTACAATTTTGCTGAAACGGGGTCACAGGAATTATTTTATATTGAAGCATATCGCGCCCTAATCTTGGTTTTTATCATAATGTTTCGATCATATGGGCTAATTGTCAGCAAGCCAATAGCTGGGCGATATTAAATATACAATCGAGTAATAGGCTAGTATTTTTCACTTCACTAACTAACGCGAAATCGGTAAGCTCGCTACATTAAAAAATAACAATAACCTTGAGTAAACTTTGACCAGAGATTCCTTCCATTCCCGTATCGGTTTTGTTTTAGCAGCGGCTGGCTCAGCCATAGGTTTAGGCAATATTTGGGGCTTTCCCACCAATGCAGCCAATAATGGCGGCGGCGCCTTTTTATTCGTTTACCTTGTGGTAACCTTATTGCTCGCACTGCCGGCACTGTATGCCGAAATTTATATTGGTAACCAAACACAGAAAAACCCTGTAAGTGCGCTTGGTGAAGCGTGTGCCGAGCGAATGCCAAGGTTTGGCCGTTTTGCTGGCAAACTTGGCCTGTGCGGCGCCATTATGATGTTAAGTTTCTATACGATTGTTGCCGGTTGGATGCTCGCCCATGCGTTATCGGCAGTTGCAGCACTTGTGGGAACAACAGACTTATCCGTTTGGTTAGCAACCGATAGCACAGTTCGCAATGTAATATTTACGCCAATATTTATTGTGCTTGGCGCGCTAATTGTGCACCAAGGGGTACATAGCGGTATCGAACGTTGGTCGGCGCGATTAATGCCTATGTTGTTAATAATGCTTGTTGGTTTAATTGTTTATATTTTGCAACAAGAAGGCGCAATGGCGGGCTTAAAGCAGTACTTAATCCCTGACTTTAGCCAAGTAACGAACCCAAGTTTAGTAATTTCGGCTATGGGACAAGCCTTTTTCTCGTTATCAATTGGTGTTGGTGGCATGATGGTGTACGGCTCATATATGGCGAAAGACAAAGATATTGGCAAGCTCGTGCTGTCTATTGGCGCGCTTGACACCTTTATTGCGTTTTTAGCTGGCTTATTAATTATTCCAGCGCTATTTGTGGCTCAGCACGCTGGCCAGCAAGTTTTTGCCAATGATCAATTGATCGGTGAAGGCCAGCTAATTTTCCAAATTCTGCCAACACTCTTTAGTTCGATGGGCACCATAGGTTTAGTGGTCGCTGCGGCATTTTTCTCGCTACTTTCCATTGCCGCACTCACATCAACGATTTCATCTACCGAAGTACCTGTGGCCTACTTGGTAGAAGAAAAATCGTTTACACGCCGTAAAGCAACCTGGTTAATTTCAGCGATTGTACTGATGGCAAGCATGGTTTTAGTGGCATTTTTTGATGTGTTATTTGGCTTAATCATCCAAGTGTTAACCACGATTATGCAGCCGCTTAGTTGCCTGTTTTACTTTATTGTTGTTGGCTGGGTATGGAAACGCGGTAACAAGTTAAAAGACCAAGCAAGAATTGCTGAGCACAAATGGCTTGGTTTATGGGGCAATTATTTAGCTTATGTTTGCCCTATTTTACTTACTGTTGTATTTGTTAATGTGGCGTTTTAATACGCCACTTTTTATACACGATAAAATAGCCAAAATGATTATAAGCGCTTAGCAATTAGCTTTGTTAAATAACAACCTCGCGCTTCATATAAAAGCCCGATATTTAGACATAAGCGATTAATTAAAAACAATACATAATAATTATAACAATGTTGTTTCAAAAACTACTTACTACAGGCATTGCCCATCAAAGCTTTTCAGTGACCAATAAGGTCAGGATGATGAATTTGATAGGCATTATCACCACCCTAGTTTCAGGTCTTTACACGTTTGCCTACGCCTTTGTGCTCGACAACATATCGGTCGCGTTAATCAACTGCGTATTCACGCTAGCCTATGTTGTCACACTAGTGTTCAACTATTTTCAAGCATTTCGCGGCGGTAAAATCTGGTTTTTTGCCACCTTAATGTTGCACTTAATGGTGTGTACTAATTTGTACGTTACCAACGCAACAGGCTTTCATTTATATTTTTTCCTCGTCCCTACTGGCGTATTTTTACTGTTTGAATTAAGGGAAAAAACAGAGAAAGTTACCCTAAGTTTAATCGCGCTCGCTTTATACTTTTACTGTGAAAACACAATAAACCCAGCCCCACTGATTGATTTGTCTGACAGCTTTAACCACATTCTTTATCAATCAGTTGTTTTAGTGATCATGCTCGAAGTAATTTTAGTGCTAACAATATTTGCTAATGAAATTGAAGCCAATGAATTAAAGCTAACTAAACAAGCAACGACTGATGCGCTAACTGGCTTATCAAACCGTCACGCTTTCTTTGAACACGGCAGCAGTTTATTTGAATCAACGAAGCACCTTAATCGCCCACTGACCATCATATTAGTGGATATTGACCACTTTAAACGTATCAATGATCAGCATGGTCACTTTGTTGGCGATTTATGCCTAACCGAAGTCACAAAGTTAATGGCTGCCCAAAAGCGCGAGCAAGATATGCTTGCCCGCATCGGCGGTGAAGAATTCGCGATAATACTGCCAGACACAACCTTGTCAGAAGCGAACAATATTGCTGAGCAAATGCGTATTACCATCAGCCAACATCACATTCCATTGGTAGGTGATCAGCATTTTCACTGTACCGTTAGCTTTGGAATTGCCAGCAGAGATGCAGATGCCAGCTCGCTTAAAGAAGTACTAGTGCACGCAGACAAAGCGCTTTACTTAGCCAAAGAACTTGGCCGAAATCGCGTACAAATTTTTCAATCGCCTAGCGATAACTAATTTCAGAACCTCGCTAATTTTCAGAAACTCGTTAATTTTTAGATAGTAGCGGATTAGCTTCCGTCTCTTGGCCAATGTCTACTTGTTCAATTTTTTCAAAGCGACGGGTAATTTTATCTGCCGAGGTATGAATTTGTTTAACATCATTTGCCGCTTGGTCGATATGGCGTGCTAAGTTGTTAAAACGCCCTTGGAAGCGGCCAAAGTCTTGCGCCAGCATGCCCAAGTGCTCTTGAATTAAATGCACTTGCTGTTTAGTCGCTTCGTCTTTAATCACCGCTCGTGCCGTAGTTAAAATGGCCATGAGCGTAGTTGGCGATGCTAACCACACACGTTGTTTATTGGCATATTCAACCAAGTCAGCATGGTGGGCATGAATTTCCGCGAAAACCGCTTCAGCAGGAATAAACATAACTGCACCGTCAGCGGTTTCATTTTCAATTAAATACTTGCTGGCGATATCGTTAATATGCTTTTTAATATCTTGCTTAAACTGCTTTTCCGCATTTTTACGCACCAACAATTCATGCTCAGGGTTGGTCATGGTTTGGTAGCTTTCCAGCGGGAATTTCGAATCCACCACCACATTACCTGTCGGTTTTGGCAGAAATAAAATACAGTCGGCAATCTTACCGTTCGATAAGGTATGTTGCAGGGCAAATTGGCTCTCAGGTAATACATTTCGCACTAGCGAGTTTAATTGTACTTCACCAAAGGCACCGCGCGAGCGCTTATCCGCTAACACTTCTTGCAAACTCACAACATTGCTGGAAAGCTCCGTAATCTTCTTCTGCGCGTCGTCAATTAAAGCCAAGCGTTTAAGAATATCGTTAAAGGTTTGGGTGGTTTTTTCAAAGCCTTCACTTAAGCGTTTGTCCACCTGACCACTAATTTCTTGCAGCCTTTTATCCGTTGATTGGGTGAGCTTTTCAATACTTTGCGCCTGCTCATCACGGTTCACTTTCGCCATCAAGGTAAGCTGCTCTTGCAACTGCTGCTGTTGCTGACGAAACAATTGGTTTAACGACTGAAACTTCTCAAAGAGCTGCTGCTGGCTATTTTGATCACTTTGTTTATGTTGTTGCATCAACTGCAACTTAGTCTCTGCCATCAACTCTTTAATTTGATGCTGATTATTGACATAGCCTTGCTGAAACTGCTGAATCAGCTGGCTTAAATTCGCCTCAATACGGGCAACTGACGCTTGCTGCTCGCTCTGGTTTTTCTGTCTAAAAACACCAACTAGATTGATTAGAAAATTAAGGATAACTAAGGCAAGTATTGAAATTAGCAATAACTCGCTAGTGGATAACTGTTGGAAAAATTCGTTCACTGGCTCACCGTGAAAACGCTTATGTTTTGTCGAGCAAAGCAACTAAGCTAAGCCCTTTTAACACAAACACTGTAAATATTAACAGTTATTAGTAACATAAATTAGCACAATAGGAAATGCTAGCAGTGGTAATAGCTTGAAACTAGCCAGAATTTAGTGTTTTTCGTGCAATGAAAACGACAGTATCATAGACGAATGGGGACATTAGTTCGAAAGAAGCTATCAACTTCTATCAGTAATTAATTTATTAAATTTAACATGTATATAAATACAGTTCATGATGAATCCTTCTTTCCGCGGTGAAAGCGCGCAAATTGCTCCCTTTTAACAAGCATATGTTTTTTCGTATTTGCTAAGTTATTGGCTAGTATAGAAAAGTACTATTCGCTAAAGTAAATACTAATAAACTAAAAGTTAGGGGCTGAGTGTGGAAAGCGCGCAATTTGCCTTCTAATAAACTGTTAGAAGAATAAAGGAGTAGGTTTGGAAATCGAAGAGTTTTTCAAAAACACAATAACTGGTATTTTATTGCTAAGTTGTTTCGCAAGTATTATGTCAGTAGCACTATTAAAACTAGGTAAAACTTTTCTTTATAATGTATTTCCCAGATATAGAAACAAAATAAAATCGATACCTAGGTTAAGAGCATACAAACAAGGATATTCGACAAGTTATATTAATAATGATGACAGCGGTAGGTTTGCGACTTCTTACTTTTTCTATCACATGTCATTGTTGGTTTTATGGTCAATATTTGTCGCATTTTGCTTTTCTGTATTTGCTATTATTGCTCTCAGTAGAGAGCTAGTTGAAATTGATATATGGATCTTTATTTTTCCATTTCTCGGCTTTTCTTCATCATACAAAGCTTTTGAAAGTTATGAGTATATCTATCGTATGTATTTGTCGTCATGGGGCAAAGCAATGAAACACGCTGAAAAAACATTTTATGAAGCATATCCTGATGGCGTTAATAAAGTGGAAAATTCTTCTAACAAGAAAATCAAATCGGACTAAAAACGCTTGGCTTAGTTCGCTGCGCTCACAAGTATAGCCAAGCATTTTTAGCCGTTTATTTAAGCGTTAGGTTTACTTTAATTTAGGAGTAATTTGAAATTATGCCGAAGGATTGGATCGATGTTGCAGATACTGCTGTTAAAATAGGTTTAGGCTCCTTGATAACAGGTATATTTACTTATTTAGGTGTTAAATTCAGTAGGAAATCAGATAGAGCGCAATTTAAATTAGAGCACAAAACTAAATTACTTGAACAAATATCTAGTGACGCTGAAGGGTATTTCTCTGCTTGGAACCTCTTAATTTCACCAGTTTCAGCAGCTGCAAAAAAACTTCCACATGATGAGCCCGTGAAAGAGTATCCTGAGCGTAACCTTAAAATGATAAGAATAAGAGACGGAGAATTAAGAGATTCTTGGACACAAAAGCATGCTGTAGTTTCTAAACTTAGCCTGTTAAAAGCAAACGACGCAAGTGAAAAGTTCATATATTGTGCTGAAGCTGAAAAAGAGCTTCGCGATGCTTTGTGGTTTGATGAAAGTTACTTAAATTATAATCAAGTAGAAGAATACAGAAATAGAGTCAGGACGCTACAGAAAGACTTCTCTGAAGCACTAGCTAATTACTACAATGAAATGTAAACCTAACAAGCCAATGCAGGCAGGGACTTTTAACAGTTGGCTTCCGTCACTGCGTTCGTTATTTTAGCCAACTTATTAAAAGCCCCTGATTGGGGCGTTAGGTGTCATTCGTATTGCATTGAAGTTTTTAATTTTTCAAGCAATTTGTAATATCAAGTACAGGCTTACTTAAAGGGAGTTTTCTTCAGCGCTAATGGATTAATTCAACGCCCTACTTTCCATTAGCCAATTAACCTTTTAAGTGTCATTAAAAATGTAAACATAGGTGTTTTTCCAAGCGCTCAGGTGTTGGCGGCAAAGCCGCGAGAGTTGTGCTAAACACCTAACAAGTAGTTCAATCGGACTTGTAACGCTTGTCTCGGTTTTTGCAAAAAACGCAAAAACACAAGCCAATCATTACAAGCCGGTTAACTAAAGCGTTAGCTTTACCATGAACCTATTCGAAGATTGCAGAAAATTATTATCTTATTTTGATGCGGGATACCTCAAGGCTGAAAGTGTTGTGTCTTGGGCTGATAAACAAGTTTTAAAATATAACGGTGACTTACCTGATTGGTTGATGGATTTAAGTACCTATGGCCCTGAGAAATACAAAAAGATAAATGGTTTAAATTATCCTGAGAGTTACAAGCTTTCTTATATAGAAATTTTCGATCTCGAAGTTGAAATTACAGATTATAAGAACTCACTTGAACTTAGAAATTTTATAGACAAAATATCTATGTTGGCTATGGGAGAAGATACAAATATAGAAAAAGTTTGGGTTGGCTATCGTATCGATGATGCAGAAAGCTCTGATAACCCTTGTGATGCTTTTTTAATAGCCAAAGACGCAATTATTAAATTTAAGCCACATTGCTTAAATCTAAGTAAATTAGTAGGGTAAAGCTAACAAGTAGTTCAATCGGACTTGTAACGCTTGTCTCGGTTTTTGCAAAAGACGCAAAAACACAAGCCAACCATTACAAGCCGGTTAACTAAAGCGTTAGGTGTCATTCGTATTGCATTGAAGTTGTTAATCTTTCAGGCAATTTTTGATATCAAACACAGGCATACTTAAAAAGGAGTTTTCTCTAGCGTTAATGGATTAATTCAACGCTCTACTTTCCATTTGCCAGTTAACCTTTTAAGTGTCGTTAAAAATATAAACTTAGGTGTTTTTCCAATTACTCGGGTGTTGGCGGCGAAGCCGCGATAGATTGGCTGAACACCTAACAAGAGACTATGGCGTCAACAACTAATTTTTAACTGTTGGCGCTTCCCATATCACACCGTCTCTGAGCATCGAATTTAATATCACCACCATCTTTCTGATACAGGCAATTATCGCCACTTTTTTGGGTTTGCCTGCAACGACTAATCGTTGATAGGTGTCTTTAAACACGGGATTACTTTGAATCGCTGACAGCATCGCCATGTATAACACCGTGCGTACTTGGTGCCGTCCACCTTGGATTCTCCGTTGTCCTTTATAACGCCCACTTTCTCGGTTCATCGGTGCAACGCCAACTAAACTGCTCGCCTGTTTACCCGTCACATAGCCAAGCTCTGGTAAATTACTGATGATTGACGCTGCCGCTATTTTGCCAATACCTGTCAGTATCGTATTTTTCGCCTGGTATTCGGGGCAAGATTCGATAAGCTCAACGAGTTTATTTTCAATTTTTAAGATTTGATTTTTCAACGCGGTGAGTATTGGTTTTATCGTCATTAATAGGCTTTTCGGCAGCGATTGAAGGCGGTTCTTTTCCATCGTTTGCATCACAAGTAACTGATTTCTTCTGGCGACTAAATCACTCATGGCCTGCATGGTGCTTGGTTTGAGCTGTGACAGTGCTGGTTTGATGGCTTCCCCATAGTGCGCAATAAGCTGTGCATCAAGTTTGTCTGTTTTAGCACGTTGACCAATGGCACCTGCAAAGCGTTTGATGTGAATAGGATTAGCGATAACAAAAGGCAGTTTGCTGTTCGCACACGCCATAATAAAGGGCATTTCTAACCGTCCTGTGGCTTCAATAACGATGCGTTCAATGGGGTATTGCTTGAGTTTTGTTATTGCTTCTGCAATGCCTTTTTCGTCATTGGGGACGGTGAAGTAAACCTCTAACGGACGAAGGTAAATATCCAGTTGGTATTTACCTGTATCAACACCAACGTGAATCTTTTGATTGATGGCTGTTTTCATAATAAGCTAACCCTTGCTTGCATAATGCGGGTTCGAGACCCAGTAGACTATTCGAGTATGTTGCTTGGAGTCTTTTACAGCGTTCGTTCTTGTTACCGGTCTCTCAATTGAGGAGCCATTAATCAATCGAACTACTGTAAAAGAAGGCCTTAGTTGCCGCTAAGGCTTGGGTCTCACTTTACCGAAAATGGTTATTTAGGTGGGTTATTATCCATACAAGAAAATCAATCGGACTATGCAGTTCCCCCGTTTTAGTGGACACCTCCTGATTTAAATGAGGAGGCCATTATGCCCAGATACACCAAACACAAAAAAGGCGCTTATAGCGCCTTTTCAATACTTTTTTAAACCATATGTTTAAAGCTATGAGCTCAAAGCCAAAAACAAACTAGCTTTGGCTTACGCCCCTAATTTTTCATCTAGCTCTTCAATTTTCGCCTGCCAAATAGCAGGACCAGTCACATGAGCAGATTCACCTGTGCTGTCTACAGCAACGGTTACTGGCATATCTTCAACGTCGAACTCGTAAATCGCTTCCATACCTAAGTCTTCAAAGGCAACCACTTTTGCGTGTTTAATCGCTTTTGATACTAAGTATGCGGCGCCACCTACAGCCATTAAGTACACAGATTTGTTGGCCTTAATAGACTCGCACGTTGCTGGACCACGTTCCGCTTTACCGATTGAACCAATTAAGCCGGTTTGCGATAACATAAGGTCAGTGAACTTATCCATGCGAGTTGCGGTTGTTGGGCCTGCTGGGCCTACTGCTTCATCGCCAATAGCATCTACTGGGCCAACGTAGTAAATAAACTTATCAGTGAAATCTACTGGTAACTCTTCACCGTTTGCCATCATTTCTTGAATGCGCTTATGAGCTGCATCGCGACCGGTTAAAATCTTACCGCTTAGTAACAAGGTCTCACCAGTTTTCCACTCGCTCACATCGGCTTTTTTCAAGTCGTTTACATTAACGCGGCGTACGTTTTCACCGACTTCCCAAGTGATTTCTGGCCAGTCTTCTAATTTAGGCGGTGTTAAGTCCGCAGGGCCTGAGCCATCTAAATGAAAGTGCACGTGACGCGTTGCCGCACAGTTAGGGATCATCACCACTGGCTTAGACGCCGCGTGTGTAGGTGCCGAGTTGATTTTCACATCAACGACAGTGGTTAAACCGCCAAGGCCTTGTGCGCCAATGCCTAGCTTGTTAACACGTTCGTAAATTTCTAAACGCAATTCTTCTTCAGCATTTTGTGGGCCACGATCAATCAGTTCTTGAATGTCTACTGGATCCATTAAGCTTTCTTTGGCTAATACACCTGCTTTTTCAGCGGTACCGCCAACACCAATACCAATCATACCCGGTGGACACCAGCCAGCGCCCATTTTGGGTAAGGTTTCAACCACCCAGTCAGCGATTGAGTCAGAAGGGTTTAACATCGCCATTTTGGTTTTGTTTTCACTACCGCCACCTTTAGCAGCAATCATAACTTCAACTTCGTTGCCTTCCACTAGGTCGATATGGACAACTGATGGCGTGTTATCTTTGGTATTTTTACGTGTGCCTGCAGGATCAGCCACAATCGACGCACGCAATGGGTTATCTGGGTTCATGTATGCGCGGCGCGTACCTTCATCAACCATTTGCTGAACTGTCATCTCAGTGCTGTCCCACTGAACAGCCATCCCCACTTTCACGAAACAAGTCACGATACCCGTGTCTTGACAAATTGGGCGCTTACCCGTTGCCGACATGCGTGAGTTAATCAGAATTTGTGCAATGGCATCTTTTGCCGCTTGGCTTTCTTCTTTGTGATAAGCCTTTTCAAGCGCTTGAACGAAATCCAATGGATGGTAGTAAGAAATGTATTGCAGCGCATCTGCAATCGATTCAATAAAGTCTTGTTGTTTAATGATAGCCATTTACTTTTATGCCCTCTTAGCGCTCTTGCTGAGCTGATGTTTATGCTTTCAACTTTGCTAAAGCTTGCCCAAGCTTTGCCTTGAGTGTAATGCAGTGAGGTTTATTTACTCGTCACTCAAGAGTTGAAAGTTAAATTTTTGCCGATATGATACCCTGCTTATATCAGTGCTGCTAGTCAATTATTGTGATTGCGACTATAGATATTTTCCATAAAAAGCACTGAATTTTTCAATGTAAACGCTAGCCACACAGGTGTCATTTGCCAGCCCTAGATAAGAGTTTTGAGCTTGTTGCTCGCCCGATTAATGTTTCTGAGCCACAAGCGGTTGTCAGCCTATTTTCCCACTATGCGAATCAGCCTTGGAGCTTTTGGTTAGACTCCAACGAAAGCGATCACCAAGATAGCCGCTTTGATATTATTGTTACAAATCCAGTGCTGACGATAGAAACAACAGCGAAGCGCAAAGAACATAGCAGCGGTAACCTAGCCCATGCAGTAAGCACTAAAGTCGTTGCTCATAGCATTGAATATCAAACACTAGCTGGCGAGTCTTCTGGTGACCCATTAGCACTGTTAAAGCAGCTTGAACGCAGCGTTTTTGAAAACGTCACTCTACCGGAAACTCACTTGCCGTTTAAAACAGGGGCGATTGGTTATTTTAGTTATGACCTAGGTCGCTGTTTTGAGCGCTTACCAACAATCGCCAGTGATGATATTAATTTACCTTTGATGGCGGTTGGTATTTACACTCAGGCACTGGTGTTTGAGCGCCAGCAAAGGCAACTGTATTTAATAGCGCCATCTGAAACGTGGCAACAGCAAGCCGATAAGGTAATGACGCTTGTCGCTGCTAAAATCGACCACAGCGATAAATCAAGTAAAAGTAACAAAAGAGAGCAGCAAAGCTTTTCGTTAACCTCTGATTGGCAAGCGAATATGAGCAAGGCGCAATATCAGCAAAAGTTTGCGCAAGTGCAAGCATATTTACACTCGGGCGATTGTTATCAAATTAATCTCGCGCAACGTTTTCAAGCAAGTTATCAAGGGGATGAATTTAGCGCTTATCTAAAGCTTCGCGAGGCTAATCAAGCGCCCTTCTCGGCCTTTATGCGCTTGCCAAGCCACAGCATTGTCAGTATTTCACCTGAGCGCTTTTTACAGTTATCCGGCAATAAAGTTCAAACCAAACCAATCAAAGGCACGTTAACACGTGGTGAAACTGCCGAGGCTGACAAAGCCAATGCCGAGCAGCTCAGTAAATCAACTAAAGATCGCGCGGAAAACCTAATGATTGTTGATTTACTTCGCAATGATCTGAGCCGCGTTTGCCAAGCTGGTAGTGTTAAAGTACCTAAATTGTTTGATATTGAAAGCTTCCCCGCTGTGCATCATCTCGTGAGTACCGTTGAAGGCGAGTTAGCGAGCGAACACGACGGTAGCGACTTATTACGGGCGGCTTTTCCGGGGGGCTCAATTACAGGCGCACCCAAAATTCGCGCCATGGAAATTATTGAAGAGCTAGAGCCACACCGCCGCAATTTGTACTGTGGCTCGATTGGCTATTTATCGGCATGCGGCAACATGGACACCAGCATCACCATTCGCACCCTAATTTGCCAAAACCAGCAAATTTATTGCTGGGCTGGCGGCGGCTTGGTAGCCGATTCAAAAGTTGATAGCGAATACCAAGAAACTTTTGATAAGGTAAGGAAGATACTACCCGTGCTAGCCAACTAGCAGCAGGGTAAAGGTGCAATATAAGTGCAATAGAACAAAAGTAAGGTGGAAAACAAATTATGAATAAGCAGGATTTTATTCAAAAATTTCAGCTACAACCACTTGAACCGTCAAGCCAAACATTTGTTTTCCCAAGCAAGCTGAAAGAAGCGGCAGTATTAATTGCGCTTTGTGAGATGAATAAAGGTGAAGTTAGCAATGCTGAGGTTGCAAGCGACAAAGCGCAAGACGAACTTTCTTTATCTGTAGTGTTAACCAAACGCGCTAGTCATTTAAAACATCATGCTGGGCAAATTAGCTTTCCTGGCGGTAAAGTCGAAAGTTCAGACACCTCAAAAGCAGAAACCGCACTGCGCGAAGCGGAAGAAGAAATTGGCTTGAATCGCCAACAAGTTACTGTACTAGGCCAACTAAGCGATTATCACACCATTACTGGCTTTAATGTTACCCCTGTGGTTGGCGTGATCAGCGGGGATTTCGATTTATCGATTGATGAAAATGAAGTAGCTGAAGTATTTACTGTGCCGCTTAAACATTTTATCGATGGTGATAGCCACACTAAACTGCCCATGTACCATCGCGGTCACAAGCACTATGTGCACTTTATGCCCTACCAAGAACACCAAATTTGGGGAGCTACTGCGGCCATCATCGCAGATTTAGTCGCTCACCTCATGCCGCAACCTGCTTAACCTTCAAGCACCCACACATCACTAGTCAACTATTCCTGACACTGTCATCTATAATTTAGCTAACAAGCTAAGACACAAGTTTTTAATTGAATAGCTTTTCGGTAGAATTGCCGAATTATATTTCTCAATAAAATAACTATACGATTATTTATTCAGGTATTTGCATGATAAGTGTATTTGATATGTTTTCCATCGGTATCGGCCCTTCCAGCTCTCACACCGTTGGGCCAATGCGAGCAGCAAAATTATTTGCGGAACATTTAGCTGAGCAAGCGCTAGTGGCGAAAACTGATCGCATTCGCTGTGAACTCTTTGGTTCGCTCGGTCAAACCGGAATTGGCCATGGCACAGGCAAAGCGGTAATTCTTGGGCTTACTGGTCAAGCACCAGAGAGCATTCCAGTCGAGTCGATAGAGCAAATTCTTGCAGATACCGTTGCCAGTGAACAAATTAACTTGTTGGGCGAGCACAAAATAGCTTTTCCAAAAGCAAATGCGATTGTCTATCACCGCCGTAAAACCTTGCCTGCTCATGCCAATGCAATGACCCTTTACGCATACCATGCTGACGAGGTGATTTTTGAAGAAACTTATTACAGCATTGGTGGCGGTTTTATTGTCCAAGATTGCGACTTTGAGAAAGAGAAAGACAAAGCACTATCGCTGCACACCAATATTAAACGCCCACATATTTTTTCAACTGCTGACGAGTTAATTAAAGAAGCGAATGAAAAAGGGCTAAGCATCAGTACCATAATGATGAATAATGAGAAGTGTTTATCAGATGAAGCATCGATCCGCACTGGTTTGGTTGCCATATGGCAAGCAATGAAAGACAGCGTTGAGCGCGGTATGCGCACAGAAGGCATTTTACCCGGCGGTTTAAAAGTGAATCGTCGCGCTCCTGCCCTGCATCGCTCGTTATCGGTCGAGAATAACAACGATCCATTAAGTGCCATGGACTGGGTGAATTTATTCGCCTTGGCTGTAAATGAAGAAAATGCAGCGGGTAGTCGCGTAGTTACCGCACCGACCAATGGCGCTGCGGGTATTATTCCAGCTGTGCTTTGCTATTACGACAAGTTTATCAAACCGGTTACCGATGAAGATTGTATCCGCTATTTATTAACCGCCGCAGCGATTGGTATTTTGTATAAAACTAACGCGACCATCTCTGGAGCTGAAGGCGGCTGCCAAGCTGAAGTTGGTGTTGCTTGTTCAATGGCAGCCGGTGCCCTGACCGAAATCATGGGTGGCTCACCAACACAAGTGGAAAATGCCGCCGAAATCGGCATGGAACACAACCTTGGTTTAACCTGCGATCCGGTTGGTGGTTTAGTGCAAGTACCATGTATTGAGCGCAACGCCATGGGCGCCGTAAAAGCCATTAATGCCTCACGCTTAGCACTACGCGGTACTGGTACACATAAAGTTTCACTGGATAAAGTGATTAAAACCATGTGGGATACCGGTAACGATATGAAAACTAAATACAAAGAAACGTCACGTGGTGGCTTGGCGGTAAATATTATCGAGTGTTAACTAGCCGCCCAATCAAGTATAAAAAGCTAGGTATAAAAAAAACGAGCATTAATGCTCGTTTTTTGTTTGTCGTATCAACTTAGACTCACTACTTAGTCGGTAACTCAATATCCGACATCATCTCGTCTATTTCGACATTATTTTTCAACAACATGGCTTTCGTTACTAAGTCGCGATTTAAGTGCGGTGCAAAACGTTCAATAAAGTCGAACATATAGCCACGTAAGAAGGTGCCACGTCTAAAACCAATTTTGGTGGTACTGGCTTTAAATAAATGGCTAGCATCTAATACCACTAAATCGCTGTCGGTTTCTGGATCCATTGCCATGGTAGCAATTACACCAATGCCCACACCTAAGCGTACATATGTTTTAATCACATCCGCATCAGTTGCAGTAAACGCAACTTTTGGCTCACAACCTGCGGCACTAAACGCTTTGTCTAGCTCTGAACGCCCCGTAAAGCCAAATACATAAGTGACTAGCGAATACTGCGCAATATCAGCAATGGTTAAATTAGTCACTTTAGCTAATGGGTGGTCTTTGCGAACAATGATGCTGCGATTCCAGTGGTAACAAGGCAACATAATCAAATCGTTGTATAGGTGCAAAGACTCAGTAGCAATGGCAAAGTCTGCTTCACCTTTTGCTGATGCTTCGCTTATTTGCTGCGGTGTGCCTTGGTACATATGCAGTGATACTTTAGGGTATTTTTTCATAAACCCTTGAATAACATCTGGCAATGCATAACGCGCTTGAGTGTGTGTGGTTGCGATGCGAAGCTTGCCCTCGTCTGGCTGAGTATGCTCGCGGGCGACCGCTTTGATCGCTTCAACTTTATTGAGAATTTCTGTCGCAATGTTGATCACTTCATGGCCTGCTGAAGTGACATGGGTTAAATGTTTACCGCTACGACCAAAAATTTGAATGCCTAATTCATCTTCCAACATTCGAACTTGCTTACTAATGCCGGGTTGCGAAGTGTAAAGGCTCTCGGCTGTTGCCGAGACATTGAGGTTATTGTTTAGTACCTCAACAATGTATCTTAGTTGTTGGAGCTTCATTTTATTCCATTACCACATTGATTTTGAGTATTTTTATTCCAAAAATATATACTTAAATACTGCAATATTCCATATTATTTTTAAAATTTTACAGCTTATAACAAAAGTTTAGCAAGCTTCCGCCATATTGCTTGGAGTTTTTACTGTTTTACTCATCTTCATTTGCAAGTAGCCGTATAAATTAGAATGTTTTTCCTAATTTCAGATATTTAGCGCTATGCTAAACAATACAATTTTTGTAGACTGCTATAAGCTGTATCAGATTATTTAATTGAGAAAAAAACATGATAGCAATAATTGTCGGATTGATTATCGCACTCATTATTATTGTCGTAGTTGTGAGCGCAATCCAGCAACACAAAGAAAAAATGGAAGCTGAAAAGCGTGCACAAGTTGCCAAGCACAAAGCTATCATTGATGAAACAGAAGAGCTGATCATGGCAATGGCATTATTGCCAGAGAACCCAACTGTTGTTGAAGTGCTAAGCCGCCGTAGCTTGAATGCAGCAAAAGCAATTGAGCAAATTATGCCTGAAATGAAAGGTGTTAAAGGCCGTATTCAAGAATTTGAAAATCGCTTAAAAGCGTCTGCTGATATGGCGGCTAGCAATAGTGGCAAAGAACAACAGTTCACCCTACCTGACAATGAACAACAGCTTGTGCAAATTCTACAATGCATTAAAAAGCTGCGCGCAACCTTAAAATCTGAGCAAAATAAAGGCGCATTGGATGCTCAGGTATTTATGCAGCAAGACTTACGTTTAGACTCAATGCAGATCAAGATAAATATTGAGAGCTTACTTAAACGCGGTAACGCAGCATACTCAAAAGAAATGTTGGGCTCAGCTCGTCAGTACTATGAAAAAGCCTTATCTTCGATTGATAATACGGCAAATCAAAATGAGTACACGCAAAGTAAAAAAGCTGAAATTCAAGAAAAGCTGCAAGACATTACTAACGAATTGAAGAACACCAACGCTCGCGACGCAGAAAAGAAAGCCAAGAGCGAAGAGGACGATTTGGACTTGCTATTCCAACCAAAGAAAAAGTGGTAATAGCGAATTACCTTTCGAATACCAACAACCGGCCTAGTGCCGGTTGTTTCGTTCTATGCATAGGCTTTTAAGGGAAACAAAGTTTTCATATACTAGGCGCTTTACCTAATTATCATTAGTTGCTTTACCACTCGTTGTGACAAAACATTCATCATCTACAATCGTGCTGCCGTCGTTTTTACGTAAAACGATGAAAGCCTATGCACTTAAGGCTGCTATTCGCGAGTGTGGCTGTGAGCTCAATCGTATTGGTCGATCGCGCAATTGGCGCCTTATTGCCGACAAATACCAACTCCAAGACATTATTGACTTTATTGAAGCAAATGATGAGCAGAGCTGGTTGTGGCTGGCAAAGCATTTGAAAGCCCAGCAAGAAACACTGACACATGATGACTTAGTGTTTATCGCGAAACAAAATACGGGCATTACAGTTAATCAATTGATTGCAAAAACTGACTGCACAGCTGCGCAAGCCAGACGTGTAATCGACGAGTTAGAGTTTCTTTGATTTAGATGAATTAGATTTAAGCAGACCTACCCTATTCGCTCCTTGTCGCTTTCTCCCTTATCTTCCCTCAAGATCAATCAATAAAACATTTAGCATTTACAATCAATCACTTAAACACCTTTAGCCTCTTGTACATTTCTTATTAGCAACACTCGTTGTGCAGTTTTTCTTTACAAAAAATCACATTAACACTATATTGATATCATATTGATATCACTTAGAGGTGTTTATGAAAGAAAAATTAGGATTTTCACTCAATGGTTATTTAGCAGCGCTGATATTACTGGTGCTACAAGTCCTATCGGTGATCAGTTTAATCAGCTATGCAGATCAGCCTAGCGCGCCAATTGGCAGTATTTTATTCATCCTGATTGTCGGTGTTTGTTGGCCAGGCTTATTTATTATTCAACCTAATCAAGCCAAGGTAATGACCTTCTTTGGCAGTTACGTTGGCACAGTTAAACACAGCGGTTTGCGTTGGACGATTCCGTTATTTGTGCGCCGCAATATTTCACTTCGTATTCGTAACTTTGAAAGCGGCCAGCTTAAGGTTAATGACAATCACGGTAACCCGATTGAGATTGCTGCAGTCGTTGTTTGGGCAGTAGATGACACCGCAGAAGCGGTATTTGAAGTGGATGATTACGAGAGTTACGTCAGCATTCAAAGTGAAGCGGCATTGCGTAATATGGCGACGACCTACCCGTATGACCTGCACGAAGGTGATGCTGTCGCACTACGTAGCCACCCTAAAGAGGTTTCTGAGTCGTTAAAAACAGAAATTCAGCAACGCTTAGATAAAGCTGGCGTACATGTTTTGGAAGCACGAATCAGTCATTTGGCCTATGCACCAGAAATTGCCAGTGCTATGCTCCAGCGCCAGCAAGCGTCAGCGATTGTCGCAGCACGCAGTAAAATAGTTGAAGGTGCTGTTGGTATGGTTGAAGCTGCGCTAGCAAAATTGTCAGAAAAAGAGATAGTTGACCTAGATGAAGAGCGTAAAGCAGCGATGGTGAGTAATTTATTGGTAGTGCTGTGTGGCGAGCATAATACTCAACCTGTGATTAATGCTGGTAGTCTTTATTAGCAGTTGGCACCCTTTGTTACCAATCACTAGGAGATATTATGGCAGCGAAGAAAAGCTTTCCACTACGCATTAACCCAGATGTGCTAGCCGCAACACAGCGCTGGGCAGACGATGAATTGCGTAGTGTTAACGCCCAAATTGAATATCTGCTTAGGGATGCGCTGATTAAATCTGGGCGAATTAAACTCGTTCAGCAAGTAGTGACCGAAATTGAAGTCTTGGATACAAGCACTGCTGACAGCAAGAAAGAAAAGAGCACCAAATAAAAGAGTAAAGAAAATAGCTCAATAAAAAATAAAGTAATAAAAAAGGAGTGAGTTGGCCAACTCACTCCTTTTTAGGTTTACTTGACCCGCCCCAAATATGGCTGTTTTATAAGCTTACTGCTGGAAACGATATACACTGCCTAGCGCTAAAATTTGCGTTAATTCATCAAGTGCCGTGCGCGATTCTGTGACTAACGCAGGGTCACGTAAATCATCGAACGTTAACTGGTCGCGATAATGCTTATCAACCCAAGTATTTAATTCGATAAACTTAGCATCCGTTAATAAACATTGCTGGTTAACGGCATTCACTTCTTGCTCGCTCATCGCTACTCGTAAACGTAAGCACGCTGGGCCACCACCATTTTTCATACTTTCGTTCACATCAAAGTAGTGAACTTGCTTGATTGGTGTATTAAGCGTCACTAATTCATCTAAGTAAGCTTTTACGCTTGGATTATCATGACAATGCATTGGCGCAATGATGGCCATTTCACCAGACGGCAAGGTAATAATCTGTGTGTTAAATAAGTAAGTGCTAACACAATCAGCAACGGATACTTGCTCAGTTTTAACCTCAACCGCGTGTAACTCACCACCAAACTTAGTGCGTAATTCGTTTAGGAACAGCTCGGTATCAAGGAAAGCTTCTTGGTGATAGAAAAGCACATTTTGGTTACCGACCGCGATGACATCGTTGTGGAAAACCCCTTGGTCAATTACGCTTGGGTTTTGCTGTACATAAACAGTTTGAGCGTCAGACAAGCCATGTAAACGCGCGACCGCCTTACTTGCTTCAAGAGTTTGGCGTGCTGGGAATTTACTTGGCATCGGTTTGTTACGATTAAAGGCGTAACGACCAAATGTGAAGATCTCCACACCTGCTTCATGATAATCACCACATAGGCGCGTATGGTTTGCCGCACCTTCATCACCAAAGTGATCATTGTCTGGTAAGTGTTGGTGATGTACGAAGTGGTTTTCGTCGTTAAATGTCGCTTTTAAAATATTGCCTGTCGTATCTGGCTCTAAAGAACGGTGAAACTTATTGGTTAAGTTTGCAGGAGTAAAATGTACCTTACCATCAGCAGTGTCTGCTGCAGGTGATACGGTGGCAGCATTGGCTGTCCACATACTTGATGCCGAACAACACGCTGACAAAAGTGCTGGTGCTTGCTTGTACGCTGCTTCCAATACTTGGGCATCAGTACCGGTAAAGCCAAGGCGACGTAGTGCATACATATCAGGACGTTCTTGCGGCGCTAAAATACCTTGTGTCATCCCCATGTCATGCAAGGCTTTCATTTTTTTCAAACCTTGCTTAGCCGCTTGTTTAGGGCTAGAGGTATCATTAGCGTTGCTTAACGATGCAACATTACCTTCCGACAATCCAGCGTAGTTATGGGTTGGGCCAACCAAGCCATCAAAGTTAACTTCTTTGCTGTTTACTAGCTTTGTATTCATTATTACTCCTAATTTTGACGGCTTTTATTCACTGTGAGTTGCGTGTTATTTGCTAGCTTGTCATCGAATGTTTATTCAATTGCTTAGCGGAAAAATAATTTGCAAAAATTGCGCGCATTACACTAAACATCACTAACAAACATGACTAAATAATGTTCAAGATATAGCACAACGCCTAACTTTTGCGTTTCATTTACGCTTTTGACACTCAACCTAATACACAGGGAAGATTTGTCTAGCTGCACTTTTTAAACGGATAAGGAAACAATCCGCACTAAAATTTGAAGGTTATTATGCCTTTTTTTACTAGCTTACCAAAGTTAAATTGGCTAACGGAAAGCCCTAAACCCCTTATTTTAAAAGGGCTCAAGCAAGCTCTGTGCATAATTATTCATGTGCCGATGATATTAATTCTTTCCTTATTAGTGCAATTCAACGGCCATCACAAAGTGGCAAATCATAAAAACAGAAAAGCCGCAATAAGCGGCTTTTTGTATTCGTTTTGGCTTGCTGTTTTCAGCTTATGCTTGGGCTTTTGTTTCGCCTTGTGCATCAGCTAGGCCCTGCTCGCCAGCAAATTTATCAACCCATAAAGCAATAGCACCATCACCAGTAACATTACAAGCCGTACCGAAGCTGTCTTGCGCTAAGTAAAGAGCAATCATCAGGGCTAATGCTGCATCGGTGAAACCTAGCATAGTGCCGAGTAAACCAAGCGCTGACATCACCGCACCACCTGGTGCGCCCGGCGCAGCAATCATGGTTACCCCTAGCATTAAAATAAACGGCACCATGCCGCCAATACCTGGTAAGGCAATTTCAGGAGTTAATAACATGACCGCAGTCGCACAAGTTACGATGGTAATGGTTGAGCCACTTAAGTGAATTGATGCACAAAGTGGTACGGTAAAGTTAGCAATACCATCGCGTACTTTGTTTTCTTTGGTCGCACGAAGGGACACTGGAATTGTTGCTGCGCTCGACATTGTACCTAGCGCGGTAAAATAAGCCGGAAGCATGTTTTTTAAGAGGCTAAGCGGTGATTTACCCATGGCTGCGGCACTACCGATATATAGCACTGAAATCCATAACCAATGCATCACAATCGCCAGCACTAGCACTACACCAAAAGTTTTCAATGTTGAGAATACCGTGCCATCCACCGTCATTTCCGCAAATACACCGGCAATGTATAGCGGTAAAGCTGGAATAATTACCTTACTTAATAACACTTCCACAATATCACGCGCTTCGTTAATGCCCTTACGCAAGCTAGTCGCATTAATTGCACTAATACCGATACCTAAAATAAAGGCTAACGCTAACGCAGTCATTACCTCAAAAAGCGGTGGAATGCTAATATCGATAAAGCCTTTGAGCTTTTCGCCTTCCGCGGCAGCTTCCAAGGCATTACCCGACACTAAGCTCGGTAAAATTGAGCTAGCAATTAGAAACGCTAACGTACCGGCCACTATGGTTGAGCCGTAGGCTAAACCGACGGTTTTACCAAGCAGAGAACCTGAGCCTTGCGGCAAAGATGCGATACCGCTAGCAATATAAAAAAGAATAATCAGTGGGATGGTAAATTTAATCAGCTGGCCAATCAGTGTTTGCGCAGTAAACAGCAATTGAACAATAAAATCTGGCGCGTAAAGGCCAATCAGCATACCGCCAACGATACCGGCGATGAGTTTAATGACTAGGTTCATGAATGATCTTCTCTCTGGAACAATATTTTTGTTGTTATGGAATTTATAAAAATCTTATGCAAGGCATTCTAACGTGTTTTTTAACTGCTATGCACGCGCTTGCCACTCAAGTGCAAGGTAAACCGCTTTTTTACCTTGAGCTTTTGGCAAGAAAGGCTGACAAATAAAGTAGTCTGGAATCGTTACTAGCTCAAGCTCCCCTGCTTCTGAATTCGCAAAAACAAACGGCATTCGCTTACGCTGCCATGGCGCAATGCTAAGCTCTTGTAATACCTTTTTCATCGACCGTGAATGGGCACGATAATCCGGCAGAATTTTAGGGTTATGATGGCGAAACTGAATAACAAGCTTATTCACTGAATCTGGTATCGCAATCACTAAGCTAGTTGGCTTCTCATTTTCTTTTGTTGCATTATTTACAGTATCGGGCACTTGTAGTTTGGTAACCACTAACTTACCTAAGCCATCCGGTAGTTCAACCGTTTGTGCATTGCTAGCTAGATCCGTCACCCTAATTTCGGCAGTAAATTCACTCACATCTGCAAAGCTTGGTGTAAAAAACAACTGGCCTTTATAGCGCCGTGCCCAAACATTACCTAGCTTAACTTCTGGCACTTTATCTTCTGCCACATTAAGTTGCTGATAAAGCTGTTGCAGCTGTGCTTGCGATGGCATTTGAACAGCTTCGCCCCTAGGCATTGTCAATTTAGCTGAAAGAAAGTAGCGAATAAGGTTATTGAAGCGTGCTTCGCTAAGCTTAGCGAGCTTTTCTATGGCTAAACCTGCTTCGTAATCAAAACTTGCTAAGTCTTGCGCGGCAAGTTCATCTACTAATTGCTGGTTTTGCTGGCAAAGCTCAGCACTGCGCGCTGCGGCTTGGCTAAATGCAGGCCAACGTGCAGTTAAGCTAGGAATAACTTCATTGCGTAAGAAGTTGCGGTCGTAACGACTATCGGCATTTGACTCATCGGTTACCCAATCTAAGTGTTGATTCGTTGCATAGCTTTCAATATCACTGCGTGACACCGATAACAAAGGCCGACAAAGCTTGTGCTGCGCTAAATCACTCTCACTTGCCATTGCTCCTAAGCCTTTAACGCCAGAGCCACGTTTCAGCGCTAACAACATAGTTTCTAGCTGATCATCAATATGGTGCCCAGTGAGTATTAGAGCAGGCTTTTCACTGGCAGCAGTTAACGCTTGGTATCTCGCCTCACGCGCCAAAGCTTCAATACTTTCGCCACTATTCAGTGCTAAGCTGACTTTGGCCACGTTAAGGGCAACACCTCGGCGCTCGCATTCAAGTTCAGCAAATTGCCGCCAGCTATCGGCATTATCACTTAAGCCATGATGAATATGGCAAACTAGCAAATCACGAACACACGCTTTTTGCTTTTCTTCTTCAGTACCTTGAGTAGCTTGGCTTTCTTCTTTTAATATTTGGCAAACCAAATCCAGTAATACTTGCGAGTCAGCGCCGCCACTGTAGGCAACAATCACAGGGTAGTTAGGGTACTTGCTAAAAAGCTGTCGAAGTTTATCGAGCGCGGTATTCATAAAGAAAAGATCGTAAAAATAGCAATAAGTGACAGATTAACAATAAAAAAAGCGGCTTAATAGCCGCTTTTTCGTGATTTGATTCGCTTTGCCTAAAATTAACCGGCTTGCTAAGGTATAGCTGGCCTAGCTCGGTTTATTTGGTCTAGCAGTAGCCAAACGACATTAAACGCTCGTAACGCTTTTCGATAAGCTCGTCTTTCGACAAGCCTTCAAGTGACGTCAAGTCAGCTTTAATCGCTTGTTTTAACATCGCTGACATTTGATCCATATCGCGATGCGCGCCACCTAATGGCTCTTCAACGATATTGTCAATCAGCTCAAGCTCTTTGATGCGTTTCGCAGTAATACCCATCGCTTCTGCCGCCGTTGATGCTTTTTCTGCGGTTTTCCACAAGATTGACGCACAGCCTTCCGGTGAAATTACCGAGTACGTAGAATATTGCAGCATGTTCACACGATCACCCACACCAATTGCGAGTGCACCACCTGAACCGCCTTCACCAATAACCGTACAAACAATTGGTACAGTTAAGCGTGCCATCACTTTTAAGTTACGTGCAATCGCTTCACTTTGACCGCGCTCTTCCGCACCTACACCTGGGTAAGCGCCTGGTGTGTCAATAAAAGTGATAATTGGCATATTAAAGCGCTCTGCCATTTCCATTAGGCGCAAGGCTTTGCGGTAACCTTCTGGGCGTGGCATACCAAAATTGCGTTTTACTTTTTCCGCCGTTGAACGACCTTTTTGGTGGCCAATAACCATCACAGGCTTGCCGTCTAAACGCGCAGTACCACCAACAATAGCTTTATCGTCAGCATAGGCACGGTCGCCAGCTAATTCGTCGAATTCATCAAAAATACGGCTTAGGTAGTCTTGTGTGTATGGACGCTGCGGGTGACGAGCAACACGAGCCGTTTGCCATGGGTCTAAATTTGCGTAGATTTTTTTCGTTAGTTCGTTGTTCTTATCACGCAATTGGCTGATTTGCTCTTCTAAATCAAGATTCAGCTCTTGGCCGTTGTTAACCAATTGCAGTTCTTCGATTTTTTCTTCTAGTTCGGCAATCGGTTGTTCAAAGTCTAAAAAATTTAATGACATATGCGTTGGTCTACCTAACCTGTCGTTAACTGATATTTGCTTATTTAAGCCTAGCTACCAGTATTTTGTTATTTGAATTGCAAAGCAAGGTTTTCCTCACCTAGCAGTTGTTTCATTTCGTGCAGTAACATGTCGGCAGGGGTTACCCGCCACTGCACGCCCAGTTCAAGCATCCCTTGCGCCTCTTGGCGTTTGTAGAAGACTCGCACTGGGCAAGTACCGTCTTTGTATGGTGACAATACCTGCGTAAATTGTTCGATAAAATCCGCACCGATTTGACTGCTATCAACGTTAAGGTCAAGAGATTTAACGTGATTTTCTCTGGCGTCTGCGATCGTGATTATATCTCGGCCGGACATTGTATATCCACCAGAATAATCATCAAAGCTGACCTGTCCACTACACACCAAAATTGCATCGTTAACCAGAAGGTCTTGAAACCTATCATAATCATCTGGAAAGAGTCGCACATCAAGGCGTGCACTACGATCATCAAGCGTGACTAACGCCCAGCGACGACCGCGTTTGTTGACGAGCACCCGTACGCCAATAACCAAGCCCACCAAGGTGGCAGACTTATCTCGCCCAGTTGGCTGAACGCCAACTAACCTGCTGGATGCATAATGTTTAATTTCAGCAAGGTAGCGATTAATTGGGTGACCCGTCAGGTATAGCCCTAGGGTTTCTTTTTCCCCTTCCAGCCATTCTTGCTCTGGCCAATGTGGTACTTCTTTAAAGGTTTGGCGAGTATCTTCTGGCTGCTCGTTAATCAAGCCAAATAAATCATCTTGCCCTAATGCTTGTGCTTTGGCGTGTTGTTCTGCCGCCTTAATCGCCTCTGGCAAGGTTTCAAACATGGCAGCGCGATGCGGCCCTAGCTTATCCATTGCGCCGGATTTAATTAAGCGCTCTAAAACCCGTTTGTTGGTTTTCTTGATATCAACACGGGCACAAAAATCGAATAAATCAGCGAATGGACCACCGGCTTCACGGGCTTCAATAATGGCCTCAATTGGCCCTTCACCAACCCCTTTAACTGCGCCAATACCGTAAACAATTTCGTTGTCGTCGTTGACGGTAAATTTGTATTGGCCAGAATTCACATCAGGTGGCAATAGGGTTAGCCCCATGTTGTTACACTCGTCCACTAGGGTGACGATTTTATCGGTGTTATCCATATCCGCCGACATTACCGCGGCCATAAATGGCTCAGGGTAATGGGCTTTCATCCACAGTGTTTGGTAGGAAACTAGCGCGTATGCCGCCGAGTGTGATTTGTTAAAACCATAACCAGCGAATTTTTCTACCAAGTCGAAAATTTTCATCGCCAATTCGCCATCAACGCCTTGGCCTTTCGCACCTTCTTCAAACACGGCACGCTGTTTTGCCATCTCTTCTGGCTTTTTCTTACCCATGGCTCGGCGCAGCATATCCGCGCCACCTAGCGTATAACCAGCAAGCACCTGTGCAATTTGCATTACTTGCTCTTGGTAAAGAATAATGCCGTAGGTTGGCTCAAGTACCGGTTTTAGCCACTCGTGCTGCCAAGTTGCATCTGGGTAAGAAACTTCTTCACGGCCGTGCTTACGCTCGATAAAGTTATCTACCATGCCAGAATCTAGCGGCCCCGGTCTAAACAGAGCTACCAGTGCGATAATATCTTCAAAACAGTCAGGCTTTAGCTTTTCAATTAGCGCTTTCATACCAGACGATTCCAGCTGGAATACGGCGGTGGTTTGCGCTGCTAAAAGGACTTTAAAGGCGTCTTTGTCGTCGAGCGGTATGGCTGCGATATCAATAGGCTGACCATCGGTTTTGGCGATTTTTTCATTCGCCATATTGATCGCCCACTGTAAGATAGTCAGGGTTCGAAGGCCAAGGAAGTCAAACTTAACCAGACCTGCATCTTCAACATCGTTTTTATCGAATTGAGTAACCGGGTTTTTACCTTCATCGTCACAGTAAAGCGGCGCAAAATCTGTGATCGTGGTTGGCGAGATAACAACACCACCAGCGTGTTTACCCGCATTACGTGTCGTTCCCTCTAGGATTCGACACATATCAATTAAATCTTTAACTTCCGAGTCTTGCTCATAAATTTCTGGCAGCTTAGGTTCAACGTCAAAGGCTTTTGCCAGTGTCATCCCTGGATCGCCGGGAATTAACTTAGAAATGCGGTCAACAAAACCGTACGGGTGACCTAATACACGACCAACATCACGTATTACCGCTTTTGCTGCCATGGTACCAAAGGTAATAATTTGCGATACCGCATCACGGCCATAAAGCTCGGCGGTATGATCGATTACCTCATCGCGGCGATCCATACAGAAATCGACATCGAAATCCGGCATCGAGATACGCTCTGGGTTAAGGAACCGCTCGAATAAGAGGTCAAATTCTAGTGGGTCTAGGTCGGTAATTTTTAATGCGTAAGCAACCAGTGAGCCTGCACCAGAGCCACGCCCCGGCCCCACTGGAATATCGTTATCCTTACTCCACTGAATAAACTCCATTACGATCAAGAAGTAACCGGGGAAGCCCATATTGTTGATAACGTCTAATTCGATTTTTAGGCGTTCATCATAGGGTTTTCGCTTTTCCGCAAAGTCCGGTGCGTCTTTATCAAATAAGAACTCTAAACGCTCTTGTAAGCCTTCTTCCGACACTTTGACAAGGAAATCATCAATCTTCATCCCCTCGGTTGGGAAATCAGGCAGGAAGTATTCGCCAAGACGCACAGTGGCGTTACAGCGTTTGGCAATTTCTACCGAGTTGGCAAGCGCCTCAGGAATGTCTGAGAACAGCTCACACATTTCTTCCTCAGAGCGCAGGTATTGCTGCGGCGAATAGCGTTTTGGACGACGCTTATCATCAAGAGTAAAACCGTCGTGAATCGCTACGCGGATTTCGTGAGCATCGAAATCTTCAGGGTTAAGAAACACCACTTCGTTAGTGGCGACCACAGGTAAGCCTTGCGCACTTGCCAACTCAACGGCTAAATGCAGATAGGTTTCTTCGTCTTGTCGGCCAGTGCGAATCAGCTCAAGATAGTATCTGTCAGCAAAATGGGTTTGATAAAAGCTGACCATTTCAGCAACCAGCGCTTGGTTACCTTTTAACAGTGCCTTACCAACATCCCCTTCACGACCGCCAGATAGCAAAATAATGCCTTCGGCATGCTCAACTAACCATTCTTTGTCCAGTACCGCTTTACCTTGCACATGACCGCGTAGATAAGCTTTTGAAATAAGCTCTGTCAGGTTTTTATAACCGGTATTGTCAGATGCAATCACCACCAAGCGAAACAGTTCATCTTCCAATTCTTCGCTTTTTACCCAAAAGTCCGTGCCTATAATTGGCTTAATACCAGCACCGTGACAGCCGTGATAAAACTTTACCAAACCACACAAGTTAGTCTGATCGCTAATACCAATCGCGGGCATATTTAGCGATTCGGCCTTGCCAATAATCGGCTTCATTTTCGCTAAGCCATCACTCATCGAAAAGTCACTGTGGACTCTCAAGTGAATAAATTTAGGATCGGTTTGGGTTACTGGCTCTGACATCTAGTTGGGCTTATCTTCTGTGTTACTTATATGAATGCTGAAATCAGCTACATTCTTTTTATTATTAATTTTTTATTTCAATGATTTACTAAAGAAAACTACTTGCTACCGTTAACAATTGCAGCAACTGGCTTAAAACTTTTACGATAACAGTCTAACACGCCAAGTTCAGCTATTTTTTCAAAGTGCGCTTTGGTTGGATAACCTTTGTGTTTGGCAAAGCCAAACTCAGGATGTTGCTTATCCAATTCAATCATATCGTTGTCGCGCTCAACCTTAGCGAGAATTGACGCGGCACTAATTTCAGCAACACGGGCATCACCTTTAACCACGGCCTGCGATGGAATACCTAACTCTGGGCAGCGGTTACCGTCAATAAGCACATAATCTGGCGTCACATTTAAATCAGCAACTGCACGCTGCATCGCCAGCATAGTGGCATGCAAAATATTGATAGTGTCGATTTCTTCTGGTGTTGCACGGCCAATTGCCCAAGCAACGGCTTTTTCTTTGATCTCTTCGGCAAGCAAGGCGCGCTTTTTCTCAGACAACTTTTTAGAGTCCATTAACCCTTCGATGGGGTTATCCATATCTAAAATCACTGCTGCAGTGACCACATCCCCCACCAATGGCCCTCGCCCGACTTCATCAACACCAGCGATACAGTAAGCAACGGGATATTCAAACGGTGGTAATTCGGCTTTTTTACGGGTTGTCATAGTTAGATTTCTATTGAAAGTGTTGGGTTAACAAATAAGGGCGCTACTGCGCCCTTGGTAATATCTTTAATGCACTCAAACCTTACAGGTTTATGCCTGCATCAATTCAAGCACAGCCTTTGCTGCTTGCTGACTGGCGTCTTGCTTAAGCGTTAAGTGAATATCGGTAAAGGCTTGATTTAGCGACGACTGGTCTTGATATAACCGATCTTTTAGCAGTGGCACGATATTCTCTGGTGTTACATCATCTTGCAAAAGCTCTGGCACTAGGGCTTTATCGGCAAGCAAGTTAGGCAGTGAGAAGTGTTTTAACTTCACCATTATCTTGCCCATTTGATAAGTCAACCAATTAAAGCGATAAGTAATCACCATAGGGCGTTTAATCAGGGCCGCCTCTAGTGTGACTGTACCTGATGCGGTCAGCAAACAATCACTTGCCGCCATAACCGCTTGCGTCTTGCCAATAAACAGTTTGATTGGCAACTCTGGCGCAATCTCATGGTGAAGCGCATTAAATTGCTCAGCACGCTTTTCTGAAATCATCGGCACCACGAGGGTTAACGCGGGATCTTCTGCCAACAATTGTTTCGCCGATTGTAAAAACGGCTCAACTAAGCGAGATAATTCACCACCACGGCTGCCCGGCATTAAGGCTAATACTTTACCTGTTTGCTCGAGGCCAAGCTCTTCTCTCGCCGCGGCTTTATCTGACACAAGTGGAATATCATCTGCTAGCGAGTGACCAACAAACTGACATGGCACTTGATATTTATCGTAGAAGGCTTTTTCAAACGGCAATAAGGCAAGCACTAAATTCGTTGCCGCTTGCACTTTAAATACACGCTTCTCACGCCATGCCCATACTGACGGGCTTACATAGTGAACGGTTTTAATACCTTCTGTTTTTAAGCGCTGTTCAAGCGCCAGGTTAAAATCTGGCGCATCTATACCAATAAATACATCTGGCTTATTTTGGGTGAAATATTCGGTTAGTGATTTACGAATATGCAACAGTCGACGAATGCGACCTAGCACTTCTACAATGCCCATCACCGCTAATTCTTCCATTGCATAAAGACTTTCAAAACCCAGCGCATTCATTTTCGGGCCGCCAATACCGATAAATTTGGCATTCGGCTGCTTTTCAAGAATGGCTTTCATCAAGCCCTCACCCAAGGTGTCACCTGAGTGCTCGCCAACGACGATGGCAATCATCGGAGCGTCGCTTTGAGACTTATTTTGGGATTGGCTTGGGAAGTTATTTTGAGACTTGTTTTTAGCATTGTGACCAGCTGAATCACTGGTCACTTGAGAGGTTAAGGTCGACATTTGTGAGTGAAGAATTAACGAATAATGCCGCGTTGCGAGCTTTTAATAAACTCGGCAAAATCATTAACGGCTTGATGGTCTTTGGCTAATTCGTTAACACCCACTAGCGCTTCATCCACATTTAGCCCTTTACGGTACACTTCTTTGTAGGCGCGGCGAATCGCTAAAATCGTTTCTTTTGCAAAACCACGGCGCTTTAAGCCTTCCGTGTTTAAGCCAAACGGCGAAGCGCCATGACCAGATGCCATCACGAAAGGCGGCACATCTTTTAGTACTAAGGAGTTCGCAGCAATGAAGCTGTGCGCACCTATGTGGCAGAACTGATGAACACCGACCATGCCACCTAAAATTGCCCAATCGCCAACATGTACATGGCCAGCAATAGAGGCGTTGTTCGCCATAATACAGTTGCTGCCGACCATGCAGTCATGAGCCACATGGGTGTAGGCCATAAACAGGTTGTTACTACCGATTTGTGTCAGGCTATTGTCCTGAATTGTGCCGCGATGGATGGTACAACATTCACGGAAAGTGTTGTTGTCGCCAATAATCAGTTGCGTTGGCTCACCTGCGTATTTTAAGTCTTGGCAATCTTCACCAATGGTCGCGAACTGATAAATTGTGTTGCCTTTACCAATGGTCGTTGGCCCTTTGATGACAACATTCGAGCGAATATCACAGTTATCGCCAATGACGACATCCTTGCCAACATACGTCCAAGGTCCAATGGATACGTTTTCACCTATTTGAGCACCCGGCTCGATAATCGCTTGTTCGTGGATCACAGATTATAACTCTCGTCTTGCACACATAAGGTCAGCACTACAAACGACTTTGCCGTCAACGCGTGCTTCACCGTAGAACTTCCACATGCCGCGGCGTTCTTTTAGAAATTCAACGTGCAGGTGCATGGTATCGCCCGGCACAACTGGCTTTTTAAATTTAGCGTTGTCAATCGATGCAAATAAGTACATCTCGCCGTCATTGCGGCCTTCAGTTGACTTAAAGCCTAGCACACCTGTTGCTTGTGCTAAGCTCTCTAAAATCATCACACCCGGAAAGATCGAATATCCTGGGAAGTGACCAGTAAAAACTGGCTCGTTGACAGTAACGTTTTTAATGCCATGCAGCCATTTGCCTGGCTCGAAATCAACAACGCGGTCAATTAATAACATTGGGTAGCGATGTGGGATGAGTTTTTGGATCTCTTCTACATCAATTGTGTTTGGTTCTCTTTCCAACTTAACTTTCCTTTTGCTGCTCGTTAAGCGTTTTTTCTAATGAGGTAATTTTCTTGGCCATCACATCTAGCTTGCGCAATCGAGCATTCATTTTGTTCCAGTCTTTATTTGGCTGGGCAGGTATACCTGACGAATAGACACCGGATTCTTTAACCCCTTTGGTGACCATTGACATACCGGTAAATACAACATTGTCAGCAATTTCGATATGACCATTGATTGCCGCCATACCACCAATAGTACAGTTGTTGCCAATTTTAACACTTCCAGCCACCACTGTGCAGCCAGCAATTGCAGTATTTTTACCAATCACCACGTTATGGGCAATTTGCACTTGGTTATCAATGATACAACCGTCACCAATTATAGTGTCTTCTAGTGCGCCGCGATCGACTGTGGTGCTTGCACCAATTTCTACGCGATCGCCAATAATAACACGGCCCAGTTGCGGTATTTTATGCCATTGGCCTTGGTGGGGTGCGTAGCCAAAACCATCGGCACCAATCACTGTATTGGCTTGAATTAAACAATCGCTACCAATCTCAACTTCATGGTAAACACTAATATTCGACCACAGCTTAGTATTCGCGCCAATTTGGGCATATTTACCAATGAAACATCCCGCGCCAATCATTGCCCCATCAGCGATTGAGGCGCCTGCTTCAATAACGGTGTTAGCACCAATCGCCACACCTTCACCAATAACAGCGTTGTCATCAATAACCGCTGTTGGATGAATATTGGTCGCTGATGCTGGAGTGTGGTCTAGCAGCTTAGCTGTTAATGCATAGCCCATGTAAGGGTTATCCATCACCAAGGCATTGGTTTGACATTGCTCAGCCATATCAGGCGTTACAATTACCGCACAGGCTTGTGTGTCTTTAAGTTGGTTTTGGTATTTACTGTTTGCCAGGAAGGCAATTTGATCATTTTTTGCAGTCGCTAATGTAGCAAGACTGCTAACGGAAATGTTGCCATCTCCCTTAACAGTCGCGCCAATATGCTTTGCAATATCAGTTAGGGTATAACTCATTGCAATGTTCTTTTTCCGAATTGTATTAGTTTAGCTTACTTACTTGCTCAACTACTTGTTCAGTAATGCTAGTTTCAGGCTTTGAGAAAACTACCGCTTTTTGCTCAATAACCATGTCGTACTTTTCTTTCGCTGCAATGTTGTCGATTGCTTGACGAACTAAAGCGATAATTTTTGAAGTTTCTTCGTTTTGACGAACTTGCGTTTTTTGCTGAAAGTCTTTGCCTTTCGTTTGGTATTCTTGGAATTTAGTCGCAATTTCTTTATCAAGATCCGTCTTTTCTTTGTCAGTCATTAACGAAGAATCACGCTTTTTCTTTTCTTGAAAGTACTTGATGTCTTTTTCCAATTGCGCAAGTACGGCTTTTTCGTCTTTAAATTCAGTTTCTAACTTTTGCATTACAGCAGCAGTTTGAGGAATCTTTGTCATTACTTCTTGGAAGTTAACAACGGCAATTTTTTGTGCCATAGCAGAGCCAGCTAACAACATGCTTGATGCTGCTGTGGTTAGTGCCAATGTTTTCATTAACTTTTTCAACGTTTTCTCCTAAATATGAATACTTATTATAATCTCAGCAAACTCAGCTGCTGGTTAGAATGTTTGACCAATGTTAAAGCTGAAGAAACTTGTATCATCCCCATCTTCTTTTTTCAATGCTTTGGCGAAGCTAAAGATCATTGGTCCCATTGGCGATAACCATTGTACAGATAAACCAGCCGAACTACGGTAGCGGCCAATATCTGAATAATCATCAATCTTGATAAATTCGTTCGGGTCGAGGTCGCGGTAGTCATCAACGTCAAACTCGGTATCCCACACGTTACCAACATCAACGAATAAGCTGCTACGTACACTGTTCGAGAAGCCTTCGTCAACAAACGGTAATGGGAATACTAGCTCCACACCACCAATGGCAAGAGCGTTACCACCTACAGAATTTCGTGAAATATCAATAATGTCATGGTCTGGTCCTAAGCAACAGGCGCCACCATTTCCAACAGGATCTGGTGTACCGCCGATTGCGGTTGGACGTCTAAAGATTGCTCGTGGGCCAACAACGTTGTTTTCAAAGCCACGTAGCGTGTCTGAACCACCTGCTCTGAAGTTTTCCCAGAAAGGCAGTATTTGGTCATTACCATTGATAGTATCGTAACCGTTCGCATAACCCGCTTCAAAGCGCGTTAAAACAGTCCACTTTTGATCACGAGTTAGCGGGAAGTACCACTTGGTTTTCAAATTTAGTTTAAAGAAGTTAACGTCTGAATTTGGCGTTGTCACCTTTGCAGAGAAGCTTTGTTGTGAACCCGCCGTAGGGAAAGTACCACGGTTAAGGGTTGAGCGTGAAATACCGGCTGATAAATCAAAGGTTTCAAACGTTAATCTTGCATCTGGGTCATCCGGATCTGAGTATAATTCATAGAAGCGTTGAATTTGCTCATAGGTTTGTAAACGTGTAATACCGTTACTCTTGTAACCTAAACCAAAGTTAACGCGCACATACTCGTTAATTGGGAAACCAAGGTTTACGCCAACACCATAGGTTTTATTTTCGTATTCAACTAAGTTTGCACTACCTGCATCGAACTCGTTGTAGTACAAAGAGCCGCCAAGTGAAATGCCATCAACGGTAAAATATGGATCTGTGTATGATACGCTCACCGCACGTGAGTAACTTACCGTATTAATATTAAATGCTAATCGGTTACCCGTTCCTAAGAAGTTATTTTGCTGAACACCGGCATTTAAACTTAAGTTAGTTTGCGAGCCATAACCAATACCTGCGGTAAATGAGCCTGAAGGTTGCTCTTTTACATCAAAGTCAACGTTTACCAGATCTTCTTCACCCGGTAGCTGGGTGGTTTCAAATTCAACAGTTTCCATGTAAGGCAAGCGTGATAAGCGCGCTTTTGAGCCTTCTACCAAACTGTTTGATAACCATGCACCTTCCATTTGACGAAGCTCGCGACGCAATACGCGATCGGCAGTCACATGGTTACCTTTAAAGTTGATGCGGTTTACGTAAATACGCTTACCAGGGTCAACTGAAATCGACAGCTTAACGGTTTTGTCGTCATCATTGATTTCTGGAATGGTAGTGACTTTCGGGTAAGCGTAACCGAATCGGCCTAAGAAACGGCTAATAGTTTCTTCAGTGTAAGTAACTTCTGCGCCGTTATATAACTTGCCAGCTTTTAACGGGTTAATCGCGCGAATCGTTTGCTCAAACCCCGCCATATCACCGATAAAGTCAACTTCGCTAACCGTATACTGATCACCTTCGGTTACGTTAAGGGCAATATAAACTTGCTCTTTATTTGGCGTCATCGACACTTGCGTCGAATCTACTTTAAAGCGCAAGTAACCGCGATCTAAATAGAAGCTTTCAATGGTTTCCATGTCCCCTTGCAGGGTTTGCTTTTGGTAGCGGTCTTGCGCCAAGAAGTCCCACCATGGCGAGTCATAAGTAAGCTCAATGTTCTTAAGCACTTCCTCGTCAGTAAAGACTTCATTACCCACTAAGTTAATCTGTTCAATCGCAGCGGCGTCGCCTTCTTCAAAAACAAACTTTAAGTTAACTCGGTTACGCGGTAAGTGAGTAACTTCAGCCTTAACATTCGCGTTGTACTTACCAACACTGTGGTAGAAATCTTCCAGGCCCATCTCTATGCCTGAAATAACTGTACGATCGAGCGTTTCACCGACGCGAATATTACTGTCGTCTAGACTTTGCGTTAGTTGCTCGTCTTTGAGGTCACTATTGCCTTCAAAGGTGATCTCACTAATAGTTTCACGCTCTTGAACGCTATAAATAACGCGATTGCCGTCTTTAAACACCTGAATGTTGTTAAAGTGGCCGGATTTATACAAAGCTTTTATCGATTGTGATACGCGGAATTCGTTTAGGGTGTCGCCAACATTAAATGGAATATGCGTTAATGCTGCGCCTAACGCGACACGCTGTAGCCCTCTGATTTGGATATCTTCAACTTGGAAGTCATCTGAAGCTTGTACAGACGTGCCTAAGGTGCCTAATAGAACCGCTAAGGCAATTTTTTTAATCATCATAAGTGTAACTTTGTTTACTTCTTTTTATTAAAGCCGCGATATATCGTTAAAGATGGCGATGCTCATTAAGGTGAGTAACGCAAGTGCACCGAATCGAAATCCCAACTCTTGAATTTTTTCTGGTACAGGCTTTCCTGTTAAAAGCTCTATAAGGTAATAAAGTAAATGGCCGCCATCAAGTACTGGTAACGGTAAAAGGTTAATTATTCCTAAATTAATGCTAATTAACGCTAAAAAGCCCAAAAAATAAACGAATCCATAGCCAGCACTATTTCCTGCGCCTTGTGCGATGGAAATTGGCCCACTTAAGTTCTTCACTGACACATCGCCTGTGATTAACTTGCCAATCATTTCGAAACTTAAGACCACTAAATTCCACGTACGTTCCATACTTTCAGGAAAACTTCCCAAAACGCCGTGAGCAATAGTGATTCTGTGTCCCTCAGGCCAAGGATCTAATTTAGGTGAAATTCCAAGATAACCGACTAATTTACCATTAACTTCACGAGCATCTGGCACAACAGTTAGTGCTACTTGCTGACCGCTGCGTAACACAGTCAATGCAACCTCTTGCTTGGCCAAGGCTTTTATTTCAGTCGCAAAAAGTCGCCAATCATTATTAATCGCCTCGCCATTAATTGACAGCAGTGTATCGCCTATTTGCAGGCCAGCTCTTGCGGCAGCGCTGCCCTCTCCAATCGCTGCTACCTCGGTATGGACTTTAGGAGAAAATGGCACAATGCCCAAGCTTGCTAATGACGAGGTTTTCTCTGGTGCAAATTGCCAGTCAGAGGTGTCTAGCGTGAACTCTTTGGCGTAAACGCTATCAGGTTGTCTCGCTTTAATGGCAATGGACGATTGGCCAATCTCGCCCACCAACGCCATGTTAATGTCTTGCCAATCTTTGACAGACTTTCCTGCGACCTCAACAATTTCGCCGTTAACAGGCAGTTCAGCTTTTGCCGCAATCGAATTAGGCGTTAACTCACCAATGTAAGGTTTTACACTAGGTACGCCAATTAAAAACATTAAATAGAAAGCAACAATGGCAAAAGCGAAGTTGGCTAACGGGCCGGCAGCTATGATAGCGATGCGCTGATAGACGGATTTATTGTTAAAGGCGAGGTTAGCTTTACCAGCAGGTACATCGTCAACTCGCTCGTCGAGCATTTTAACGTAACCACCAAGCGGAATAAGCGCTACGACAAACTCAGTACCGTGTTTGTCAGTTCGTCGCCAAATCGGTTTGCCAAAACCAACCGAAAAGCGATCTACTTGCACACCACATTTACGTGCTACCCAAAAATGACCGTACTCGTGCACAGTCACTAAGATGCCAAGAGCAACAACAAAAGAGGCTAGATTCCAAATCACATCAAACATTTGCTCAACCTCACTCGCTTTCCATTAATTTTGCTAGTTGCTCTTTAGCATATAAGCGCACATTCGCGTCTAACGAAATAACGTCATCAATCGTATTCACTTGTTGTGAGACAAATTGCTGCACCGATAATTCATTAATACGGAAAATGTCGGTAAATTTGATTTGGTGATTTAAAAAGGCTTCAACCGCAATTTCATTAGCGGCATTAAGCGCAGTACAAGCCGCTTGACCTTGAGAGCAGGCATCTATCGCTAGCTTTAAATTTGGGTAGCGCTCAAAATCAACCGCTTCAAATTCAAAAGGTTTGGTATTGAAAAAATCAAGCGGTTCTACGCCAGCATCAATGCGCTCTGGGTATGCCATGGCATGCGCAATTGGCGTACGCATATCTGGGTTACCCATTTGCGCGATCACTGAGCCATCTTTGTATTGCACCATTGAATGAATGGTACTTTGCGGGTGCAGTACCACCTGAATTTGCGACGGTTCAACATTAAATAGCCACTTCGCTTCAATAAACTCCAAGCCCTTATTCATCATAGTGGCAGAGTCTACTGAGATTTTCTTGCCCATGTCCCAATTTGGATGAGCGACCGCTTGCTCTGGCGTTACATCAGCTAATTCGTTAACCGGCTTAGTGCGAAAAGGCCCGCCAGAGCCCGTGAGTAAAATTTTACTAATACCATTGTCGGCCAGTTGGCATTCGCCCGGCCTGTGCTGTTCAAACTCTGGTAAGCACTGGAATATCGCATTGTGCTCGCTATCAATTGGCAATAATTTTGCGCCTGAGGCTTTTACAGCATCGATAAAGATCTGGCCGGAAGTGACTAACGATTCTTTATTGGCCAGCAATACTCGCTTACCTGTTTTAACGGCCGAAAGCGTTGGCATTAAGCCAGATGAACCAACAATTGCTGCCATGACTGTATCAACTTGGTCACTGCTCGCGATATCACACAAGGCTTGTTCACCATAGCTGATGTTAATATTGGCTAAGCCTTTTTCAGCTAGTAGCGTTGACAGTTTTGTCGCGGTTTCTTGGCAGCCCATCACCACATATTGTGGTTTAAACTCAAGACACTGCGCTAACATTTTCTCAACGCGAGAGTTTGCTGACATTGAAACGACTGTAAAACGCTCAGGGTGGCGCCTAACAATATCTAAGGTGCTTTCACCAATAGAACCCGTCGAACCTAAAATACAAAGTTGATGTTGCTGCATACTAATCACAAATAAACACTGAGCTGCTTACCAGCCAATTAGCACATAGCACAGTGCGTAAATTGGCGCAGTCGCGGTTAAACTATCAATGCGATCGAGTACACCGCCATGACCCGGTAAAATCGAGCCGCTGTCTTTCACCCCTGCTTGGCGCTTAAACATGCTTTCGTTTAAATCCCCTAATACAGAAATAGTGGTAATGACAACCGTTACAGGAAGTACAATGGCGAATTGCTCTGCGTTCCAACCAATGATTTTGCCAGCGGTAACCACCAGCAAACAGGCAGAAGCGATACCACCGAAGAAACCCTCTAACGTTTTACCTGGGCTTACATTTGGCATTAGTTTGTGTTTACCAATTGATTTGCCAACAAAGTACGCTCCAATATCAGCGCTCCACACCATCAAGAACAAGAACATAATGAGCTGTGCACCATGATATGGGTCGGTTTGGTACTCGCTTGAACGGATCACCATAAACGCAAGCCAAGCAGGTACTAACGTTAGCCAGCCAAAGACACCGCGAATAGAGCGATGGCTTGACCAAAATGAGCTAAATCTCGGGTACAGGAATGTTAATAATGCGGACAATCCCCACCAAGCAACCGCAAGCCACAATATGTAGATGGCGTTTTGTTGCAGCACACCTTTTTCTAGCCATAAAGACTCTGGCGGCATAAAGGACCAAATCGCACCTAAAATAACGACACTGGCAAATACGAAAAATAATCGACGGGTTTTACGAGCAAAGCCCATTAGTGGGCCCCACTCCCATGCACCAATGGCCATAATAGCAACCATTAGTGCGCCGAACAGTGGCAACGGCAAATAGAAGATTGCCGCAATAGCTAACGGCGCTAAGACAACGGCCGTAAGAATTCTTTGCTTTAACAAGCGATATTCCTTTTATTGTTGTTTTACTTGCTCACCAGTTTGACCAAAACGGCGTTCACGCTGGCAAAAAGTATCCACCGCTTTATTAAACTCGTTTTCATTAAAGTCAGGCCATAGGGTATCAGTGAAGTAAAACTCCGCATAAGCCGCCTGCCACAGTAAAAAGTTACTAATACGGTGGTCACCACCTGTGCGAATAAGTAAGTCTAATTCTGGCATATCTGCCAAGCTAGTATGCTGGTGCAACAACTCCTCGTTGATGTCAGCAGTTGAAATTTCATTAGCTTGAACTTGTGCGGCTAACTTTCTTGCGGCATGGGCAATATCCCAACGACCACCATAGTTTGCTGCAACAGATAACACCATGCCTTGGTTGTGCTCGGTGAGTTGCTCTGCGGCTCTGATTTTTTCTTGTAGTTTGTCAGAGAAACGCGACACATCACCAATCACTCGAAATTTTATATCGTTTTTATGCAAGCGCTTTACTTCGCGATTTAGCACTAACATAAACAGTTCCATTAACACCGAAACTTCTTCTTCAGGTCGCAACCAGTTCTCGCTACTAAAAGCGAATAGGGTTAACGCTTTTACGCCCATTTTGCGAGCTGCACTAACCGAAGCACGAACAGACTCAACACCAGACTTGTGGCCAAAAACGCGTTTTTTGCCCTGCTGCTGAGCCCAACGCCCATTGCCGTCCATAATGATGGCAACATGCTGCGGTGCGCTGATAGCTGAAGTTTCTAATTCAGAGATATTTGACACTTAAATCTCACTATATAAAAACGCCGTAGTAAAACTTCACTACGGCGTGTATTCCTTTCGCTGGAAAATTAAATTTCCATTAATTCCGCTTCTTTTTCAACCAGTAGTTGGTCTACTTGTTTCACATATTTGTCGGTGATTTTTTGGATTTCATCTTCCGCTTGGTGCATCTCGTCATCACTGATTTCTTTTTCTTTGTTCAGTGTTTTCACATCAGAGTTTGCATCACGGCGAATGTTGCGAATGGCAATTTTACCGTTCTCACCTTCGCCTTTAACCACTTTTACTAGATCTTTACGACGTTCTTCAGTCAGCGGCGGCAATGGAATGCGAATAAGCGTACCTTGTGAAGAAGGGTTTAAGCCTAAATCAGACGATAAAATCGCTTTTTCAACAGCGCCGATCATTGATTTATCAAACACAGTGATCGCTAATGTACGTGCATCTGGAACTGAAACGTTACCCACTTGGTTAAGTGGTGTATCAGCACCGTAGTAATCTACTGAAATGTTGTCCAATAGTGAAGGATGCGCACGACCCGTACGGATTTTATTTAAATTTGTTTTTAATGATTCGATGCTCTTACTCATGCGAGTTTCTGCACCTTTTTTAATATCTTCAATCACTTGGATATTCCTTAATACTGAACAATTAATCTAAGTTTTCGGCGTGATCTATGGTTGTGCCTTCAGCTTGGCCCATTACCACACTTTTTAATGCGCCTGGCTTGTTCATGTTGAATACACGAATTGGCATGCTGTGATCACGCGCTAGGGTAAAGGCAGCTAAGTCCATTACCTTTAATTCTTTTTCTAGCACTTCTTGGTAAGTTAAGTGGCTGTATAAAGTTGCTTCTGGATTTTTTACCGGATCTTCCGAGTAAATGCCATCAACTTTTGTCGCTTTTAATACAGCGTCAGCTTCAATTTCGATGCCGCGTAAACACGCAGCTGAATCTGTGGTAAAGAATGGGTTACCTGTACCTGCACTGAAAATAACCACACGACCAGACTTTAACATGCCAATCGCATCAGCCCAGTTGTAAGTATCACACACGCCAGCTAAGTCGATTGCCGACATTAAACGTGCATTTACAAACGCACGGTGAAGTGCATCACGCATCGCAAGACCATTCATTACCGTTGCTAGCATACCCATTTGGTCGCCAACAACACGGTTCATGCCCGCTTCAGCAAGACCAGCACCACGGAATAAGTTACCACCACCGATAACTAAGCCTACTTGAATACCTAACTCAACGAGTTCTTTAATTTCTTGCGCCATGCGGTCAAGAATTTTCGGATCAATACCGAAACCTTCATCACCCATAAGGGCTTCACCACTGAGTTTTAGAAGAATACGACGATACGTAGGTTTAGGGTTGGTGCTCATAAGCTCAAGATTCCTGTAGATAAAACTGTCGCAGCCGAAATTGACCGCGGCTATTTTAATGGTTTTTACAAAACATCTAAAGCTTTAAATAAAGAAAGGGAATTTAGCGACGCTTTAATAGAAAAAAGCGGTTATTTAATATGCGAATTAGATATTTTACTCCACTTTTAAGCGCAGCTTTAACCACAATGCCAATACGCCAAATGCCAATTCTGCCGCTAGATAAATATACATGATGAGATTTGGGTCACCATCAATCACTATACCTGTAAGCCGACCCAATGCCATTGATAGCAAAAAGAGCGCGACCATTGTTAATGCTAAGTCAATATCATTTCGAACTTTTACGATCACCAATAGCAGCAAACCAATAGCCAATTGTGCGCCGCCATACGTGGCTCGAAAATCAATGATAGCAGAAGTACTCGTTGGACTTGCATCGGTTATCAACATCGCCATTTCAATTGGGAAAAAGATAAACCCTAAGCCATAGAGCAAAAAGAAAACCGCAGTTGCGTAACATAATAGTTTTGCCATTCAAATTCCGGTGAAGCTAAATACGTAAAGACTACATTACTTATGTAGTCAATACCTAACTAGAATTATTCGTATGGAATATAGATTTCCACAGAGGCTCTGTTTTTAAACGTCGAATTTGTAATGAAATTTCGTTCACATAGGAAGCATGTTTTTTGTCTAGCCATAGATATAGCTCAACAGACGCAACGCTTTCGACCTTCAACAGCCCACTTGTATCGATAATGACATTTGGTATTACGAGCACATCTAATCTGCTTTGTTCAAGCATTTTCACGCCCTGGTCCAATAACGTTATTTCTGCTATTGACGCACTTGTTTTGGTTTGAAGGTACTTGATAAGTGCATGAGAGCGAAAAACACCAAGCACTTGTGACTTAGCAAGACTGCTCAAACAGCTCTGCTCTGCACTACAAACATCTTCCTTGAGGACAAATGCATCGACATCTACATTCATAATAGGCTCAGGTATATAGATGATATCATCCCGATCAATTTGTGTAGGAAAGTCAATGGACGATACAAAAAAGCCACCACACTTACCGACTTTAAATAAGTGTTCAGCTCTTTTAGCTGGGCTAAAAAACAATTTAGGATTAAGGTTGGTTGTTTCAAATAATTCCGCCATAAAAGTATCAAGTTTGATATTTTTTGCAGAACTCGATGCTTGCCCAATACATATGGTCAAAAGCTCTTTTTGTGTCTGCTCTGCTGAAGCATAGAAGCAGCTAATGCTGAACAACAAACAAAAAACTAACCTATTGGTTGTAATAGTATTTTTCATTTTATGCCTCTAGCGATTAAGCATTAATTTACTTCATAATTTTTGTAAAGTTAGCAAGTTACTTTTATGGCATAGAAATAGTACAAATAGCTTCCTATCAACTTGTGCGACTTATCCATGCCAAATCAGCATTACCTTTCAAAGGTTTATCAGTTTTTTAATTCGACAACACGATCATTAGAAGCCAGCAGGAATTTTATATTCGAGGAGACTGCAGAAACCCATTACGAAAGCTAGATTTAAAATGGAGATTACGATAAATAGATAAATTCCTACATAACATTTATTAGCTTAGTCAGTATTTTATTAATCAGAAAGGTTCCAACAAAACTAAGCAAAACTGGGTTGTAGTTGTGAGCTGAGCTGGAATTAGAAAATCGCAGATGAGAATGGATGGATTAATGGGTTGAACAATAAGCCTTGGTTTAAGACATAAACTAACGCTTATTATCGGAAATAAAAAAACCGCTCAGTTGAGCGGTTTTTAGTAAGCTTGATTTTAAAATAGCAAATAGCTAGTTTAAATTATTCGCCTTTAGCTGCAGCGATTTGCGCTTCAACTTCTGCTGCGAAATCTTCTTCTTTCTTCTCGATACCTTCACCTACTTCTAGGCGAACGAATGCAGAAACTGAAGTTGCTTTTTCTTTAAGAACCTGACCAACAGTGCTCTTTGGTTCCATGATGAAAGCTTGACCCGTTAAAGAAATTTCACCAGTGAATTTCTTCATGCGGCCAGTAACCATTTTCTCAGCGATTTCAGCAGGCTTGCCTTCGTTCATCGCGATGTCGATTTGGATAGCTTTTTCTTTTTCTACTACGTCAGCTGGTACATCTTCAGGGTTGATGAACTCAGGCTTAGACGCAGCAACGTGCATTGCCATGTGCTTAAGTGTTTCAGCGTCACCTTCACCAGCAACAACAACACCAATTTTTGCACCGTGCTTGTAAGAAGCTAGGTTAGCACCTTCAACGTATGCTACGCGACGTACGTTGATGTTTTCACCGATTTTAGCAACTAAAGCAACACGCTCTTCTTCGAACTTAGCTTGTAAGTCTTCGATAGATAATTTTTCAGCGGCAGCAGCGTCAGCAACTTTGTTAGCAAAGTTTAAGAAGTTTTCGTCTTTTGCAACGAAGTCAGTTTGACAGTTAACTTCTACTAATGCGCCGTCTTTAATGATGATTTGGCCTTCAGCAGCGATGTTACCCGCTTTTTTAGCAGCTTTTGCTTGACCAGACTTACGCATGTTTTCGATCGCAAGTTCCATATCACCGTCAGTTTCCTGAAGGGCTTTTTTACAATCCATCATGCCTGCGCCAGTACGGTCGCGTAATTCTTTAACTAATGCAGCAGTAATTGCCATGAGTTAATTCCTCAATATATAAAAATCTAGAGTCTGCAATGCCAAGTATGGAGGCCTGACATTGCAGATAAATTAAAGAGTGTTAGTAAAAGCGATTATTCCGCTTCAACGAAACCGTCTTTTTCAGCAGCAACAGCGATGTTTTGCTCACGACCTTCAACAACAGCGTTAGCTACTGCATCTGTGTATAGAGAGATCGCACGGATCGCATCGTCGTTACCAGGCACGATGTAATCAACACCGTCTGGGTTTGAGTTAGTATCAACTACAGCTACTACTGGAATACCTAGGTTGTTTGCTTCTTTAACAGCAATGTGCTCGTGATCAGCGTCGATGATGAATAAAGCATCAGGTAAACCACCCATGTTTTTAATACCACCAAGGCTCTTCTCAAGCTTTTCCATTTCACGAGTACGCATTAACGCTTCTTTTTTAGTTAAAGCGTCGAATGTACCGTCAGTGCTTTGAGCTTCTAGGTCTTTTAAACGTTTGATTGATTGACGAACTGTTTTCCAGTTAGTCAACATACCACCTAACCAACGGTGATCAACGTAGAATTGGTCAGCTTTGATTGCTGCTTCACGAACTGCTTCGCTAGCTGCACGCTTAGTACCAACGAATAAGATTTTACCTTTCTTAGCAGAGATGCCAGATAAGAAAGCTAAAGCGTCGTTGAACATTGGAACAGTTTGCTCTAGGTTGATGATATGAACTTTGTCGCGCGCACCGAAAATGAATGGCTTCATTTTAGGGTTCCAGTAACGAGTTTTGTGACCGAAGTGAACACCTGCTTTAAGCATGTCGCGCATAGAAACGTTTGGCATAATTTTTCCTCTTGGGGTTAAGCGTCCATACATCCGATATACACGACTCATAGCAGCGTTAAATTACGCTTGGAGCACCCCGGGTATACCTCTGCAAGATGTATGTGAGTTTATAAAAATGTGTTTCTCATCAAGAGATAACACGACTTAAGTTAATAATGCTATGACTTACCGCTACTACTGACCGGCAACTGTTATTGAATAAGTTACCCACCAAACGATAAATTTAGCGGCGCGTATTATTCCACAACACTTGATTAAACACCAGCAAAACCCACTCACAAATTGTAGAATTTATCGCCACCCTATTGGCTTGCCGTTTTTGATAAAAAAGAACTCTTTAACGCAAGCAACAGAGCGCCAACGCAGGTTGCAAATAATGGTAACAACGCGCGTTAGCGTCACTCTCTTTTTCCACCAAACAACTAAGGTATAAGAGTAACTAAAACGCTGTTGCATTTGATTAACCCTGTTTGAAACTGATTAACGATAGTAATCGCCACCGACAACAGCTAAAATTAGGCCATTAATTACCTCAATAGAAATAGAGATTTACGCCAATGGCCACTGAGCTATTTTTTATTTACGACAGCCACTGCCCGTGGAGCTATGCCACCACTAATTTAGTAAGCGCTGTTGCCGAGAAATTGCCCAAAATTAAAATTCACTTCTTGCACAGCGGTTTATATGACGGTGAAGATAAAATCACTCGTAAAATCACCAATCAGGTGAGTGAGCTAAGTAACATTAAATTTGGCGAACAATACTTAGCCAAGTTGAGCGAAACAAAAGACAGTACCTTAGGCGCTAACCTGATGGCTTGGTCGCAAGCAAAATGCCCAGAAAAATCGTTAGCGATTTTAAAAGCAATGCAACAAGCGCATTTCCAAGCGGGTAACCCATTAACCAACGCTGATGATGTTGCTGATATTGTCGAGCGATTAAAACTATCGCCTTCAAGTAAATGCTTGCAATCAGACAAGTTTGTAAAAGACGCTGAGTTTATGCTGGCTGATATCGAAGAAATTCAAGATATTATTGGCACTCGTGCAATCCCTGCACTCTTATTGGCGCACAATGATGAATTAGTATTGCTTAATCACAACCTTTATCTGTTAGAGCCATCAGCCATTGTTGATGCGATTAATCAAGAAATACGTTAGCTTTTAGTTGGGCTGGCATAGCTAGCGCCAGATTATCAATCAGCTATCAAGCGCCAAGTGTTTTACCCAGCACTTGGCGTTTTTTATTTGGCTGCTATCCAGCGCTCCTTTCTCAACTTCTCGTCCTTTATACCCCCTTTATAACAACCGAATCTCAAGAATTTATCCGCGCATTGAATTGGCATTATTGTCTAGTTGCAAAAACGAATGGTAAACCCCATGGCAACTTAATACGTTTAGTGATTTGATAAGCAAAACCAATCATTGGGAAAGCCCTTAAAAACATGTAGAATGTGGGCAATTTTATTTGAGAAAATATAGAGATTTAGATGACGATTCCGATTAAAAGTCAGGAAGAAATTGAAAAAATGCGCGTGGCAGGCAAGCTAGCCGCAGACGTATTGGAAATGATTGAGCCGCACGTCAAAGCTGGCGTAACAACAGACGAGCTCAATACCATTTGCGCCGAGTACACCGAGAAAGTGCAAGAAGCTATCTCTGCACCGCTTAACTACCACGGTTTTCCAAAGTCAATTTGCACATCAGTCAACCACGTTGTATGCCACGGTATTCCTGACGGCACAGCTTTAAAAGACGGTGATATTATCAATATTGATATTACGGTGATTAAAGACGGTTATCACGGCGATACTAGTAAGATGTTTTTAATTGGTGATGTTTCGCCAGAAGATCGCCGTTTATGTCGCATCACGCAAGAAGCGCTATACACAGGTTTGAAAAAAGTGAAGCCAGGTGTTGCGTTTGGTGAGATTGGTGCAGCAATACAGAAATTTATCAAAAAGTCTGGCCGATTCGGTATTGTCAAAGAGTATTGTGGTCACGGTATTGGCGCGCAGTTCCACGAAGAACCACAAATTGTGCACTACAAGAACAACGATAAAACTAAAATCCAAGAAGGTATGTGTTTTACCGTTGAGCCAATGATCAACATGGGCAAAGCGGGCACTATCTTAGATAAAGAAGATAATTGGACGGTTTACACGGTTGACGGTAAAAAGTCAGCACAGTGGGAACACACAATCCTAGTCACCAAAACCGGTTGTGAAATTTTAACTTTGCGCAGTGACGATACCATTCCGCGCCAGTTAAACAACTAATTCAGCAAACGATTAACTAGACGTTCAACAAGACAAACTAAAAAGCATTACTGTGGAAAATAACAACTTCATACCCAGTCATTTTCAAGAGCCGCTGTGTGTTACCGCACCGACAATGACCAGTGCCGAAGTCTGCGCATTAAGCAAAGACTTCAATCAGTGGCTGCTCTCCATTTTTATCGAAGAAGACATGGAAAACTTGGTACGTGCTCGTGCCCAGTTTGTTGATTTGGTGCTCACGAAATTGTGGGTGCAACATCAGCTTGACGAATATCAACTGAGCCTTATCGCTGTAGGTGGTTATGGCCGTGGTGAGCTGCACCCGCATTCCGACGTTGATATTTTGCTACTCACCCAGCAAAGCATTGAAAAGGATCTCGAAGAGAAAATTGGCGCCTTTATTACCCAACTCTGGGATGTAAAGTTTGATATTGGCCACAGTGTACGTGACGTACAAGAATGTTTAAAACAAGCGGTCAACGACGTTACCATTGCCACCAACTTGATGGAAATGCGCTTGATTTGTGGTAATCAGGCACTGGCTGAGCAATTGCAACCGCTGCTACAAGAAGATGTGTTCTGGACGTCAGAAAAATTCTTTATCGCCAAGCGCGAAGAGCAATTTAAACGTCACAATCAATACCACGGCGCCTCTTATACGCTTGAGCCTAACTTAAAGGCCAACCCAGGCGGTTTGCGTGATATCCAAACCATTGCATGGGTCGCTAAACGTCATTTTATGGCGAACTCGCTGGTTGAGCTGGTTGAACACAAGTACTTAACCTTGAACGAGTATACCGAGCTTATTGAGTGTCAAGATTACTTGTGGCGTATGCGCTTTGCCCTGCATCATGTTGCTGGGCGCAGTGAAAACCGCTTGTTATTTGATTACCAAGCTGATGTCGCGAAAATGATGGGCTTTGGCAGTGCTGGTAAAAAATCGGTTGAACGTATGATGAAGCGTTTTTTCCGCATTATTGGCCGCGTTGCTGAACTCAATAAAATGTTACTGCAACATTTTGAAGAAGAAATTTTGGTGAACAAAACTGAGCCGGCCGTTGTTGAGCTCAACAAAGACTTTATTGTGGTTGGTGGCCTAATTAAAGTCACTAACAATCGGTTATTTATGCGCCCAGTTAAAATTATGGAAATGTTTTTAACTATCGCGCAGAACCCCGTGATTAAAGGCTTGCATTCAGAAACGTTGCGAACCTTACGCAATGCACGCCGCCGCCTTGTATCGCGTTTAAACGATTACGAAGAAAACCGCCGAATTTTCATTGAAATTATCAAGCACCCTCGTGGCTTAGGCTTAGCCTTTAGCCTAATGCACAGACACAGTATTCTGGGCGCTTACCTGCCAGAGTGGCGTTCGATTGTTGGTCAAATGCAGTTTGACTTATTCCATGCTTATTCCGTAGACGAGCACAGCTATCGCTTGATTAAAAACCTGTATCGCTTTAGCCAACCAGAGCATAACCACGAATTTCCGCGTTGCAGTAAAATTGTGCAACGTATTCGCAAGCCGGAAGTTTTATATTTAGCGGGTATTTTCCACGACATCGCTAAAGGTCGTGGTGGCGACCATGCGGAACTTGGCGCAGTAGATGCCCTTAACTTTGCCAAAGAGCACAAACTTAACGACCACGATGGCCGTATGATCGCGTGGCTGGTTCAGCAGCATTTATTAATGTCGGTAACCGCTCAGCGACGTGATATTTCAGACCCAGATGTGATTAAGCAATTTGGTGAAGTTGTACGCGATGAAGCCCACTTAGATTATTTATATTGTTTAACCGTTGCCGATATGCGCGCCACTAACGAAAGTTTATGGAATAGCTGGAAAGCTAACTTATTAGAAGAGCTTTATCTTGCCACTAAGCGTGCTTTCAGACGAGGCCTTGAGAAACCTGTTGATTTGGCCGACCAAATTAAAGAAAACGAACAACAAGCGCAGGAATTACTGCTTGCAGAAGGTATCGCTGAAGATGCGATTAGCGAACTATGGCAGGAGTTTGGCTCTGATTACTTCCTACGCTATTCACCTACGCAAATAGCTTGGCACACGCAACATATTCTGGGCCATGACCGCAATGAGCCACTGGTGATAGTGAGTCCAAAACCTTATCGCGGTGGTACGGAAGTCTTTGTCTTCACCAAAGAACGCTCAAATATTTTCGCCAATACCGTCGCCCTGCTCGGTAGCAAAAAACTGTCGATTCATGACGCGAAAATTATTACCAGCAATACAGGTTACACGGTTAATACCTTCGTCGTATTGGATCATCAATCAAAGGCCATTACTGACGAACCTCGCCAGCTTGAAATAGCACGTTTGCTTGCCTCTCGTTTAAGCCAAGAAACACTAGCAACGATCGAAGTTCAGCCGGTATCTAAACGTTTGCAAACGTTTAACTTAAAAACACAAGTAGGCTTTATCCAAACAGAAGATGACAGCACCACCTTATTGGAAATTATCACCACTGACCGACCTGGCTTACTAGCCAGCTTCGCGCAGGTGTTTGCCGACTTAAAGCTAAACATTCACAGCGCCAAAATCACCACATTTGGCGAGCGTGCTGAAGACGTATTTACCGTCTCAAATGCAGACTACCAAGCATTAACGACAACAGAACAACAACTTTTAAACGAACGTCTTTGTGACGATATCGTTTAACAAATGAAGGATTTAACATGCAAAATCAAGAGATTACAGACTTGCAAGCAACGATTGAACAAGCGTTTGAAAATCGTATGTCTATTACGCCTGCAACGGTAACCAACGAAGTTAAAGATGCGGTATTGGCAGCACTTGCTGCGCTAAACAATGGCTCAGCCCGAGTGGCTGAAAAAGTCGCTGGCGAATGGGTTGTTCATCAGTGGCTAAAAAAAGCCGTACTGCTTAGCTTCCGCATTTGGGACAATGAAATTATTGACGGCGCAGAGAGCAAATTCTTCGATAAAGTGCCATTAAAATACAGTGACTACACACAAGCAATGTTTGAAGCTGATGGCGTACGCGTTGTACCACCAGCAACCGTGCGTACAGGTAGCTATGTCGGTAAAAACGTGGTTGTGATGCCGAGTTATGTCAACATCGGCGCCTACGTTGATGAAGGCACTATGGTCGATACCTGGGCCACTGTAGGCTCGTGTGCACAAATTGGTAAGAATGTTCACCTTTCTGGCGGTGTTGGCATTGGTGGAGTATTAGAGCCACTGCAAGCAGGCCCAACGATTATTGAAGATAACTGCTTTATTGGCGCACGTTCTGAAATTGTTGAAGGCGTTGTTGTTGAAGAAGGGGCAGTGATTTCAATGGGTGTTTACATCGGCCAAAGTACGCGCATTTATGATCGCGAAACAGGTGAAACACACTATGGCCGCGTGCCTGCCGGCTCTGTGGTAGTGCCAGGCAACTTGCCATCGAAATGTGGTACTTACAGCCTTTACGCTGCAATTATCGTGAAAAAAGTGGATGCAAAAACACGTGCTAAAGTAGGTATTAACGCCCTACTTCGTTCAGTTTCTGACGAATAAAAGTAACAAATAAACATTTTGAGAGTTGACTAGGTTAAGCTAATAACATGGGTTTAACCTGACTAAAATACCAAGCGCTAGATTTTTGACAGTAAAAATCTAGCGCTTTTTTTATCACTAAAAACGCTCGTTTTACGAAAATTCCGTACTAACAAATAAATTTAAATCGCATTAATTTTAATCACTTAGCCTAATTAACCAAGTGTCAAAAATGCATTGGTATAGCGCTTGCTCAGACTGGTATTAGAAACACAACAGTCATTATCAGTAGTTGCCATGAAAGTTATTAGCCAGTTAGTTACCTTAGCCTTTGTTTTAGTATTGAGCGCCTGCTCTAGTACCGAGAATGTTGCATACCAAGATTACAAAAAGCCATTAACTAATGATACTGAACTGCTCATTAGTTTATTAAAGCGTCCAACGACGGCGGATCAAATTATGATGGCGCAATTTGAGCAAACGCGAAACGAGGCGCTTGGCCTACAAAATGTCGGTTATGTGAAGATTAAGGGTGAGCGTGATAACAAAGCGCCAGCAACTGCCCGCCCTAAACACCGCCTTGATTGGTTATACGACCACTACAGTCGCCAATACAACACTCAATTTGTGAGCTTAACCGGTGACACTAATACTCCTAAAAGCACTAAACTATAGCGCGCTTGATACGTACAGCTACGAACCCGCTAACGGATGGCACCCAAAGCCTACACTTTGATATCTTGCCAATCTAGCTTTTCAAATACTGATAACCACTGCTGATCAAACGCCGCTTCAATCACCAGCGGCTTTTTTGTCACTGGGTGTTCAAACGCCAGCTTTTGAGCAAACAACATCAAACGGCGGTAACCAAATTCCTCCGCGAAAAACGGATTTTGTTTGTTATCACCATAGTTAACATCGCCAATGATAGGGAAACGCAGATGCGATAAGTGCCGGCGAATTTGATGACGACGACCCGTTTCAGGGCTGGCTTTCACCAAAGAATAACGCACGGTAGCGTAACGCCCTAATGGCTTATTGATAACGCCTTGGGCAATCGTGGTAAATTGCGTGACAGCAGCTTGCGCTGGCTTGTCTTCGTTTGCGTATTTGTCGCCAATTTTATCCAGCTTTTCCTTTAGTGGATAATCAACACGTACCTCATCCGCCAAAAAACCACGCACTAAGGCATAATAGGTTTTCTCAATATCACGCGTAATAAATTTATCGTTTAATGCCCTTGCTACTTCTTGGTCAAGCGCAAACAATAAGACACCGCTAGTTGGCTTGTCGAGTCGATGAATGGGGTAAACATATTGTCCTATTTGATCGCGCAGTAATTGCAAAGCAAAATAGCGTTCGTGCCTATCTAAAAAGCTGCGATGGACAAATAAACCTGCTGGTTTGTCTATCGCGACCAAGTATTCATCTTGATAAAGAATCGTTAATACTGGCTTTTGCTCTTCACACGCCTTTGCCTCTAAAAATTCCGGCTGATTGGCGCTATCGATTACTGACTTACTCATTGCGTAAAAACTTCTGTTGTTGACGCTGACCACTTAGCAATTCATCAATATCGCCAATAATGTTAATTAAACCTGCTGCCTTATCTGATAAGCCAACAAATGCCTCTTCCGCCATCGGGCATAACGCTATCTGTGTCGGTAGCGGCTGTTGATTTTTAATTAGCTGGTACATTTGTGGTAGGAAGATATATTGTAACCACTGCTCAAACCGCAAGGTATCGACACAAAACGGTGCTGTGCTCATTAACTTTTCAGGGTTAGGTTTAACTAAACTCCAAAGGGTTAAGCGACGCAACTCTTGCTCTAGTTGATAAAGTAACTCGTCGATACTGTGTTTTTGCGGATTCATTGGTAGGCAATCTGATTTTGACCATAGTTTTATCGGCGCATTATCCTTATAATTCGCCTCAAATTCGACTACTTTTTCAATTATGGATCGCATCGATACTATCTCAGAGCTGTTGCAATTTTCTGGCTCGCAATTCCGCATTTACGATATCGGCCGTAAAATTACTAAAATCAGTAAAGATGACTTTAACCGCGTCGAACAAAATATGATGCCCTACCCTTATCCTAGCCAGGGGCATGCTCATATCGCGATTGCTTTTTGGCAAGCAAAGTCGAAAGCGCCTTATTTATGGTTTATCAAATTACCACTAGATGAACGCGGCCTGTTAAACCAAGGCTCACGCAATCACTTTATTGCCATCATTATCGAAGCACTGGGCCAAGACTTAACGGTTGACCCTACTGAAAAACAAGAAGAGCTGCTTAATAGCAATCCATACCATATCACGCCTGCTGAATATAAATTGGCCGCGATAAATACGTTAGTTAGAAAAGAGTTAAAACAGCCTGCAAGTATTCACTTCGAGCACTTTCAAGAATACGCTAGTGGTCAGCTTACTTGGGATGAATGGCAATCTATTGGTATCCAAGGGATCAGCGATTTGGCGGCAGAAATTAATCAGCCAAGTATTAACGAAGCGGTGGCAAAAAATATCGCAAACTTTGACGCTAATGTACTCATTCCGTTTTGCCATGCACTAGAAAACCAGCAATTACCGTTGAATGTGTTGGACGCACTGATTGCATTGATTAAAATAGCAGAAGACAGCGAAACCAAAGCACAATTGATCAGAGCACTGGCAAGCACTGCTGAGCATCCACATGTTATCGCTTTAATCAGCGAACTATTAGTTAAGCCTCAAACGGATGATATTTATATCACACTAGCTGGTCGCTGTTGGTTAGGCCTAAACGCAACAACGCTTGAGCAGCTATTATCACAATTAGCAGCCAAGTCAGATCTCGCGTTATTTACCGCGATTTTTAAAGACCTAGTTGCAATTCCTGCGTTGCGACCTCATGTCTTTGCTGTCATGCGCAGCGAAACTCGCAGTGACGCACTGGCAAAGGCCATTGGCCAGCTGTTTGGCTAACGCGAGCAACAACATCAAGAAATAACAGAGAAACATATGGGCGATATTTATTTACTGTTGGGGATTTTCTTAGTCGGTTGGTATTTTTGGTACTTACGAAAAGTTGCCGAAATCGCTAAGGTTCACGCCAAACGCCACTGCGAACAGCAGGGTTTACAGCTCATTTCTGTGTTCCGCAAAAGCGCAATGCCTCGCTTTAACAAGCGACAAGGCTTTTATATTCGAAGTCTGTTTGATTTTGAGTTTAGTGGTGATGGTGAATCCAGCGCCACTGGCACCATGGAGCTATACGGCTTAAAACTAAATGACGTTAATATGCCCGCATATCGGATATAATCAACCAATTAGCGCTTAGCACTCTTTTCTTTAGCAGCATTAAAAAAGCGAAAATCAGCATAGGCCTATTTTCGCTTTTTTGTTTTTACGTTTTGCTTTTTACTTCAAGCTTTTGCTTTAGGCAATAAACCCTATTTTAAGCTGATGGTGGTATGTACCTCAGAGCCATCTTGATGATCTGGTTCAAACCAACGCGCGGTGACTGATTTAGTTTGCGTCCAGAAGCTAATCACTTGCTTGCCGTTCGGCCCTAAATCCCCCAACTTTGAACCACGTGAACCAGTAAAGCTAAAATAAGCAACGGGTACTGGAATGGGTACGTTAATTCCCACTTGACCGACATCTATCTCATTTTCAAACTTGCGAGCATACCAACCGCTTGAGGTAAAAATAGAAGTGCCATTACCGTTCGGGTTAGCATTGATAATATCGATAGCATCATCAAGGGTTTCCGCTTCCAACACACAAAGTGCTGGGCCGAAAATTTCCTGAGTGTAAATATCCATATCCCTGGTCACTTTAGAAAACATGGTCGGACCGACAAAGTTACCTTGTTCATAGCCTTCAACCACACAGTTGCGGCCATCAACAAGCAATTCAGCCCCTTGCTCAACACCTGAATCGAGCAACCGTAAAATACGTGCTTTCGCTTGTGGCGATACCACAGGGCCTAAATCGGCATCACGCTGAGAGCCTGGCCCTACTTTTAAGGCTTTGGCACGCTCTGCTATTTCAGGTAACCAGTTTCGAGCTTCGCCCACTAAAATCGTTACGGGGTTTGCCATACAGCGCTGCCCTGCTGCGCCAAAAGCTGAGCCTAATAAATCGTTAATCGCTCGGTCTTTATTGGCATCAGGCATGATCACCATATGATTTTTGGCGCCCATCATCGCCTGAGCGCGTTTACCATGCTGGCTTGCATGGTTATAAACATGAGTACCAACATGGGTTGAACCAATAAAAGATACCGCTTTAACGTCTTGGTGTTCACACAATGCATCCACCACCTCTGGGCCACCATGAACAACATTAATCACGCCAGCAGGAATACCCGCTTCTAATGCCAATTCGACAAAGCGAATCGTTGATGATGGGTCTTGCTCAGATGGTTTAAGCACAAAGGTATTGCCACACGCAACGGCTGGCGGGAACATAAACGCAGGTAGCATTACCGGGAAGTTAAACGCAGTAATACCAACACCAACACCTAGCGGCTTATTCAGTGTGTACGTATCTACCCCAGTGGCCGAATTGTTGGCCATTTCACCAAGCTGTAATCGGGTGATAGCACAAGCATTTTCAACTGCTTCCAACGCCCTGCCGACTTCGCCTTCGGCATCTGGCAAGGTTTTACCATGCTCTAAGGTGATCAACTCGGCAATTTCGCTGGTGTGCTCGCGCACTAGTTCTTGAAAGCGCACCATAATGCGCATGCGATTAGTTAATGACACTTGCGACCATGTCTTAAATGCTTGTTTAGCACTAGCAACCGCTGCGGCAATCTCTTGTGGTGTCGCCATTGGCACTTGTGCTACCACCTCTTGAGTGGCTGGATTTAGCACATCTAACCAAGTATCCGTTGCAGATTGCACTTTTTCGCCGCCAATAATCAGCGGAATTTTTCGGATCGTCATAACTTATCTCTAGGCTTAACTTAATATGAGTTCATAGCGCTACGTTAGCGCTTAGTGTTTCCCCCAACAACAAGCATAAACGCAAGAAATCTTGCATAATTGCAAGCAAACTGCTTTAGCTTTTATAATGCCTCAATTATTATGCCTAAGAGCGCTATCACTGGTAGAGCAGATGAACTGGGAAGATTTACGGATATTTTTAGAAGTTTCACGCGCTGAAAAGCTATCAGTCGCGGCGCGCCGATTGGGTATCGACGCATCAACCGTTTCTCGGCGTTTGCACCAACTAGAAACCAGCTTGTCAGCACAGCTATTTGAGCGAACAAGCAATGGCCATGTATTAACGCCTGACGGCAAATTATTGGTGGCCAGAGCGAGTAAAATGGAGCAAGATGCTACATTAGCCTTTGAACAAATTGCCCTGCACAATACCAGTGAACACGGCACTGTTCGCATCGGCGCTACCGAAGCGTTTGGCAACAATTTTATCGCCCCAAATTTAACTGGCTTGCAAACCAATCACCCAAAAATAGAAGTAGAGCTTTTGCAGTTCGCCCGCGATGTCAAAATCAGCCGCAATGAAGCAGATATCGCTATTATGGTTGAGCGCCCGAAAAGTACATCGATGATCGTCACTAAACTAACCGATTATCAGCTACAAATTTATGGTAGTCGTAAAAATCAACATCATTACCAACACTTAGCCTTATCACAATTACCTAGCCAGCCATGGGTGAGTTATGTTGATAACTTATTATTTACCGAGCAGCTTAGCTACTTAGATGAAGTGGCTGAAAATATAAAACCAGTATTTCGCAGCACCAGTATTATCAGCCAATACAGTGCGATAAAGTCAGGCTTAGGGATTGGTATTTTGCCATGCTTTTTAGCTGAGCAAGATGCTGAGCTTGTAAAGCTTGTCGCAGATGAAGTTACCATTACCCGTAGCTTATGGTTGGTCACTCACCCTGAGCTTAAACGCCTAGAACGCGTTGCCACTGTCTGGGAATTCTTAAAAATGCTTGCCAAAGAAAAACAGCATTTATTGCTTCCTCAGACTAAATAAACCTTTTAGAGCTTAATCAAGGCATCAAAGAAGGTACATCAAGCTAACTGAAATACGCTTACCTGCTCATCAAAAGCATCAGCAACCAAATCGGCATCTGCTTTATTAAAACCTAATTTGCGTAAAAGTTGCTGTGAGGCGTCATTATCGACACTAGTTACTGCTAACACAGGGCGAATATCAGAAAAGTGCGAAAGCACTCCTTCAGCCGCTTCAAAAGTGTAACCTTTTCGGTAATATTGCGGTAGCAAAGCATAGCCGATATCTGGGTATGGCATGTTATCTCGTTGCAACAAGCCACAAAGGCCAATGACCTTTGGTTGCGCGTCAGTTTGTGATGAAGAGCTAAGGTCTGGTGACAACTCCATTGCCAACATACTAAAGCCATGAGTTTCTTGGCAAAGCATAGGCCCCTGCTCTAGATAAGCTATGGCATCTGATTGAGTACGAATACCTTTGTCGGCGACATTGCGAATAAAATCAGGCTGGCTAAAAATATCAATCACAAATTGCCAGTCATCTAATGTCAGTGGTCTGAGTGTTAACCTTCGGGTTGTGATCATCTCTAGGATGTTCCTTATGCCTTAATTGCTTTGTCTTAGCCGATTATGTCTCAGATACTCAGAGATTTACTGTTATTGATAAACGCTTGATAGCGTTCCAGCGCATCAGCTCGCCCTAGATTTGGCTGGCAAACACTTTTCTGATATTGGAAGTTAAACAAATCAAACCACAATGACAAATGCTCACTTGCTTGATCATCACCATTTAATGCAAGTAGCTGAGCAGCCACTTGCGCTGTCGAAAACTGATTCTCTACCTCAGCTTCACGAATATAATTAGCCGATAGATTTTCTGCTTGATTACTTTCATTTTTCAGCAAGTCAGCGCCCGCACTCACACTGACAACGGGGAAGTTATCTAAATAGGGGCTTTTACGAAACATTTTTTTCGCTTCACGCCAGCTACCATCCAATAACACAAATAGTGGTGTTTTCTGCTTTCCTACTTTTTGTTCGTTAACGCCTTCGCCAGCGACTTTAGGAACTTGATTCAGATAAACCTGTCTAGGCGCAACCGCATATTGCTCAGGAAAAACAACACAAGGTTGATAGCAAGGGGTTGCCAGTAAAGCTAGCAACTGGGTATTAGGCTCAGTACGTGACCAAATAAACGCCGATGTATTGGGTACCACATCAGCAATTAAACGCGCAGTATTACTCGGTTTAAGCACTTCAGCATCATGCATGATAATTGCGAAATGCGCATTTGCGAGAGAGGGCTGGCGCAAATGGCAAATACAATTGTCGTTAGCTAGCTGACAATACTCGCAGCGCAGCACTTTTTTGCCACGCGCATTAAATGGTTTAGTGCTAATGCCTTTGCGGTAGCGATATAATTGTTGCACTGAGTGATTCATAGTTGATATTTACTGCATGGCTTGCGAGGGTGTATTGCTTTGAGTCTTACTTTGCATTAGTGAGAAAGCGCATTAAAATTGCCAAATGTTACCGCCAAGCTAAGTAATTCAGCGCTATTCTACTGCGAACAAGGTAAAACGTGAAGTTTACGCACTACGACTTAGGAATTCTAATAAAAAATCAGGTTGTTGAAGTTTCATTGTCAGGTAACGCCGCCAACGTCTACTTAATGGAATCAAAGCACTTCCAAGAATATAAAAGAGCGCGTAAACGCTTTGGGATTGGCGGTCTGATGATGCACACACCCGTTCGACTTATTGTGCCACACTCAGGCCATTGGTTAGTGACATTGGATTTTGGTGGGTTTATTGGCAAGGTAGACAGTAACGTTAAAGTTTACCCCGCCAATACCAGCATTGAATCTTAATTTTAATTGGCTTTCTATCTAACCTGCCCTTACACAACAGCTGGGCTTAAATTCGTTGGCAAAGGACAAGATAGACAAAAGTTCGAGAAGACAGGCTAAGCATGCAACTATATTTTGTTGTTATGATGAGCCGATACTTCTAACAAATCAAAATCAGCAAGCTCACTAATCTCATCACGCATCTGCGCTTCTAACTCATCAATAACAACAATTGATTGACACAAAGCATCTGCTTTAGCTTCCAGTAACTCAGCACGCGCTTCCATTTGTTGTTCGATATCGGCGCCAAAATTTTCCATTCGGGTTTCTAAAGCTTCCATATCACCGCCAGCAAACAACATTTCCTGCCCTACGGCGATAAGCAAAGAACCAATCGAATCTTGAATGGCACTTTCGATGGTGTCTTCTACACGCTCTTCAAAATCTTCTCCTAAGAAATCTTCGCCAATAGCACCATTTTCATCAAAGCGAATGCCTGACTCCAATGAAAGGCGGGTATCCAATTCACTGCCCAGCTTGTTTAATTCTTGCGTAAGGTTATTTGCGAGGTTATTGCCCTCACCTAGTAATTCATTAAACGCTAAATTAACGCCTTCTGTAGCCAATGCAATTCCCTCTATTGCGATACCTTTAACTTCCGGTACCACTGCGCGAATGCTGTCAGCGTAATCTGCGACCAAAGCTTCTTGATGAGCTGCTAAAGAAACTTCTTCACCGTTCACTACAAGGGTATTTTCACCAACAATTTTATATAACACTTTGTCATTTTTTGTGAACTCTATGACCTCATGGTTGATATACATGCCGGTTTCTAGGTTGACATCACATGCATCGCTATTAATGTCGTGAGCCGATACTGGTGCTGAAATCAGGGTTGCTGAAATTAGTGTAACACTGGCCGCTGTTAATTTTTTCATTATTCTATCCTTAACCTTAAGTTCGTTGCATTGCTATTGACCTATAAGCAAATGCTGTTCAATAAGTCGTTATCAGCAACTTTCATTTCAATTCCAATGCCATGTATTTTTATCTTTTAAAACAAAACCTTAATTTAAACCCATCAGAGTCAAAAAATTATATTTCCAATATATTGGCTATATTTCCTAAGTTTTAGTTATTTTAAAAAGTAAAATTAGAATGGAGGTCAATAATAGTCATTAGCAAGCACGTAAGTATGTGGTAACGTGAACCTTTGATTTATAGCGGTAGGTATATGCTATGTACTTCGCTTACGGAAAAGCTAAGGGCGAATGTTAGCGACTAAATGAAGAAAATGACGCAACCAATAAATTATTCAAAAAAGCCCAATGGCACAGGTATAACACGTATTGTCAAAGCAACTTACTGCTCTTACAAAGGTTTCAAAGCAGCACTATTTCATGAAGCGGCTTTTCGCCAAGAGTTAGCAATATGTCTGATCCTCACCCCAATCGCATTTTTCTTAGCGGCTTCAAGTTCGCAATTATTAATACTATTGATAACTTTAGCATTTGTGCTGTTTGCTGAACTTATTAACTCGGCAATAGAAGCTTTAGCCGATAAAATCACCACAGATCATGACGAGCTTATTGGTAGAGCAAAAGACTTAGGATCTGCTGGCGTCACAGTTGCCTTTAGTATGTTGATTTTATGCTGGGGTTATATTGCTTATGAGCGATTGTTCACATAAGAGAATACAAATTAAGTGACCTACGCTCTTCAAGCTATCAGCTAACAGCTAACAGCTAACAGCTAACAGCTAACAGCTAACAGCTAACAGCTAACATCACAATGCTAATATAAGACTTGAGAGCTGTGAAGGTGAAGCCGCTCTCATCAGTTAATGAGCGTCTACAGAAAGGTTGCGCATCCACTTCTTTGACCATGTGCGCCAACCAAACAAAATAAGCTTTGCAACTTCCTCGCTATAGGCGACTAGGGCAACCCAAATAAGTGGCAGGTCCCAAACCGTCGCCGCAATATAGGTCAGCGGAATACTTACCGCCCACATGCCAAATATATCAGTTATCATGCAAAACTTATTATCTCCGCCTGCACGAATAACGCCGAGTGCCAACGTCATGTTACATACTTTTAGCCATGCCCCCAGTGCAATTAGCGTAAATACTTGGTGAGCTGTGGCTAGTGTTTGTGCTGACATATTTTCATACGGGCTGAAGATAATTCCTTCGAGCAATAACGCCAAACCACCTAAACCAATTGCGACAACTGGACAAAGTACAAAGAAGGATTTAGCGACCTGCCAGGCTTGCTCAAAGGCATCAGCCCCAAGCTTTTGACCCACCATAATCGAGCAAGCAGAAGCTAAACCAAAAAATATGGATAAAAATATTCCTTCAATTGGTGAAAGCAAACTCATCACCGCAAGGGCTTCTGTACCTAATTGCCCGTAGATAAGTTGATACATGAATGTACCGATAGACCAAATGCCAAAACTCATCATCATTGGCCAAACTAACTGAAATAGATGCCACCAAGCTCGACGATTCGCCAATAAGCTAAGGTCGCCATTCTTAGGCGCTAGTAAATGGCGATTTTTAATTAAAAAATGCCAAATAATCGCTAAGTGCAAGGCACGCGATATTAACGTTGCCCAGGCAGCGCCTTCTACTCCAAGTGCAGGTACTCCTAAGCCGCCATTGATAAGCCAATAATTAAGGATGATATTGATCACTATAGCGACACAGCTAAATGCTAAGGGCAGTTTAACCTGACCAATGCTGCGCAGTGCGTTTTCTACAATCAATATTAGGCCAACAAAGATCAAACTCGGCATGGTAATCCAAAGGTAAACCTCACCAAGCGCAACAACTTCTGAATCAGATGAAGCCCAGCCGATGACAAGATCAGCAGTGTAAAAATTAACAATGGCTATCGGGGTAAATGCCAAAAGAGCAAAAACAGACGCTATCTGAATGCTACGGCGAATTCTGTCACTTTTACCAGCCCCGAAGTATTGCGCGGCTAAAACACCCACGCCCCATGAAAGGCCTGTCGCAATAACCAACACGACAAACTGAATACGATTACCTAAACCCACAGAAGCCACTGCTGCATTGCCAAGGTGACCAACCATTACAACATCAATCATACCGAGTAGCGTGACTAACATATTTTGCAGAGATATCGGCCAAGCAAGCTTGATCGTTTGCCCTAATTGCGAAGAAGAGGTCATTTATAGAAAGGAAATTATATAGAAAGCAACAAGCTGATATTCTAGTGATATTTAACGTATATTGCTCGTTGAATACGTATTAATATTCACTTTATTATTTGCAAAACTAAGCTAAAAACAGCTAAACATTATTAACTTCAACAAGGACAACACATGCCGATCACTGGAAAGTTATTTCCTACTCTATTAAATACTAAAAAATCAGCACGAATCATCGCGTACTCTGCGCTAATAGCATCGGCGTATAGTAGCCTAGCGGCTTCAGCTAGCGATCCGAAAGATGGCAAACTAGCACAAGCACATCCTCCAGTTGTGATGCCAGCACCTTTAGTATCTATTGCTTCACACGATGCTTTTTTTGATCGAATAAAAGCGTTTTGTGGCCAAGCATTTACAGGCAAGGTGTCGCTTGATACGGGTGGTGACGATAGCTTCAACGATAAGCAGCTGATCATGCATGTTAGAAAATGCGATGAGCGAGAACTACAGATCCCTTTTCACATTGGCAAAAATGCATCACGTACTTGGATTATCACCAAAACAGGCTCTGGATTGTCACTTAAACACGACCATCGTCATCCCGATGGCAGCCATGATGTACAGACCATGTATGGCGGCCAAACGCTTGACGCTGGATGGCCAGAAGTGCAGTCATTTCCAGCAGATCAATACTCAAAAGAGCTTTTTGTAAAGCAAGGTATACCACAATCAGCAGATAATACGTGGCAAATGTTTATTTACCCAAATCGTTTCAGCTATAGGATGGTTAGACAGGGTAGAGAGTTTCGCGTTGATTTCGACTTAACGAAGCCAATCACTCCACCTAAAGCCCCATGGGGATATCAAGATTAGCACTAAGTTTATCTGGGCCTAGCTGCTAAGCGAGCAAATAAAATTCAGATACCCGAGCACCTGATTTATTTCTATGCTTGATTTGGCTAAATGGTGCTCGCTGTCACTAAATTTTTGACATAAAAAAATGCGACTCATAGAGTCGCATTTCTTTATCTAGCTTTGTTGCGCATCCTGCGCACAATTAGTGTTTCCCGCTTCATCCTTAAAGAAACTGTCCTTAGTATATCCTAACGATCCCTTCGCTGTCCTACCGCCTAATCCTAAAGCGACTACATTTCCTAATGTAACACACACCTTGTGTTTAAAGCTTACCTGCTTATCTTCCTTAACTCAGCTTTCCTTTGCTAATTCACATCCTTGTTCTATCATCCTATGCAATATCCTATTGCATGACCTAATCCTAAGGCCTCCCTTGACAGGAATTCATTTCCTGTGTCGTCCTGACAGTTGTAATATTACGTTATCCGCGATTATAAACTAGCAAGTGTGATAAAATATTTTCCATAGGATGAAGTGCAATTTTCACACAAAAACATTAACAAACTGTATTTAAAGGTTTTTTACCCATGCACTTTCCTTTTTTCGCGAACAACTTACTCAATATCCTACGCCCATGTGCGACATATCTCACATTTACATTTCCATAAATGACATTACACCTTGTTAACACATTCACATAACTTGGTTTACTTTTGTACAAATGCATTACACCTATGCTTGAACTTAAATGAGAAGAACAAAAATGTCTCATGTGCTTTTTATATCGCAATAAAAAACGGCCACCTATTGGTAGCCGTTCAATCAATGACTTAAGCAAATAAGGCTTAAGTTAGCAAATAAAATAAGCGAGCTGTTATTTCATCTGACGAGTATGGCTGTTAATTAGCCACCACATTTACCTTCGCCACACTTACCTTTTGCTTTTTTCTTGCCTTCACCGCATTTGCCTTCGCCGCATTTGCCTTTGGCTTTACCTTCACCACACTTGCCTTCACCGCATTTGCCTTTGGCTTTACCTTCGCCACATTTACCTTCGCCACACTTACCTTTGGCTTTACCTTCGCCACATTTGCCTTCGCCGCACTTACCTTTGGCTTTACCTTCACCACACTTGCCTTCACCACACTTGTCGCCACCAGCAGCAACAGACACAGAAACTACGTCTTCAACAGCAAACGGGTTAACATCAGCCTTCGCAGGCGCAGAAACTAAAAGGCCTAAAGAAAATAAGCCCATTACAGCAGCTAGAGTTGATTTCTTGATTAAATTCATCATGTTTTCCTTTGTTATAAAAAATATAGCTAACTTATACTGTTATAAGTGTTTTTATCTAGACCTCTAAGATAGCATATTTATTTCAAATTTATTCTCTCGCGTGAGAATTTGTTTGACCTTATCAATAGGCTAAAATACAAGCCTACACTTCTATGAAAGAATAATTTTGAACGTAAAGCAAATTTTTTTAGCACCAATGGAAGGGGTCGTTGATCACTTGATGCGCGATCTACTCACACAGATTAATGACTATGATTTATGCATAACGGAATTTGTTCGGGTAGTTAATCGCAAAGTCCCGAAACACACTTTCTACAAGCTTTGTCCAGAACTTAAACTCGGCGGCAAAACACCATCGGGAACCCCTGTAAGAGTTCAGCTATTAGGCCAAGATCCAAACTGGATGGCAGAAAATGCCCTAATAGCTCACGAATTAGGGACAAGTGGCGTCGATATTAACTTTGGCTGTCCTGCAAAAACTGTCAATAAAAGCCAAGGCGGCGCTAGCTTACTTAAAGACCCAGAATTGATGTACCAAGTCATTTCAAGTGTAAAGTCTGCTCTATCTGGTACTGAGCAGGCACTGTCTGCAAAAATACGATTAGGCTTCGACGACACCAGCTTACTTGATGAAATTGTTGATGCCATCGCTCAAGCTCAGCCAGACATGTTAACCGTTCATGCCCGAACTAAAAGACAAGGTTACAAGCCTCCTGCTTATTGGGAGTATATTGCGGATATTAAAAGCAAGCTAACCATACCAGTTATTGCTAATGGCGAAATATGGCAACGTTCAGATGCACAGCGATGTATTGAGAAATCTCACTGTAATGATTTAATGATTGGACGAGGAGCACTTGCAACACCTAACCTTGCAAATGTGCTGAAATACAACGATACACCTATGACATGGCAAGAGACATGTCAATTGATTCTAGATTGGACTAAGCTGGATGGCGGTGAATTTAAGCCTTTCTACTTTTCAAGTCGCTTAAAGCAGTGGTATCGATATTTAAAATATTTCTACCCTCAAGCAGCGACGCTTTTTGACGCCATTAAAACGCTACAGCACAAAGCGGAGATCGTCAGTGAAATCGAGCGAATCATAAAAATAGAAAGTACTGAAGTGTTGTAGTTAGCCTATACCAGTTTGATTAATTATTTAGCCTCTCAGAATGACATAAGCATTATTAGAGCAAACGAAATTTATGACGATATAGTTGCTCTACATCGAGTGAATTTTGTGTAGTTAACATGCTGCTTATGCATTCCCAAAGGCGAGTTTTAAAAGCACATATACTGCGTTATGCCGTTTGCTTTTAGTTCAACAAAAGGGGAGTAACCATTCTCTGCACGCCAAGCCTTGTCTATGAGCCTTTAAATTCTCTCTGAGTGATCAAATAATTATTCAAGTTGATATCAGTTATGTAATTTTCTTGAGGGATAAAAAAACCAGCCATCAGGCTGGTTTTTTGTTTGGTTCTAAAGCCAAATTAAATAGCAACACCTTTACGTTGTGCTGTTTCTTCAATAAATGACTTCCAACCGCGAGCTGCTTTACGCGATTTAGGATCTTTCATTGCACGAGAGATCTCTGCATGCGCTTGCTTGTACTGACCCAAATAGAAGTGTGCTTCAGCTAGGCTCATGTATACACGACCTTTGTTCTTCACACCTGCGTCAAGTGCCTTGTTAAGCGCGACGATAGACTTTTTGAACTGCTCGCTTTGCTTTAACAACATGCCTTGCTTACGCCAGTGTTGTGCTTCGTTAGTTAACTTAGCAACTTCACCGTAGTATTTAGCAGCAGTGGCAATGTTTTGGGCTGCATGGTATGCGTTAGCTAATGTCGATAATGTTTGATCATCGCGCTTAATATCACCAGAGCCAATATGCTTCTCTAGTAATTTAGCTGCTTTGAACGGAACACCATTAGACTGGTACAAGCTTGCTAAAGTTTTTAGCTCAGATTCTTTTTCTAAGAAACCTTGCTTGTATGCCATATCTAACGTCGACAATGCTTTCGGGTAATCTTCTACTAATAAGTAGAACATACCCAATTGCGTCCACCATTGCTTATTCTCAGGGAATATTTGCAGTACGGTTTCAAGCACCTTAACACCGTCGCGGTACATCTTACGTTCGTAGTAAGACGTTAGCTTTAAGATGTAAGGGTTTTGATTTGGCTTGTCGCCAAATAACGCAATCGCCTTATCAGCAGGCTCAATCATTTTGTCTAAGCGACGAAGTTCGTAATAAGCTTGCGCAATCTTAACGTAAGTTTGCGAGTCTTCTTTACCTGTGAACTCCATCCAAGCTTCATAGTTCTTAAGCGCTTCTTCGTACTTTTTGGTTTGCATTTGCAAATCAGCAAGTAACTTGATTGATTCACCGTGATCGCCTTCGTTTAGGATATCAGGCTCAACCGCTTGCTTAAGATAGCTAATCGCTTTCTCTTCTTGGTTGCCTTTGGTTGCATACATTACTGCGATCATACGTGCTACATAAGCTTTGTCGTATGGTTTACTCGCTTCAATGTCTAACAAAAGAACAAGTGCACCATCAATGTCGTCGGCAGTGTAAAGTTCAAATGCTTTTTGTACTTTCTTACCTACTGATGGACCAACTAGTTGTGTTGGACGCTTTTTCTTCTCTTGTTTTGCTTCTGCGGCTTGAACGTCAAAAGAGAACGGTAATTGGACAGTCGTTACTGCAGATGCAATTACTAATGCCGTTGCAAGTTTTTTAAACATTACCTACCTCCGTCCATTTTAAAGTCAAGCTGAACAGTTAAACCAGGTTGCTTTTGCGGTTTACCGTCAACAACTTTTGGCTTGTATTTCCACTTACGTAGTGCACGCTTCGCTTCTTTGTCGAAGATACGTTTTGGCTCTGCTTCGATTACCTTAACGTCTTCAACACCACCAATCTCATTAATAGTAAAAGATAGTCGTACCCAACCTTCTTTACCATCACGAGCTGCTTGAATTGGGTATTTAGGCTCAATTCGAACAATTGGTGTTGCTTCACCATCACGACCAAAACCAGCACCCGGAGCAGATAAACCAGTGTTAGCACCAGCTAACTGTACACCTGGCATATTAAACTCGATACCACCTTGGTTATTGTTTGCTTCAGGCTCTGGAGCTTGAGGCTTAGGTGGAGTCTTAGGCGGCGGTGGCGGCGGTGGCGGTACACGACGACGCGTCTCTGCTGCAGACTTTGGTGGTGTAGTATTCACTTCCACCACGATATTTTCTAACTGTTCTTCCTGAGCGCGATCACCGCTCGCGATCAGGAATGCCATGAACGAAAATAGTCCAAAGGTAACTGCAGCGCCTAGTAGTATTGATACTAAAAAGCGAACCATAAATTACCCCTTAGCAGCTGCAATAGAGATACGATCGATTCCTGCTTCTTTGATAGCATCCATCACTTTAACAACGATACCGTGCTTAGCATCTTTGTCAGCTTGGATAATTACCACATCAGTTGGTTGCTCTGCTAAAAGCTTTTCGATGTTAGCAGCAACACGTTCTACATCAACGCGGCGCTTGTCTAACCAAATTTCACCAGTGTCTTTTACTGCAACAAAAATGTTAGCTGACTTCTGTTTAGTTTGGTTAGCTGCTTTAGGTTTATTTACTTCAATACCTGCTTCTTTTACGAAAGAAGTCGTTACGATAAAGAAGATCAGCATGATGAATACGATGTCAAGCATCGGCGTCATATCAATTGCTGCTTCTTCTTCTTCACGAATACGTTTACGTGCCATTCGAATTTCTCTCTAGTGATGAGGTAAACTGTCAACCAGTTTAGCCTTTGCTAGTTTAACTTTAGCGTCTAAACGCGTACTAAAAAATACGCCTGATAATGCTGCAACCATACCCGCCATTGTCGGAATTGTTGCCATCGAAATACCAGAAGCCATTAGACGCGGATTACCTGTACCTTGTTGAGCCATAGTTTCGAATACCGAAATCATACCCGTTACAGTACCTAATAATCCAATCAGTGGACACATTGCCACTAAGGTTTTAATGGTGAGCATATTACGCTCTAGTAGTTCTGTCGCTTCGGAGATCCATGTATCTCTGATTCGATGTGCATACCATGAAGTAGTATCAGCTCTAGCGTCCCAACGCTTGATGATGTCATCACGCATTTTTGGGTAGTTTGACGCTAGGAACCAATATCTTTCGATCATTAGGATCCACATCAATAAGAGAGCAACGGCGACAAAGTATAGTACGTTACCGCCAGTCGCAATAAAACTCCTGACAGATTCTACAAGCTCTATCAGGAATAACATTACTTAGACTCCTTCTCTGCAATCTCAGCGATTAGACCAGCAGCTTGCTCGTCTAACTTGTGAAGTACAGATTTTGCTTTACCTGCTACAACGCTGTGTACAAGGATAAGCGGAAGTGCTGCGATTAGACCTAGTGCTGTTGTTACTAGCGCTAGTGAGATGTTACCAGCCATGATTTTAGGGTCACCAGTACCGAATAATGTGATCGTTTGGAACGTCATGATCATACCGATAACTGTACCTAATAGACCCATTAGAGGTGCGATAGCTGCGAACATTTTGATTAGGTTAATACCACGGTCAACCGTTGGTGTTTCACGTAAGATTTGCTCGTCTAACTTAAGCTCAAGTGTTTCAGCGTCAGCATCTTTGTTCTCGTGGTAAACCTTTAATAGGCGGCCAAGAGGGTTGTTGCTGTTTGGCTTGTCCATGTTCTTAGTTTGCGCTTTGATTTTCGCACCAACAGCACCTAGAACAATGATACGCTCAAGCGCAATCAATAAACCAATAACTAGTAGTACAGTAATACCGTAACCTACTTCAGCACCTTGGTGGTAGAATTCCATCAATGTACGCTTACGAGTTTCTAACGCTAAGATAGCACCACGTGAAGGGTCAAGGTATAAAGGCGCGTAGCCTGAAGAAGTTGTGAAGTAACTTGTTGCTTCACCAGTGATGTAACCAGCTGGTTGCTTAGCAAGTGGTTGAACTTGTGCTAACTCATCGTTGTAAGTTAAGTAACCGTTTGAAGAGATTAGGTTGAAAGTACCAACACGCGTAACTGTTTCTGAAGACTTAGTACCGTCTAGGTTAGTAACATCAGTTTGGAACTGAGCAATCTTACCAGATTCAGTCATTTCAGTTTGAAGTGCGAACCATAACTCTTCCAAGTCAGGAAGGCCTGGGATTTCTTTTGAGTTAGCGATACGGTTTAATGTTTCGCCACGGCCAGGGTATTGAGCACTAACAATTGATGTAGAGATCATACCGTAAGCGTCAGCAGCAGCTGAACGACTTACACCGAACATTTCACCTAAAGTACCTTTAGCGTTATCAAGTTCTTGCGTTTTTTGTGCAAGTTTGATGTCGTTTGCTGCGTACTCTTTAGTTAAACGCGTATTGCGGTCTTGCTGCGCTTTTAACTCAGCTTTTGCTTTGTTCAATAAAGCTTGCTTGTCAGCACGCGCTGCTAAGAATTCAGATTCACGTTGCTTGTCTAGTTTAGCTTCTGAGATACGGTCAGCTTTAACTTGTTGTAACAACTGGTCTAGTTCATTAGCGTTAGCTGTTGTAGCGAAACCCGCTGACAGAGAAGCAGCAAGTAAAACGAAATTAATAACCTTTTTCATTATTGTGCTCCTGCTGCAAATACTGGAAGTTTAGTTAGATCCATTGGCAATTGCTTGCGTGCCATACGGATAGTGTCAGTGATAGTCTTCGCATATTCTTCACCTAACTCGTCCCATGAACGAGTTGAGTTGTTCCAAACCCAAGCTTGCTTGTAGTCTAGAGATTGTGCGATTAGCGCAACACGACCCATGTGAACGAAATCAGCAGTGATCGTGCGATCACCTAAGTCTAACTCACCTTGGTAAGCATCAAATACTGTACCGTAGTTAGCTTCGATTTCGTATGCTTCAAGTACTAAGCGGAACTGCTCAGAAGTTGTTACGTTAGAATCAGCCATTACGTCGCGAAGACCCGCGATACGCTCTTTACGATTCTCAAGGTTCATTGGTACGTCAAGATCAACAAACTTTTCTAACGTGTCGATCATTTTGTACATTAGTGGAACAACGCCTTGCTTGATTTTATCGATACCATCGATTTGACGTTGTAGTGACGCGATATTTGCGTTTTGGTCATCAACCATGCGCTGTACGTGGTCGTTGTAGCCTTTTAAAACTTCAGCTTCGTCTACTGTTGTACGGTAGTCAGCTAGTAAGTCTTGAGTTTGCTCATAGATGCTATCGATCTTGCTTTGTGATTTAGCTGATGCTTTGAAAATTTGCATTTCAGCTTTTTGTAAATCAGTTAACGCATCAGCAGCAGCGATATTGCTACCAGCCAACGCAAAAACACCTGCTATCGTCGATGCGATAAGGCTTTTTTTACTTATTTTGGACATAGTTCCCAACCAATTGCTATTTAACTTAGATAACAAAAATTTAAAACCCATCAGTAATGATGAATCTAATTCTGCCATTAAAAAGGATTTTTAATTAATCTAGAATACAACCAGCCAATATTCCCAGACGACAGCGAAACTGTCAACCTAGAACATCTTAATCAGAACTACTTTTTTGTAAATTTCCTAAACTGTTTCGCTTGTCGTGCAGCGCCGCTGCTAAGCCTGAAACAATTTATTAAACTCACTAACATTGCCATAACAATTAAGTAAATTTGATTGCGACTAGTGTATTCTCCTTCTCAATTTAACAAATTGCAGACCCATGTTTTACTAATTCATTCGTAGTAAGTCAAATCTAAATAAATAATAGCTTATTAATTGAGCATTTTTATTCTTTTTACAAAGTAGTGTTTAACTCCTAAACCAGCCCGTTAACGAGTAACGGCTAACCGGTGAAAAAGCCGCAATTGAAGTAACCGAATGTACTTTATTAACATCGAATAACGTTAACGAGTTATATTTCGGCATATATGATTGAGTCGGTGTACCATCTGGTTCAAACATTTGTAGTAAACCGCCCCAATCTGGATGCCACTGTGGACTTAAACCTAGCACATACGCATATTTTCGTGTTTCACCAGGTAGATTATCAATGTGGCGTGTTAAGAAGTCGCCAACCCGGTAGCGTGTTGCTTGTCCATCAGCATGGCTTAGCTCATCATCACCAGTAATATGCTTAATAACAGACAAGCAAGCTTCGTCATTAATCAGCTTCAACGCTTCATCAATGATTGCAGGTGACGAATCGCTCGCTTTGTGACGGCCGTAAAGAAACCCCTGCCCCTGCGCGGCTAACTGGTAAATTGCCTGATACATTTCTCTTCGTTGCGCATTCGGCAGCTGGGCAATTTGTTCATCGCTAGCTTCACGGTTTTGGCGATTTAAAAAGAAGGCATTGTTAAATGAAGTGTCGTGATGTAAACAGCGTGAAAGCTCTTCTGCTCCCTCGGTATTTAAGAAATCAAAAATACGAACAATGCCGTAGTCGGCGAATTCTGCTTTTAACGCTGCCTGTTTATCCGAATCTAATGTTGGGTTAATGGTAAGCTGAGTCAATTTCTTTCCTATTTTATAATTTAGTTCTTATTTTCTGGGATTGTCGCCAGTTCTTAGCCAGCCGGTAATCGACACACGCTTTTGTGTGGCAAATGGGCTAACACAGCCAACGTAATGATCTTCAAGGTCTTTAAAAAACTAAATTCCAATCACTTTGTTGTTGAATATGGAATGCTGTAGTTCAGATAAATTCGTTAACTAACATAACGCCTTATAGTATCATCCTGTTCTCTCAAAGTTGAAGATAAACCTAGCATACATTGCATTTTCATGATCACCGTCAATACCATTAGAAAAGCTGAGCAAGCTCACCAACAAGGCCAACTTGCAGAGGCAGAGTCTTTATACCGACAAGCATTAAGTAACGAGCAACATATCGATGCGATCTATGGCTTGGCAACGCTAAAGATGCAACTAAAAGAATACGCTGTCGCCACTCAACTGTTTGAACAAGCACTGTCTATTGAGCCACAAGCACTAGATATCAATTTTAATTATCTTTTGTGCCTCAAACAAAGCAATCAAGTCGAACAAGCAAAAGGGCGACTTCGTGAAATTTCGCACCTTGTTGGCAATAACAGCCAAATGGTGAGCGCCTTTGCTAACTTGGCATTTGAATTAGGTGATTATCAGCAGGTCATTAATATCACCTCTGTCAGTCAGCTAAACCAAGACAATATCAATTTTATTGCCGCAAAAGCCCACATGGCCCTTAACCAATGGCCTGACGCGATCCAATACCTTGTGAAGCTTAGCGAGAGACACCCAACTAATACTGAACATTTAAATTTACTGGCACAGTGTTTTGGGCATACTTTGAACTTTAATTTGGCAATGCCAATATTTGAACAACTCACCGCACTAGCACCTTCTTTGGAAAACACGTTGCGATATGCTGATTTATGCATTCTCGCTCAGCATAAAGCCAAAGCTGAGCAGTTGGTTGCACAGCTAGAGACTCATGCTAATACCGAATTTTCCACGCAAGCTAGCTTGCAATTGCTTTCTATCAAAACAAAGCTAGCACGACTTAACCACGACAAAGCGCAAGCCATTAGCTTAGCTGAGCAGTTACTTGCCCGCGAGCCATCATCCTCACTAGCGTGGCAAGTGCTTTTTGAGCTTGGTAATGACAGTGCGCACAAACAAGTGCTAAAGCAGCTGCCAGCAGTTGTCGAAACTAGTGAACAGCACAGTTTTGACTATCGCCAAAATCTTTATACCCTTGCCAAAGTTTATGAAAAGTCCGATGAGTACCAAAGAGCATTTGAATACTTTACGAGGGCGAATCAGAGTCAATACTTTCAGCTCGCCAATCAAAATCGCGCATTTTCTTATCAAACATTAAAAGCCGAAATTAACAAGTTAACCGAGATTGATTATGCACACCTTGCTGAAACCGAACAGTCTAAAACGCCTGCTACAAATTCCGCCACAGATCACCCCACCAATATTTTTGTCGTGGGGATGCCTCGCTCGGGTACAACATTAGTCAATCGTATACTGTGTCAGGCAACGAATGTAGCTAGTGTTAATGAAAGCAACGGTATCGCGAGTGTTTATGAGCATTTATTAGCGCAGATTGCCGCAGCAGATATCCCTGCATATTTAGCAAAAAACGCTAAAGCGCTGGCAGAAAAGTACCGTGACGCACTCCCTGCCCTGCCGGCTCACACTGAAATTATCGTTGATAAAATGCCACATAACTTTCGTTTCGTTGGCGCCATTTTAGCCAGCTTTCCAAGAGCTAAAATTATTCAAATGCGCCGTAACCCGGAAGACTTAGCACTATCAATTTTTAGCCAGCAATTTAACGATTACCACAACTATGCTTGCGATCAGAAAGCTATCGCTCAGACAATATTTGAAGCGAATAAGCTAATGGATGTTTGGGCTAAGCGCTATCCTGAGCAAGTTTATGATCTCAGTTATGAAGATTTGGTGAACAATCCGGAAAGTGAAGCGAAAGCAATATTTGAGTTCCTCTCACTGCATTGGCAACCTAGCTATCTTGAGTTCTACCAGCAAGCCGTGCCAAGCTTTACGTTCAGTGAAGTACAAGTGAGAAAACCGATTAACCAAAGTAAAATCGGCTTTGCCAAACACTATCACGATCAGCTAAGTGAATTTAGAGCAACTTACAACAAGTTGTTAAAGTAAGCTCGATGCTCTGCTTGTATTCGCTGTCGATGCTCAAAGCTTCGCTGTATGGCTTCTTGCTCAGCATCGCTAAGTTCAGGATGCCAGACCGAGAAAATCAACACTACACGATCAGCATCACTCAAGTTGATTGCTTCGTGTATAAATGAGTCGTCAAAGGCAACCAACGTCCCCTCTTGCCAAGCACATTGCTGATCTGCAACTTTGATGTATCCATCACCGGGGACGGTAATCGGTAAGTGAACCGTTAAGCTGTGGTTCGATAGCCCGTAATGCGGTGTAATATGTTGCCCAGCTTTAAGCACGGAATAAAATACTTCGTAAGGTTGTTCACTTAGCCCGTATAGTGGTAACTGTTTTAGTAACGCTAGAGTTTGTGGTACGTGGCAGGCTAATTCAGGGTTAAGAATACCGTTCTTGAACAAATGCAATGCCGTCCAATTCGCACTGCCAGCCAGTTTATCAAAACCTTGTTGTTTATATTTCTCATTTAAATATGGCTCGCCTAAGCTATCTATTTTGTCAATTAAGGCATTAAATTCCGATTTAATGACGTCAAAACCTTGCTCGATAACTTGCCCATTAAAGGCCTCATTGGCTGGCCAAAAAGGTTGAGCAGTCAATGTTGGCAAATAAAATAAATGAGGCCGTTGTTGCTCTGCTAGGTAAGTAAAGGCATTGTTGTGGGTTTGTGGCCAAATAGCACTTTTTACGGCTTCTGGTTCAGGTTTCGTGCCAATCGCTTTTTGGTGTTCTTCAGTGTAAAAATTACGTAGTGCCACATCTGCCTGATACGAGCGCTTTTTCGTTTGTTCTGCGACTTGTTCATAGCGATAAAACATGGTCAAACGAGCATCTAAATCTTGACCTTGACTGAGAATCGCAAGCCCTGATTCTTTCTCACCAATATTTAAATAATAGGTACCAGCATACAGGTAACATAGGACATTGTTCGTCGCCTTGCGCAGGCAGCTGATGTAAGCATGTTTTGTATCATCAACTGTACCTAGTTGTTCTGAAAGCACCGCAAAACGATAAAGTTGCTCTGCATCATCTGGGTTTTGCTCAACATATTGGTTGAGTAATTGATATGCTTGCTCATTTCGGCCTTGGCCAAACAATTCGTTGACTTGATTTAGTTCAGCCATTTTTAACTCCGTGAATTAGCCAAGCAAAAGTAAACTTATCTTCGGTTAAAACGCTTGAATTTTGGTATGCCATGTCATAAGACTTTAACTCACTCACAAGTGTTTTAATGTCATTCTCAGATTTTGCTACGCTAAGCAAATGCGCTAGCCTCACCTGCTCTGCTGACAACTTATTAGCAAGTAAACTCATCATACTTTTAGCACTGCTATGATTCCCCTGTTGTATCGCAAGTACCGCTTGATTAATGGTTTCTAGTACCTGACCTGTAATACTTTTTGATAAATAGCCTTGATGCTGTTGAATAAAGCGCTGAGCTTTAGTTTCTATCTGCTCAAGTGAGAGTTTACTGTCGGCTAATGCTTGAGCATTTTCAATAAGTGAATCACTTGCCATCAACAAACTAATTTCGTTATGCCTTAGCTTATTAGCTTTAACAATCTCACCATTTGCATGGTGAATGATTAACTGAAAACAGCCGCCATTGCGCAACACTCTAGCAATCTCTGATACTGCGCTAGTTTGAGCAGCATATTCAAAACCAAATTGACTAGTAACCGCATCAATTGAATGATCAGCAAACGGTAAGTTTGCTAGATCTACCTCACCAAGAAAAGTTACTTGCTCTTCGAAATGACCAGTAAAGCCTCGAGGGTTTATTGGGGCATAGTCAACACCGATATATCGATGTTCACTTACTTTGTCACCGTCCAGTAAATTTGCGATAACAGCGCCATTACCCGTCGCTAAATCTAAAATAGTGCTTTGTTTGGGTAGTTTTTCTTGCCAATCAAGCCAAAGCTTTTTTACTAGACGTTGCTCACTGTCGCTAGCAATGCAGCTTTGCTGTTGGCCTTGTTGCCAGTATTGATGCCAAGCTTGTTGTTTTTTCATCATAAAAAATATCGTTTAAATCACCTAGCCGTGATGGGAACGGCTTTTTTAGGGGCATCTATTAAAGCGGCACAACATCAAAAGGTGATGTCAGCCTAAATTCGCGTTCATCACCTTGAAATGGCACAGTGCCATGCCACGCATAAGATGGAAAAAGTGCTAAGGTTCCCGCTTCGGGTTGTATAATTTTCGCAATATGCTCTCGTTCACCAAGCTGCATCGAGGTTTCACCAAACTTAATCGCACCTGCATTTTGAGGTTGCTCAACCGATGACAATTCAGGCAGGGACACATAAAACGCTGAGCTTAACCAACCTGCAGGGTGAACATGGTTAACGTGAAAGCCATTTGGCTTAAGCCTCACCGACCAAGAGCCTGCAAAGGCGAATTTAGGCGACTTACGTGATAGCAATGGATGGGTATTGTCATCTGGCAATGAATCTATATGCGCAGAAACAATATCGGTTAGCGCTTGCTTAAGACTAGCGATAACCGGGTGCTTTTTATGTAGCAAGCGCCCCGGAGTTTGGGTGCCATTTTTTAAGGTTTGCTTTAGCGGAGCCTGATCGAGTTGATGCATCGACAAGAGTACTGTTTTCAACTCTTCAAGAAATGCACCTGTCGATTGATAGCCGTTTGGTGCCACAATACGATATGGTTTGACAAATTTATCGTAATCAATCAACCAGTGATAACGCTCATCACCAACTAAGCGCCAACAGGTACTTTTATAGGCAATAAGCAATTGATGATTTGGCTCCCTCAACTCCGCCTGTGCGATGTAGTGGAGCGCTTTTTGATAATCGGCATTGACGATACAGACATTGATAAGATCCAGCGCGAGATCCATGTAAAAGTGTTTATCAATCGCTTGTTCAAGCAACGCTACCGCTTTTGCGTTATCTTCCCTTACAGCATAAATTTTTCCTTCGGTATGAAGTAGCTGGCTCGTGATTTGAACCTGTTTTGCACTGCTGATAATTTGCTCGGCTTTATCGTACTGTTTGGCTTCAAACATTGCCTCAGCGTAGGCATGACGTATCTCTATGCTTTTTGGAAAATGTTCAATCGCAAGCTTAAAGCTATGACCAAATTTATCTTTCAGGTTACGTTGCCAATAGAATTCATTAAGCGTTTGGTGAACTTCAATATCATTCGGCTTTTTGTTCAATGCGCTCCAATAAAACTGCTCTGCTTGTTCATATTTTCCTTGCTCAAATAATGTATTTGCCAGATTAAAGTCTATTTGGCTCAGTTGCGGCGCCAGCTCTCTAGCCTTATTAAAATAAGCAAAGGCATGATCATGTTGTTCTATTAATTTATAAGTGAGGCCAAGGTTATGTAAAGCATTTACATAGTTAGGGTTAATGCTCAGCACTTGTTGATATTGAGCTATTGCCTGCTCAAAGCTTTCTTGTGCTCTATAGATATCAGCCGTGACCGTCAGTATTGATGTGTTTTGGGGAGCGAGCTTCTTTGCTCGCTCAACGGCTGTTAATGCCTCAGCAAGTTTACGTTGATTAAGTAGCGCTATTGCAAGGTTTTTATGCGCATCAAGGTAATCGGCATCTATTTTTATAGCGTCTTTGTAATTTTGCTCAGCTTCATATTCATGGTGATTAGCAGCCAACAGGTTTGCATAGTTGTTAAGCACTTGCGGCTGCTTTTTGTTGAGTGCCAAACACGCGTCAAAACTTTGCTTGGACTCTTCAAATTTACCCAGCTGTTTTAGCGCAAGAGCCTGTATGTGAAAAACATCTGGTTGGTTTGGAAAATCATGCTCTAACTTCTTCGCCTCTGTAACCACAAACTCAAATTGACGGGCTTGCATGGCTCGCTGCAAGCTTTGCAATGTTTGCACTAAACGATGGGTATTCATTGATGATATAGAACTCTAACGGAAACTATGTGCTCACTTTATTGTAATGAAATCACGCTAAGTTAACAGTGTTAGCTATTGATATAAGGCAAGTTTTTAAGCGTTATTTTGCTTTAAATTCAATTAAATAAGCAATAAAAAAATGGCCAACCTAAGTTGACCATTTTCTGTTTAAGCGTTTGTCTTACAATTAACTAACGATTAGTTAAATGTGTAAGTACCGCTTAGGAAGAAGCGTGGACCGAATACGTCGTATACTTCTGGGAAAGTGTTAGCTTGTTGCTGTGAGTCACCAAGTAACTGCGGCTCTTCGTCAAGAATGTTCTTAACACCGAAGTTAACTTTAAGTGCATCGCTTACTACGTATGCAGCAGAAAGGTCTAAGTAAATCTTAGAATCTAACTCTGGTACTACTAACTCGTCAGCTGTTGCTGTACCTTCTGAGATTTGGTCATCTTCAGTTTCACCGATGTAGCGAACTAATGCAGATAGCGTTAGGTCACCAGTTGTCCAGTTAATACGAGTATTAGATTGGAACTCTGGGCGTGGTGCGCCACAAGTGTTACCGAAGTAACCATCACACTTGTTGATTTGATCTGGTAACGCAGCAATTGGAGTCTGTTCAAACTTGTCTAAGAACGTAGAGCGGAACTGAACGTTTAAGCTTGAACCGTTACCGAATAAACCAAAGTCAAATTCAGTGTTGTATGTGATGTTGAAATCGATACCTGAAGTTTCGATTAAACCAATGTTTTCGTTAAGAGACTTAACAAGTGAAACGTTACCGTCTGTACGACGTGTAATGTTTTGACATGTTACGTCATTGATGTCTTGTGCAACGTTGTAACAAACGTTAAGCGTGTTGTTAACACCAAAAGATGCAATCGCGTCTTCAATTTCGATTGAGAAGTAATCGATAGTGAAATCTAGGCCGTCCATCGGTTGAACAACAACACCCACTGTGAAGGTATCTGAAGACTCTTCTTGTAGTTCAGTGTTACCACCGAATGAACCTTCAATTTGAGAGTTAGCTTGCTCGAAGTTACCTACTAGACCAGCTGGAACACCTGTTGCTTCACAAAGTGCTACGTCAGTAACACCTGCTTGGAAACCGTCTGCAGAACAAGGATCAACCGCACCTGGGAAGCCATTAGATGCACCTAAGAATAATTCAGATACGTTTGGCGCACGAACCGCTTGTTGGTAACCGATACGAGTAGAGATCCACTCTGTTGGTGCCCAGTTAACTGCAGCTGCGAAAGACTCAACGTTACCGATGTTTGAGTAATCAGCAAAACGTGCAGCACCCCATAGGCTTAAGTCTTCAGCAAATGCTTTACCTGAAAGTACAGGAATTGAAATCTCTGTGAAGAATTCGTCAGATGAGTAGCTACCTACTGTTGCTTCACCAGCGTTGAAACCAAGTACGTCACCTGATGCTAAGAATTCATCTGGACGGAATGAAGATTCGTCTTGACGCTTCTCGTAACCAAATACTAAACCGATTGGCTCTTGAGCACCTGGAAGTGTCCAAGGAGTAGTACCAGCGACGTTAGCCATGAATACTTCTTGTGTTACGTTTGTAACGTTTGATGCACCAACGTTTACGAAATCAACAGCTTCTTGTGAGATGTTACCTTCACCGAAGATATTAATTGGTACACAGCCACCTGAAGTGTCTTGACACTCAGTACCAGCATCGTTAGTTAATACTGCTTGAATAAAGCGAGAAGCTGAAACGTCATTGTTTAATAAGTTAGTTTGGTCAAGCATTGAGCGGCTGTAGAATACATCGTATGACCAATCGTCATTAATGTAACCGTCAACACCTAGTAGAATACGGAATGCATCACGTGTATCGATTGATTGACGTGAACCGTTCTCAACCATACGACGACCAATAAATGCTTCAAAGTTACCGTCGTCATTTAGCTCACCGCTGTTCAAGAACGCTTGTTGAACTTCAGGAGAGAAGAATGCACTGTTAGGGTTAATTTCAACCGTAGTAAATGCCGGAGTTGGCGCTAGTTCTTGAGGAACTTCGTTACGAATGAAAGAAACTTCAGTGTAAATACGGTGCTCGTCAGTCACATAGAAGTGAGCGAAAGCACTTGCAGAGTAACGTTCTTGAGGAAGTTGTAAGAAGTTATCTGGTGCGTAGTTAAAGCGAGAGCTTGGCTCAACCCAAGGTAAGCCTTCGCCGTTTGGACCAAATGTACCTAATACTGTACCGTCAGCAAGTGTTGGACCACCGAAAATACGAGTACCTGGAACACCTGATGAACCACCAGCTACAAGCTCGTCACCACTTTCTGTTAATGCAACGCTTGAGAAGTCACGGTCACCTTGGAACAATGCTTCACGCTTTGAGTAACCTAAGTAAACAACTGCGTTACCGCGGTCATCAGCGAAGTTACCACCCATTGTCATATCTAGGTTGAACTTTTCTGCGTCACCTTCGTCAGTAATATCGTAAAGAGTTGAGAATTCAACGCCTTCGAAATCATCTTTCATGTTGAAGTTAACAACACCGCCTAATGCATCTGAACCGTATACCGCAGAAGCACCACCAGTGATGATTTCAACATTTTCAATTAAAGAAGCTGGGATAGTGTTTAAATCCACAACACCATCTTGACGTGCTGGAATCCAACGACGACCGTTAACCATTACTAGCGTACGTGAAGTACCTAAACCACGTAAATCAACTGTTGCCGTACCGTCACCAGGGTTGTTTGAACTAGGACCGAATGAAGGAAGAGTTGATGGTAATTCAGCTAGCTTTTGCTCAACGTTTAAGTTACCTGAAATAGCGAATTCTTGCGCGTCTACTTCGATGATTGGTGTAACAGCTGTTAATTCTTGACGCTTAATACGAGAACCAGTTACCTGAATGCGTTCTACGCCTTCTTCAGCTGCTTCTTCAGCGAATGCTACAGATGCTGGCATTGCCATTGCTGTTGTTGCCGCACCGGCCGCAATAGCAAGTCTTACAGCGCGTGTAAGCTTATTATTTTGATACATTTTTTACTCCCTGGATCACTTTCGTGATTTTAGTTTTTTGAGTGCAAGGCTATGTTGCCTTGTCAGTTTTCTGTCGGTCTAGGACCTGATCTGTCGCTTAGGATATTAAACGGATTCCATTTAAAGCGTCAACACCATTTACTACGAATGGGCAACAAATCTAACAACTAGAAACATGCAAAAACAATTTATTACATTTGATGAGTGATGGTTTTATAACCACACAAAGTTCTCAGCAAACTATTAAATGAGATATAAACAAACCGTAGATATATCGCTAAATGATATATCTTAGACCCAAAGCGATATCATAAACCCATGTTTTACATTGTTTTTTAATTAATAAAGGAAATAAGCGTTTATTGCTTTCTTAAATGTAGAGTAGGAAAAATAAGGTGCTAGAAGAAGAAAACAATATGTAAACCTAAGTTAACAATTCGGCTATTTTTACATGTTACTAAATTTGTAAAGGCTAGGTAGCTATGTCAAAAATCTTATTTCCTTATTAGTACGCCTTGCGTTCGGCTGTGTATTTTGTATTCGTTTAGCCGTTTTTTGACAGAGTTGCTAGCTTATACAACACTAGAAACCATCAAACTCAACAGCCTAAATCTTATAGAACACTCTCCAAGTGCCATTTCAATATACCAAAAATAAAAATTAGACTGGCAGAAAGCATATTGAGGTGCTTATTCAATTTATAAGACATGAATTATGCAAATTCGGTCGAAAGCGATAAAAAAAACCGTGATATACTCGCGCTTTCGCTATTTTCGAGGTTAGTTAATGGATCCAGTATTAGACATCAGCATGTGGGTAATAATATGTGCAGTCGGATTTATTGCTGGGTTTATTGATGCAATTGCTGGTGGCGGCGGAATGTTAACCGTTCCTACCCTACTCGCTTCTGGCTTACCACCACACGTTGCACTCGGAACCAACAAATTAGCTTCAAGCTTTGGTACTTTAACCGCTTCTTTTACCTTCTATCGTAAAAAGTTATTTAATCCCAGCTTTTGGCGATACGCGCTAACGTTTACCGCGATTGGAGCAGTTGGGGGAACACTTGTTGTCAGCCATATTTCAACCGAATGGTTAGAGCGAGGCCTACCCATATTGATTATGGCAACTGCCATCTACACGCTCATAGCTAAGAATGTTTGTAACGATCAGATGGGACTGCCTAAATCTTCAAAGCAAGTTCAACGAAAACAAATGTGCCAAGGTACACTGCTCGGCTTTTATGATGGTGTTGCCGGTCCTGGCACCGGGGCGTTTTGGATGGCATCAAGCTCTGCTTTATATAAGATGAACTTATTATTCAGCTCTGGCCTTTCAAGATCGTGTAACTTTGTTAGTAATATTTGCTCATTAGCAACATTTGTCTACTTAGGACATGTCAATGTCTTGCTCGGTATATCCATGGGCTTATTTCTAATGCTTGGTGCATGGGTAGGCGCACATTCTGCTATTCGATTTGGCAGTCGATTTATTCGACCGGTATTTATTTTTGTGGTGTGTATTATTTCCCTTAATCTTGCGTGGCAAGCTTGGTTTAACGGCTAACACAACTTAGATATTGAAGTGACAGCGATGTTGAGAAGCCTAATTCAAAGTTAATCACTAAAATTAAGCACTTTTGATGAATTAAATTAGCCCCATAAAAAATGCCAGCGTCGTATGCTGGCATTTTTGTTTCACTTGCTTATCAAGTTAACTAAACGCTTATAGCGAGATATTGATACCCGCGTAGGCTCTGCGACCTACTAGATCATAAAGTGCATTCGTTATATAACCCGGTGCTAACTTATCAGTTAGGTTTCGAATACCCGCATTGACTGCAATGGTATCAGACACTTGGTAGCTGAAACCTAAGTCGTGAGTAATAATAGTGCCAACAAATGCTGGTGATGTATCTTCTGGTGTGTCACCCGTTGGTGAGATATCCAATGTAAAGCTTCGATCAATCATGCGAGATGACCAACTGACGGTTAAATCATCTAACTGGTAATCAGCGCCAAAACGCACTTGCCACTCAGGGTCACCCACTTCACCATCTTCCACGTTGATTTCATCTGGACGATCTTGGAATTCAAACTCTTCTAGCTCTAGTAACTTGTTTACCAATAGGTTCATTGTTACTTCACCTGGCAGATTGACGGCGCCAAGTCCCATCACGTATCGAGCTTGTGCTTCAATACCTTTAGTGTTCAATGCTGCGGCATTCAAATAGCCAGAGCGTACCAATGAAATATTATTGGTCACTGGGTCACGGTCTACCTGACTACAGAAGCCTTGATCTAGACCACCAGTGGCATCAACACAGTTATCAACAACATTTTGTGCTGAAACGAAAGTTATCGCATCAGTAATTTCAATGTCGTAGTAATCTAGGGTTAAAGAGAAATCTTCGATATATGATGGTGTCCATACGGCACCAATAGTCAGAGATTCAGACTCTTCAGATTCAAGGTTAGCATTACCGCCCGACAGCAAATCTACAGATACGTTATCATTCGCTTCAAAACCTGATGGAATTCCAAGTGCAGCACAGTTCGCAATGCGATCTTCGTCATCAGTAATATTGTCAACGTCACAAGGGTCGTTTACGTTAGCAAAACCCGGTGATAATGGATCGAACGCTTCTGTGATATTCGGTGCACGAACCGCTTCACCTAACGTACCACGAATACGCAAATCTTCGAATGGCGCATACATTAACCCAACTTTCCAAGCTTCTGCAGTTCCCGCATGCGAGTAATCTGCGCTGCGAAATGCACCGTCAAGTGTTAACTCGTGGGCAAATGCAACACCCGATAATAGTGGTAGGCTAACTTCAATAAAAAACTCGCTAACATCATACTCACCGTAAGAATCAGGCGTTGCGGCGCTCGTTAAGAATCCGCCTTTAGTTAGTTCATCAGTTGTTGAACCTGATGTTTCCTCACGATATTCAAAACCAGTCGCAATGCCAACAGGACCACCTTGAAGCTCGAAAAACTCGCTCGAATCAAATACCAATGTACCGCCGATAAATTCCTGCGTTATTTCATCCTTGCGCGTTACATCAGCGGAAACAAAATCTCTTGCTGCTTGCGAGCTGCTTTGGCCAAACGGATTGAACGCAACACATTCTGCAGGATTGATTTGTGCAGGGTCTTCATAACCTTCACCTTGTGCACTCGCTAACTGACTGCGACATACCGCTTCACCTGTTGCTGGATCAATGACTGAGTCAACAGCGGCCGCAAAGTTGCTCGGAATAAGATCGTTAAGCGTGTTACGGGTATTGGTAGTTTTACCGTAAACGTAGTAAAGCTCCCAATCAAAATCGGTTTCGCTTAATGTAAATGCGCCATTAAAACCTGCGGTGTAACGGAATAACTCACGGCGGTTGTCTGCTGAGCGGTTACCCAACTCATCAAAGAATTTCGCCATAGAAACTGTATTTTGGCCAGCATCCAGCAGTGTTTGACGAAGTGTTGGGGCTAAAAAGGCATTGTCTTCTACATTAATGCTGATATTACCAAAACGGAATGATGGCTGGAATTGCTGCTTAATGTCTGAGCGCACAAACTTAACATCACCATTGAAAGTAATGTTATCTGTGATGTCGTAAGTTAATGTTGAGCTAAGGTTAACCTTCTCTACTTCTGGCGAGTAATTCTCGTAGTTCTCTGGTGAAAAGCAGTAGTCACAGCCATCGGGGAAATTACCGAACGCAAAGCTGCTGGTATTTTCACGTTCAACTTGTCTTAATGGGTTGCCTGCATCGTCAAACACCCATAGCCCTGCTGCACCACCAAATGGGTTAATCACGCCATTAGCATGGATCAACTCAGACATGACATTGGTAACACGTAAACGGTCAGCAATACCATCATCTTCGCCAGTGTTAAGTGGGTTGATGACGGTTCCCCAATTGTCGTACTGGCGAATATCGGTTGCCAACACTTCACCAATGCGATCATAACTAGCAAAAAACGTTACGTTACCATCCTCTAAATCAGTACCTGATAGAATACTAATCGTGTGATTTCGAGAATTAACACCTTCGGTAGACTTAGCACCTGTAACATTAAAATCAAACCCATCGTAGTCTTTTTTCAAGATAACGTTAATGACACCAGAAACGGCATCAGAGCCATAAATAGCAGAAGCACCACCGGTTATTACTTCAACTCGCTCAATCAGCCCGGCTGGAATTGTTGATAAATCAACAGTCGCTTCTCCTGGGTTACCAGCAACATGACGCTTACCATTGACAAGCACTAAGGTACGTGAAGCACCTAAACTACGTAAATCCGCAGAACTGGTACCTGCAACAGCATTGTCACCGTTATTACCAATTAATGAATCACTTGCGCCAATAGCTGGCAACTCACTTAAAATACTACCTAAATCTGGCGTACCAAATTTTTGAATATCTCTTGCTTCCAAGGTTACGACTGGTGTCGGCTGAGATAGTTCTGAACGCGCGATACGAGATCCTGTTACTTGGATCACTTCTTCATTTTCATTCGCCTGCACGTTTTGTGCGTTGGCAGCGATTGTGGTTACTGATGACACACCAAAAACCACAGCTAAGCGAACAGCTTTAGCTATTTTAGTGTTGTTAAACATATTTTATCCCATGTACAGCGCATATTTATGCACCGTTAAATTAGTGTTTTATCTTTTTGAAGTTACCAACGAATATCTGCTGATATAGCAGCTTGGGCTCATTGGGGCGGGCAATTATTCACAAAATCACACGGGCTTCAAGAGGGCTTAATTAAGTGAGTTTTTATTCACATACCGTGAGTATGCATTTTGTGGGAGCAAGTCGTTTTTTTATCGGAAAAAGCGCCTAAAACAAAATAAATGAGGGCGATTACCTAAAAATCAGCCCGAAAAAAAGTATGTAACTTTTTGATCGATTTTAGTTAAAAACTGACCAAATGGTTAATTCGCTATTAAATCGTTGAATTGTATTCATCAATATTGATTAATATTTGCCGTAGCCCAAACCTTGGTGGTTTATCAAATGCAACGCTTGCTGGCACATCAAGTACGCTGATAAAACGTAATTTTGTGCCAGAGCGGAGCCAAATTGGTTAGCATTTTAACGCAACTCAAGTTAGGCTTACGGTTAAACAGAATAATTATACCAATTTCAATAAGTACTTGATAATTCTGGCTGGTTAAAACGCTCATAAACAGCGTTGTTATTTTTGAAATTAGAAAAACTAGTTACCAAAAAATAACGCCTTGCTTATGAACCTTTTTCCAGCGCCATAATTGATCAATTTCTTAATTCAATTGGTACTAGAAAAACCAGAGGAATAGCATGAAAATTTCTGACGATATTCATAATTACTATGAAAACCTAGTCGTAGAGCAGTTCAAAGAACTAAAGCTTGATGATAAGTATGACAGTGATTTTATGGCCGACTTAACTTGTATAGTGCTAAATCAATTGCCAACACGTTACATTCGCCACGAAGTTGATATGGCGTTTTATTTGCCTGCATCAGAGCGCTTTGAAATGGAAAGCAAAGTAAAAGTTGCTGTGCAAAAAGGTTTAGAGTTTATGAAGGTGCATCACTAATTCACCTTAACCTAGCGATCGCTTTCGATCAGCAAATGCTCTAGTAACTGTTGCACTTGCTGATCAGCATCAACAAACGCAATCCCAACATTAATCTTACCTTGCTGATAACGGCTGTTACACACCTTCGCGGGAATATGCAAGCTCGCTTCTTCAGATAAAGCAATCACCACTACGATATCGGTTTTATTAACACTCAGCTTACTGTTATTTGATTTAAATGAAAAACCACACCCTTTTGCAGATACATCGTTAATGACACCGCTAATTCGCGCTTGTCCTTCTCCTTTTTCTTTGCTGGCATAAATCGCCGCGGGTAAATGGGTTACGTAGCGTTGATGATTGCGCAGCTCTCGGTTTTCTATACTTGCTGGAAAATCGATAAAGATCATAATGTAAGGGTGCTTACTTACCGACCGAATTGTTGACTTAAACGCACAACATTGCCCTTGGCTACCCTCAACAATATAACGCACAATCACCATATTACCTGCTACTAGGACATCTTGATAACTGCTCAGTTTCGAAGGCTCTGGGTGCTTTATAATGATGTATTGCCCAACCGAATAACCAACGAGAGAAGTTTTCAGGCGAAGCCCTACAGGGTGCGTAAATTGTAAGTCTAACTGCTTGCCAGGTAATAGCTCAAAATACTGCTGAGTTGAAAGTGCTAAATTTTCCATATCGTCCATGATTAAAAGAACTCTAATCCGACTATAAAAATTTATCGTCTAAATAACAAGCACTTGGTCGTAAGTAAAACAGTGGATTTAGCGTGCAATATGAATAAAACTAACTTTATCGGTTTGAATAAACGCTGGAAAAGTAAAATAAAGAATGCGAAGAAAAGAAAGAATTGGGTGGTCACCCAATCAGCCACACTCCGGCACATGAGTCGTCTGCTACGGTTGCTCCCTTCCGGGCCTGGCCGGGTTAACAGAGTATCATTGCGAAGGGACCGAAAGGGTCACCATAAAACTGTTTTCAAAGCAATTTAAGGGCAAACGCTTATCTAACAACGGCGCGAATTATCGCTAATGCAAAATTCAGTTGCAAGTATTAGTTAGCAATATCGTACCGTCTGCGGCTTTTTTAACCAAACTAATCACTAAGCGCCCTAATGTTGCTTTATTGCTCAGCTAGTGCTTTACTGCTCGGCTTGGGCGCGAGCTAAGGCGTCGCTAAATTCAAGTAGGAATGATTTAATCACTAGCAAATTGTCTTTACCTACTCGCAATAAAAGCTTATCCGCTTCAGGTAATTGCTCTAAGTCTTGCTCAGCATATTTGTACATTACGCTCGGTCTAACTAAAACGACATCATTGTTAGGAAACTCCATATCCAACACTCTTACCAAGGCATCTTGGAGTACTTCGGTAAAATCTTGATCTTCATAGCCTAATTCACCATAAGCTTGATCTATCAATGGCTTCAACTCAAAGTACCACGTTGCCAGTTGCTCAGGTTCAAATGAGCGCAGTAAATCAACATATAACTTGAATCGTGCCGACTGAACATCATTCCAAAGCCATTGCTGCTTCGCCATGGCATTTACGCCTCGGTTATCTAGGTTATCTAGGTTATCTACAGAATTTGGGGTGGTATCAGCTGGCTGTGTGTCAGCGTTTAATTCTGTCGCAGAAAACTTAGTTTGCGGCTGGGTAAGTGGGCTGTATTCGTATGAAACTAGGCCTTGTGCAAAGTTGTCAGTAAACACCACAAGACGACGTACCATGTCGTCATCAATAACTAATCTTAGTAGCTCTTTACGCCAAGTTAATTCAGAAAGCTTTTGCTTCACCCAACTGTCACTATTATCCAGCAATGGCAATTCAACTTTAGGTGCTTCTTCAACAACTGGTTCTTCAATAATTTGAGGTAGTTCGACTACTGGCTCGGGGACTACTTCAACGACTTCTTCAATCACCTCTTCGACTTCTGGCTCTACAACTAATTCTGGCTGCGGTACAACAACCGGTTCAGTCGGCGCAGGCACTGTTTTCTCGCCTGAAAAATAAAGGTAACTAGCCGCACCAAGAGCGACGATAACAGCCAATAAGATGGCCAAACTATTGGATTTACTTTCTGGTTTTTCTGAGGTTTCTGATGATAACGGCTGAGATTCTGTCATAAATAAAATTCATTCTACTTTGGTGAATTAACTTAATACTAAGTTTAGTCAAAGTACTAGCAAGGCATTACTAAGCTAGCTTTACATACTCGTCTTTTTAGACCAGTAAATACGCAAAAGTTTAACAAATACACGAAAAAAAAGAGTAGCTTAGCGTTCACTTTTAGTAACCAGATGTAACGTTATATTGGCTATTTACATTAGTCACTCAAAGTTAAACAAAGCTTATATTTTCACGGTTTTCTTGTTGATATCGTATTCACGCAGCTTATTGGCTATCGCGGTGTGGCTCAAACCAAGTTTCTTCGCCAGTTGACGAGAGCTTGGATAAGCTGGGTACAATTTGCGCAAGATATCTGCTTCATACTGTTTTACCGCTTGATCTAAGGTACCTTCAAACTCTTGTTCTAGATAACCGTGTTCACGCGTATAAGAAGGCAGTTGTAAATGTTCCGTTTCTAACACATTGCCTTCCAATAGTGAAACAGCCCGAATCAAAACATTTTCTAATTGCCTAACATTGCCTGGCCATGGGTAATGTTCAATAAAATCACGACAATCTTCACTCATTTTTAGGTTGTACTTACCCGTCATTTGCGCGGTTTTATTAATAAAGTGCTCGGCCAGCGGCAAAATGTCTGCTCGGCGATCGCGCAGTGATGGTACGTTTAAACCTAGCACGTTGAGTCGATAATAGAGATCTTCGCGAAACTCACCCTGTGCAACTAAGCTAAGTAAATCTTTGTTCGTCGAGCTAATAAAGCGAACATTAACCTTAATCTCTTGTTCATCATCGACTCGTCTAAAACTGCCATCTTCGATAACGCGAAGTAACTTAATTTGTAGTTTAGGTGACATTTCCCCCACTTCATCGAGGAAAATAGTACCGCCGTCGGCAGTTTCAAATAACCCTTTTTTGTGTGTGTTGCCAGCTTGAGCACCACAGCCAAAAAGTTCTGTTTCTGCAACATCGTCCGGCAGCGAAGCACAATTTAATGCCATAAACGGGCTTTCTGCTCTATCACTTGCGATATGACAGGCTTTGGCAATCAACTCTTTACCAACACCGGTTTCACCAACAATCAACATGGATGAATCCAGCAAAGACATTCGTTTGGCTTCTCGTACCACTTTGCGCATGGCACTACTTGATGCTTGAATGCCAACAAAGTTGCCATCATTTTGCTGTTTGAAAACGCTAATTTGCTGACCTAAGCGGGCTTCTGATTTCAAAATAAATACCGCGCCAGCCATCACGGGTTGACCTTGCTCGTCAAACACACTAATCGGCAAGATGTCCGCCACAAAATCATCTTCTTTAAATTTAATGCGTTGAGTTTGGGCAAGTACATCGCCAGATTCTAACCAGCGTGTGATGTTGAACCCTTTGATCCATTGACTAGCAGGTTCGCCAATTATTGATTTGAGGTCTTCACCAATAATCGACAGTGCCACTTCGTTAACACCACGAATATTGCCACGTGTATCAATCGAAATAAAAGGATCGGGGAAAGTACGAATTAAGGTCGCAAGTTCATTGCGTTCGCGCTCTGAAGGCATAAATGGCGTGGTTTTAACATCCTTCACACCTTCAAGCAATCGCAATTGCGGCATAAAGGTTTGCAACTCAGAAAAGTCTAAGTCTGGAATATGAACAAAAATGTGGCCGGTTTCTGTAACGGCATCAATACCCTTAATATTGATTTTGTGCTCAACAAATACACCCAATACCTGCTGTGCAACACCTACGCGATCTTCACATACGATCTCTAAACGCATAAAAAAGCCTCAATCACAAAGATGAGGCCATTGTAAACTAATTTGTACAATAATAAAGTACAAAGTTAACGTAAACGTTAATTGCTCAGCAGTAAATCGGTTTTAGCAGCGCAAATAAAATCATTTTTATGCAACCCCTTAATAGAATGACTCCACCAAGTTACGGTAACTTTTCCCCACTCAAGCAAAATGGCTGGGTGATGAAATTCTTGCTCAGCCAGTTCAGATACCTTATTTGCGAAAGCCCAAGCAAGTTTATAATTCTTAAATTTATATTCACGCTCTAACATCATGATACCGTCACGCACCTGTGGAACCCAGTCAGGGATCTCTTTGATGAGCACTGCGAGTTCTTCTTCACTCACTTTGGGGGCATCAACATGGCAGGCTTCACACTGCTGTTTCGAAAGTGTTGTTGTCATTATTGTTCCTTAACTGGCTATTTTTTCTTGTGTTGATGGATTCTTTTTCGGGAATTTTGGCGCATGTAAACCTAGCGCTTTGGCCTGTTCAACAAGCGACATTAAATCAAGCGCCCGAATAGCGTCTAAATCAGACATTTTCTCAATCATAAAGTAAATTGGCTGCATGATATCGATACGATAAGGAGTTCTAAGCACATCAAGTACTTGCGCTTCATTCGTTAAATAACGACGCTCTGCGTTACCTTCACACATTGCATAATCCGTTTCACCTGGCGAAGACAAAACGCCACCACCATAAATGCGTAACCCCTGAGGTGTTTGCATTAAACCGAATTCAACCGTAAACCAGTAAAGGCGGGCAAGGTACACTCTGTCTTCTTTACTTGCGTTCAAGCCAAGTTGGCCATAGGCCTGCGTAAAGTTGGCAAAAGCTGGGTTAGTGAGCATGGCACAATGACCAAATATTTCGTGAAAGATATCAGGTTCTTGCAAGTAGTCGAACTCTTCTTTCGAACGAATAAACGTCGCCACAGGAAACTTCTTTTCTGACAGTAAGCGGAAGAACTCACCAAAACCAATTAGCGCTGGCACTTGTGCACATTGCCAGCCAGTTTCAGCCATAAGCACTTGGTTAACTTCACTAAGTTGTGGAATGCGATTGGTCGGTAAATTTAATTTCTCAAGCCCCTGCATATACTCATCACATGCCTTGCCTTGAACGCAAGCAAGTTGACGCTCAATCAGTGCTTGCCACGTTTGGTTTTCTTCTTCACTCCAGTGAATAAACCCATTGTCGTCGGCTTTTTTGGAAACGTATTTCGTCGCCTTCCCCATACTACTAACCTTTTAAATTTTATATTGTGGTAAACCACATTAGCTGAGCTCATATTATGTGAACTCAACTAAATTTGGGAAGTTTGATGGGAAACTGAGGTGATGAAAAACCGTACAATATTGTATACAAGGAGAAAAAACACGTTAGTTGGGCTTACTACCCTTAACGAGTTGCTTCACTTGGCTAATCACTTCGCTTCTAACTTGCGAAAGCCTTGGTGCCTGATCATCAAAAGGCAGCGGACGGCACAAGTATATGGTCTTTAATCCCAAGCGCGCTGTTAACATACCTGCACCTAAGCCTTGTGCTAATCGACCAGACAAGCGACCTAGCAGCTCTGCACCTAGCACATCAGCCGAAATGTCAGCCACCACTTCACTGGCACCAGCGTAAATCATGTTACCAACTACTTGTTTGACTAATTTGATACGACTCCAATAGCCAAGCTTTAAGCCGTACAATCCGGCAATTTTTTCAACCATGGTTAAGTTACGCCACAGCATAATTGCCATATCTAGAAGCGCAATAGGGCTAAGCGCTACTAAAACCACAGATTCTGACGAATAACGAGCCACTTCTGATAACGCTTTTTGATCAGTTTCACTTAACACTTGTCGGCTGTATAGCGCTAACAATTCTTGATCGTTATATGACTGCTCAGTACTGCTTTGCCAACGTTGGCGTTGCTCTTCACTTAAATCAAGCGCTAATTGCTGGCTAACCTTATCTAGCACGCTTGGCGCTTGCCCTTGGCTACTACTGTTTTGCAATTGGCGCAATTGTTCGCGAAGTTTTTCACGACTTTTTAATTGGCTTAAGCCAATCAATTCTTTATAGGCAGCACTGCCGCCCAATATCGCAACAATTCCCAAAAGCACACCGTAAAGCGTAGTAGTTACAGGTGATTCAGTGATACCTGTTGCAAAAAAGTCGACCAACTCAATGCAGATTACGCCTACTAGCGCCACAGCAAATAATCGCCAAAGCCATGAGGGTTTACTCGTCACCACCTCTTGTTCAATAGCTAGCGATTCATCAAATTCAGTTTGCTGAGCTTGCCAGTCATCATTATCGACAATAATTTGTTCTGATACTGAAGGTAACGCTTTACCTACCTCATGCTCAGTAGATGCTTTTGCACTAAGCTCACCCTCTTTAAATTCTTGCTCTTCAAAAAGGATTTGTTGCTGAAATTTAGTAGGTTCGGTCATGACATTTTATCCCCTAACAAGAACTGTAATACTTGATCGATTCTCAGGTGAGGCAGGGCTTCATGCTCAGCCATTCCCTGCTTAGGCGCAAAACTGACAAAGTTAAAGTGATGATTAGCCCAGTAATCCTCATCTGGCAGCTTAGCGGGCACAGCGCCAGGAAACAGTGTCGTCAACTTGCCAGTCTCTTGTGCAAGCCCCCTAACAACTGGAATCATCTGACCTTGGTGCGAGCTTTGCCCATAGTCCGTTGACTTGATTGAGGCAATGGCGAGCGATTTGATATCGATGGCGTTGAAACTGATTTGTTGTTTTGTGCCATGAACAAGCTGGTTCATTAAAGATACCAAATGGGTATGTTGCTCAGGAGTGATGTGATCTGCCTTAGTTGCCGCAAACATAAGTTTGTCTATTTTGGGGCTGAACAAGCGACTGAATAAGCTAGACTGGCCATAATAATAGCTTTGCATAATCATATTCATTGCCAATTTTAAATCTTCAAAACTCGCCTTGCCGTTATTTAACGGCGTTAAGCAATCGGCAAGTACAATCTGTCGATCAAACTTTAAAAAGTGTTTCTTGTAGAATTGTTTAACCACACGTTCGCGATACTCTAGAAAACGCGCCTTTAGTGTTCCAATAACACTGCTGTCACTGGCATTTTGATAAGCATTGCCATCAAGCTTGTCAATGTCGGTAAATGGAAAGAATTCGAGTATTGGCGCACCAGCGAGTTCGCCTGGCAAAATAAAACGGCCCGGCTGGATAACAGAAAGCCCTAATTGATGACGAAAGGTGTGTAGCAATTCGGTATAAGTTTTGGCGAGCTCGGCAATTTCTAGCTCATCGGCAGGCTTGAGTGGATCAAGCTCGCTTACCTTTTTCATCCATGTTGCAGCAAATTCCGCTCTTGGTTGCTCGCTTAGCAGTGAAAACATTTGTTCAGACCACTGTTCATAGGTCATGTTCAGCATCGGTAAATCGAGCAGCCATTCACCTGGGTAGTCAGTAATATCAAGCGTTAGCGTGGCAAGCTCAGTCGTGTATTTGAGCAAAGAGTCTTTGGGTTTGTACTTTATCGCTAGCCTTAACTCACTAATACCTTTCGTTGCTTGTGGCCATTGAGACGGAGATTGACTTAGCGCTTTTATCGCATTTTCATAGTCAAAACGCGCAACATGCATATGCTTTTGAGTAACGCGCTTGGCCGCGATAAATCGTTCTTGATGCACAGGGTTAAAAAACGCTAAGTGCTTTTCACCACCTTCATTTAATAATTGATTAACGAGTGAGGTGATAAAAGCGGTTTTGCCACTTCGACTTAAACCGGTAACCGCTAGGTTAACATGCTGATCTAACGTGCGATTTAACAAGTTTCCCGCTTTTTGTTTTAGCTGATCAAACTTATCTTGACTCAATAGTGGCATATACTTCCGTGCCTGCTGTAAATTGTTTTACTTCGTTGATGTTATCGGTTTTATGTCATTGATAACAAGTCATTAATGCTGAAATCCGGATAAAAATAAAGCAGCACCATAGTGGCTATGGGCTGCTTTTATTGTCGACTTAATTCTATCGAACCTAGTGTTTAGGTTGCGTTAGTTAAAGCTTATTTATCTCACGTGAAACGGTAAACTCGGGCGATGTAACATAACGCTCCATTAATCTTAGTTGGCGCTCCATTGCCATATACTTACGTCGAATGTCGTGAAACGCTTGCTTTGGTGGCTCGCCGGCCTGCCAAATGCGCGCTTTAACCTTTATTGGCTCACTTTGAATATCAGCGACAGGCTCATACCCTTCTACTTGTGTTGCCGACGCAGGTGCTGGCGTATGTTGATCGGCAATTGGGTTCGTTGCTGTCGCAGGCTTTTTATCAAGAATGAACCATGCTGCAATGTATAAAAACACTAGCCAAGGCATACCAAACAACACACCAGAAACAATCAGTATTCGAATTAGCCATGTTTCCCAGCCAAAGTAGTCTGCTAACCCTGCACAAACACCTGCTATTTTACCTTGGCTTGGAATGCGATATAGCTCACCACGACGTTTTACACTCATACTTTGTTTCTCCACTCTGGTGACTCGGCATCCAGAATGGCTTCAAGAGTTTTAATGCGATCCGCCATTTTGTCTGCTAGTTCAGAAAGCTCAGATAGCTGAATATATTCTTCTTCGCTTAACCCCTGACTGATTTGACGCTTACTACGGTAATGCAAAATTAACCAAATAGGCGCAACAACCAGCATAAATATAATGATCGGGGCAACTATAATATCTCCCATTCTACTTCTCCTTACTAATGCAGTGGTGGTGGCCTAATTACTTCTTGTCTTTGCTATTAAGCTTAGCTTTTAATTGCGCTAATTCATCATCGATGTTTTCATCGTCTTCAAGTTCTGCAATTTCATCAGCAAGTGACTTACTGCCTAAATCGTGCGCTTCAACTTGAGCTTCTAGATCATCAATTTTACGCTCATAGCGATCAAAACGGCTCAGTGCATCGTCAACCTTTTCGCTATCAATATTGCGCTTCACTTTTAAGCGTGAACTAGCGGTTTTCTCACGCATAATAATTGCTTTTTGGCGCGCTTTTGCATCTGCTAGCTTATCTTGCAACTGCGAAATTTCGTTTTGCAACTTGCTGATGTGCTCTTCTACATGTGCCAATTCCTCAGCCAAGGCTTCGGCATTGTCACTGCTCTTTTTCTTCTCAATTAAAGCGGCTCGAGCTAAATCTTCACGACCTTTGCTTAACGCTAATTCCGCTTTTTCTTGCCACTGCTCGGCATCTTTTTCATAACGACTGATTTGGCGTGCTAATTCCTTTTTGTCAGCCAAGGTTTTTGCTGAGCTAGAGCGAACCTCAACCAAAGTGTCTTCCATTTCCTGAATAATCAGGCGCACCATTTTTTCTGGATCTTCAGCCTTGTCTAATAACGCATTAATATTAGAATTAATGATGTCGGTAAATCGTGAAAAAACACCCATAATCATTTCCTCAACTTAGTTTGCTTAATATCAATCTGGTAACTTGCTATTCATTATCTAAGCCAGATTGACAAATCAAAGCTAACTACATGTATTAGTTAGTTTTATTTATTTTTATTAAAAACACTTCAAACAATTTGGTTAATAAAATACACTATTTGTTAGCGAAATAAACTAATAATTAGGATCAATATGGCGCGCTTTAGTCAACAAGACAATTTGATAGGACAATCAAACAGTTTTCTCGAAGTATTGGAGCAAATTTCGCAAATAGCGCCATTAAGTAAACCAGTGCTTATTATTGGTGAACGCGGCACGGGTAAAGAGCTCGTTGCGGCGCGTCTGCATTACCTTTCAAAGCGTTGGGAGCAAAACTATTTAAAGCTTAACTGTGCGGCACTCAACGAAAATTTACTTGAAAGTGAATTGTTTGGATATGAAAGCGGCGCATTTACGGGGGCTAATAAACGCCATGAAGGTCGCTTTGAGCGCGCCGACAAGGGCACCCTATTTTTAGATGAAATTGCCAATACTTCTGGGCTTATTCAAGAAAAACTACTGCGCGTTGTCGAGTATGGCGAATTTGAACGCGTTGGTGGATCTCGCACCATAAAAACCGATGCCCGCTTAATAGCTGCAACCAATGAAGATTTGCCTAGCTTGGCTGAACGCGGAGAATTTCGCGCCGATTTACTCGACCGTTTAGCGTTCGATGTTATCACCCTGCCGCCACTGCGCGAGCGGATGGAAGACATTTTGGTACTAGCAGAGCACTTTGCTATTAACATGGCGCGCGAATTAGAATTCGAACTCTTTAGTGGCTTTACCGAAAAAGCGAAACGCGCGCTGCTCGAGTACCACTGGCCGGGCAATATTCGAGAGCTAAAAAATGTTGTAGAGCGCAGTGTCTACCGCTGTAACAATCCGCATTTACCTGTTCACGAGTTGGTGATAGATCCTTTTGAATCACCTTATCGCCCTACAACCCGTGTTAAAACACAAGATCGTGTGGTTGAACGTCCAGAGACAAATGAAAGTAAAGACTTAAATACCGCACGTGAGTCAGATACAATAGCGCCAGCTCAGCAAGTGCAACAAACACCAGCTAAAATTACACCTAATTTCCCATTGTCATTAAAAAACTTATCGCAAGATTACGAGATCAAATTGATCAAGTCAGCACTGGCAAATTGTCAGTATAATCAAAAGAAAACCGCAGACGCACTTGAGCTTACCTATCACCAGTTGCGTGGTTACTTGAAAAAATACAACTTACTGGATGGAAATAATTTAGATGAAGCTTAACCGCTGGCTTAGCGCAGTTTTGATGGCCTGTTTAGTGCTGCTAAGCGGCTGTGAAATTGATAATCAAACGATCGCTCAAAACAGCTTAGTCTATTGCGCAGAGGGCTCACCCGCTTCCTTCAATCCGCAAACTGACACGTCAGGCACGACAATAGACGCCATAGCCAATCAACTTTATGATCGCCTTATTCGGTTTAATGACGACAATAGTATTGCTCCTGCATTAGCAAAGTCATGGCACTTAACTCGTGACGGTAAAATGGTCACCTTCTATTTACGCAAAGATGTGACCTTCCATCAGACCGAATATTTCACTCCCACGCGCAATTTTAATGCTGATGATGTCGTTTTTAGCTTTGAGCGCATACTAAACACCGAGCACCCATTTCATCAGGTGTCTGGCGGTAAATACCCATTTTTTCAAAATGTACAATTCAGTAATATTGTTGAGGGCATTGAGAAAATAAACGACCACACGGTGCGCTTTAAGCTGCGTGAAGCCAATAGTTCATTCCTTGCCAATTTAGCTACAGATTATGCGGTTATTTTATCGCAAGAATACGGTCAGCAACTGCTATCACAAGGTAGGCAGGAAGAAATCGACAGCAAACCTATAGGTACGGGGCCATTTAAGCTGCAAAGCTATCAATCTGGTTCGCTACTGCGTTATTACCGTCATGAAAGTTACTGGCATAACGAAGTAAAGCTTAATCAATTGGTTTTTGATATCACTGCCAGTGATACTGGCCGACTAACTAAGCTACTCACCAATGAATGTGATGTTATTGCTTACCCTATTGCACCTCATAAAATTAAGGAAAACCCTAACCTCATTGTTGAGGAAGTCACCGCATTTAATATTGGTTACTTAGGTTTTAATACCCAAAAAGCGCCTTTTGACGACCCGCTGGTTAGGCGAGCAATCGCTCACGCAATTAATAAAGACGCCATTATCACGGCGATTTATGGTGAACAAGGCGAAATCGCGCATTCCATTCTGCCAAAAAGCTCATGGGCACATGATAGCTCAGTGATTCCTATCGAGTACAATCCTGAGCAAGCCATAGCGTTGCTGCAAGAGGCAGGTTATGAAGATGGCTTAACCTTTGATATATGGGCGATGCCTGTTCAGCGCTCATATAATCCAAATGCATTGACGATGGCGAAGCTCATTCAAGCTGATTTGAATCAAATTGGTGTAAAGGTGGATATAGTATCCTACGAATGGTCGACTTTCTTGCGAAGACTAGGTCAAGGAGAACACCAGTCGGTGTTGTTAGGTTGGAGTGCAGATCACCCAGATCCTGACAACTTCCTAACGCCGTTACTCAGTTGTAACAGTGCAGAAACCGGCAGTAATCGCGCGTTTTGGTGTGATCAAGAATTTGATAGCTTATTAAAGCTGGCACTGAAAACAGACAATATAAACCAACGTAAAAATTTATATTTACAAGCACAAGCAATATTTCAACGGGATTTACCTTTACTACCACTTGCCCACTCTAAGCGCTTTCAAGCAAGGCACGAGCAAGTAAAGGGTAAAATTTTAAACTCTTTTGGTGGCATTAACTTTGCCGAGGTTAGCAAGCTGTAATGTTAATTTTCACTCTGCGTAAACTTAATCTGTTTTTGTTTACCATGTTGTTGCTAACCGTTTTGAGTTTCAGCTTATCGTTTTTATTCCCTGGCGATCAGTTAACGAATTTAACCGGCCAGTTAAATATTACGCCAAGTGAACAAACCGCACTCGCAAAAGAGTACGGCCATGAAAGCAATATCGCTTGGCAATATGCAGCTTATTTGGGTCATATTCTTAATGGTGAACTTGGTCTTTCTATGACCAATCAAACTAATATTACTGATGAAATTTTACGGCTTTTACCTGCGACTATTGAATTGAGCTTATTTGCGTTTGTAATTGCCACCATCGTTGGAATTCCACTCGGTTTTATTGCCGCAATTCGACACCATAAACCTGCTGACCACGTAATCCTAGCCTTTGCCATGATCGGTTATTCAATACCTGTGTTTTGGTTAGGTTTATTAGCGATATTAACGTTTTCTATTCAGCTCGGTTGGCTTCCTTCTGGCGGGCAAATAAGTTTGCTTTATGAAATTGAGCGCACTACAGGGTTTATGTTGGTTGATATTTTATTGAGCGACAGCCCATATAAGTGGCAGGCCCTGCAAAATAATTTTGCCCACATGATATTACCGGCGCTAGTGATTGCAGCAGCGCCCGCTACAGTATTTATTCGCCTTGCACGCACGGCGATGCTTGAAGTACTGCAAACGAGTTATATCAAAGCCGCTAGAGCAAAAGGCTTAAGCTTTAGCCAAATTATTTTGCGCCACGCTATTCGCAACGCGCTAATTAAAGTGGTTCAGCATATCGGCTTACAGTTCGCGAACTTAGTTACATTGGCGATGATCACAGAAGTTATTTTTAACTGGCCAGGCATCGGCCGTTGGCTTATCGAAAGTATCTATCAACGTGACTACACCGCTATTCAAAGTGGTTTACTGGTGCTATCTAGCTTTATTTTCCTAGTTCACATTATTACCGATTATACATACGCAGCGTTAAACCCGCTGGCACGTGGAGCGAAATATGGCTCGCGATAAAATTTATCAAGAAGAAGAGTTTCCATCGCCTTTAACGCAGCTTTGGCTGGTATTTCGTCAAACGCCATTAATCTTAGTAGGACTCGGCGCTTTCGCTTTTTTGATTATTCTTGCGATTTTCTCCCCGATACTTGCGCCGCATTCGTCGGTTGAAAGTAATGTCGCCATGGCAATGCTACCGCCGGCGTGGGACGATAATGGCAATGTTTCTTATTTGCTCGGCACAGACGACCTTGGACGAGATATGCTCTCTAGGCTAATGCACGGCGCATCGTTGACCTTTGGTTTAAGTTTTATTGTCGTTATTGTTGCTTTGGTCATTGGCGTTTTTATCGGCGCATTATCCGCGCTAACTCAAGGTATAAAATCGAGCTTCCTTAGTCACTTTCTCGATGTCATTTTATCTATCCCTTCATTGTTATTAGCCATCATAATCGTGGCGATTTTAGGGCCTGGTTTGAGTAACACTTTATGGGCAGTTGTTATGGTGCTCATACCGCAATTTGTCCATATCACCCGAAACGCAGTAAAAGAAGAGTTTGCGAAAGACTACGTGATGGCGTCAAAACTTGACGGTGCAAGTTCGCTGCGTATTTTACATTACTCTGTGCTGCCTAATATTATTGAAAAAATTATCAGCCAAGCGACCTTTGCCCAATCAGCTGCAATCTTAGATATCGCAGCACTAGGTTTTCTTGGTCTCGGCGCACCAATTCCTTTGCCCGAATGGGGGGCTATGCTCGCCAGTGGTTTTGACCTTTTCTATATCGCTCCTTGGACGGTGTATTTGCCGGGGCTAGCCATTTTATTTGCGGTAGTTGCCACAAACCTCGTCGGCGAAGGTTTACGCCATGCCATTAAACAAAGGGTACAAAGCTAGTGAACCTGTTAGATATTCGCAATTTATCAATTGAGCTAGTCAACAAACATGAGCGAACACTTGCCGTTGAGCGAGTTAGCCTAGCGATGAAAGAAGGCGAAGTTCGCGGCCTTGTAGGTGAGTCAGGTTCGGGTAAGTCTTTGCTTGCACAAGCCATTGTTGGGGTGCTCAGCGACAAATGGCATGTCACTGCGGATCGCTTTCACTGGCGAGGTAAAGAGCTTTTACATTTGCCTCTAGACGAACGCAAAGCCATTATCAGTAAAGATGTTGCAATGATCTTTCAAGAGCCCATGGCTTGTCTCGATCCGACAACAACTGTTGGCGAACAACTTGAGGAAGCAATCGCTAGTTCAATGTTAAGCGGCAATTTTTGGCAGCGTAGAAAGCAGCGTAAAGAGGCAGCCATAAGGCTACTGCATAAAGTGGGGATCAAGCAGCATACCTATTGCAGTAAAAGCTACCCTCATCAGCTGACAGAAGCATTTTGTCAACGAGTGATGATTGCTATGGCGTTGGCTAGACGCCCGAAATTATTGATTGCAGACGAGCCTACAGCGGCGATGGAAGCCACCAATCAAAGCCAAATTTTTCGCCTACTGGCCAGCTTAAATCAGCTAAAGAACATGTCGATTTTGCTGATCAGCCACGATTTAGAAAACATTACCCATTGGACGAATACTATTACCGTAATGTACAGCGGCCAATTTGTTGAAGCGGGAACAACCGAGCAAATTTTCAATCAGCCACTGCACCCTTATACACAAGCGCTGCTTGATAGCAGCTTAAATGCCAATAGTAATTTACCGGCAAAATCTCGGCTGATGGCACTGCCAGGCAGCATTCCGATTTTGCAGCACTTACCGATTGGCTGCAGACTGGGGCCACGATGCCCTAGAGCGCAAAAAGCCTGTGTAAACGCGCCAAAAGTAAAAAACTATCATGGTCACCAAGTAAGCTGTCACTATTCGCTAAAGGAGCTTTATTAATGACAACGCCGACAGCGCTGCTAGATGTTAGCGAGTTAAGCAAAGTGTACAAAGTTCGTGGCCAATGGTTTAAACGCAAAGAAATTACTGCCCTTTCACCGCTGTCATTCTCACTGCAAAGCTATAAAACATTAGCCATTGTTGGTGAAATGGGCTCTGGCAAGTCGACATTAGCAAAGTTGCTTGTTGGCGCAGAAGTACCTACAACAGGTAAAATAAAACTCAATGGCCAACTTCTCGAGCCGGGGAATTTTAAACAGCGCTGCCAGTACGTGCGCATGATTTTTCAAGACTCTTCGACAACGCTAAATCCAGCCCTTACCATTGGTCAATTACTGGATGAGCCACTTAAATTGAATACCAATTTAAATGAGCTAGAACGAGCACAACTGATCAGAACCACATTACTGAAAGTCGGGATGTTGGCCGAGCATATGAATTTCTATCCTCATATGTTCTCTGGCGGTCAAAAACAGCGTATTTCGCTTGCTAGGGCTATAATTCTATCGCCGCAAATCGTTATCCTTGATGAAGCCTTAGCTGCCCTTGACCCTTCACTCCGCTCACAAATGATCAACTTGTTGCTCGATCTACAACAACAAATGGGGTTAGCATTCGTACTTATTTCGCACAATTTGGGTATTGTTCGCCACCTAAGTGATGAGGTGATGGTGTTATGTGACGGCAAAGTTGTTGAGTACGGCACCACTGCGCAAGTGCTCAAACAGCCAAACCATAAATACACCAAAAAGCTGATTATGAACCAAAGCGCTCAAATGACTGGCAGACGATAACACAGCTCAATCGATACGCTAATCATTTTGAAAAGTTTGTGATAGCTATACATACAGCAACTACCATTACATTTTCACTGTAAATTACAGATATTAAAAAAGCGCCTTTAGGCGCTTTTTACTTTCAGAACTTTTTTCAAGAACTTAATTAGAAAGCTGACGTTTCCTGAATGCTTTCGCGCTGGCTAATTTTCGCATCAGCTTTTAACGAGTCTACGTAGCCCTTGTATGTTTCCTGAGCCAGCTGATTAGCTTTTTGCTCAGCAAGTTGTGGGTTGGCTGCGTTATTGCCAGCTTTAACTGCAGTGACTTGCACAATTGCTAAGTCACCATTTGCCAGCGTAGCTGTGCCAGCAGCAATGCTATTTTCTACTGGTTTTGGCAGAGTAAATGCCTTGCGAACGATTGCACTATCTACCGCAGCCCCAAATCTCGCCATTGCGACTTGCTCTTCAAACTTGCTGCCAGCTTCAGTTAACTCAGCGTCAATGCTCTCACCACTGTTGTACTTAGCAACTAATTCGTCAACTAACGTTTGTGCTGCAGCTGTTGCCTTCTCATTCGTCAACAACGTAGTAATTTGCGCTGTCACTTCACTTAACGGCTTAACATCAGCAGGTTGGTGCTCAGCTAAGCGAACAACCATAACAAGACCATCGTTTACTTCAATCACGTCAGAGTTTAAGTTTTCGCTTAACACTAAATCAGAAAATGCAGCGTCGATAACATTAGGTGCATCGAAAGGTGCAAGGTTACCATTGCGCGCAAGCCAGTCTGATGTTTTCACTTCTGCGTTCACGGCGCCAGCAGCATCATCTAAACTGTCTGGGAATTCAAACGCTACACGCGCTAGTTCTTGCTGCAATTCAAAGAACTGATTCTGTGCTTTGTCATTTTTAACACGAGCAGTTAACTCTTGCTCAACCTCTTCAAAAGGTTGAATTTGTTCTGCAACTAACTCGGTTAACTTGATAATATGAAAACCAAAGCTTGTTTGAACAACACCGCTCACATCACCTGCAGCAGCTAATGCAAAAGCAGCATCATCGAATGCTTCATCCATCACACCACGTTCGATCCACTCTAGATCACCACCGTTTTCACCGCTGAATGTATCGGCTGATTCAGTTTTAGCTAATTCAGCGAAGTCTTCACCTGCCTTAATTCTAGCAAGAATAGCTTCAGCCTGCTGCTTTGCCGCAGCTTCATCTTCACCGGCTTCTACTAAAATGTGTGAAACGCGGCGCTGCTCTTGCTTAGTAAATTCGTTAATGTTTTCACGATAAAAGGTGTTCACTTCTTCTGAAGTTACATCAACATTTTTAGCGATATCAGCTACATCAAGCGCAACATATTCAACCTTCACTTTTTCTTGGTTTTCAAACATCACTTGGTTGCTTTGGTAGTAGTCACTGATCTCTTGCTCAGTGACTTCAACTTTTGCTTTAAACTGCTCTGCAGAAATGGTGGCAAACTTAATATCGCGCAGCTGGTTTTGTAGCGCGGTTAATTGTTCGGTTTGGTACGGCAGGCTGAACTCCGTTGTCACTAATGCTTGGCTAAGCTGACGTCTTGTTAGCTCAACACGCAAGTAATCACGAAAATCTGAAGATTGGAAAAAACCCGATTGGTTAATAATTGCTAAGTAGCGGTTATTGTCGAACACACCGTTAACCTGAAATTCCGGCATCTCACGGATAGTTTTCTTTAGGTCTTCATCTGAAATACGAATAGCTAGTTCACGAACACTTTGATCAATAAGCTTTTCGTTTATTAGGTTATCTAATACACCGTTGCGGAAATTCGCCATGTAGCTAGGATCAGCTGATAAAGTATCAAACATATCACCAAATTGCTGCGCCATACGATTACGCTGCGCTTGGTATGCTTGATCAAAAGCTTGTTGGGAAATTTTCTCACCATTAACTTCCGCAACAGACGTATCAACACTACTGCTATAGCCGCCAATACCAGCGACCGCAAAAGTTAAAATAATAAAGCCAAGGATAACCTTAGCAATAACTCCTTGAGAGTTTTCTCTTATATTCTCTAACATCTTCTTCTCTTTAACACTCTTGTGTGTTTCGTGTGCGCGATTTTATCAGATGCAACCAGCAGCTTGAAGTAACATCAGGTGATAACTTGAGGCTTTTTGACTAAGTGCGTGCCGCACAAAAGAAAAGACCACCTAATGGTGGTCTTTGGAATGCTTGCATTTGAAACTAAATCAATTGTATAGATTAGTTACACGCGTCTTTTAACGCTTTACCCGCTTTGAAAGATGGGATTTTTGCAGCAGAAATTTCAATCGTTGCACCCGTTTGTGGGTTGCGGCCAGTGCGCGCAGCACGGTCACGTACTGAGAATGTACCGAAGCCAACTAGAGCAACTTGCTCACCGCTTTTTAATTCTTCAGTAACCGCTTCGATAAATGAGTCTAAAGCACGACCAGCAGCAGCTTTTGAAATATCCGCGCCAGCAGCAATTTTCTCGATTAGTTGAGACTTATTCACAGTGTCTTCCCCTTCAATTGTTATTATTCAGCACTATCGTTTGTTTTAGCGTCCTGCAGAAACGTTTATAACAAGCTTCTTTTTGAACATCAAGCACTGAGTTAAAGAAAAAATAGTAGATAAAATTTTTATTATCTTTGACTAGAACCCTTTGTATACGGGCGCTAGCGCTATCAGCGTTTCTAAGTTACCACGTTTTCAGCGTTTGAAAAGCGATATTTGTAATTTTTTCCCACTTTTTTACAAAATCATCGCTTTTCTTGCACTAAAAACACGTAACTGCTTTATTTTTCATCAACCTTGAACGTATCAACAGGGTGTTCAAGGGCGATATCAAGCACTTCGTCAATCCATTTCACAGGGTAAATAGCGAGGTCTTGCTTAACGTTTTCCGGTATTTCTTTTAAATCACGCTCGTTGTCTTTCGGAATAACAACCGTTTTAATACCACCGCGATGAGCCGCTAGTAGCTTCTCTTTTAAACCGCCGATGGCTAAAACTTCACCGCGTAAAGTAATTTCACCCGTCATCGCAACATCTGCTTTAACTGGATTGCCCGTTAAGCTTGAAACTAATGCGGTACACATACCAATACCCGCGCTTGGACCATCTTTTGGCGTCGCCCCTTCTGGCACGTGTACGTGAATATCGCGTTTTTCGTAGAAATCTTCATTAATGCGAAGTTTTTCCGTGCGGCTGCGAACCACTGTCATAGCTGCCTGAATAGATTCCTGCATCACATCGCCGAGTGAACCTGTGTAAGTGAGTTTACCTTTACCAACATTCGAAGCGGTTTCGATAGTCAATAAGTCACCACCTACTGATGTCCACGCTAAGCCCGTCACTTGGCCTATGCGGTTTTGGTCGTCTGCTTTACCGTAATCAAAACGTTGCACACCCAAGTATTCACTTAAGTTTTCATCTGTAATTTCAATATGCTTGATTTGTTTATCAAGTAAGATGGCTTTAACCACTTTACGACATAGCTTCGAAATCTCTCGCTCTAAGCTTCGAACACCTGCTTCTCGTGTGTAGTAACGGATGATGCCAACAATCGCGCTATCATCAATGGTGACTTCTTTTGCTTTTAAGCCGTTACGCTCAATTTGTTTCGGCACTAAGTGACGCTTGGCAATATTTAGCTTCTCGTCTTCGGTATAACCAGATAAACGAATCACTTCCATACGATCTAGTAACGGGCCAGGAATATTCATGCTATTTGACGTAGCAACAAACATGACATCCGATAAATCGTAATCCACTTCTAAGTAATGATCATTGAAGCTAGTGTTTTGCTCAGGATCTAATACTTCTAATAATGCTGATGCTGGGTCACCGCGCATATCGGATGCCATCTTATCGATTTCATCTAATAGGAATAGCGGGTTTTTCACGCCAACTTTCGCAATTTTTTGAATAAGCTTTCCAGGCAAACTACCAATGTAGGTACGACGGTGACCACGAATCTCGGCTTCATCACGTACGCCACCAAGTGCCATGCGAACATATTTACGGCCAGTAGCTTTCGCAATAGATTGACCCAATGATGTTTTACCAACACCTGGAGGCCCAACTAAACAAAGAATAGGTCCTTTTAATTTGCTAACGCGCTGTTGAACCGCTAAGTACTCAAGAATGCGTTCTTTAACCTTATCTAGACCGTAGTGATCTTTCTCTAGTACTTCTTCTGCTAACGCTAAGTTCTTTTTCAGCTTACTGCGTTTTTTCCATGGTACATTACACATCCAGTCTATGTAGCTGCGCACTACCGTAGCTTCTGCCGACATGGTCGACATCATTTTCAGCTTTTGGTACTCCGCCATCGTTTTATCTTTGGCTTCCGCAGGCATTTGCGCTTCTTCAATGCGTTTAAGCATTTGCTCGGCTTCATCTGGCACATCGTCCATTTCGCCTAGCTCTTTTTGAATCGCTTTCATTTGCTCGTTAAGGTAATACTCGCGTTGGCTTTTTTCCATTTGCTTTTTCACGCGAGTGCGAATTTTCTTCTCAACTTGCAGTAAATCAATTTCACCTTCCATCAAGGCCATTAAATATTCCAAGCGCTCAGCAACATTAGAAGTTTCTAATACCTTCTGCTTGTCATTAATTTTCAGTGGCATGTGAGCTGCCATGGTATCGGCCAGCTGCTCAGGGTCTTCGATACCTGACAATGATGTTAATACTTCCGGTGGGATCTTCTTGTTAAGCTTTACATAGCCCTCAAACTGAGAGATAGCAGAGCGTACCAAAACATCGCTGCTCTCGTCGCTGTCGCTTTGTGACTCAATGTATTCAACATCTGCGGTAAAGTAATCTTCAGTATTGATAAACTGTTTGATTTGAGCGCGCTTAACGCCTTCAACAAGTACTTTTACCGTGCCGTCAGGCAGTTTAAGCATTTGAAGAATTGATGCAACAGTGCCCGTTTCGTATACATCGTTCGCTGTTGGGTCATCAATTGCCGCATCTTTTTGTGCAACTAGGAACACCTGCTTATCACTTTCCATCGCAATATCTAAACTGCGGATAGATTTTTCGCGACCAACAAACAATGGAATCACCATTTGTGGATAGACTACGACGTCTCTTAACGCCAATACGGGGATTTCTACTACACCGGATAATTCATTGGTCATAGATAACTCTCTTGGAAATAGAATCTGAAATCAGCAGCTTATTTTTCTTCCCATGAAAAAAACAAGTGCAATACTCAACGAGTATTCAATACGATAAAAAAGTATATGGGGATGTTAAAATAACTTTCAACAAAGCAATAAAAAAAAGAGCCTTATAGGCTCTTTTTTGTGCGATTACGATAACTTACCATTATCACTTTGATGGACTTAGCTGTCTGATGCAGCTTGGTCTTGTGGCGTTTCGTAGATAATGATTGGCTTAGACTCACCGGTAATAACCGTTTCGTCAACCACCACTTTCGACGCATTTTCCATTGATGGTAGCTCGTACATGGTATCAAGCAACACACCTTCTACAATTGAACGCAAACCACGTGCACCAGTTTTGCGTACCATGGCTTTGTTAGCAATTGCTTTTAACGCGTCTTCTCTGAACTCTAGCTCAACGTCTTCCATATCAAATAAGGCGGTAAATTGCTTCGTTAAGGCGTTTTTCGGCTCTTGTAAGATTTGAATCAACGCGTCTTCATCAAGCTCACTTAACGTTGCAACTACAGGCAGACGACCAATAAACTCAGGAATTAAACCGTACTTCACCAAATCTTCAGGTTCAACTTCTTGGAAACGCTCAGTAAGAGACTTGTTTTCGTCTTTACTGCGCACTTCTGCGCCAAAGCCGATACCCGTACCCGTTTCACAACGCTGCTCAATCACTTTATCAAGGCCTGCAAATGCACCACCACAGATAAACAAGATTTTAGACGTATCTACTTGCAAAAACTCTTGCTGCGGATGCTTACGACCACCTTGCGGCGGCACTGACGCTATTGTGCCTTCAATTAGTTTTAGCAGTGCTTGCTGCACACCTTCACCAGATACATCACGGGTTATTGAAGGGTTATCTGACTTGCGTGAAATTTTGTCGATTTCATCAATGTACACGATACCACGTTGCGCTTTTTCAACGTCGTAGTCACATTTTTGTAGCAGCTTCTGAATGATGTTTTCCACATCTTCACCAACATAACCCGCTTCAGTTAATGTCGTCGCATCAGCCATGGTAAATGGCACATCTAATAGGCGTGCTAATGTTTCTGCCAATAGTGTTTTACCACTACCTGTAGGACCAATCAGCAAGATATTACTTTTGCTTAACTCAACACCATTGTGCTGATCGCCATTGCGCAAACGCTTATAGTGGTTATAAACCGCTACGGCTAATACCTTCTTGGCGTGCTCTTGACCAATAACATAGTCATCAAGGCTTGCACGAATGTCCATTGGTGAAGGCAGTGACTCTTTATCTTGCTTAGGTGCAATTTCTTTGATTTCTTCGCGGATAATGTCATTACATAATTCAACACACTCGTCGCAAATAAAGACTGACGGACCAGCAATTAATTTACGTACTTCGTGTTGGCTCTTACCACAAAAAGAGCAATATAATAATTTTCCACTATCACCGTCACCTTTCTTAATATCGGTCATACGGTACCTCTAAATTTATAACTTTCTAAATGATTCACGCTGTTTTACTAAGTATTTCACAAAATGCTTAGATGACAATCTTATTTGTCAGCTCTTTGTTCTAATATGGCATCAACTAAGCCATATTCAACTGCATCTTGTGCACTTAAGAAATTATCGCGGTCAGTGTCTTGCGCAACTTGCTCAAGCGGCTTACCAGTATGATCTGCCATTAAGCGATTTAATTTCTCTTTAATGTATAAAATTTCTTTTGCGTGAATTTCAAAATCTGACGCTTGACCTTGGAAGCCACCTAATGGCTGATGGATCATAACGCGTGAATTTGGCAGACAGTAACGCTTACCTTTTTCACCGCCAGACAACAAGAATGCGCCCATGCTAGCCGCTTGACCAATACACACTGTGCTCACGTTAGGCTTGATAAACTGCATGGTGTCATAGATAGCTAAACCAGCTGTTACTGAGCCACCTGGTGAATTAATGTATAAGAAGATGTCTTTTTCTGGACTTTCCGACTCTAAAAACAACATCTGTGCAACGATTAGGTTAGCCATATGGTCTTCAACCTGGCCGCACAAGAAGATTACACGCTCTTTTAACAGGCGCGAGTAAATATCGTAAGAGCGCTCCCCTTTTGCCGTTTGTTCAACCACCATTGGGACTAGGGCATTTTCGATATTGTTATTTTCGTTAAGGGAATGAGTTAGATGAGATGTAAACAACGGAATTTCCTTACTTGTAAAAAAAATGGCTCATATGAATCCATACAAGCCATTTAAGCTATTGCTTAGCGTATTGTCAACGAAAAGCTTATTTTGCTTCAGGGTTCATGATGTCCTTGAAGCTTGCTTCTTTGTCAGAAACATTTGCTTTTTCAACAACGAAATCTACCGCTTGCTCTTCTAATGCAACGTTTTGCATTTGCTGGTGCATTTCTTTGTTGTTTTTGTAGTACTCGATAACTTCAGCTGGATCTTCGTATGCAGATGCAGCCGTTTCGATTAACTCGTCAACTTTCGCTTCGTCAACTTTTAACTCGTTTACTTTGATGATTTCACCAAGTAATAAACCAACTTTTACGCGACGTTTCGCTTGCTCTTCGAACATTTCAGCTGGTAGTTGAGGTAAGTTTTTAGGGTCCATTTGACCACCGAAGCGCTGCAGTGCTTGTTGACGTAATACGTCTACTTCTTGTGCGATTAATGCAGCAGGAAGCTCAACTTCGTGGTTCTCTAATAAACCTTCTATTGCTTGCTCTTTGATCTTAGCTTTTACTGCTTGACCAAGTTCACGCGCCATGTTTTTAGAAACTTCTTCACGAAGTGCGTCTACGCCGCCTTCTTCAACACCGAAAAGCTTAGCGAACTCATCGTTAACTTCTGGAAGCTCTGGGCCTTCAGTTTTAAGTACTTTAATGTCGAACTCAGCTTCTTTACCTTTTAAGTTTTCAGCATGGTAGTCTTCAGGGAAAGTTACTTTAATCGTTTGCTCTTCACCTACTTTCATGCCAGTGATTTCTTTTTCGAAACCAGGGATCATGCGGCCAGAACCAAGCTCAAGTTCGAAACCTTCAGCTTTGCCACCTTCAAACTCTTCACCGTCAACACGACCTAAGAAATCGATAGTTAGCTTGTCGCCTTTCTTAGACTTACGCTTGTTCTCTTTCCACGTTTTGTGTTGGTTTTGAAGGGTAACGAACATTTCATCGATGTCAGCATCAGTTACTTCAGCAACTGGGCGCTCAACAGCGATTTTTTCTAAATCTTTGATTTCAACTTCTGGGTATACTTCGAACGTTGCTTCGAATTCGAATGGTTTGCCATCTTCGTTGCTTTTCGCTTCGAAGTTAGGGCGACCCGCTGGGTTGATCTTTTCTTCGATGATTGCTTCAACGAAGTTGCGTTGCATTAGCTCACCCGTGATCTCTTCACGAACTGCCTTGCCGTAACGCTTTTGAATAACTGATGGTGGAACTTTACCAGGACGGAAACCATTGATGCGTTGGGTCTTAGCTAATTGGCGAAGACGGTTTTTAACTTCAACATCTACTTTTTCAGCAGGAACAGAAATCGTTAAACGGCGTTCCAAACCTTGTGTAGTCTCAACAGAAACTTGCATTTATATACCTCAATTTAGCGTTTGAACACGCTTCCTATTTTCCATCTATCTATCCAAGCAAATTCTCACCATGAAAATGCTGTCAGCCCTTGTGGTCTAAGCCAGTTGAGCTAGGAAACACCTGAATAAATGATGCTCATATTAAAATTAATGACGCGCAATTATAGCCATGCTTTTTGCAAGAGTCGAGTTTATCACCTGATTATTTTATATTCTTAAACTTTTCAACAAGATAGTAGCAAAATTAGCGCATTTCTAAGGTGTTTGCGCTAATTCACTGATCTAATGAGAAATTACTCGATAAAAAAGAAAAACGGCCAAAAGAGTTAAGTAAATTGCTAGGTGGTGTAAAGCGTAATTCAACTGAGCAATTTAGGAATACCCAAACCACTTGCAATCAAAGGACTAATGGTAAAGTAATCGGTAATATCGAGTGTGAAACTATGAGCCTTTTAGAGAACACTCAATCAAATTTCTATTTAAGGAAGAAAGAGATAGAAGCCAATAATGTAGGATTTGAGCCCAAGACTCTTTGAGAGAATACCCAAACTAAATGCTATCAAACAAAACAAGAAAAAGTGATCGGTGATATAGGTTTTGAACCTACGACAATTTGCGAGAACACCCAAAACCAATGGAATTAGAGATATAAAGAGAAAGTGGTCGGTGATGTAGGATTTGAACCTACGACCCCTTGGACCCAAACCAAGTGCGCTACCAAGCTGCGCTAATCACCGACAGAGGTAATGGTAATCGAAGTATTATAATTCGAACCACTTTAAATTTTAGCATCTTAAATTGTGCTGATGATAACACTACAAAAGCTAAAATCTGAAAGAGTGGTCGGTGATGTAGGATTTGAACCTACGACCCCTTGGACCCAAACCAAGTGCGCTACCAAGCTGCGCTAATCACCGACGAAAGATGGGGTGGCTAATGGGACTTGAACCCACGACAACCGGAATCACAATCCGGGGCTCTACCAACTGAGCTATAGCCACCATTGTATGGCACGCCCTGCAGGATTTGAACCTGCGACCCACGGCTTAGAAGGCCGTTGCTCTATCCAGCTGAGCTAAGGGCGCACATCACCTACAAGTGCGTAGCTTTATTACCTATTAACTTAAGATAATAAAGTGGTCGGTGATGTAGGATTTGAACCTACGACCCCTTGGACCCAAACCAAGTGCGCTACCAAGCTGCGCTAATCACCGACTAAGTTGTTAAAAGCCTTGTTGCCTTCAACGGGTGCGCATATTACCGACCCACCCTTTACTCGTCAAACACTTTTTTAAAAATTTATTTCAACCGCTCACCTTTTCACCACAACGTCTAAAAAAGCGAATAAATGCTGATTTTTTGGCTATAAACACTATGTTTCTAATGAATATTTAGATCACTTAACTTATTTTGCGATAACAACTGACATAGCTCAGATTTTTTCGTAATTATGCGTTTTGTTGTTACAACAAGCTCGGCTTTTATGCAAAAATATTAGCGTGAATTAATCCTCTACCTATTAAAGAACTATGACAGCACAACTTATTGACGGAAAAGCTATCGCACAGAATATTCGTACTTCGGTGAAAGAGAAAGTAGCAGCGCGAATAAATCAAGGAAAACGAGCACCGGGATTGGCGGTTATTTTGGTTGGTAATGACCCTGCATCAGAAGTATACGTTGGCAGCAAACGCAGAGCTTGTGAGGAAGTAGGTTTTGTTTCTCGCTCATACGACTTGCCTTCAAGCACGTCTGAAAAAGAATTACTGGCGCTAATTGAAGAATTAAATCACGACGATGCTGTTGATGGTATTTTAGTGCAACTGCCTTTGCCTGAGGGGTTAGATCCCAATTTAGTGATCGAACATATCAACCCGCAAAAGGATGTAGACGGTTTCCACCCTTCTAATGTAGGTAAACTAGCGCTGCGTCAACCTGGCCTTCGCCCGTGCACGCCCAAAGGCATTGTCACATTAATCGAATCAACCGGTGTTAAACCTCATGGCTTAGAAGCCGTTGTTGTTGGTGCTTCTAATATAGTAGGCCGACCGATGACACTTGAGCTACTGCTAGCTGGCTGTACGGTAACAACCACTCATCGTTTTACGAAAGATTTAGAAAGTAAAGTTCGCCAAGCTGACTTGCTAGTCGTCGCCGTGGGTAAACCAGAATTTATTCCAGGTGATTGGATCAAAAAAGGTGCCATTGTGATTGATGTTGGTATCAACCGCCTAGAGTCGGGTAAGTTAGTTGGTGATGTTGAATTTGGTATTGCTAAAGATAAAGCTGATTACATCACGCCTGTACCTGGTGGTGTTGGCCCTATGACGGTTGCAAGCTTAATAGAAAATACCTTAATCGCCTGTGAAGAGTTCGGTGCAAACTAGCCCAATCTAACCGATGGTATATAGTGCTTAGCGGAATAAAAGTACACGATTAAAAAAGCGCCATTAGGCGCTTTTCTTTTGTCGTCTATCTATTACGTTTTAGAAGCTATTAGTTAATCTTAAATTTATTGACTAATGGTTCATACACGTTGATAACACTGCGCAGCTCTTCACTCGTTTGCTGCAGGTTTAGCACCGACTCATTCGATAACTCACTCAACTGAGTTGCTTCGTTAACCTGTTCATTGATGTTTTGTAGTGTAACTGATTGCTCTTCCGTGGCACTGGCGATTTGCTCATTCATAGACAAAATATTACTCAACATCTTCACAATATTTTGCAATGCTTGCTCTGATGACTGAGTAAAGCCCACGGTTTCATCCAGTGATTTCATACTGCCTTGCATCGCATTTACTGATTGATGAGCACCTGCCTGCAACTTTTCAATCATGGATTGAATTTCACTGGTAGACTCTTGAGTTCGCTGTGCAAGTGTTCTTACTTCATCTGCAACAACAGCAAACCCCCTTCCTTGATCGCCAGCCCGTGCGGCTTCAATCGCAGCATTAAGGGCCAATAGATTAGTTTGTTCCGCAATTCCCCTAATAACATCTAACACAGAGCCGATTTCGTTAGTGTCATCAGACAACTGAGCAATTGCGTTGCTGGTGTCTGTCATATTATCTTTTAACCCCTCTACAGCACTTATCGCTTGCCCTTGCAGCAATAATCCCTGCTGCGCTTCGCTGTCAGACTTTTGTGCTTCAACACGAGCATTATCCGCACTTTGGGCAATTTCTTCTGTCGCGGCAGTAATTTCTGAAGTTGAATGGCTAACCGATGTCAGTACTTCCACACTTGTCGCTAAATTGGTACTTGATGAACCAACGGCTTGTGAAAGCGAATTAGATTCACTGTGCAACACAGGAACCGATTGCGCAATCTCACGGATCACTGAGTTAAGTGATGAAACCATATGGTTAAACGCGGTGCTCATCTGGGCAACTTCGTCGTTACCAACAACCTCAAGCGACTGTGTTAGATCATTACGCTTATCGATATCAGTGATCTTATTGGTTGCACGTCGCAACGGTTTTTGAATACTTGCTATTAAACCAACCCCAACAAGAACACCAATTACAATAACAACCGCTACCGCGATTAACATGAACTGCCAGCTTGTATCGTATGTTTCTTGGTTACTCTGATAAAACTCTTCAGCACCAACTACATTGGTTTGAAACATATCTTGTAGCTGCTTGTGCAGCTGTTCAAACAAAGCACGGTATTCGTTATTGGCCAATCGGTCCGCTTCAACATCATTATTTGTTTGGCTCAGCCTAACAATTTGATCGCGCAATTTTGCCATTTCTCGAACTTCGTCTTGCACTTGTTGAAATAGCTCTGTTTCTTCACCTGGGTCTAGTGTTTTTGAAAACTCATCCAATGAAATGGTGAGTTGCTGCGCAGCATTAGTTATTCTGCGCTCAGCTTCGCGCATCGCATTATCGTCAGGTGAAATAATATGGCTTTTAAGCCAGACAAACTCCTCATAGGTGTGTTTACGCGCATCGGTTAAATTAACCACGCTAACAAAGTAATTGTCGTAAATCTCTTGGCCGCCTTCATTTATCGAACCAGCAGAACGCAGTGCCATTAATAGCATTAGCACAGGAATCACGATAAAGATGATGATAGCCAGCGGAATCTTCTGTGAAATCTTTAAGTTTCTTAACAAAGTAATCATAACTACCCTCTAAAATTCAACGCTAGCTCTAAGCGTGACAACGGTTGGTTCACTATCAGTCTCACCAAGATCGCCAAAACCACTGTTTTCTATGCGCTGCACAGATCCAGTCAAATAAAAATTATCAAACATTTGGTATTTGGCATAAGCTTCGAATTGGCTAATATCATCAAGCTCATTGTTGGTGTTAAGCTCACTGCTCACCATCGACTGGCTATAACCAAGGCCAAATGCCCAGCGTTCCACTTGCTGTTGCCAAGAGATGCCGTAAAACTGTTCAACGTCACTGACATCTTCATTTGCGAAACCATAACGCAATAGAAATTGGCCTGCGTTGCTTTGAAAAGCCAGTGTAATATGTGCTCCTGCATTATTGTCTTCACTGCCATCAAATGTTTCTACATCCAAACTAGATGCCCAAATTGAACCATGCACACTTAGTTGTTGGTATTGCCAAGCTAACTCCAAAGATGTGAAGTACTCGTCCATTTCATCAAACAAGCTTGAATAACGAGCATCTAAGTCGCCCAAGCCTTCCGCCTGAGAAAGTAAAAATGAATAGTTTAATTGGCTATTGATTTCACCAGTATAACCAAGGCCTAGTGCATAATCTGGTGCGCCACTGGTTTGAATATTAACAAACGATGACGAAACAAATTGTGTTGTTTCATCATTCGCCCAATCGCCTGATTCCGTAAATCCGGAAGGGTAAAGTAAGCCTACAACTAATTCACCATTACCAACTGGTAAATAGTATTCAGCACTTGATATCTGAATTCGGCCATTGCCATTATCGTCAGCAGCTCCGCCAGCATCGGCCAGTGCCTCACCATAAGTATCAGTTACTCTTCCTTCTTTAGAACTACTGGTACCCTCGATATACATGTGCCAGCGACCTAATGGTAGTCGCCCATCAACATCAGCATCAAGAACACCAATAAATTCACTGCTAACGTCATCTGCTGATGTAGTTAAATAAAAGCCTGTTACAGCGCCACTTATTTCCACAGCAGACAAGCTCGCTGGTGCCATTAACAAACCGAGAAATACTTTCTTTAACACTATTTTTTATTCCTTTTTCCAACGTCAACATCTAATTTGTAGCAAGACAAGGCAGTTTTTTCCTATATAACAACAAGAAATACCTTATTACTTTTCTTGTTATTTTATCTGTCACGTATGCAACCAATTGTTAATAAATGTAAAATCAAAAATTTAGTTTATGTAAATATAAAATGAACTAGCGACACTTCACTGAGTTGTTAAAATGTTGCTATTTCTCCATCAAGCCATTACCTATGAGTAAACAAGTCAATCAGTTACTAGATCAGCACAATAAATTAGTTCATTCAGAATCATTGAAAGTTATATCGCACGTTCAAAGGGAAGATGATGATTGGATTGTAAATACTTTGATGTTGGACAATATTGACGTTCCCTTCAAATATAAGCGCAAAAAACAATACCGAAGCTTGCAAGGACAACGAGTCAATATCACCTATTACCCAAGCACAGAGACCGTCGCAGGCTTTGAAATGGAGGTAATGAATATCGTCAGAATCAAAATTGCTTAGGCGGAATCGATACTAGTTAGCCTATTTACTAGCGAATCCTTAGATAAAAACCATCATGCAGGATTTATTTTATTGATTTAAATCGTTCACCCAGTTTATTTTTTAATCACCTCTTGACGAATTCCTCGCCATATTACATAAATAAATAGTCGACATTAAAAAAATACATACATCGACTTTGTACATAAACAGCTTGTGCATACCACTAGTGTTGCGAATAACAAAAACAAAACGCAATTAACAAAAATCGGGGACTGCGAGAGGTACAATTATGATCTTAAATCATATCTGGGGGCTTTATGCTCACCCAAAAGAAGAATGGCACACCATTGAGAAACGTCACGAAAGCTTGTTCTACAGCTTGGCACACATATTAACTATCGCCTTAATTCCATCAATTTGTGGCTATTACGCTGCCGCTCATATTGGCTGGTCAATCGGTGCTGCTGACGTGATTAAATTGACCGAACAAAGCGCGCTAGTCATGTCGGTAGGCATGTATGGGGCGTTAATTGCGGGAGTGTTTGCGCTTGCCTATCTAATTCATTGGATGGCCAAAACCTTTGATTCAGATCCTAGCTACACACAATCACTAGAACTTGCCGCCTACACAGCAACACCTTTGTTGATGGTCGGTGTCACGGCTCTATTCCCTGTGCTTTGGTTTGTGGTTACAGCGGGCATGTTGGCAATTTGTTACTCGGTTTACCTGCTTTATTCAGGTGTGCCGATTATGATGAATATTCCTGAAGAAAAAGGCTTTATTTACTCTAGTTCAGTGGTTACTTGTGGTCTAGTACTGCTAGTTACCATTATGGCAGCAACTGCCATTTTATGGAGTATGGGCTTTGGTCCAGAGTATGTTGCTTAGCGCACATACTCCTTTAAAACCAATATTTAAAAACGAGTTGAAACTTTAAAATATAAAACGACGTCATTATCTCCCCGCTTTTTAAGCTACAGTGACGTCGTTTTTTTATGCCCAACTAACTAAGCTATACAAGCCAAGTAAGCTAACTAAGATTGGTAAGCTGAATTGCCTTTAAGCTGAACTGCTTTTAAATGGATGGGTTTTATGCCAATGCTCTGCAATATCAATACGGCGGGCAAACCACACATGGTCAAATGACTGCACATATTGGAAAAATCGCTCTAACGATTTAATACGCCCCGGACGACCAATCAAACGGCAATGCAAACCTATCGACATCATTTTCGGGCTATTTTCGCCATTCGGATCACCTTCTTCATACAAGGCATCAAAAGCATCTTTAAGATAATTAAAGAATTGATCGCCGGCATTAAACCCTTGAACTGCGGCAAAGCGCATATCGTTTACATCTAGCGTATAAGGTACGATTAATTGCGGTTTGGTCTCACCCTGTTCGCCAATGGCGACTTCCCGCCAAAATGGCAAATCGTCGCTGTAATCATCAGCGTCATATAGGAACTCACCATTTTCTGCCACTAGCTGACCAGTATTAGGGCTTGTACGCCCAGTATACCAACCCTTGGTTTTTTCTCCTGTGATCTGCTCAATGATCTCGATGGCCGCTTGCATATGCTGGCGTTCAGTATCGATATCGATATTTTGGTAGTTGATCCATCTCAGCCCATGACTACAAATTTCATGACCCGCCGCCATGCAAGCCTGCGCAATCTCGGGGTGACGTTTAAGTGCCATGGCAACAGCAAATACCGTGACTGGTATTTGGTACTTCTCAAACAGCCTGAGTAAGCGCCAAACACCCGCACGACTGCCGTATTCGTAGATTGACTCCATGCTCATATGACGATCTTCTACATGTGGGGCGTTAATAATTTCAGACAAGAAAGTTTCGGCTGCTGGGTCACCATGCAGCACAGAGTTTTCACCCCCTTCTTCGTAATTCATTACGACCTGTACCGCAATTCTCGCCTTATTTGGCCAGTTAGCATGAACCGGTTTGCTGCCATAACCAATCAAGTCGCGCGGGTAGTTGTCATAGCTTGAGCTATTATTACCTGTCATTGGTCTACTCCCCTGCTTCTGTGTTGGCCTGTAATTCATCCTTGCTACTTGTAAGCCCTGCTAACCAAATTGCCAATTGCTGACGTTCATCGTCCGTCATCTTGGTTACATTGCCCAATGGCATATCGCGGTTAACAATGGCACGGGTATGAATAAAGGCACTTAGCTTCTTTGCCTGCGTGACGGAATCCAAAATAAATCCATTGGGTGCCGTTTGGAACAGTTGAGAGCGCGGCGCTTGGCTATGACATTCAGTGCAGTGCTTATCAATAATCTGCCATGCTTGCTGATCGCTGACGGTTTCGCTCGCTAGGTGATTTTGCGTTTGCACCACATGCCAAGGGGCGATGAGCAACATCAAAGCGAAAAATGCGGCAATACCACTGACTAGCACTTGCGGCTTATAAACGCCTTGGTGTTTTAAATTAAAGAAGTGGCGAATCCACATGCCAATGACAAACAAAGCCACTAGAATTAGCCAACCATAAGGGTGGCTATAGGTATACGCAAAGTGATTCGAAAGCATAATGAAGATAACGGGCAGCGTTGCATAGTTATTGTGAACCGAGCACAACTTAGCTTTCAAGCCTGGAGCAGAATCAGGTATGCGCCCAGCTTCCACTTCCGCCACCATGTAACGCTGACTTGGCATGATGACATGATAAACATTACCGGCCATACAAGTACCGATAATCGCGCCGATATGAATATAAACAGCGCGATCTGTAAATAACTGGTCAAGCCCCCAACTGTATAAAGCCAGTAAGCCAATTGCGACGAGCGCAAACAGTTTACCATTATCAACCAACGGTGACTTACACAACAGGCGGTAAATAACATAACCGGAGCCAATAATGGCTAATGACACAGCAATTGCACTGGCTTTATCTAAACTGGATTTATTGGTATCGAGTAAATAAGCGTCAGCGCCAACATAGTAGAGCAAGGAAAACAATAAAATACCGCTAATCCAAGTGGTATATGCTTCCCACTTAAACCAGTGCAAAGTGCTGGGCATTTGCTCTGGGCCATTTTGATATTTAGCAACCTCGTAGAAACCACCGCCATGAATGGCCCATAAATCACCACGGATCCCTTTATCTTGCTTCCATTTGGGTGGTGTTTGTAAATTGTTGTCGAGCCAAACAAAATAAAACGATGCACCTATCCAAGCGATACCGGCGATAACGTGAAAATAACGTAAAACTAGGTGTGCTAGCTCAAAAAAGTAGTTTTCTAAACCAGCTAACCCCAATGCTTCTAACACCATTAACTCACCTCCTTAAGTACAGAGGGCTCGCTAATATCTGCTAACGTTGGTTTAAATTGTGGCTGACCATCGCGTTTATAGGCCTTCTCACCCAGAATATAGGTCGCTTCAATACAGCGATCGTCACCGAGCATCATAATGGCAAATAAACGTTCGTGTAGGGTTTTCGCCTCTTTCAACCTGAAGCTTAAAAATGGTGTTGCTTGGTAGTCTAAAACGACAAAATCCGCTTCACAGCCGGTATTGAAATTACCAATAGTTCCCTCTAAATCGAGCGCTCTAGCCCCGCCTAGGGTTGCTAAATAAAGCCCTTTAAACGCAGAGAACTTCTCCCCTTGCAACTGTTGAATTTTGTATGCTTCATTACCTGTTTGCAGCATAGAAAAGCTAGTTCCTGCGCCAACATCGGTGCCCATACCAACGTGGATACCACGCTTTTCACAGGCTTTGAGGTTAAATAAACCAGAGCCAAGAAACAGATTCGATGTTGAGCAGTGAGATACCGATGCCTGTGTTTTGGCCAAGCAATCAAGCTCGCGCTCGGCAAGGTGAATAGAATGCGCAAACACTGAGCGCCTGCGCACTAGCCCTGCATCCTCGTATACACCAAGGTAGTCTTCACTTTCAGGGAAGAGCTCTTTGACCCACGCACATTCGTCTTTGTTTTCCGATAAATGGGTATGCAAATAAACATCTGGATACTCTTCAAGCAGCTGTGTACATTTCGCTAATTGCTCTGGGCTAGAAGTTGGCGCAAAGCGCGGCGTTACCGCGTAGCTAAGGCGATCAACATTATGCCACTTTTCAATCAAGGCTTTTGAGTCTTGATAGCTAGATTCTGGGCAGTCTGATAAATCTTCGGGACAGTTTCTGTCCATCATCACTTTACCGGCAATCATACGCAATTTTCGTTGCTGTGCTTCACTAAAGAAAGCATTCACCGATTGTGGGTGGACAGTGCCAAACACTAGTGCGGTCGTTGTACCATTGCGCAGCAATTCATCAATAAAGCGCTGAGACACCTGCCGTGCATAGTCTTCATCAGCAAACTTTTTCTCCGTTGGAAACGCATATTCAGTCAACCACGTTAATAACTGCTCGCCGTAAGCCCCTATCATTTCAGTTTGTGGCAGGTGAATATGCGTATCGATCATGCCGGGGATAATTAAACGCCCAGTATAACGTTTGGTGTCGATTAGCTGATCTGGATAAGCTAACGCTAGGTTTGGTAAAATGTCTCGCTCAAAGCCCAGATCGGCTACTTTGCCATCTTGAATCACTAGCGCGCCTTGCTCCAAGTAGCGATAAGCTTTATCGCCAGCAACAGCAGGGTCATCAACAAAATCAAGAATATCGCCGCAAATCACGCGAATTTTATTAGCTGTAGTCATCATTAACTTCCTCGATATGTTGAATAACCAAATGGCGACAATAGCAGTGGAATATGGTGATGATTGTCGTCTAACACGCGAAAACAAATTTCCGCATAAGGATAAAAGGCTGGCACTTCATCAGCCTGTGATTGGTATGCATCAATATCAAATACCAATTTGTATGTGCCGTGGGCAATCGCTAACGCTGCTGGCAGCCAATCAATCAAACGGCCATCTGCATCTGTTTTGGCGGCGCACAGCTCGCACCATTCGTTAGTGGTGTCGTTAAGCTGAAACAAGCTTACTGGTACACCACTGGCAGGTTGACCTGTACTTGTATCAAGAATATGGGTGGTTATTGGACTTCTGCTCACACTAATTTCTCCAATCTTATTTTTGTTATTTTGGCTTGCTCGGCAGCAGCAATGGCAAGTTCGGTTGCAGGCTCGTTATTAATACGTTCGCGAATAAGTTCCAGCATCTCAAGTGCTGACTTTCCGGTTGCACAGACAATAAAAATAAAGCCAAATTTAGCTAAGTACGCTTGGTTAAGTGCTAACATTTCTTCTAACACTTGTTCGTCAGCTTGACTCATACCTGATTGCTCATGGCCTGCGAGTTTGGCAGTATTCGCAAATTTTTTACTTAGCGTTGACACATCACCAATTTGCGGGTGTCCTTCAAACGCCGCCAAGTAATCACTCTCACCTAATAATTGCCATGTTTGTTGTGCTTGAAACAATAATTGCTCACGCGAGACAAAAGGCCTGGCTAACAACATTTGATCGATCCAACGCGGCGCAACACAACAACTTTGCAGTGCGGCGTGCGCCTGGGCATCATCAAGTAAATTAAATTGTTCTACTGTCATTGGTTAACGACCTCCTGTACATCTTCTGTTAACACATGATTTTGTTTAGCACTTTTTTCTTCGGCAGCGTTTTTCTCTGCAACATTTTTTTCGGCATTGTTTTGTTCTGCACTGGTTGACGAGGTTGCAAAACTAGCGGTTAGTTCTCGCCACTGCAGGCCATTGCGCTTTTGGGTTTTATTATTGACTGGCATTTGCTGTTCTTTTGATTCGCTTTTCTGCTGGCTTTTTTGCTGATAGAGCCCGATCAACTGGCCAGCAATAGATACCGCAACTTCCATCGGCAACTTACCTGACACACTATCAATACCAACAGGGCATTGCATACTCGCTATTTGTTGTTCACTAAAACCTCTGTGCCCTAAACGATATTGAAAACGCTTGGCTTTGGTATCTGAGCCTATCACTCCTAACCAACGCACATCATCACGCTTTAAAATGGCTTCAGTTAAGGCAAAGTCGAGTTGGTGATTGTGGGTTAAAATCAAATAGGCGGTATATGCTCGCGCCCGCTTGGCTTGTTCAACCGGCTCTTCGTCAACAATTTTTGTTACGTTGGCTGGTAACTGCTGTGGAAACACCTCCGCCCGACTGTCTATCCAGCGTATGCGAATCGGCAAGTGCGCTAAAACATTAACCAGCGCTTGGGCAACATGGCCAGCACCATAAATATCTAAATTCATGTGCTGCGACATCATGACTTCAAACATAATGACGGTAGCACCGCCGCAGCACTGGCCTAAATTTGCCCCTAAATGAAACTGCTCAGCCACTTGCACCGCTTCACCCTGCACAAGCAATTGGCGAGCTTTTTCAATAACTTTAAACTCCAAATGACCACCACCTAAGGTGTCGTAAATTTGCTCGCCAGTGATCACCATTTTGCTGCCTGATGCTCTTGGCGTTGAGCCAGAAGTACCAAGCACGGTCGCGATAACATAATCATTGCCCAAGCGACTTTGCTCGGCTATTGCCTCAGACCAACTTTGGTGATGGAAGCCTTGAAACGACTGGTTTAACGGGTGACTCACCGCTTGTTCATCATGCCCATAGTTACTTGAGTTGGAACTATTCATACGTCACCTCCTCGCCTTTTTTCTTAGCCTTTAGCGACTGGCTTTGCTGCGATTGGTTTAGTTGCGATTTATCTAGCTGCGATTGACTTGCATCAGTTTGACTAAATGCTTGCGCCGCCTGCACTGCCGCCAGCACTCGCTCAGGTGTTGCAGGAGTGTCTAGCCTTGGCTTACATTGGTAGTTAGCGACACTGCTCACCGCATCACGAATAGCACTCCAAACACTAATGGCGAGCATAAATGGTGGCTCACCCACCGCTTTTGAGCGAAACACCGACGTTTCTGGGTTCGCTGACTGATAAAGGCTAACATTAAATTCCGCAGGCGTGTCGCCAATCGCTGGGATTTTATAGGTCGCAGGGTTAAAACTGGCTAGTTGGCCTTGCTTATTCCAAACTAAATCTTCGGTGGTTAGCCAGCCCATACCTTGCACAAATGCCCCTTCAATCTGGCCAATATCCAAAGCTGGATTTAGTGAGTGACCAACATCGTGCAAAATATCGGCACGAGTGACGGTGTTTTCTCCGGTTAAGGTGTCGACCTCCACTTCCGTAAGCGCAACACCATGGGCGTAGTAGAAAAACGGGCGACCTTTGGCTTGTTCGCGATCGTAGTGAATTTTCGGTGTCGCGTAATAACCGGTCGATGACAGCGAAATACGATTTAAATACGCTAAGCCCGCCAATTCGTCAAAGCTCAGCTCACCTTTGTCGTGGTATACAGTGTTATCGCTAAAGCGGATACTGGCTTGCTCCACCAAAAAATGCTTAGCGATAAATTCAGTTAATCTCGCTTTAATGGTATTTGCGGCATTAAGCGCTGCCATACCATTTAAATCTGTACCGCTTGAGGCCGCCGTTGGCGAAGTATTCGGCACTTTGTCGGTACGTGTGGCAGTAATACCCACCTTGTCTAAATCAACACCAAAGGCATGTGCCACCACCTGCGCCACTTTAGTATTAAGCCCCTGCCCCATTTCAGTGCCGCCGTGATTTAGGTGAATCGAGCCATCGGAGTAAACATTTACTAAGGCACCGGCTTGATTTAAGTGCTGTACGGTAAATGAGATACCAAACTTTACGGGGGTTAATGCCAAACCTTTTTTGATGATCGGCGAGGTTTGGTTAAACGCTTTAATGTCTGCTTTACGCTGCCAATAATCGGCCTGCTGTTCAACCTGCTCAATCATATCAATCAATACATGCTGCTCAACTTCTTGATGATAAGGGGTGGTTGAGCGACCTTGCTGATACAAATTGGCTTTGCGCACAGTGAGTGGGTCTTTGCCCAGTGCTGCGGCAATATCATCGACAATTTGCTCTGCAACCATCATTCCCTGTGGCCCACCAAAGCCGCGAAAAGCGGTGTGGCTTACGGTATTCACTTTGCAGCGATTACCGCTAATTTTAGCCGCGGGATAATAATACGCGTTATCGGCATGGAACATGGCACGGTCAACAATGGCATCCGATAAATCAGGCGAATAGCCGCAGTATCCATTCACTTCAATATCTGCGCCCGCAATAACACCTTGCTCATCAAAGCCAACTTTATAGCGGTTAAAAAATGGATGACGTTTGCCAGTTAAACGAAAATCATCCGCCCTAGCCAAACGCAGTTTTACCGCGCAGTTTAAGTGATAACTGGCTAATGCAGCTAAACATGCCCAAGGCGCGGCTTGTGTTTCTTTACCGCCAAATGCCCCGCCCATTCGGCGCATTTCCACCGTGACAAAATGAAATGGCTGAGCCAATACTTTAGCAATTAAGTGCTGAACCTCAGTTGGGTGTTGGGTTGAACATTGAACAAATATACCACCATCACCATTGGGCTGTGCCATGGCTACTTGCCCTTCCAAGTAAAAGTGTTCTTGGCCGCCAATATGCATTTCACCGCTTATTTCATACTGTGCCTCAGCTATTGCCGCTTGAGCATCGCCTCTGGTCAGTGCATGCGGTGGTCTGACCCAGTTTTTATCAGCAATCGCCGTTTCAATGTTGGTTGTGGCCTCTTGCTCTTGAAAATCAAATTTCACTAAGCGAGCGGCTCGGCGTGCGGTTTCATAGCTGTCTGCAACCACCAGTAGCACTGGTTGGTGGTGAAACTCGATTTCATCGCTGGCGAGTAGTAAATCCCCTGCAAAAATAGGCCCGATATCAATTTTCCCCGGCACATCTTTGGCCGAGAATATGCGTTTAACGCCAGCTATAGCTTCCGCTTTGCTGGTATCAACGCCCTTAATGACGCCTTTAGTAAAAGGCGCTGTGACAGGGTAGGCGTGCAAGCAGCCGGCGGGCTCAGGGTTGTCGTCAATATAATTGGCAGAGCCACATACTTGCTTAATGGCACTATCATGATGTTTCGATTGGCCAATAGCACCGCGTTGACTATCTGAACGAGTGGTTTCAAAGTGACGCATGGGCAATCCTCGTTGCTGTGTTTTCTGATGGAGGTAGCGGCGCGGAATCTAGTGCCGCTTCATTGGCTGCGATCTTAGTAACAGCAATCGCCTGACAAAACTCAATACCGATACGGGTTAACAAGTTCTGGCTAACGGTTAAGCGATAATCGCTGCTGGCTCTAACATCTGACATTGGCGAGAAATCTTGCGCAACGACAGCACCCGCTTGTGTAAAGCTATCGGCAATATAAGGCTGGCCAATTAACGCTTGTTCAATGTGACTTGCCCGCGCAGGAACGGCAGCCATACCGCCCATGGCGCAACGTGCTGAGTTGATTTGTGTTTGTTCAACATTAAGGGTTACCGCTAGTACTAAACAAACAGTTGAAATATCATCCTCTAAACGTTTAGACACTTTGTGACAGGCGAGTTTCATTTCCGCTGCCCGCTTAGGCACAATCACTTTGGTAATTACTTCATCAGGCGCTAACACTGTTGTCCGGTAACCAGTAAAAAAGTCTTCTACCGCGATTGTTCTTGTGCCTTGGCTTGACTCCAGCTCCATGGTCGCATTAAGCGCAATCAGCAGCGGCGCGGGATCACCAATAGGCGAGGCATTACCTAAACTCCCTCCTAATGTGCCAGCACTGCGCACTTGCTTGGAGCCCAAGCGCTCAAATAACTCTTTCGCCTCTGGGTATTCGTGGCAAAAGGTATCAACAAACTGACGATAAGGCAGTGCCGCACCTATTTCTAAAGCGTCTTCAGTGATGTTCAATTGCGATAACTCGGCGGCTTGGCTAACCGAAATCACAATTTGAGGTTGTACAAGTTGCTGGCTTAGCTCTATCGCATAATCTGTTGCACCTGCCACCAACTGAGCTTCTGGATACTGTTTTTTTAGCGCGACCAGCTCAGCAGCCGTTTGTGGCAAATAGAAAAATCTTTGCCCATTTTTAGATAATTGGTTCTCAGTTAGCGAGCTGTCAGATAAAGGCGCACAAAGAAATGGCGTTGACTCACTGCTTTCCAAATGAAGCTCTATTTGCTCCATTTGGCTGTGCCATAGACGTTCAACTCTTGGGTATTGGTACATCTTCTCGGCAGCGTCCAGAATTGGACGATAGCCCGTACAACGGCATAAATTACCGCCCAAGGCGTGAATAACGGTTTGCTTGCCTGGGTAGTTTTCATGATTCAGATACAGCGCCATCAAGCTCATCACCACACCTGGGGTACAAAAGCCGCACTGAGAACCGTGGCATTCAACTAAGGCACGTTGCACAGGGTGCAGTTGCTCTAGCTTAGCTTCCACCAATGGCGATAGCTGTTCCGTTAACGCCTCGACGGTAACAATGTGCTTACCATGGGCATTACCCACTAATAATAAGCAGCTATTAATTGCCTGATATTGCCAAACACGCTCACCCGATGCGTTATTTACGTATTGGCCAGCTAATACCGTACACGCACCGCAATCACCTGTTGCGCACCCTTCTTTAGTGCCAGTTTTCCCCACTTTGGTGCGAAGCCAGTCCAAAACGGTGAGACTTGGTGCACATTCTTCCAGTGTTATTGGTGTGTCGTTAACTAAAAACCGAATCACATTATCTTCCTTCATTCTATCAAGCCCTTTATTTTCAGTGGCTTGTGATTATTTTTAATTTTTTTCAGAGCAAAACCTTCAAGAAAAAAATTAATTATTGGTCAAGTTATTGCACAACCCATACCAAACATGACCGATCGGTCAATATTAAGTATTAGGCAATTGACTAATTTTGCAAATCAGTCTGCTACTGGGTGTTAAACATGAAGAACGAGAATCGGCTATTAATGCAGGGAATTAGCAAACAATACCCTGGCTGCAAAGCTAATGACGATATTGAACTGCAAATAAAGCATGGTGAAATTCATGCCTTGCTCGGCGAAAACGGTGCTGGCAAAAGCACATTAATGAAAATTCTTTACGGTGTGGTCAAACCTGACCAAGGTGAAATTTTATGGAATGGTCGAGTAGCATCGATCAATGAACCTGCTGACGCGCGCGCTTTGGGTATCGGTATGGTGTTTCAACACTTTTCATTATTCGAAAGTTTAACCATCGCTGAAAACATTGCCTTAGCGCTCGGTGAGCAAGCGGGTCAACCGGCAACCCTTGCCAGCCGCATTAAAGCAACATCGGAGCAATATGGCATGCCACTCGATCCTGAGCGCCGCATTTCCACCTTATCAACAGGCGAGCGCCAGCGTGTTGAAATTGTCCGCTGTCTATTACTCGACATTCAGCTACTCATTTTAGATGAACCGACATCCGTACTAACGCCACAAGAAGTTCAAGCGCTTTTCAAAACGCTACGTCAACTAAAACAGCAAGGTTGTTCTGTACTCTTTATTAGCCACAAACTACATGAAGTTGCAGAGCTATGTGACAGCGCCACCATTTTACGCGCTGGCAAGGTCAGCGGGCATTGCTCCCCCAAACAAGAAACACCAGAAGCCATGGCCCGCATGATGGTGGGTGATGACACGCCGATCAGCAATGATAAGCAACGCGCCCAACTGAGCGCTGATGTTGAAGATTTTGTTAGCGTCAGCGAATTATCAACAACGCCTGAGGGCTTATTTGATATTGCCCTGCAAAACATCAACCTCAGTGTCAAACCTGGTGAAATAGTGGGTATTGCAGGCGTGGCGGGCAATGGTCAAGAAGAGCTATTGAAGGCGTTATCTGGTGAGCAAACTAACGCTAAATCTTCTGCCATTCGCTTTGGCAATCAAGTTGTTGATGCCATGTCTCCCCTTAAGCGCCGACGTTTGGGCCTTGCCTTTGTACCTGAAGATCGCTTGGGGCGAGGTGCCGTGCCAGAAATGGATTTATGCCAAAATGCCTTACTGACCAATTTTGACCATGGTTTAGTGGGTAAAGGGTTATTCGACAAAGGCTTACTGAAACAAAACAAGATCAAAGCACTCGCCAACAAGATTATCGACAAATACAAAGTGAAAGCCGCAGGTAACCATAACCAAGCAGTGAGCTTGTCTGGCGGTAATTTACAAAAATTTATTATCGGCCGTGAAATTGAACAAGCCCCTAAATTTTTATTGATGTCGCACCCTACATGGGGTGTGGATATTGGCGCTCAAGTTGCCATTCATCAAGCAATTATCAAGCTGCGTGATCAAGGCTGTGCGGTATTAGTGATTTCTGAAGACTTGGATGAGCTATACAAGATTTGCGATCGCCTTGGCGCCATTTGTGATGGCAAGCTCTCCCCTTTTCTGCCAACAGACGAAGTACCGCTACCTTTATTAGGCCGTTGGATGGCCGGAGATTTTGGCATGCCAACAGCAGCACAATCGGCAGCACACGTATCTGATGGCAAGGTTGTTCCTTTGCCAACCAAGCCACAAACTTCATCAGGAGCTAGTTTATGATCCGCCTAGAAGCCCGTGTTCAGCATTCTACTGTTTGGGGCTATAGTTCACCATTACTTGCCGTGCTGCTAACCCTGCTCACTGGCTATATTTTATTTGCCGCACTAGGCCAATCACCAAGTGAAGCCTTATACACCTTTTTTATCGCGCCAATTGCTGACTGGTATGGCATCAGCGAGTTGCTGGTTAAAACCATTCCTATTTTACTGTGCGCTTATGGCCTAGCGCTGTGTTTTCGGGCCTCGGTGTGGAATATAGGTGCCGAAGGCCAATTACTGATGGGCGGTGTCGCCGCTTCGGCGGTAGCAACCTTATTCGTGCATTCCGACAGTATTTGGGCCATGCCGTTAACGCTACTCGCTGGTATTGCAGGCGGCATAGGTTGGGCAGCGCTGGCCGCCTTTATGAAGTTGCGTTTAAACACCAATGAAATTCTTGTCACTATCATGATGAATTACATTGCGTTGAATATTTTGTTGTGGGCAGTGCATGGGCCACTTAAAGATCCGGATGGCTTTAACTTCCCTGAAAGCGCCTTGTTTGGCGACAGTACTTTATTACCTGTGTTATTTGCCGACACCCGATTGCACTTAGGTCTTGTGTTTTGTGCTATCGCGATGGCGCTTAGCTGGCTATTTATTAGTAAGAGTTTTCTGGGTTTTCAAACCCAAGTGTTAGGGCAAGATCCGTCGGCAGCAAAAATGGCCGGTTTTAACCAAACCAAGCTCGTCACCCTAGTGTTGTTAGTGTGCGGGGCCTTAGCAGGTTTAGCGGGTGCAGGCGAAGTGGCGGGGCCAATCGGTCAGCTAGTCCCGCAAATTTCACCTGGCTATGGTTATGCGGCCATTATTGTCGCGTTTTTAGGGCGCTTGCACCCAGTTGGCATAACCTTAGCTGGCCTGTTAATGGGGCTCATCTATATGGGTGGTGAAATGGCGCAAATTGAGCTTGGTCTGCCCAATGCTATCACCGGAATTTTTCAGGGACTTATGCTGTTTTTCTTACTGTCTTGCGATGTATTGATCCGCTATCGCGTCCGTTTTAAACGTTTTGACAAAAACAACAACGCAGGCAACACCTCATCTTCTCTTGCTCCACAAGCTCAGGAATAACCGTCATGGATATCGAACTAATTACCAATATTTTATATGCCACTATTCGCACTGGCACACCACTACTCTTGGTTGCTTTAGGTGAAATCATCTGTGAAAAGAGCGGCGTGCTGAACTTAGGCCAAGAGGGCATGATGCTACTCGGCGCCGTTGCCGGCTTTATTGCCATGTACCACAGCGACAGCTTTTTAATTGGCTTTGGCGCAGCGGCGCTGACGGGGGTGCTGATATCGCTCGCCTTTGCCTTTATTGCCCTGCATTTAAACGCTAGCCAAGTAGCCGCAGGCCTTGCCCTAACTATTTTAGCGACTGGCTTGTCGGCTTTTATCGGCGCCGATTACGAAGGTAAAACTGTGACCGCCTTACCTGCATTAACCATTGACGGTTTAGCTGCTATTCCATTGATTGGTAAAGCCCTGTTTGCACAAGATGCCATTGTCTATCTCAGTTGGGTATTAGTGATTCTTGCTTACCTTTTCTTTAAGCACCACAGAGCCGGGCTTGCTGTCCGTGCTGTAGGGGAAAACCCAAATGTTGCCAGTAACTTAGGCTTGCCAGTGATGAGTATTCGTTATTTAGCTGTGATGTTCGGCGGCGCGCTGGCCGGTATCGCTGGCGCCTACTTATCATTGGCTTACACCCCACTTTGGACGGAAAACATGACCGCAGGTCGCGGCTGGATTGCGCTGGCCTTAGTGGTATTCGCCAGTTGGCAAGTTGAGCGCGTTATGCTTGGTGCTTACCTGTTTGGCTTTGCCAGCATTATGCACTTAGTTGCACAAGGCTTAGGACTTTCAGTTGACGGTAATTTACTTGCCATGATGCCTTACCTTGCCACTTTAGTTGTGCTGATCATTCTCAGCAGAGACCCTCAAAAACTGCGGTTATTCGAGCCGATGTCGCTGGCTAAACCTTGGCATAAAGGTCACTAGCACTCCGCGCTGCTTAGCCCCAACGCAAAAAGCAAAACAGAACAGAACAGAAGAAAAAAGTTAAAGAACAAAAATTTCACTACAATGGAGCAGTAAAAATGAAAAAAGTGATGAAGAAGTTAGCCGTAGCCCTGAGCATTGGTATTGGGTTAAACGCCAGCTTAATGTCGAGCAGCGCTATGGCTGCAGACGACAACGTTAAAGTAGGCTTTGTTTATGTTAGCCCAACCGGAGAAGCAGGTTGGACATATACCCACGACGAAGCTCGCCTTTATTTAGAGGAAAAATTTGGCGACAAAATCGAAACTAGCTTTGTCGAAAATGTTGCCGAAGGCGCCGATGCACAGCGGGTGATCACTCAAATGGCGAAAAGTGGTCACGACTTAATCTTTACCACCTCATTTGGCTATATGAACCCAACGATTAAAGTGGCAAAGCGCTTTCCGAAAGTAAAATTTGAACATGCAACAGGTTATAAACGCGCTAAAAATGTTGGCACCTATTTCGACCGCATTTACGAAGCCCGCTACTTAACCGGTGTTATCGCTGGTCATATGAGTAAAACTGATACTATAGGTTATATCGGTGCGTTTCCGATTCCTGAAGTTGTACGTGGTATTAATGCCTTTACCTTAGGCCTACAATCGGTCAAACCCGATGCCAAAGTCAAAGTGGTTTGGGTAAATAGCTGGTTTGACCCAGGTAAAGAGCGCGAAGCTGCCGATAGCTTAATTGACCAAGGTGCCGATGTAATTACCCAACACACCGACTCACCTGCGCCATTACAAGCCGCTGAAGCCGCAGGGATTTACGCCATTGGCTACCATTCGGATATGAGTGAATACGGTAAAACTGCCCACTTAACTGCTGCGGTGCACAATTGGAAAGAGTTCTATGCTAAACGTGTGCAACAAGTGTTAGACGGCACATGGCAGTCAGAAGATGTGTGGCGTGGAATGGATGCGGATATGACTCAACTAGCGCCACTAAGCTCAGCGATTCCAGCTGATGTAAAAGCCAAAGTTCAAGCCTTATCAGCGCAAATCGCCGAAGGAAAACTGCACCCGTTTACAGGCCCTATTGTTAACCAACAAGGCCAAGAAATATTAGTTGATGGGCAAGTTATGGACGATAACGCATTGCGTAAGATGGATTACTATGTTGCTGGCGTTGAGGGCAAGTTAAAGTAGCGCTGCGCCCCTAACTAGATTCTTAGCTGCGCTACTAGCTGTGTTCATATTCATTGTGTTCATAATCTTTGAATTCTAGTGCAGCGAATCAGACTCAATAAAGCGGATAGGTCAATTGGCTTGTCCGCTTTTTTAATAGCCGCCCTTAGTTACAGCTAGTTACGGCTAAATGCTAACTAGACTTTGTAGTTGATATAGCTCGTAACTCATAGAGAAATCATTCAGTTACAATATTTTTGAGAATCCCTCTTCCGATAACCTTAATTAGCCTCTAGTCTATCCAACAGGAAAAATAACAAAGCTCAAGCTAATGAAACGGACACTGTTAGTACTAACCACCCTATTTTTAACCACTTGGCAAACGGATGCCTTTAGCGCTGAGCCGAGCACAGAACAAAAATCGACACTTGCCACATTGCCCTACCAATCTTTTGCGCAATCCAAACAAACCAAGCAGGTGTTTGATCAGCTAGTGCAGCAAGCAAGATCACCTTTTTCCCTTCCATTTGGCACTTCTATTGCCGTCATCAAAGGCGACCAAGTTATCTATCAAGGCAGTTTTGGTTATCAAGATATTGCTGCTGAACGTATCGTTGAGCCAAATACAAAATTTTATATCGCCTCTGTCACTAAACCCATATTTGCGTTGAATGCACTGCTTAGTGAACACCAAGGAGAGTTAAACACGAAAGCCACATTGGCAGCCTTATTTCCCACATTGAAATTCTCTCAAATAGACACGACTAAAGTTAATACGCAACATTTGTTATCGCATACCTCCGGCCTTGATGGTAATTCGATGGTGTGGCCGTTAGCCTATACAGGGCTCCATAATAGTGAGTTGAGGAAATTATTGATTGCTCAAGTTAGCGCCAGCACCGAAAGTCAGCTAGGAGAATTTGATTACACTAATCTTGGCTATACCATGCTAAGCCAATGGTATGAGCAAACACTTAAAACGCCATGGCAAGAATCACTTAACCGTCAAATATTCACGCCACTTAAAATGACAGCATCGAGCGCTACGCTTGCAGACAATCCTCCAAACAAAAAGCCCTACGCACTGCCTTACTCTAGCAGCGCGGCGATTCCTGAGCAGCCAATTTACTTAATGAAAACAGCGCAAACAATGCATGCGGCTGGCGGCGTAATTTCGAGTACGCAGGATTTAGCAAGATTTGTGATTGCTCAGCTAAATCAAGGACAAATTGATGGCCAGCAAGTATTTCCACCTGAGGTAATCAGTAAATCTCACCAACCGCTAGTGCAAGTCCCAAACCCTAAAAATAAACAGCGAGTTTTCAGTCGAGACGCTTATGGCTGGGGTTGGTATATAGGCAAGTACCAAGCAGGCGAGCAGACTTTCCAAGTGTTGCACCACAATGGAGGCTATCCAGGAGCTTCAGCACACCTTTCTTTTCTCCCTGAGCAAAACCTTGGCGTTGTTATACTCAATAACGAAGGGCGACTGGGAGATGCATTAAACAAGCATATTGCGGATGCCATTTACCGCTACTTACTCAGCGGTCATGCAGAAGAGCGCCTTGCAATTCTAAACGATTTACACACTAGCATTCAAAAACTGGCAAGCGCATTTAATGGTTTTGTCGATAAGGTCAGCACAACAAGACAAGCTCGGCAATCTCAGCCCTTAAAATTAACTTTGCCGTTAGCCAGCTATGCTGGTACATATCATCACCAATTAGCTGGTGACATTGAGATAAAAGTTAAGAAAAATCGGTTAAACGTCTCTTGGGGTATTCTTCACGCCAATGCTGAAGCTTATGACAAAGCCAATTCTGTACGTTTAGAGCTAGTGCCTGAAATGGGAAAAGTGATGCAATTTTCGGTTAACGATAAAAAGGTGAGCCAGCTAACTTTTGCCGATATGCAATTTACTAAAATCTAAGTTAAGCAAGGTTTACCTTGAGTAAAAGCAAAATGATATAGGGGAAAGTATTACACTTTCCCCAAATAAACATACATGCGTATATAAATGAACATCAAATGGAATCAGGCTGAAACCATTGCCATGCGACTTTATATGATTACATTAGCCTTGCTAATGCTCAGCTTTTCTTTTTAACTTTTATATTTTACTGAGCAGCCATATGGCGCAGTTACTTTTTTGTCGACTGGCTCGCCTGTCATCAAACTTCTCATGCTGACCTCAACATAGTTGGTTGCTTTGACAATATCTGCTGGATTTGCAGATTTAATACTGTCAATTGCACCTGCATAACGCAGCGTCCCCTTAGGGTCAATAATGTACATATGTGGTGTCGTTTTCGCGCCGTACAGCTTGCCGACATCACCACTTTCATCAAACAACACGTGACTTGGTGACGCCTTGCGATCTATCGTCAGCTCGTCGGCTTTGGTAGCACTGACATGACCTTGTTTACCGGGAGCTGATGAAATAATTGATAACCAGACCACACCTTGCTCAGTGTATTTACGCTGTAAGCCCTGCATATTGTCGCTTTCATAATGTTTTTTAACATACGGACACAAGTGATTAGTCCATTCCAATACCACATATTTACCAGCAAAGTCGGCTAACTTAACCGTTTCACCTTGCGTGTTGACTAATTGAAAGTCTGGCGCTGCGCTGTCAACCTTAATAGCAACTTTTGCAGCAGCATTAGCTGGCGCTAAAAACAACACCAGTGCTGAACATGTGATGGTCGCTACGAGTCGTTTTTTAATATTTTGCAAGTAGTTAAAGAGATACATAATTAAGTTCCTGTTGTGCTTGTTGTATTGCCGTAATTACAATATTAGGGGTTAAAATTTGTGGTAACACTTGCCCTTTCCCACCGCCCGCATAAACAACATACAAAGGCACACCAGAGCGCTGATACCGCGTTAAATAGGCCAAAATTTCACTGTTTTTGTTAGTCCAGTCACCGACTAGGTAATGCACAGTTTCTTGTGCGAGTGTTTGCCGCAAGTCACTATCGGTAAAAGCGACTTGCTCATTCACTTTGCAGGTAATACACCAATCTGCTGTCATATTGACCACCACAACTTGGCTAGTATTGCGCAATGCCGCTAATTTTTGTTCGCTAAATGGCTGCGCTATTTGTTCATATTTATTATTAGTGGATTCTGCTGAATGAGTACCAACTTGTTCGCTGCCTTGGTAACTCGCATAACTGGCGATAAAGAGTGCAACCACGACAGAGGCATAAGAAGTTTTGCCCGCCATTTTACTCGCCAGCCACAAGCACAATGCAAACAGCAACAAGCCTGACAGCAGCCATAATTGCCCTAAGCTATTGGTTTGCCCCAAAAACACCCAAAGCAGCCAAATCACTGTGGCGAGCATAGGAAACGCTAAGAACTGTTTAAAGGTTTCCATCCACGCACCGGGTTTTGGCAATAATGCGGCAAAACGAGGCGACAGGCTTAGCAGTGTCATCGGCAGTGCAAAACCCAATGCCAATGCAGTGAAAATCAATACGGTATGCACTGGTGGGCTGACCATCGCCACGCCTAAAGCAGTCGCCATAAAAGGTGCGGTACAAGGGGAAGCGACAATAACTGCCAATACACCGGTAAAAAACTGACTAGCAAAGCTATTACCTTGTGTAAGTTTTTGACCAATATCTGAGAAGCCCGAAAAGCCCAAGATACCTGCGCCATTTGGCACGACATCTAGCAGCATTAACGCGATAAAAACAAATAAGAAACACAGCGCCGCAATCACCAAAGGTTGTTGCAAATGAAAACCCCAGCCGATGGCCTCACCACTCGCTTTTAATACGAGAATTAAAGCGGCAAATAACCAAAAACTCACTAAAATACCAAGCAAATAGCTCCAATAATTGCCTGTTGGTGAGTGCTTTTGATGCTTGTCACTTGCGAGCGCTAACGCTTTAAGCGATAGTACAGGCAGCACGCATGGCATAATGTTGAGTATTAGACCGCCAATAAAGGCAAAGATAAGCATCAACCCAATGGAGGTATCCAGCTCACTCCCCATAGCAGGCACACCATCAAGCCCAGTTACAGAACCAACGACAGCCACATCATTCAACTTTGCCTTTACGTAAAAGCCTTTGGCACCGTCGGTTAGCAGAAAATTAACCGTTGCTTCAGAATTGCTAAAATAGTCCGACTTTTTTAACAACACATTGGCATCAGCATCATTTTCAGCCAGTAACCATTGCTGTTGGCTATTGTGCTGAATAAGATCGCTGCGAAACGGCAACAGTTGCCAATTTGATGCATAAGGCAAGCTAGTAGCCAAGGTTAAGTAGTCGTCGGTAATTTCATATTGCGCCGATAGCCAATTGGTATCTGGCAGTGTTGCCCGTGTTTTTGAGAATAGAGGCGCGTGGGGTGACAGCAACGATGGGTCATTCGCAGGTTTATCGCTAACAGGCAGCTCAATAGTCAGTGTTGCCCAACCGGGAATGCAGTCTTCCTTACAAACTAACCAAGACAAATCAGCGATAACTTTAACGGTTTCAGGCAGGTCGGCTGAATTTTTAATAGTAAATGGCACCATCAATAAAGTGTCAACGCTGTAGCCGTAATTTACTAAGTGAGCAACCGGTATTTGCTCAGGCATTGGCCACTGAATTTCGCCAAATTCAATCTCGGCATTGCTTTGCCATTGCACGCTTGGCGGTTCGCCGGAATCCCCTGCATTGCGCCAATAGGTATGCCACTCATCCTCAGGAGCAAGCAAAATTCCTAGCCATTGAGCATTAGCGTCGCTTGTCGCCCAAATACTTTTATATTCACTTAGCAGCGCAACTTGGATATGAGGTCCTTGAGCTGTACTCGATTCCGGTAGCTTGGCGATATTAAATCGTTGCTCAGCGGCGCTTGCTGGCAAGCTAGGTAGCGCAAAAGCAGCATTACTAATTACAGTAAAAGCCGCAATAAAAGCGAAACTAAAAACCAAGTTAAAGGTTAAGCGATTCATAAATTAACAAGCGCGAAGCAATAAAGACTATTGGTTAAATTTACACCATCATAGCCTACACCTTTACCCTAATTGAAGATCAAAATGAGCTGATTAGGCTGTCGCGCCGTAATCACGTAACGTAACTGCGAATTTGCACGTCTATTCAGACCGCATAAAGATAATCAGCGCACAACTAAGCAGAGCAAAACTAAAAAAACAAACTTCAAAATTAAGGTGAACATTATGCTCACAAAGTCACTAACTACAGCAGTACTTTTGCTTACCATAGCGCTGTCTCTAACTGCCATAAACGTAGTGGGCTTTGAAGTAGACAATCCAAAGCATGTAACGAAAAAAAGTACCGATACAAAACAATTCAGCGACTTTTTATGGCAAAAACGCCTGATATTGATCCATTCTGATACTCAACCACCACTAACGCCGTTTATGTGGGAACTTGACTACGAAAGCTTAACCGAGAGAAAACTTGCAATTTACGCGCTTATCAATGAACAAAGCTTTCAACTGCTCCCCAATACCGTAATGAGAAGAACACCAACAATGGATCAAGTATTGATGCAAAAACTAACAGAGCATCAAGTGATGGGCAGCAATAGCGCTATTTTGATTGGCTTAGACGGCGATGTAAAAGCGACATATCAATTAGCTAACTTGAGCTATGAACGCATTAAAGCACTGATTGACACTATGCCGATGCGACAAGCTAAATTGCGATAAAAATGCCATTCTCTTAGATATATGCAGTTGTTTATTTGTCCCTCTGATCTAAACACTGTTAATTCCCTTGAATAAAAGACAAGGTATCTAGTTATCGAGAACATCTTTAACAACATAAATCTAACTCGATAACTTTTCATTTACTCGACAATTAGCCGTTAACAACAAACAAAGTAGAAGTTAATCACACATGGAAAGTGTCTTTCCACTATAAAAGATAGCTAACCCACTAATTAGAAATAACTTTTCAAAATCTGTAGCTGACCAAATTGATGCAACTGACGAATTTACGCACAGCACTAGTGCAATTATTCTACAAATTGTGAGTTGATGATTATGCAAAGGTAGAAGTCAACACATGGTCAAGCAAGTTAACACGTTGTTTACAAAAGATTTTAAAATCGTTCCTAACCGATCGGTTCATGTTGGCTCAGGTGTTGCTCTGCTCATCAAAAGTAATGAAAACAAACTTTGATATTAAAAATAAAAAGGAACTACCATGAGCACTGAGTTACCTAGATTTGAACGTTTACCTATTGCCACGGCGATAATGGCGAGTTTAGCAGCAAGCTCGATACCTAGCGCCTATGCAGACAACTTAGATGATGACGCAGGGATCGAAGAAATTATCATCGTTGCGGAAAAGCGAAATGAAAGCCTGCAAGATGTATCACAAGCGGTAACCGCTGTGACAGGTGAAGATTTACTGGATAAAAATATTCTTTCATTTGTTGATCTTAGCGCTATTGCTCCCGGTGTCACCGTAGCGAAAAACGAAGGTTTTAAAACGATTATTTCAATTCGCGGTGTTGGTAATGAAGCTAACCAAAATATCGTCGCCAACCCTTCAGTTTCCTATCATATGGACGGTATTTATATCGCTTCACCTTTCGCCCTACAAACTGACTTTATTGATGTTGAGCTGATTGAGGTGCTGCGTGGTCCACAAGGCACTTTATTTGGTCAAAACTCGACAGGTGGTGCCATCAATGTGATCAGCAAGCGCCCTGAACTAGGCGAAACCAATGGTAAGTTTGACTATACCTTTGGCGAGCATAGCCTGAGCCAATTGCGTGGCTCTGTAAATATACCCATTGGCGATAGCGCCGCACTGCGCACCTCTGTATCTAAATACGATCGCGATGGTTTTTCAAAAAACGTACTTAATGGCCAAGACTTGGATGATGCCGATAACCTTACCATTAAAACCGATTTCTTCTGGCAAGCCACGGATAACACTAACCTTCGCTTGATTGGTCAATTCTTCGAAGCTGACAGCAATGGTGCGGCAATTAAAGGTATCGACGATCCGACACCCGGTGCGCGCAACCTAGCCCAAGATACTGAATCAAAATTCGAGTTAGACTCAAAACTTGTTGGCCTGATCGTAGAAAGTGATTTGGGCTTTGCGACTGCAAAATATTTAGGTAGCTGGCAAGAAGATGAAATTTTAGTGCAACGTGACAACGACCGCCACGCCTACAGCACGAACCCTGAATACACGATTAGCGCCTTCTTACCCGAAATTAATAATGTTGAAACTTTCACCCATGAAATTAACTTAATTTCCAATGATCCAGCTTTTGGCAAGCTCGATTGGATTGTTGGTGCCTTCTATTTGGATACTGATATCGAAGTGACCATACGTGAAGAGTTAGATGCTAATGGCAACGGCGTATTAGATGGCTATGTGCCATCTTTCCCAGACGTATTTGCCGGTGATGTCGGCTTTATTTCGGATGCCACGCCAAGTCGAGAATCGTTTTCAATATACGGTCAAACAACTTATAACTTCAACGACACGACACGCTTAATTACCGGTCTGCGCTATACCAAAGACGATGTTGAAAGTGCAGTTTCTAACTTCTTTGCGCCTGAACCTACGTTAATTGAGGCGTCGGTTGAAGAAGTAACAGGCCGAATTGCCGTCGAATTCGATATTAGCGATGATATTATGGTTTACGGCTCTTACACACGAGGCTTTAAACCGGGCGGCAGTAACTTAACCTTTGGTTTTGAACCTGGCGAATTCGACTTTATTAGCGGCGCTATTGATAACTCTGAACCTTTGGTATTCCCAACGTTTGAAAATGAAACGATTAACGCTTACGAGCTAGGGATTAAAGCCGAACTATTGGATAACCGACTGCGCACTAACTTAGCCACTTTCTTCTACGACTATCAAAACCTGCAATTCCAAGCAACCGATCCTAATGCCTTCCAAGGCGGTGTGGCGAATATTCCGGAAGCGGAAATTACCGGCTTAGAGTTAGAGTTGATTGCGCTACTTACCGACGATTTAATTTTAGACGTGAAAATGTCGGCGTTAGACTCAGAAATTACGCAAGATTACTTCGCCCTTGATAACGTGGTAGCCGATGGCCTAGGTTTTGTCCCTGGTGACGATGTACTGCGCTCTGAATTAGCTGAAAATGTTAAAGGCAATGAGCTTGCTAAAGCACCGGGTTTTACCATGGACGCTAGCCTAGAGTACACCACTAATATTGCTAGCCACGAATTCCGCTCGGTACTGCAATACACTTACCGCGGTGAATTTGAGCAACGAATTTTCAACAACCCGGCGATTGATCAAGTAGATGATTACGAGGTGGTTAACTTACGATTCTCACTTGATTTAGATGACGACACATGGGGCTTTGACTTGATGGCGACCAATGTTTTCGACAAAGATGGGGTCAACTCACGAATGTCTGATGTTTTTGGTGTTAACGCCACAGGTGAAGAGCTGATTGCGCCGCGCCAAGTGATGGCGAGAGTAAGATATAGTTTTTACTAAGCTGATAACGATTTAGCAAGATCAAAAATGCCTGCAATTGCAGGCATTTTTTATTGGGTTTTCTATCTTTTTATGCGGTTTCTGGGCGCTTTTAGGAGAAAAGTCTACGCAACTATTCGCTAAAAGCGTTTAACGCCTTGGTGTTTAAGGATTGGTATAGCACCGCTAAAGCGTTAATAACGTCACCGTCAATTACCGCTTCATCTGGGTGATGGCTAATACCACCGGGGCTGCGGATAAACAGCATACCCACTGGGCAAATATCGGCAATGGCCATGGCGTCATGACCAGCACCAGAAGGCAGCACAACAGCATAGTCAGTTACTTGCTGGCATGCCTTTGCGAATAACTGAATAATCTGATCATCACATTGCACCGCAGGGGCTGCATGCGTCCACTGCCAGTTTAGTGTTAACTGACGTTTTTCAGTAATACCAGACGCAGCTTGTTCAATATCAGTGACCAGCTTTGCCAGTGCACCATCTTCCTGCGCTCGTATATCAATGCTTAATTCGGTTAACCCTGCAATAACGTTAGTAGCCCCCGGCTTAGCAGCAATACTACCTATGGTCGCTACTTGCCCTTGTTGACTACTTTGTGCCGCTGATGTGGCCAACTGTTCAACAGCAAGCGTAAACTCTGCCGCAGCAGCAAGGCTGTCTTGGCGCAGGTTCATTGGCGTTGTCCCTGCGTGTCCCGCTTGCCCAATAAACTCAATAACCGCGCGTTTAGCACCAGCAATCGCGGAAACAACACCTAGTGGTTGCTGCTGTGCTTCCAATACTGGGCCTTGCTCGATATGGGCTTCCCAATAACCTATCACTTCTTCTGGTGATAGTGCTGCCTTTTGCTTTGCAGCACGCTCAGGATCTAAGCCAAAATCTAACATGGCTTGGCGCATATTGATGCCCTGCCTGTCTTCGAGCGCTAGCCAATTCGGATCAAACTGGCCAGCGAGTGCTTTTGAGCCAATTAAGGTTGTGGCAAAGCGTGTACCCTCTTCGTCGCAAAAACCGACAATATCGAGATGAAATGGCAAATTAAGCTTATTTTGCTGAGCTAAAGCTGCAACCTCAACCCCTAACATCACCCCTAAAATTCCGTCGTAGGAACCAGCATAGGGCACAGTATCTAAATGTGAGCCAATGATCAGGCGTTTAGCATTGGGGTTAGCACTGGTAAGTCTGCCCCATTGGTTACCAACCGCATCTTGCCATGTTTCCATCCCCGCTTCGCTCATCCACTTGGCAACTTGTTGATTGCACGCTTGGTGCTCAGGGGTTAAATACTGGCGTAAAATGCCATCGTCAAGCTCACTTATTTGGCTTAGTTGATGGCAACGCTCAATTGCGCGCAGGCCATATTGGCTGACGAGCTGCGTAGACAAATCATCCATTTACAACCTCTCCCTAGCTTTGCTGTCCATACCTTCGCTGTCCATGCCTTCTCTGCCCATGCCTTCTCTGTCCATGCCTTCTCTGTCCATGCCTTCTCTGTCCATGCCTTCACTGTCCATGGTAGTAGGCTAATGCAGCTAAAGTCGCTTCACCGCTCGGGCCTTTGTAACCATTAGCCTGCAAACAGGCATCTAAACAGGCGAGTGTTTGCAGTACCGCATCTTTACGAGCGTTATAGCCCATGGTGCCAATTCGCCAAATTTTGCCATGCAGTGGGCCAAAGGAAGTGCCAATTTCAATACCAAAATCATTAAGCATTTGGTTACGCACCTGATCGCCGTTGACTTCGCTAGGGATATAAACGCCGACCACGTTATTCATTTTGTAATTAATATCGCCGAAAACTTTTAACCCTAAAGCCTGCACACCAGCGAGCATAGCGTCGCCATGTAACTTGTGTCTGGCGACACACTCATCAACTCCTTCTTCTAAAACAATACGAGCACACTCAGAGGCACAATAAAGCATGCTGGTTGCTTCAGTGTGATGATTTAGGCGCTCTTCGCCCCAATAGTCCATGATCATACCCAGGTCAAAATAATTGGAGCGAATAAAGGGCTCAATGCCGTCTTGATGATCTGCTGTGCGAATACCAGCTTCGACTTTTTTGCGCTGGCGTATCCAGTCAACACACCTGTCACTGAGCGTAATGGGTGCAGAGCCAGAGGGCCCCCCCAAACACTTTTGTAACCCAACAGTTAGCGCATCCACTTGCCATTCATCAGCCGGTAAGTCATTACCGACAATTGATGCGGTAGCGTCACAATAAAACAATACGTCGTGCTGTTGGCAGATAGCGCCGATTTCACCCAGTGGTTGATTCATCGTTGTGGACGTGTCACCTTGCACCATGGCAAGCACACGTGGTTGCACCCGTTTAATCGCCGCTTCAATTTGCTCGGGTTGAAATACTTCGCCCCACGCCACTTCAATAGTATGTACGTCAGCTTGTGCGCGTGTCGCTATTTCTGCCAGCAAGTGACCAAAACGCCCCATAATCGGCACTAACACTTTATCGCCCGGTCTTAACATTGAAAGCAACGCCGACTCGATGCCTGCCCGTGAAGTACCGTCAATTAAAAACGTCCACTCGTTGTTGGTTTTAAATATTTGGCGATAACGCGCCATGGTTTCGTTCATAAACCCTGTCATCGCTGGGTCGTATTGACCAATTAGCTGTGCTGACATGGCTCTCAGTACCCTTGGGTCTGCGTTAATCGGCCCTGGGCCCATCAGCAAGCGCTGCGGCGGATTGAGTGTTTGTTTATCTGTCATTATCCTTCTCCTAGCTAATCCTAACTAAAGCTAGTTACCTAGCGCTTGCATTAACATACGAATACCGGTCAGCATTAACACCACAGCAAATGCGCGTTTTAACTGCTTTGGCTCAAGTTTACTGCCCAGTTTTACGCCAATAGGGGCACATAAAATAGTAAGCGGAATAATCAGCAGAAAAGCGGGAATATTGACTAGGCCAAAGGTGCCAAGTGGCGCATCCACTGGCGTTTGTGCAACCGCAAGTAAGGTTAATACACCCGGTAAGGCAATGATTAAACCAAATACTGCGGCAGTGCCAACGGCAACATGAGCGCGTACATTAAATGCCGACAGTAAAGGTACGCCAATGGTGCCACCGCCGATACCTATCATCACGGATAATCCCCCCACGGTTGAGGCCATAATCCCCTGCCCAAAGCGACCCGGTAGCTCATTTTTTAATGCTGGTGCACCCGCGCGAAACAGCATGTTTAGGCTCACCATAATCGCGATAGCTGCAAACATTACGGTTAGCGCCTGACCTTGCACATAGTGTGCGAACAAGCTGCCAACAATTGCCATGGCAAGGATAAAACCTGTCCAGTATTTAACGATATCAAGGTCAACATTACCTTTAGCGTAATGTGAACGAATAGAGGAAACTGAGGTTGGCACTATGGTCGCAAGCGAGGTTGCCGTTGCAATCATCATGGCTGATTCGGCACTAACCCCAAATCCTTGTAGTAAGAAATAAAGCACTGGCACAATAACAATGCCACCACCAACACCAAATAAGCCCGCTAATAAGCCAGCGAAAATCCCAGTCGCGACCAGCGCGATCATAATTGGCCATTGATTGGCCAATTCATTTAACAACTCTGTCATTTATTTTCCTAATTTTTACCTAATTCTTATCTATTTTTTATTACGTTATTCACTGGCTTGGCGAATCGGTGAAGCCGACAAGTGCAGCGCCATCTGAGCGGGGATCTGAAGCTGCGGCCAGCTCAGTGTCACTATCTAAAATTGCACCAGCATGACCCATCATTTCATTGTTATCGTCTACAGATTGCCATTTGTGTTTTAAGCGATCCAATTCAGTGCCTAGTTCTGAGGCTAGTGTCTGCTCCACTTTTAAGTTAGTACTGGTATCACCCCATGTGCGGCCTAACAACCAACGCGGCGCAGCAACGGCTTCACTAATGGTGCGATTTCGCCATGTATAATCGGTAAATACTTTTGCTTGAGTTTGCGGCTGACCTTCACCGCCCATAGTGCCATAAGCTAGTCGTCGACCGTCATGATAACGGGCAAAAGCTGGGTTTAGGGTGTGCGCAGGCTTCTTATTTGCCGCCAAACAGTTAGTGGTGGTGCTATCTAAAGAAAAACTAATACCACGGTTATTCCACGTAAAGCCACCGTCTTTCATCACAACGCCTGAGCCAAATTCCCAGTAAATACTTTGGATAAAGCTGACCATTTGACCACGTTGATCTCGCGCCGCTAGCCACACGGTATCACCGGGTGAAGCATTAAACGGCCAAGCTTCCGCTTTTGACATGGAAATATTATTCGCCAGTTCGCTAATTGCCGGGGTTTGCAATACTTGCTGATAAAGCGCTGTCACCGCATTAGGGTCTGCCCACAATTGCGGGCGTAAATGGAAGCTTTGCTTGGTAGCCTCAACAATTAAGTGCAACCAATCAACATCTTCACTCGCTTGACTGCGCAACTGATCAACAATCGATAATATAATCAAGGAGTGAATACCTTGTGTTGGCGCAGGCAGGTTATAACAATCAACCCCCTGTAAACTGGCTTTTAGCGGCGTGACCACTTGCGCTTGCGTCGCATTAATATCTGCCAACTTGATTTGACTGCCAGCAGCCGCCAAATCCGCAGCAAAGCTCTGTGCTAATTCTCCTTGATAAAATGCTTGTAAGCCATTTTTTGCAAGATATTCAAAGGTATTGGCTAACGCCGGGTTGGTGAAGTGTTCCCCTTGTTTTAACGCTAAGCCATTGGGTTCATATAGCGCTTTAAAGGCATCGTTGCGTTTATCAACCGCATATAGCTTATCGCTTGCCGTTTGTAAGCTCGTGGTGACCTCAAACCCAGAGCGCGCCGCTGCAATTGCCGGTGCCAGGATTTCACTCAGTGGCAACTTAGCATTTTCGTCAGCATTAAGCGCTGCTTGCCAGCCACTAATGGTGCCTGCTTGGGTAATCGCACTTAGCCCGCCGCGCTCTGGAATAGCATCAAACTCTTGGTAAACCGCTAAGTTTTGGCAAGCAGCGCCGCAGGCATCAATGGCAATTGGTGCATCGCTGCCTGGGTTGTCAATCAGCCAAAAACCATCGCCACCAATAGAGTTCATATGGGGATAAACGACGCTAATGGTCGCCGCTGCAGCAACCATAGCCTCGGTAGCTGTGCCACCTTGACGTAGAATCGACATGCCCGCTTCTGTTGCTGTTTTATGCGGGGCGGTAAACGCTATATTCTCTTTCATTGTTATTTCTCATATTTTAATGCTTTGCCAGCCAAGCAATTAAGCTCTGCGAAGCCTTAAGCTCAAAACCTTAAGCTAGTACCTTGAACTAGCTAGCTTGGCTGGCCTTACTTACTAAGATCGCAAGCAAGGTTAAGTAATGTTCGATCGTTATTGGCTGCCATAAGTAGCGAATAGCCATAAGGTGCTAACGACTCACTATCGTTTTGCTCAGATAAATTACTATCGATTGGTATAGATATATCAGGCAAATGCAACTGCGTAGCGCCAGACAATCCTGCCATGGCGGTTAGCGTAAGTATTTTTGCGCGCAACGCACTGGTGTCAGCGCCCAGCTTTGGGGCCACTGTAGGGGTTGTCGGTAAAAATAGCGCACTGGATGACGTTAGCTGTTGCATCAACTGTTGCCAACGTTGCTGCACCTGTTTAGCTTGCGCTTCTTCAGCTGCCGTTAGCGCTAGCGCCATTTCAAAGCGCGCACTTATTGCTGGTGCGAAATGGGTACTAAAATCAGGCGACAAACTTGTTAGCCATGGTTCATGTGTACGAGCGATTTCGCGCCCTTGTAAAATGCGAAAAACATCGGCAAGCTCGTTTAATATGCCTGTATCGCCAAGTTTAAATTCTTGGACTTTGGCAAAATAAGGGGAAATTTCATCTAACTTATTGCTCAGCGCGTTAGCTAGCTCTGGCTCAATCAAATCGAAAAGTGACTGACAAACCAATAACTTTTCCACTTTGTAAATAGGCTGCTTGGGCAGCAAAACATCGCCAACCTTTGCCAGTAGCTCTGCACTGTTGGTTAGCCAGCCTGTCGTATCAAATGCTGGTGCCAGTGGCAATAAACCCTGAGCGCTAATGACGCCATGACTTGGGCGAATGCAGAATAAACCACAATAGCTTGCGGGCACACGAATAGAGCCGCCTGTATCAGTACCTAAACCGATATCGGCTAAATCAGCCGCAACGGCTGCCGCAGAGCCCATGCTGGAGCCGCCACAGCTGTGACCTGCGAGTTTCGGGTTTTCCGCTGCACCGTAATGATGGTTATTTCCCTCTAGGCTATACGCTAGCTCGTCAGTATGCGTAAAGCCAACAAACTGACAGGCTTGCATCATCAACTTATTCACACTATCAGAAGTTTCTGTTGCCGCTAGCGCTTGTCGAAGCCACTCTGGATTACCAGCGCTATTTACATGCCCCTGAACCGTAAATAAGTCTTTGACCGCAAGGCGTAATCCAGCCAGCTTCCCTTTATCACGCGTTTGCCAATCTTTAGGGCCATGGTTGCAGAAAATTGCCGAATCCTGCTTCACTGTAATGCTATTCCTTTTATTTTTCTTTTAATGAACTTTTACCGCAGTGCTTATACCTGCAATTTGCTACCTGCTATCAGCTTAACGCGTTTAAGTTTGGTAGAAGTGGAGTAAAATAAATTATTAACTAGCTGGCCTTATTGGCCAGCCTAGCGTTTATATCGACTAAGTACTGCAAGTCTAGTGCCATAAAACGACATTCTTATCCGATCGGTCAGGATTAAGGGTGTAATGAAAATTTACCCTAAAACCCACTGAGAAAAAACAACCAATTTGAGTGTTTTTACTCACCAATTTGGTGCTTTTGCACCTTAATGATCAGATTTTTTGAAACTTGTCGTTTAAGAATAATGCCTAGCGTATAGGTCACAAGAGGATTTGATTTATGAAGGAAAGGGCTATATGAGCAACTAAAATGCAAAAGCGCCCACTAGTGGCGCTTTTGCATTTTTTTGAATTTGTTGAATTTTTATACCGAATCAGGCATTGCTAAACCAACGCCGTTAATAATGATTTTGGCAACAGAAGCGGTTATCTCATCAATATCACTTTCTTCGTATTCAAGCTTGTTTTGCAACAGCAAAACCTCTGCTTGGAAGTCGGCATAATATTGTGTGCTTGCCCAGATGGTAAACAATAAATGTACAGGGTTAACTGCCTGCATTTTACCGGCATCTATCCATGCTTGAAAAAGCTGACACTTAGCACGGAACCAAGGGCGGTTTTTATCTCGCATGTAATCTTGCAAACAAGGAGCGCCACGAAGGATCTCAGAAGCGAACAAACGAGATTGCATGGGTTGGTGTATCGATAAGGCAATTTTACTGCGAATATAGTGATACAACACTTGCGCCGGATCATCATCAACACTGGCGTTATCTAAGCCGATATTCCAGGTTTCAATAATGCCGTTGAGCACTTCTTCATAGAGGTTGTCTTTATTTTTAAAGTAATAGAGCACATTGGCTTTGGCTACCCCTGCTTCGCTGGCAATCATGCTCATGCTGGCACCGTCGTAACCTGATTGCGAAAACAGTTTTTCAGCAGCAGCGAGAATTAGCTGCTGATTCTTTAATCGAGTAACTTCCTTTTTATTTTGCTTTTCTCGAATTGTCATTATTAGCTTTGTATTCTCTTTTTTTTCTAAAATGTAGCGTTATTGCTCTTGCGTTCTTAACCATTTGGTCAAGCAAAATTCTCGCCATATTTAAATAGTATCATATATGTGGGATAAGTGATTGCCCACACGTAACATAAACACCATATAGGCCGATGCTAAAACGGCCCAAAAATGGGCCGCTTTTTCTAAATTTCACACTATCGAGTGCTACGCACCTTCGTTATGTAGGTCGATAATTGAATCGGCGTTTTTGTCCGTTTGCTCTTTGCTTTCGTTATTGCGCGCCGCATCTAACTTTTCCAAATAGCCTTGGTCAATATCATTGGTAATATATTTCCCATCGAATACTGAGGTCTCAAAACGCTTCACTTCTGGGTTAAAGGTACGAGCAGCCGCGACCAAGTCTTCAATATCTTGGAAGATCAGCTCGTCAGCACCGATAAGCTGACAAATATCGTCCACTTCACGACCATGAGCAATCAGCTCATTGGCACTTGGCATATCAATACCGTAAACATTCGGGAAACGAATTTCAGGGGCAGCTGAAGCAAAGTAAACCTTCTTTGCACCAGCAGCACGTGCCATTTCAATAATTTGCTCAGACGTTGTTCCACGTACTACAGAGTCATCTACCAATAAGACATTTTTGCCTTTAAATTCAGTGCCGATCGCGTTTAATTTGCGGCGCACTGACTTTTTACGCATTTCTTGGCCAGGCATAATAAAAGTACGGCCGATGTAACGGTTTTTCACAAAGCCTTGGCGATATGGGATGTCTAGTTGCTGTGCAATTTGCAGGGCGATATCACAAGAGGTTTCAGGAATAGGAATCACCACATCAATATCAAGGTCGTCCCATTCACGAGCAATTTTTTCACCCAGCTTTTTCCCCATTTCAACGCGGGTTGCATAAACCGACATTTTATCAATGGTTGAATCTGGGCGGGCAAAATACACAAACTCAAAAATACATGGGCTATAGGTTGGTGCGTCCGCACATTGCTGGCTATACATTTTACCGTCCTCGGTAAAGTAAATCGCTTCGCCTGGCGCAACGTCGCGAACAAACTCAAAATCACAAGCATCTAGTGCTACCGATTCTGAGGCAACCATGTACTCAACACCCTGCTCAGTTTCACGCTTACCAAAGACCAATGGACGAATACCGTTAGGGTCGCGAAATGCCACCATGCCGTGGCCAATGATCAATGCCACTGTCGCGTATGCACCGCGAATTCGTTTGTGAACATTGTTGACCGCTTGGAAAATATCTTCAGGAGTTAATTTTAACGCCTGAGATTGCGCTAATTCATGACCTAGAATGTTAAGTAATAATTCTGAATCTGAAGTGGTGTTAACGTGGCGGCGAGCTGTGTCAAATAGCCAAGTTTTTAGTTCGTCAAAGTTGGTGAGGTTACCGTTGTGGGCAAGAGCAATGCCGAAGGGAGAGTTAGCATAAAAGGGTTGGGCTTCTGAGGAACTTGAAGTGCCTGCGGTGGGGTAGCGAATATGCCCAATGCCGATGTTGCCTTGGAGTCGATGCATATGCCGTGTGTGAAACACATCCTTGACCAACCCATTTGCTTTTCGTAATCGAAACATATTGTCATTAATGGTGACAATACCAGCAGCATCCTGTCCCCGATGCTGCAACACCGTTAACCCATCATATAAAGACTGATTGACAGCTGAATTACCAACTATACCAACAATACCACACATAAACCTGTTCTCCGACGAGTGTGTTTTACCAAGTGAATTAAGTTAAAAAACTTGAAGATTGCTTGAGGTACTCAAAAAACCACTCTATCACTAAGGTAAACTCTGGGATCAGGGTCGAACTTTGCCACCACGGCGTAGACGACGAAGCCGTAAATGCGTCCATAAAGAACAACAAGGCACTGACAATTAACACCCCTCGCAATCCACCAAATGCCAAGCCAAGCACGCGATCAGTGCCAGACAAACCAGTTTTTTGCACCAGCTGACTAACAACATAATTGACTAAGGCACCAAGAATTAAGGTGGAAATAAAGAGAATAGCGATAGCTGCGGCGTTGCGCAGGAGGTGTTCAGAGATATTAGTGAGTAAGGCAGCGAGGTTAGGATAAAAAGAGCTGGCGATAAAGAAGGCGCCAATCCATACCACAAGTGAGATCGCTTCTTTAACAAATCCACGAACCAAACTAATTAAGGTTGATATGCCAATAATAGCTAGAATGGCATAGTCTATCCAAACCATATGCTGAGTAATCTCAAGAAATTAGTGGCGCGCATTCTAACAGATGAACACCAGTGATAATATATTTTTATTTATTTAACCTTAGGTTTGGATAAAAAATAGTGAGTCATCAATAAAAGCATACACTTAAATTTATCATTTCCTTCTAGCGAGAAATTTTTGCTGATATCAAGGAAAATTTGCGCGTCAATAGCTAGCCTATTGCAAGTAAATTTAACGCTGACAGCAGTAAAAATAGCCGCTAGAAGCACATTAGTTATCCAATTCTAAGGTTATTTAGTCACTTTAAATTTGGCAATTCTGCCTTGCACGCTGGTTAAGCTTTTCAACTTAGGGATGGCTTTTTCAAGCTCTGCTTTGTGCAAGTTAGGGCCAATAATCACTTTCGTCAATGTACCTTTTTGCGTTTTAATTGGCTGGGTAAAGGCGGTGTAACCAGCGCCTTTTAGTTTTGCCATTAAATCGTCGACATTCTTTTTATGTTTAAAGCTACCCAAGTGAATTACCCAAGCATATTGGTCTTTCTTCACTGGTGGCAATTTAGGCGTTGATCTAGGCATTTCTTTAGACACTGTCGAAGCATTCATCGCAATCTTAGCTTCTTTCTTGGCGGGCGTTGCTACCGTTGTGTTGTTTTTACTAACCTGCGACGTATTTGAATCACTCTCAATGCCGTTAGTAGCTTGCTCGGTATTTGCTGTATCTACGGTTGCCTGAGTTACTAGCTGATCATCTATCGGCTCTTCATCGCTAATACTCGGATTAGGTATTGCTGCCAGTTTTTCTTCAGGAAAGGCTTTATGTGCTATCGCACCCTCAAATTTTGGCGCTTGCGGGATCGCCTCAAAATCAGCCTGATAGCTTTCTTTCTCACCATCAAGAATATCCGGCAAGAAAATGATCAGTGCTGCTGCAACGATTATCGTGCCAACCAATCTATTTTGAAACGGGGTAGACAAGCGCAACTCCTCTGGCTAATTCAACAACTCTTATCGATTGTCTGCTTTTAATCAATCACCACTGCTTCGATTTAACCAACCAATAATGGTCTTATTTCAGCAACGGTAAAAAAGGAACCAAACACTAATACCAACTCATCGGCATTAGCCTTGTTTTTTGCCATTGTAAAGGCATGTTCAACATTGTCAAAACAATTACCTGTTAGAGCAAGTTCATCAACTAAGCTGTTGATTTCTTGAGCGCTTGCCGCTCTTGGGCCAGACAACGATGCAAAATACCAAGCACCAACACTTGTCGTCAGCTCTGCTAGTGTTGCACTAATATCTTTATCTTTTAACATACCAACCACAGCATGTACTTTGCTATAACCAAGGCGGTTAACCGTTTGCGCTAGATGTTTTGCCGCGTGAGGGTTATGCGCGACATCAAGCATAATATCGCCTTTGAAATCATCATCCTCCTTGCCCTTAAACACCTCTGTACGCCCTGCCACTTTGGTTTGTGCGATAACTTGATTGATCCGCCCAACATTAAGCTCGACATTTAGCTCTGTCAGCACCATTAGCCCTGTCGCAACATTATCTAGCGGAATATGTGGTAATTGCAGGTCGTCATAAACGCTGTCAGCGCTAATTTGCTGCCATCGCCAGCAGTTTTCCTGTTTGCTGATATCAAACGCGACACCTCGGGCAAGTAGCTCAGCGCCAATATCCTCGGCATGCTTAGCCACGGATACAGGCATATCAGGCTCACCAACAATCGCAGGTTTATTGCTGCGGAAAATGCCCGCTTTTTCAAAGCCAATGGCTTCGCGTGTGTTCCCCAAAAATGCTTGATGGTCTAAATCAACAGAAGTCACCACAGCAATATCGGCATCTATCATGTTAGTCGCATCAAGACGACCACCTAAACCAACTTCCAAAATAATGTAACTTGGCTGTTGTTGCTGCAAAATAAGCAAGCCCGCTAAAGTGGTAAACTCATAGTAAGTGAGGGAAATTTCCGCTCGTGCTTGCTCCACCGCGGTTAATGCTGCGATCCAAGGTTGATCGTCAACATCCACTTTATTGATGCGCAAACGCTCATTAAAGCGCTCGATATGCGGTGAAGAGTATACGGCGACTTGCTGTTGCAGACTCAGTAAGTAGTTCTCGATAAAGGCGCAAGTGGTTCCTTTGCCATTGGTGCCAGCAACGGTGATCACTTTGGCGAAGCTTAAATCGATGTTGAGGCGCTCGGCCACTTGGCTAATACGGGCAAGTCCAAGATCTATCTCTTGGTTGTGAATGGTTTCTAAATAACAAAGCCATTGCGACAACGACCAGTTATCACAATGGCTTTCAGATGATTTTATACTCATTATGTAACGCTATCAAAATCTGAGGTATTTCAATACCGCTACCTTAGCATGCCCTGCTGGCAAGTTGAATCAAGCTACAGAGCAAATCAGCTATTTAGTGTAATAGCGTTAGTAAAAAGCATCAGCAAAACAGTTTTTGTAAAACTACGAGTTACTCTGCTTCTGGTTCTTCTATTTTTGGCTGCTCTACAGAGCTACTATCAGCTTGCTCAAGGCTTGGCTGACCCGTAAATTTCGCCAGCATACGGCCCAGAGTTGCACGCATTTCACGGCGGTCAACAATCATGTCAATCGCGCCCTTCTCTAACAAGAACTCGCTGCGTTGGAATCCTTCAGGTAGCTTTTCGCGTACCGTTTGTTCGATAACACGCGGGCCTGCAAAACCAATTAGTGCTTTCGGCTCAGCAACGTTAATATCGCCTAGCATTGCTAAACTCGCCGAGACACCGCCCATGGTTGGGTCAGTCAGTACAGACACATAAGGCAAGCCTTTCTCACTCATTTTGGCCAACGCTGCACTGGTTTTCGCCATCTGCATTAATGAGAACAATGCCTCTTGCATTCGAGCACCGCCACTGGCAGAAAAACAAATCAACGGCAGGTTGTGCTCTAAACAGTATTCTGCAGCTTGCACAAAACGAGCACCAACAACAGATGCCATTGAACCGCCAAGGAAAGAGAATTCAAATGCGGCAGCAACAACAGGCATGCCATTAAGCTCACCACGCATTACCACTAAAGCATCTTTCTCACCGGTTGATTTTTGCGCCGATGAAATGCGATCTTTATAGCGCTTAGAGTCTTTAAACTTAAGAATATCTTGTGGCTCTAGCTCTGCACCAATTTCAACGCGCTCGCCTTGATCAAGGAAGCTTTCAATGCGTTTGCGCGCAGAGATGCGCATATGATGATCACACTTTGGACAAACAAACTGCTGACGTTCTACTTCAGCTTTATACAGTACGGCGTTACAAGCACTACATTTTGTCCACACGCCTTCTGGAATGTTTCTTTTTTGTGTTCCCTTTGCTTTTGGGAGAATCTTTTCTATCCAGCTCATAAATTAACTGTGCCTATTGCAATGAAATCAGGACGGTTGGTCGCACGGCATTTTGCCTATGCTGAGTTAACCGATAGTTAACCAATTTTGCACCAAGCGCCTATAAATAACTAGTGAATCGCAGGATTAAACCATAGAATCATGCAGATAGTTATAAAAAACTGGTCTGGTTTGTTAGACAAATAGCGGTTTTTATCCTAGCTAACGCTTGAATACGGTTTCGTGTACCAATAAAGCTCGCTTTAAGTGCTCGCCAGTAAGCAGTCCAGCAAGTAATAGTCCCGCAAGAAATAGTGGATATGGTTAATCTGGTAAAAAGAGTGGCCCAAGTGGGCGTTTTGGAATAGCAAACTGCTCTGGATAATCCACGTCCACAAAGTATAAGCCACCAGCATTTGCCGTCATGCCAGCGACACAACGATTTTTAGCCGCCAGTACTTCTGCTATCCAGTCGATGGTTTCTAAGCCGCGACCGACACGCATTAAACTACCGGCAATATTGCGAATCATATGATGCAGAAATGCATTGCCTTTTACGTCTAACACTAGAAAATCACCGACCCGCGTAACATTGCAATGGTACAAGGTACGCACGGGTGAATTGGCTTGACAATGTACAGTGCGGAACGAAGTAAAGTCATTCTCGCCAACCAATACTTGCGCCGCTTGATGCATCGCTTTTTCATCCAACGGGTGGTGACAAAAGGTAACACCAGTTGAAAGAATTGCTGGTCTAAATGGTGAGTTATTGATGACGTAGCGATAGCGTCTCGCGGTTGCGCTAAATCTGGCGTGAAAATCTTCATCGACTGATTTAACCCAACGCACAGCGATATCTTTTGGTAAGTTAGTATTCACCCCAAGCGTCCAAGCAACATCTTTTCGAGTTTTGCTTGTGTCAAAGTGAATCACTTGATTGGTGGCATTAACCCCAGTATCAGTGCGACCTGCACAAACGACTTCTATTGGTTCATCGGCGATACGTGACAACGCTTTTTCTAGTGTTTCTTGCACACTAGGTGAGTGATTCTGTTTTTGCCAACCACAATATTTTGTGCCGTCGTATTCTATACCGAGCGCGTACCGCATGCTTGCCTCCAAATAATTTGGCGCGCATTATCCTAGATTTAAAAGCTGATTGCCATAGTGGATAGCCCTTTGCCAAAGACATAAAAAAAGTCGCTTTTTATTAAGCGACTTTTTATGTCTTTGGCTGCCCCGCCTTAGATAAGGTTAATCAATTATTTGAGATTTTCCAACAATTGCTGCGCCTCGTATTGCTGTTGAGCATCACCATTATCAACGACATCCATTAGGATGACTTCAGCATTTTCATTGTCACCAATTTCTAAATAAACCTTAGCGAGATCTAATTTAGCGGCAATTCCGTTATCGTCGTCATCAACGTCAATATCATTCACGTCGTTGGTAAATTCTGGGAATTCACTTAAACCGACGTCGATATTAGTTTTTTGATATGGCTCACTCGAGCTTGGCTGCAAGCTGTCAGATAACAGAGAATCAACGGAAACAAAGTCATCGTCCTTATTTTCATTTGATTGTGACGTTTGACTTGTATCATCAAGCAGATCAATTTCTAACTCATTTTCCAGCTCATCTGCTAACGGGTTATCATGCGCTGAACTATCTTCAATCACAAGTTCATCACCAATATCTAACTCATCAGATAAATCAAAGCCACTGTCGTCATCAGATGATGTTGACTCTTCTTCAATGTTGGCCAGTAGTTCATCAAAGTCTAAGCTATCAAGCTCTTGTATATCGTCAATCTCATTCGCTTCAGTGACTTCTTCTCGCTCAGCTTCGCCTTCAGCTAACAAATCGGCAAGTACGTTGCTGTCAGTAAAGTCTGGCGATAATTCCACTGTCGCATCAACGTCTTTTTCGTCATTGAGCAATTCTGACAGGGTTGATTCATCAAAGTCAGTTGCTAAATCCGCAGTTATATCACCTTGGCTATCTTGCAATGCTTCAGTACTTTCGATGTCCAGCAAGTCATCAGTAGCTGCTTCAAGTTCTTTATCTAAATCAGAACGCTCAGTTTCTGCCGCTAAATCACTAGTTTCTATACCTGATAATAAGTCATCGCCAATATCTAGCTCATCGTCAGCTTGTTCTTCATCAAGATCCGCCTGAACATCGGCAATAAGGTTGTCGATATCAATGTCATCTGACATTTCATCTGCAGCTATTTCTGCTTCAGCTTGCACTTCAGGCTCTGTCACCTCTAGTTGAGCTTCATCAACCGTGTCATCAGTAGCAGAAGGCTCCGACATAGCATCAGTTTCACTTTCAGTATCAGCTTCATCGACAAGCATGTCGCTAAAGTCGGCATTTAAAAATGGTGCTACATACTCTTCGGTAAATGCCTCTATTTGCGCGTGATGTTCAGATAGCTCTTCTTCATCTGAATCTAACAATTGGTCGATATCAGCAGCATCGTTTACATCAATATTTTCTGACAATTGATCGGCCGCTAATTCAGCGTCGCCAGCATCAGAGTCTGCACCACTATCACCCGTTTCACCGTTGATGCTGTTAAGCAATGCATCAATATCGTCCGGATCGGTGATCTCCATATCACTGTCGTCAACTTGTGATACTTGCTGCGTCTCACTGTCGCCATTAATGCTATCTAAAAGCGCATCAATATCGTCTGGGTCGGTAACATCAGCGCCATCTGGAATTTCATCAGTAGCACTTGCCTCGGTCGCCGCTGGCGCATCGCCATTAATGCTATCTAAAAGTGCATCAATATCGTCAGGGTCGGTAACATCGGCGCCATCTGGAATCTCATCAGCAGCACTTGCCTCGGCCGCCGCTGGTGTATCGCCATTAATGCTGTCTAAAAGTGCATCAATATCGTCTGGGTCGGTAACATCGGCGCCATCTGGAATCTCATCAGCAGCACTCGCCTCGGTCGTTTCTGGTGCATCGTCATTGATACTATCTAAAAGCGCATCGATATCGTCTGGATCGGTAACATCAGCGCCGTCTGGAATCTCATCAGCAACACTTGCCTCGGTCGCTTCTGGCGTAACAGGTGCATCACCATTAATGCTATCTAAAAGCGCATCAATATCATCAGGGTCGGTAACATCAGCGCCATCTGGAATCTCATCAGCGGCACTTGCCTCCGGCGCAGCTGGTGCATCGTCATTGATACTATCTAAAAGCGCATCGATATCGTCTGGGTCTGTAACATCGGCGCCGTCTGGAATCTCATCAGCAGCACTTGCCTCCGGCGCAGCTGGTGCATCGGCATCAGCAACATCATCAGTCGCACCAGAAAGTAATGCGTCAAGGTCATCTTGTCCCAGTTCACCATCAGCTAACGGCTCACTATCTTCTTCTAGAGCAACTAGATCGTCAGCTTCATCTTCAGCTGAGCTTTCATCATCAGCGCCAAGCCCCGAAAGCAGATCGTCAAGATCACTTTGATCTAGTTGACCACCATCAAGTGCCTCGCCTTCCTCTTCTACCTTATTATCTGCGTCGCCATCCTCGCTACCATCATCACCCGAAAGCAGATCATCGAGCATGCTTTGATCGAGCTCACCACTTTCTAGCGGCTCACTTTCTTCTTCAACTTTTTCCAAGTCATCATCAAGCGAAATATCTTCTAGGTCATCTAGTTCATCTAGCTCATCGTCTAAATGAATAACTTCATCGCTTAAATCATCATCAAGCAAGTCATCACCAAGATCGTCGATATCGTCAGAGAATAAATCATCTGTTTCATCGTCCGACTCAGTTAGATCAATGGAAAGCTCATCATCAAGCGACAGCTCGCCATCAAGCGATAAGTCTTCCTCTATTGCTTCACTTGCTACTTCTGGCGCTGAAGCTTCTGGTGGCGTTGCTGGTTTTTCCAGCGTCATTTCTTCGACTGGTTGTTCTTTTGTTTGCTTTTTGCGGCCAATAAAGAAGGCAATTACGCCAGCGATTAATAGCGCTGGCAAAGTACCCATTAGCACTTTGAACCACAAGCTCGACATCCAATTTTGCTGCTCAAGCTCGGCTTGCTGCTTTTCTAGCAACAATTGGCGTTCGCGCTCTTCAGCTTTAGCTAACAACTCTTTTTGCAGCTGCAGCATACTATCCATTTGTGCCTTAACTTCTTGCCCTTTTGCCACTTCACCTTGCATTAAGGTTAATTGGTCATTGAAGTTGGCAAGTCGCTGACGCAGCGCCTCATTTTCTTGCAAAATCGCTTGAAGGCCATCAATCGAGTCTAAAACATCACGTTGAATAGTATCGAGTTTTTGACGCTGCTCGGTGTCATAGGTTTGTAGTTGTTGATTAATTTCGCCTTTAGCTGCGTCTAGATCTTTCTTTTTAACAACCAATTCTTCCGGTTTGATTGGCACCACTGGCTCAGCTTTTTTGGCAATTTTTCCTTGCCACTTTTTGTCGTCACTTACCGCACTATTTTTGGCGATATAAGGGTCAATCAGACGAATTTTTTCAATGGGTGGAACCAGTAAATACTGGCCATTAATTAAGTGATTACGGTTGTTATCTGCAAAGGCGTTTGGGTTCATCTCATACAAGGCTTGCATGACTTGATAAACCGTCACTGAAGGGTCTGGTCGGATCGCTAACGCGATTTTCCATAGTGTATCGCTGCTGGTTATAGGCCCATAGCGGTCATGAGGAAAAACATCTGTGCTTTTGGGCCCGCGAATTCGAATTCCGGCATCTTGTGCTGAAACCGAAGGCGTACTCGCCAATAAAAGTCCAACGATTAACACCTGCAATAAGCACAGGCTAAGTAAGCGCAGCATTAAGTCTTTCCTAATTATTCTAATAAATTGCCAAAAAACTGGCGGTTCCACCCAGCTAGAGCAAAGCAAAGTTTATTCCAAGTCTCGGCTAACGTCCATGCTAGCGATAAATAGATATGCGTAGCAAGCGGTAAAACCCTGTCCTTGATCAAGAAATTAATCACTTTCTACCAAGAACAGCGTAAATAAACGGCAACAAAAAAAGGGTTAACCGCTAATGTTAACGGCTAACCCCTCTATTTCTTTACGAATTTTTGTAATGTGTATTACAAGTATTCTTTAATTAATAACTCAGCAATTTGAATACTGTTTGTTGCCGCCCCTTTGCGCACATTATCTGCCACAACCCATAAGTTAATGCCATTCGGGTGGCTAATATCTTCGCGAATACGGCCAACAAAAGTTTCGTCTTTACCGCTCGCATCACCAATTTGTGTTGGGAAGTCTTGGTCGTCTTCACATAACACCACACCTGGTGCTTGGCTGAGTAAGGCTTTTACTTCTTCAGCTGAAGTTTGTGTGCGCGTTTCAATGTGAATAGCTTCGGCATGGCCATAGAATACTGGTACACGTACAGCGGTTGGGTTAACCAAAATATTTTCATCACCAAAAATCTTTTTAGTCTCCCACACCATTTTCATTTCTTCTTTGGTGTAACCATTATCTTGGAACACATCAATTTGCGGGATCACATTAAAGGCAATTTGACGTGAGAAGCTTTTACTTTCAACCGGCTTGCCACTTAACAGGTCAGCACATTGTTTGGCTAACTCATCCATTGCTTCCTTACCAGCACCAGAAACTGACTGATAAGTACAAACATTGATGCGATCAATACCAACAGCGTCCTGAATTGGTTTTAACGCCACCATCATCTGAATGGTTGAACAGTTAGGGTTAGCAATAATATTGCGGTTACGGTAATCAGCTAGTGCACCAGGGTTTACTTCTGGTACAACTAACGGAATGTCTGGTTCATAACGAAATTCTGACGTGTTATCAATCACGATGCAGCCTGCATCACCTGCCATTGGGGCATATTTTGCTGACGTAGCACCACCTGCTGAGAAGAAACCAATTTGCGCTTGGCTCCAATCAAAATTGTCAGCATCAAGCACTTCAATGCTTTCACCGTTAAATTCAATAAACTGACCAGCAGAGCGCGCACTCGCAAGTGGATAGAGTTTGTTTACGGGAAAGTCACGTTGTTCAAGAATTTCAATAATGGTTTTACCCACCAGTCCCGTTGCACCAAGTACACATACATCATATTTTTGCGCCATGCTATTTCTCTTCCTCTATCTTACGTTTATCTTATTTTTGCTAATATTTAGGCGTTATCAGTCAGCCTATTAAAGCCCAGTTGAACCAGCGTATTCAATGAGCTGTTTTCGCCTGAAATTGCCAACGAAGAAAATTCCCGACGTACTGGGTAATTTTTTCGGATATGGTCAAAGCCAAAGCGAGAGAGTTGTTGACGAAAGATGCCATCGTCACGCCTGACATCGTATACCATTTTTACCAACTGGTTTAGCAATATTTCATCAAATTCCTGATTTCTTTTTCCATCTGGATTTAATTTAACACTGCCAATATTTGGCTTAGGTAAAAAGTCGGCTAACTGCTTATTACCTTCAATTTCTAGCATTCGACATACTGCCTGATACAACATTTGTGTACCACGAGCTTTTCCTTCTAAGCTATAACCAGCAATATGGGCACTTGCTATATCAGCAAAAGGGATAAGGTCCTTTAACACATTTGGCTCGCCTTCCCAAACATCCATGACTAAGGTGAGCCCATGGCCTTGCTGTTTGAGAGCTAACAATGCTTGGTTATCAATCACCTCGCCACGACAAGCGTTAATAAGAATTTGCTGCTCGTTAAAAGCACGCAATTTTACTTCATCAAGCAAATGAAAGGTTGGGTGTTCGCCGCTGCGAGTCAGTGGCACGTGCAGTGACACAATATCGCAGGCTAACGCCTCGTCTAGCGAGACAAACTCACGATTATCGCCAGCATCCGCCAATAGTGGATCGCACAACTTATAACGAATCCCTAAAGCAGTAAGCTTTTCAGCAAGCCTAGAGCCGGTATTACCAGCCCCGACAATGCCAACCGATTTATCAGATAATGACAATTGGTAGCGCTCCGCCAGCACCACCAAGCTACTGATCACAAATTCCGCTACAGAAATAGCGTTGCAGCCAGGTGCCGATGAAAACTTAATGTCACGCTCAGCTAAGTACTTCTGATCAACATGGTCAACGCCAATTGTTGCTGTACCCACAAACTTTAATTGCTGGGCGTCAGCAAGCAATGCCTCATTCACTTTTGTGATCGAGCGAACAAGCAACACATCCGCATCAATCAACTGCTGAGCATTTAGCTCGCGGCCTTTAAATGGGACCAGTTGATGTTGCTCGCCACCAAGCTCGGAAAAAAACTCACGTGCGAACGGCATATTTTCATCGAAGAATATTTTCATAATTTGTCACAAGTACATTAAATACGATAATCGCGGCATTCTACCCCAAATAAAGTGGTTGCAGTTTGATTTAACTTGTTAATTCTTTTAACTAATCTACTAACTATGCACTATTGCGTTCACCTGCAATCAGAAGTAACGACTAAATTATTGTTTTTACTATTTTAAAAATAACAAACCCAAATTATTCAACATTTTTTTGCGCTTTAGACAGCGCTTTCTAATTTACTTTTTTATTATCTCAATCGTACTCAACCAAGGAGATAGAAATCATGTCAACAATCGACACAATCAAAGATAAAGTAAACCAAGCTGAAGAGTTAGCTCGCAAAATCTGGTTAGCTGGCATTGGTGCATACGGTAAAGGTTTTGACGAAGCGCAAGGCCAATATGAAAAGCTAAACACTGAAGCAACTAAAATGTTCAACGAACTTGTTGAAAAAGGTGAGAAGTTAGAAGCGGACGCTAAAGAAAAGTACAAAACCGAGAAAGAAAACGTTAAAACAAACGTTGAAACTCGCGTTAGCGAAGTACGTGCTAAGTTAGGCTTAGACAACGACGACACCAACAAAAAAATCGAAGAGCTTTCAGCTAAAATTGACACCTTAACAGAAGCGTTAGGTAAGCTTGAAAAGTAAATTTGTTTAAGAACTGACCGCCTAGGCGGTCAGTTCTTGTCATTTTAGGAGTCTAGTATGAGCAAAATAAAGGATTTAGAAAAAGCGAGTCGTCAAGCGCTTTACGCTACCGTTGGCGGTTACGCCAAAGGCTGGGAGTATATTTCCAACAAAGTGGCAGTAACCTTGGACGACACCAACAAGTTTGTAAATGACTTGATTGAAAGCGGCGAAAAAATCGAATCGGATTTAAAAGAGAAAGTTAAAAGCAACAACCAGCTTGACGAGAAAATTGCAAGCTTAAAAAGCAAGCTAGGCATTGATTCAGATGCTGATACAAAACTTGCTGAGTTAGAAGCAAAAGTTGATGCCTTGACTGAAGCTATCACTAAACTGGTCGACGCTCGTTTAGCAGAAGTCACCGCTGCACCGAAAACAACAACTAAAGCAGCAACTGCAAAAGCAACGCCTGCGCCAGCAACAAAAGAAGCTGCGACAAAAGCTGATGTAGAACCTGCTACAAAAGCAACTCCGCGTAAAACAACCGCGAGAAAGCCAGCTACTGCGAAAAAAGCAACCACAACCAAAAGAGCAACGCGAGCTTCAACCGCAAAAGCTAAACCGGTTACCGAATAGTAAACACATTACTATTTGAAAGCTTAGTAAATGCTAACGAAACTTGTTCTGCAGCTATGTATTACCGTAAGTTGTGTAACTAGATTGAAAATCAAGCGATTATGGCAAATTTATGGTCATTCACAGTGTCACCATTCAATGCCAATGGGGTGCAGTTTTGGGTAAATCAGCATTAATTTACTGAAATATTGTGCTAATCAGCAAGTGCAATATTGCCCAATATCCCCCTCTTTTTTATTTGTAGAAGTCCACGTCCAGCTCCCACTTAAGTTTTAGCCTTTTACAAAAGGTGACTGCTAGTCAGCAAAATAGACTTTAACCTAAAGTATCACCCATATTGCTAAATACTAATATTTCACCTCAATGATCTCCCGCTAAAGGTAGTTATGAGGTTTTATCCCATTGTTATCAGCAGATGGACATTACTGAAACGTCTACTTAATATACTGCTCTATCTTTATAGAAAGTTTGGCATTCATGGCCAATTACAGTCGTCTGACGTAAAGGTGACGTAACAATGTCGTATACAAAATAGGAATTTCTTAACAAGATAAAGCTCAAATCTTTTCTTGAGAGAAATAAAAAATGGAAATGAAGATTAACTCTGAAAAAGTTGTAAAAGAGAGAAAAGCTAGAGCTTGGAGCCAGCAACATTTGGCTGATGCAAGTGCCTTGAGTTTAAGAACGATTCAAAGAGTTGAAAATAATGGGACAGGTTCTCCTGAAACAATCAAAGCGTTGGCATCATGTTTAGAGATAAAGCTAAGTGAACTATTTCACTCAGAACCAGAAAAAACCAAAAGCTACTTCAAAGCGAAAGTTGCAGCGCTCTTATCACTTTTTGTAACGTTAGGAAGTGGCTTGTTCTTAACATCTGCGTCAATTGCCTCAGATATTTCTATCTCTGCAAAAGAAATGGAAGCTCTAACAAATGAAAGTATTCAAATATATCGTAATAATGTTGAGATCTTTGTTCCTAAAAACGTTCCTTTAACCGTTTCAACTGAGTCAATATGGGAAAATGAACTGGCTTCAGTTGCTGAAGGGAGTGTTGAGGTTAAGTTAGAAGACTTTACTGTACTTGCTAATAAAGCGATCATTGTGAAAATGGAAAAAGGCATCAGAATTACAACGGATTATGCAGAACAACATTTCCATAAAGCAGAGTAACATTCAGCAAGCAATGCATATGAGTTAAACGTGTGACAGTTGGCTGAAACTCATTTTTGCTCGGCAATTTTAGACAACTCATACTTAGAGCGTAACGCCTCTTTCCCACCAGCTATTGGCAGAAAATGTGACTGTCAGATTTAATTGAGTCCGATTAATCAAATCTGACAGTTCAAGTTAAGACGTAGTTAGGTTAAGCCTGCGGCGGCATGCTTGGCCTTTCACCGCCTTGATGACTCCAATGCAGGCGCAGTTTTTCCTGCTCTCTTAGTTGGTTTAGGTACCCTCTAAATGTTTTGCTGATCCGCGTGCTGCGCTCAATTAATGACAATTGTCGCCATGTCGCACGTTCTGCCATATGAGTAAGTGCGTCTATGCTTTCCACGGTTGGGTTCATCAGCAAGTGCTTTAAGTTAGCAATTTTACGGCCAGGCAGAATATTAATATCACCAACGTACTGCTGCTCTACTACCGATCTCACCTTGTGGATTGCCATTTTAGCGGTACGACCTGAAACCATGTTTTCAACCACGTCACAGGCATAAATACTATTAGTTTTAACCATATTCGCGACATGGCGCTTAGTCACCGCAAAAATCCCTTTACTATGCTGCTTAGTGCGCGGTAGGAATGGCACTGCTAGCGGGTTAATTTGGCTTACAATACTGTGATTCACACCGTACAAACGAGCTAACCGATTAAAGGGCATATCTGCCATTACCGAGCCGTCGGCAAACTTGCGATTAGGAATATAAGGCACAATTTCACCCGCGCGATTTTTGGCTTTTAATTGCACTGGTGAGAACAAAAATGGTACGGCACAAGAAGCACGCACAGCTTGGGTGATAATTGCATTGGGTGACGTACGAGCATTTAATAAGCGTGAATATTGATGCAAGTCAGCAGGTGAAACCGTCACGCTTACATGACGCCCTGTTTTTAAATAAGCTTCTTCAAACGTGGTTAAATCGAACAATTCAATTAACGCGTTTTCTAAGTTAGTGCTATCAAACAGCGAATCTTTTAAAAAGCCCTGCCATACGCCCCACTGATGAAAGCGCTCGTAAATAGACTCTGAAGTTAAAATATCGAGTAGTTCATCATCGGTACGCGTGGCGATTAGCGACGCCATAATCGAACCCGCACTAGCACCCGATATTACATTTGGCATTAAATTGTGTTCAGTTAGCGTGCGAATAACGCCGACATGAAAGAAGCCTAAGCTTGCACCACCACTTAACATTAAGCAGCTTTGGCCGTAGGCATGGGCGGTTTCTTCAAAAAATGCCAGTTTATCGTAGAAGTCGACCTCTTCATCCTTGGCATTGAAAATAAACTCCATCGCAGAGCATACTTCATCCAAAAACTCTTCAATCAAGACTTTAGTGCCAATGCGTGCAAAGCGATTAAGCTCAGGGTTGGCAATGTTGCCTAAATTTCCATGAATACCTTCATGCAAAATAAACATTAATCCCGCAGAGTCTTTTTTTGCTTTTGCATCACGAATACGATTAACCCTTTTGCGAATTAAGCTGTAATCGTAAAGCTTACACGTTTCTTCTGCGCGCCACTCATCAGCCCCAGATAGTCGGTCATGCTCTAGGCTGGCCTCTTTATATTCTTGGTAGGTTTTAGCGTTTGCAATGGCAACTTCAACTTCGTTTAACTTTCTATTAGCCATAATACTCATTCGATATCGCTCATCCGCTTGTTAGTTACCCCGAAGTAAACGCGAATTTTCTAGAAATAACCACCTAATATTGGTTATTTTTACTGCGTAATCAGGGCTTTCGTGTGTGTAACTGAAACAAATAAATCTTATTTATGTCATTAATACGATATAAATAAGCTTAAAAATCAGCCATTAACATTAAATTAACTTAATCTCTTAATCAAACTCGCATGTAACGACTGTTTTATAAAAAGTTATTTTTAATCTGTTGTTTTTTATTGATTTAAATCATGGTTGAATAAAATTAACCTACCTTAATTGCAATACTAATAGTGGATATAATATATTTTTCGTTGACACTTCACGGCTGAAGTGGTTATGTATTACTTTGTATTTTAAATATGTTTGCAGTCGCAGAGTCAGGATGTACAGCACTTAAGCATGGAATGGATCATTGAGCACCAATTACTTTTATTAATCCCTATTGTCAGTGCGATTGTTGGTTGGCTTACAAATTATCTCGCCGTCAAAATGATGTTTTACCCCATTCAGTTTGTCGGCATCAAAGCACCTTATCTTGGCTGGCAAGGCCTCATCCCACAAAAACGCAAAGAAATGGCGGAAATATCGGTAGATTTACTACTCGGTAAGTTACTGAGTGTTGAAGACCTAGTTTCTCGTCTAGAGCCAGATAAAATCAGCCAAGCAATAGAGCGACGCCTCAAGCAAGTGCTGAGAAAAATCATTAATGATGTGATGCAAGAATCAGCACCTAAGGTCTGGGCATCATTACCCGCACAAGGCAAAAATTTAGTCTACGCTCGCGTTGAAGCAGACATTCCCAACGTGGTTGAAAAGCTAGTCAGAGATTTTCAACACAACGCAACTGAAATCCTCGATATCAAAGAGTTAGTCGTTGATTACCTAATCGCCCACCCTGCCCTTATCAACGAAATATTTTTAACCGCTGGCAACAAAGAATTCCCTTTTATTATACGTTCAGGTTTGTATTTTGGCTTCCTGCTAGGCATTCCGACCATGGTGTGTTGGTACTTCTTCCAAGATTGGTGGATTTTACCGCTTGGTGGGCTGCTGGTCGGCTACCTGACTAACTGGATCGCCCTACAAATTATTTTTGAACCGAAAGATCCCATAAAAGTTGGTCCTTGGAATCTGCAAGGGATGTTTTTAAAGCGTCAAGATGAAGTTGCTAAAGTGTACTCACATCTTATTGAGCGCAAACTGATGAATTCGGAAAACATCATCAGTACTGTGCTTTATGGCTCTGGCGCAGAGCAACTTTGGGAACTTGTTGAACTGCATGTCAATGACGCCATAGAACGCTATGTTGCTATCGGCCAACCTTATATTGGTCTTGGCTTAGGTGCTGATAATTATTTCAAAATGAAAGCGCTCGCGGTAAAACGCATTTTTGATAGCTCAGAAAAATTCTTGCTTTATATGCACGATTACGCCGATTCGGCACTTAATATTGGCGATGATTTACGCGAGAAAATGCAGTCGTTGTCTCCTGCAGAATTTGAAAATGTGCTGCGTCCGGCATACAAGCAAGACGAGTGGAAATTGATTGTCACTGGCTCTGTGCTAGGGGGCTTAGCTGGCGTAATACAGCTGATGTATATTTTTATGCCAACATAACAATGTAAGCTTATGCTCAATAAAGGATTTTGACCAGGGTAAGCATAAAATAAGGGTTCTGATAATGGATAAAGAACAATGAAAACAGCAGAAAAAATTCTGCTGACCAGCCTAGAGCTATTTAACCAGCAAGGAGAAGCGAATGTCACCTGTGTCGACATCGCGCTTGAGTTGGATATTAGTCCTGGCAATTTGTACTACCATTTCCGTGGTAAGGAAGTGATTGTCAGCGCCCTGTTTGATATTTATCTCGCTAAAACGAGTAAAATATTAGTTTCTCCCAGTAGCGACAAACTCACCATTGAAAGCTTCTTTTATTACCTATACCAATTGTTAGAAAGCGGTAACATTTATCGATTCATCTACCGCAACCCAACCGATTTAATTCTGAAATACCCAGCTATTTCGCGTAATTTCAATAAACTACTTAAAAGCAAAGAACAGGCAGTGGCCGCCATTCTCGATCATTTTCAAGAGCAGCAAATTCTCCAAGCTACACCTGAGCAGCGACGATCGCTAACGCAATTAATCACACTTATTTTCACCCAATCGCAAAATTATTTTCACTTAACCAGCAAAGACGTGGCGATGGAAGACGCCAGTATGCAAAGTCTTGGTTGGATTTATCAAGCGATTGCGCCTTACTTAACACTAAATGAACAAGAACGCGCTGATGCCATTGCCGCGGTTAGTCGGCAGGCAGCAAACTCTAGTGATGAACAGCAAGGCGAAAATTTGTTAGAGAAGCTCGCCACTTCTTGACCTGCTATTGTCATTCGTTAGGCGCCAGGTGCACCGATGATGAAGGTGGCAACGATTAATCGGCAAATAAATAGCAATTAGTAAAAAAGTAATTGGCAAACAAAAAGCATGTAGTAAACCCATAACTAAGAGGAAGTTATTATGGCAAAAAGATTATCCTTACTAGATCGCTCGTTTTGGCTCACCGAGACAACTGATAACCCTAAACACGTCGCGTGTTTACAAATATTAACTAAGCCAGAAGGAGCTGCTGACGATTATTGTCAGCAGCTCGCCAATAAGTTGCGGCAGCACGATCAAGGGGTTGCCCCTTATAATCAACGGGTTATTGCATTTGGTCATATCGCGCTTAGGTTTAAAGCGGTAACCAGCCTTAACATGGAATACCACGTTAAGTTCCATCAAGTTGAGGATATCAAAGACAAAGTCGCGCTGCACAATTTTACCGCTAAGCTACACGAGCCTATGCTTGATCGCGATAAGCCGTTGTGGCAACTGCATATTATTGAAGCACCAGACAGTCAAGAGTTTGCCATTTACTTCAAAATTCATCATATGTATGGCGACGGCGCATCGCTGATCACTTGGTTACAAGCAGCATACCCCAAAAGTGCCGAGGAAGAATTTATTCCGTTTTGGGCAAAACCACGAGAATCTAAGCCAAGAGTGGCACAAAATCCATTTGCTGTAGCGATCAAAGCACTTTGGCTCAGTTTAGTGACAGTTGTAAACTTAGGCATTATTACCTTCTTCTTGCTGCTGAAGATCTTGCGAATAAACCCTGTTTACATGCCCATCCCGTTTGCGGGCACTAAAACCATGCTAACTGGCCAAGTTACTGCTGGCAGAGTGGTAGCCACCACCTATTTAGACTTTACTGAGGTCAAGAAGTTGGCTATTCAGCTCAGGGCATCTGTGAATGAGGTTTTCCTCTGTTGCTTTGATATTGGCGTCCATAAGTTCTTAAAAGATCATGGTCAGCAATTTGGTCGACCACTGATCACGCAAATGCCGATCAACTTGCGCCGCCCCGGAGAGGCCGCTGGTGGTAATAAAATTGCCATTTTGCCAGTACAGCTAGCTTATGGCCAAAAAGACCCATATCGACGCTTACGTCAAATTATTGAAAATCACAGCATAGTGAAAAAAGTAGCACGCCGTATCAACCCAGCAGCGCTCACGGCTTACACTATCGTAATTCAAGGGTTTGCGTTAGTTTTTGAAGCGTTAAAGCTGTCAGATTTGCATCGCCCCATTGGTAATATTCTGATTTCCAATGTACCAGGCCCAAGACAAGACCTTTACTTTGGTGGTAGTCGCGTTAATAACTTTTACCCAATCTCGGTGTTAACGCCGGGTGGTGGCGTTAACATTACGCTACTGACTTACCGCGATAAAGCAGAAATAGGTTTAGTATGCTCTGACAGAAAAATTAAATCTCTCGAGCCGCTTGCTAGCTATTTTCAGGAAGCATTTGAACTCTTATCAGACAGTGTTAGCAACCCTGAGTTAACCACTGATGATCTCGGCGAGTTAGCTAGATTTGGCTCACAATGCGTGATTGAAGACGAATTTCAGGACAACAAAGTGAATGTAGCCTAACGGACATGCTACACGCAAATAACGCGCCTTATGTGCGTGTTATTTTGCATCACTGGCGTTGAAACCAAACAGGCATTCAATTTACCACTTCCTCTATTTGAAAGGGTTAACTTAGGTTAACCCTTTTTTATACCTATAGAATTAATGAACTGACCAATTATGGGGTGGGAAAAAGGTTTATAAACACAGGCTTTATGCTCACTGTAAAACCTAAGTAACTGCACCTATATAGGCAAGCGTGATTTTTTGGTAACTAGTTAGTTGCTCTAATTTCAAAAATAACAACCTAGCTAATGAGCGTTTTAACCTGTCACTAAGATTAAGTAATAATGAAATGGGTATTAGGGCGTGTTGATCTTTCAGGGTTGTTTTTGCAGCAGTCTGTTTGGGTTTTATACAAGGCGGCATTTATGCAGTGTAGTCATTCTCCATAAATAAGTGCCAACACAGTAGAAAATTCAAACAGACGCTGCCCTGCGGGTTCATCTAAACGCCTCCTGCTCTTTGTTGCTCGCTTTTTACATAGAACGACTATGCGACAAAACGAGCGCCGCGATCAGAAAGCGTTTAGATTGAACAAAATTCAATCTCGAAAGATCAACACGCCCTAGTCTAAATGAAACTTAAACACTAAGTGCCCATCTTCAACTGCAATATGTTGACCGTATTCAGCAAATATCTGCTCTTCAAAGTCACTTTCATCAAGCTCGTAAAACCAGTCTTCTTGCTCTACTTTATCGACCAAGGTGTTTTCTATTTCTGGTTTATGATAGTCGAGCACTCGTTGCTTACTGCCTGACGAGTATAGACTTAAGTAATTCAACAGGTCGTTAGGCACAACGCCTTTAAGCAGCGAAAATGTTAATTGCACTGTACTTAGCAACAAGTACTTAAACGGCTTTGGCATAAACAAGGTCACTAAGTCTGTCGTTGAGCCAATAAAAGCATAATCATCGTTGACTAAGCGTATTTCAGCCAGTTGCATGTCTCGAATTCGTATCACACGCTCTTCGGTGTCGAAATAAGGCAACACACTGCCTGTGGCGACTAAATGGGCGCGATAAATATCACGCTGCGCGACACTAATACTCATGGCACAAAGTAGCTGAATGTGAAGCTTGTCTTGCGCTAAGGGCATCGTAAGCTCAGCATTAAGTATTGTCAGCTCTCCCTGACTATTAGCGAAAGGTAATGGGATGGTTTGTGGAAAGTTGGCAGCGAGCAACTCATTTAACTCTTCTTGGCTATAACGAGCCGCTTTAAGCCACTTAAAACGCATCGCGAGCTTAATGGCCAGCCGAGTGAAATAGAGTTTGCATTTCTGCCAATGAGTTTGTTGTTCCTGCACAGTCCAACCGCTATCGAAATAAAACTAACCTCATGATACTAAATCAATTTTGATTCGGATATCGACAATCGAGTGATTTTCGGTATTTCTCTAGAAACAGCGACAATACAAACAAGGGCCTGTGTAGTTTGCAATAAATGAACAGAGCAAAAACTGCGCTTAATTTTGAGGGGGCGTTATTGTTAAAAAGCCCCGTAACCCATAAGAATTGGGCTAACGGAGCTTACGTTACGGTTTAATATCAATCTTAAGAACTATAAAATAAGCGACTAAACCGATGCTACCTTCACAGGTAAAAAGCTAATCCACTTATGACTGATATTTTTTCATCACAAGTGTTGAGTTTGTACCACCAAAACCAAAGCTGTTTGACATCACTAAGTTCAGCTCTGCATCTTGCGCTTCAGTAACGATGTTCAAGCCTTGTGCTTCTTCATCTAGGTTGTTGACATTGATTGATGGTGCAACAAAGTTGTTTTCCATCATCAAGATTGAGTAAATAGCTTCGTGTACGCCAGCAGCGCCAAGTGCGTGGCCAGTCATGGCTTTAGTCGCACTGATCATCGGCGACTTTTCACCAAATACTTGTTGAATCGCACCTAGCTCTTTCACATCACCAACAGGCGTCGAAGTGCCATGGGTGTTTAAGTAATCAATATCACCTTCAACATCTTGCATTGCCATTTCCATACAACGCACAGCGCCTTCACCACTTGGTGCCACCATGTCGTAACCATCTGAAGTTGCGCCATAGCCAACAATTTCAGCATAAATATGGGCACCACGTGCTAATGCGTGTTCCAGCTCTTCTACAACGACCATACCGCCGCCACCTGAAATAACAAAGCCATCGCGATCGGCATCATAAGTGCGAGAAGCTTGCTCTGGTGTTTCGTTGTACTTGGTAGATAAAGCGCCCATACCATCAAACATCATGGCAAGTGACCAATCTACTTCTTCACCACCGCCCGCAAATACGATGTCTTGCTTACCTAACTGAATAAGCTCCATCGCATGACCAATACAGTGCGCTGATGTTGCACAAGCGGAACTAATTGAATAGTTCACACCAAGAATTTTGAACGGTGTTGCTAAACATGCAGAAATAGTACTCGACATGGTTTTAGGCACAGCATAAGGACCAACACGTTTTACGCCTTTTTCACGTAAAGTATCTGCTGACGAAACCACGTTTGCCGAAGATGCGCCACCAGAGCCCGCAACAATACCAGTGCGAATATTCGAAACTTGTTCTGGTGTTAATTTTGCGTCTTCAATGGCTTGATTCATTGCAATGTATGCGTAAGCAGAGGCATCGCCCATAAAACGCATCGCTTTGCGATCGATGTGGTCTTTTAAGGTAATTTCTGGTTTGCCCCAAACTTGGCTGCGCAAGCCAACTTCGGCAAAGCTTTCTGAGCGAGTAATACCAGAGCGCCCTGTTTTTAATGATGTTAAAACTTCCTTGGCGTCATTACCTATACTTGATACAACACCCAATCCTGTGATCACGACACGTTTCATTTATCTAAACCATAATAATTTGTAAAAACGGGCATATCATAGCGAGTTTTTTTACTCAGGCTGGTCTATCCAGTGTACAAATGTACGCTGAATTATTTTCAACCATGAATAACGCACCTGCTCGCCAATTCACCCAGCGTATTCCAGCATAATTCATCACTGGTGCATTGTCGCTGTTTTTGACAATGACTTTGGCTGTTGTTACGCGTTAAAATATTAATAAGATCGATTCATTCTCATTAGTTCCTGTGACCCAAGCTAGCAACCATCACAACGACAACGCGTCTAACGACTCACCCAAAGACTTTCAAAATATAACCTACCAAGACAATGGTGCCCCATATTCATTACAGTTTGACGATATTTATTTTGATACTGAATCTGGCTGCCAACAAAGTGAGCAAGTTTTCCTGCGTGGCAACCAAATTAGTGAGCGCCTACTAGGGACAAATACCCCATTAATTATTGGCGAAACAGGCTTTGGCACTGGCTTGAACTTTTTCCTAACTGCCGCAAAAATGCAGCAGTTAATCGCTAAACTTGGTGGAGATAAAGTTACAGATGTGCACTTTATTAGTGTTGAAAAATACCCGCTATCTAGTGAGAGTATCAAGCAAAGCTTAGCCATGTGGACTGATTTACAACCACTAATAGCTAAAGTGCTAGCCCAATACCCTGAGCGCCCGCAGCAACGCTGTGATATTTCGCTATTTAACGGCAAGCTAAAACTAACGGTTTTATTTGACGATGCAACGCAAGGTTTTGCCAAGCTAAAGCTAGCCAAACACGCCAAAATAAACGCTTGGTATCTCGACGGCTTTTCACCCTCTCAAAACTCAGCGATGTGGAGTGAAGCATTATTCGAGCAAATCGCTCGCCTGTCGGCAGAAGATGCAACATTAGCTACCTTTACCGTTGCGGGGTTTGTGCGTCGCCGTCTTACCCACGTTGGTTTTCGCGTTGCCAAGAAAAAGACCGCAGGTAAAAAGAATCAAACCTTAGTCGCGAAGTTTCAACAGTCTCCAATTTCTGGCAAAGGGTACTTACTTAGAACCAATCAGCCCAAAGCGCAGCACGTGACGATTATCGGTGGTGGCATTGCCGCAGCTTGTTTAACTTATCAGCTTGCCCAGCAGGGGGTAAAAGTTAGCGTGATTTGCAAAGATGAAGCGATTGCACAAGGTGCTTCAAGCAATGCAATTGGCGCCTTGTATCCGCTTATTCATCTACAGCGTGACGAAATCAGTGAGTTCTATGTACACGCATTAGCTAGGGCTCGCGCCTTTTATGATGAACTAGTTGCTCAAGGTTACGAGTTTGCTCACGCTTGGTGCGGCTTACTTGAGCTTTCATACAAAGAGGCTTTACAAAAGCGCCAAGCAAAATTTTCGAGTGCACCTGTGTGGCCGCACGATATTATTCACAGTTTAGACGTGCAGCAAGCCTCACAAATTGCCGGTGTAACCCTCTCCAACGGCGGCATGTTTATTCCTCAGGCTGGCTGGATTGCACCCGCAGAGCTCGTTAGCGCATTGTTTAACGCAGCTAGCAAGATTGGCCAAGTGAAAATACGCACCAATACCAAGGTCGAGCAGTTAACCCAACTTGACGACCAGCGCTGGCAACTACAAACCAATAAGGGAGAGCTTATCGCATCGACATTGGTGGTTTGTGGTGGCGCTGATAGCGATCAACTCGCGCCAATTAGCCAATTGCCGCAATACCCTGTGCGTGGCCAAGTTTCTGAAGTCGCTATTGCGAGCCCCGATCATCAATTAAACACAGTGATCTGCCATAAAGGCTATATGACACCGGCTAATAACGAAAAATTCTGCATTGGTGCCACATTTGACAAAAACGACAGAGATATTGAGGTTCGCAGCGTAGATGATACCTACAATATCGAGATGATAAGCCAAAGCATGCCAGAGCTAGAAACAATTGCTCAAAGCAGTATCGTTGGCCAAAAGGCACGTTTAAGAGCAATGACGCCAGATCATTTACCGATTGCCGGCCCAATGCCGAAAACGGACGAGTACCCTGCTTTGTATGGAAAATTGGCACAAGATAAGAACTGGAAAATCAACTCGCCAGCTCCTTATTATTCAAACCTTTATGTAATGTCGGGACTCGGTGCTCGCGGGTTGTGTTCAGCACCATTAGTGAGCGATATGTTAGTGGCTGATTTATGCAACCAGCCCTACCCTTTGCCTAGTAAAATGCGTTTTAATTTAGCCGCCAACCGCTTTGTTATTAAAGATATTATCAAAGGTAAGTACGGTGCGAGCTAAGCGTTTAAAATTAGAAATTCTTAGAGCGAAAAACTCGTCAATAGAGACTGCCAATAGTTGCTAACGATCACTTGGTCTTGTGGCGAAAGCTCAGCTTTTGCTTTACCTAGCTGCTCTGTCACACTGGTTGCCAACTGACTGCTAAGCGGTTGTGACTCATCACCCGTTTCGCTCGCCACCAAAGCAATAAAGCCTCGAATATAGCTAGAGGCAAAAAGTGTATCGGCATCTGCATCACGCTCTGCCAGTTGGTCAAAATGAAGATATAATTCCGAAAGGTTAGCGAACGTCACGATTTGCTCCGAATAAAACTAAAATTATTAATGTTAAAGATTGAGAATAAGGCTCATTGAAATAGGTACTCTGCCGATCAAAGCGGGCTAGCAACAGGGTATAAAACTTGGTCACGATAGCCAGTAACAATCGGCAAATATCCCGCTAAGGCCTGATCGAGTTCATCATCACCAGTGTCAGCAATTAGCGGCCTTGCATTTAAGCTAGCTAGTTTCGTTTTGGTCGCCACAATAATAATATTGTCTTTCCCCACTGCCCTAATTATGCGTGGACTAAGCTGCTGATTACCTCGGCCAAAAATATGCCCTTGACCACCTATCACAGTAATCACCAACTTGATTGGCTCCTCACTCCTTGATTGATGTTGCTGAACAAACGCCCACAATTCCGGCTCAGTTAAATCACTAGCTACCACGGTTTCACTTTGAACTAGATCGACACCCAGTAATGTATTGTCGATTCCCATTTCATCCATAATGGCTGCGGTTGTTGAGCCTGAACCGATAACAGCGAGACTGTCGTCGAGTTCATCAATCACATGTGCCGCAATATCTTGTAAAACAAGCTCGTCTGACTCTTTGCCCCCCGCTTTAACGGCCTGTACATATCGCAGTTCCATCGGAATTTGCATTTCACCATAACGTTTAGCTTTGACAACACCGTCGCGAAACAAGCTTTCATCAATATCCATCACGTCAGCATCCGTTAACGTAACTAGCTGATTCGTTACCATCATCTCAACAACACGGCCTGCGGCTTTAGGCGTAACCGCATAAACACCGGAATGAATTTTACAACCGGCTGGAATACCCAGCACAGGTATATTGCGATTAGCTTGCAGAGCTTCAATTTGGTGGCAAATATTGCGCGCTGTACCATCGCCGCCGGCAAATAAAATCAGATCAACACCTTCAGCAACTAGTGCTGCAACCGTATTTTCCGTATCGCTAGCTGATGATTGCAGTGGCGCTTGGTAAACATTGGTAAAACTAAAACCCAATTCCCGAGCGCAGTACTCGCCCATATCACCACTAGCGGTAAATATTTGAATTTGCTCTTGGTATGGTTTTAGTACCGAAAGTGCAGTTGCCGCCCTTTGATTGGCTTTAGCTATCGCACCAAGTTGCAGCGCTTGCTGTGCAATACCTTCGCCATCACTGCCCTTTAAGGCGACGCTACCGCCAATACCCGCGATAGGATTAACAATAAAACCTAGCTTGAATGCTTGTTTCATAACTTCCTGCTTATGGTGATACCCTAACAAAATCTTGTTCACTGCTAGGCATATTGGTTTGATAGAACTCACATAAGGCTGCCATCAATTGCTGAGCACGAACAGGAAAGCCATCAACGAGATAAGCCTTAACTTGCTCAAACACAGAGTTTTTAAACCCTTGATAATCGGGCTCAGCGCCGTTGAGGTTATCTGCTGACACTCGGAAATTTTTACCCGCAGCAACACATAACGCCCACTCTACTGCTTGAGGCTTAACCTCAACTTTTTCAAATTCTTTTTGTTGCATTTCAGTTCGACCATCGGGTTCATACCAATAGCCAAAATCTTCCAACAATCTGCGCTCTGGGCCAGCGATGCACCAATGCGCAATTTCATGCAACGCGCTGGCATAAAAGCCATGGGCAAAAATAATGCGATGATGATCTACAGTGTCGTCAGCAGGCAAATAGATTGGCTCGTCTATACCTTTGACTAACTTGGTATTAAATGAATCAAAAAAAGTGTTGTTGAAAATTGAAATGATGTCGTCAATCTGGTGCATTAAACTTTAGGTCTAAAATACGAATACAGCGCTAGCAATATGTTGGAGAGTGAAATTTTCGGCTATTTTAACGAAAAAAGCCAAGGGGGTTAACCCTTGGCTTTACTTCAGGAAGTAATATTTTTAGTGACAGATATTACATTTTGTACGAGAACGTCATGTGGTAGAAACGACCGATGTTGTCGTAAGTCGCAGATGAGCGACCTGTACCACGTGTACCGCGCGGTAACTCTCTATCAAATAAGTTTTCAATACCAAACGAAACGCCTATGCCGTTTTCAAACTCGTAACCAACGGTCATGTCTGTTTTCACGTAAGTTGTAAATGTTAACAAATCACTTGGATTAGGGTTACGCTCGAAGTCTTGTGGTGTGTACAGGAACACTTCATCCATGTAACGAGTACTAGAAGTTACAGTCCAATCACCATGCGTATAACGCAGGCGCAACGAACCTTCTAGATCTGCGAAGCCAGCAGTACCTTCGTTATCGATGAATTGCTCAGTGTTGTCTTGGAACGGGAACTCACGGAATTTAAGTAAGCGAGTACCAAGCAAGGTTGTTGACATTTCACCACCAAACAAGTCGAAATCGTAACCAATTTCAAAGTCAATACCTTCAACATCACGACCTGCAACGTTTAATACTGAGTTTTGAATACGCGTGATTTCACTGTTAGCAGGGTTACGCGTGATTAAGTTACAGAATTGGTTGTCGATACCAGATTCACTATCTACACAGCGATCAAGAATCTCTTGTGCTGCAATAGTAGAAATTGCATCTTCCAATTCGATATTCCAATAATCAACTGTAATTGAAAGACCTTCAACATAATCTGGTTGATATACAATACCAACAGTTGTTGAAGTTGACGTTTCTTCCTTAACGTCCTCATTACCTGACACAACACCTGGTAACGTGGCACTGTCATAATCACTATCAAAATCAGTAGCAACACCTAAAGCAGCACAGTTAGCACGGCGAGTTGCGTTGTTGTCTGATTGCGCAAGTTCTGATGCTTTACATGGGTCATCAACGTTGTAGAAGGTTTGGCTTGGCGCACCAAAGATTTCACCAATGTTAGGAGCTCGCAATGCTTCTGATTTAGTCGCACGAACGCGTAAACCGTCTACGATTGTCCAGTCTAAACCTAGCTTCCAACTAGTTGCATCACCAATAGTGCTGTAATCAGCAAAACGAACAGCTGTTTCGAAGATTACATCTTCAGCAAGGAAGGTATCTGTAAGCACAGGTACTGACAATTCGAAGTATGCTTCTGTTACGTCAAAATCACCTTTATCTTCGCCAAGTGCGTTAAAGAATGTACCTTCTGCATTATCATCTTCAACCGATTCACTTTCTTCTTTTCGGTATTCAACACCTGCTGCAAAACCAACATCACCTGCTGGTAACTCATAAATTGAACCATTACTGATGTTTGCAGTAAATACCGTTTGCTCAATTTCAGAGGTACCTACTGATGTTGTAGTTAAGTAGTTTTTCAACTCATCTGAAGCAGTGTTATAGCGCGTCACATCAAACGGGACACAACCATTTGCGCGAGCTTCTTCGTCGGCACAAATAATATTGCCATTGCCATCATCAACTGCCGCAATAGCATTGTTGTAGTTGGCGATAATTAAGTTGGCGCCATTTACACGCTCAATTTCTGTTTTACCGTAGTTAAGTGAAACATCAAATGACCAATCATCACCAAAAATACCATCTGTACCTACAACTAATCGAGTTGTTTCACGGGTATTGTCTTCTACGCGACGACCAATGTCGTCATGCAAGCGGTTAAGTACAACAAAACCTGCACCAGCATCGATTTTTTCTTTAATTTCATCATTAAAGAAAGCATAAGAAGAATCTAAGAACGTTGGGATTGAGCCACCGCCACCAAAGCTAAACGCTGGTTGACCTAAACTTTCACCTTCAACGCGAACGTACTTAGCTTCTGCATAAACACGTAAATCATCAGTGATGTCATAGTTCGACTTTAAGTTGAAGTTACTACGTTCAAACTGCGGTTGAACTTCACTGTACTTGCCTAAGTTGAAGAAGTCACAATTATCACCAGCACACGTTAAGCCATCTGTAATCGTACCTGTATTAACTAAAACTAAGTTACCGTTGTCGTCAAATGTGTAAGGGTTATCAATTAGACCAAACGCACCGATTACACCACGGTCACTAATTGCCCAGAAACCTGCATTCTCATAAAAAATGTCATCAGGAAATGCAGGGTTATCTACATCATCTGCAGGTTGGTCAGGGTTGGCTAGCTCACGAGTTGAAGTTCTCGTCCATGGGTGATCTAATGCATTTAATGAGTCTTGTGATGCATACTCAAATGAAAATGCTACGTTACCGCGGTCATCATCAAAATTAGTACCGTACGATAGCGTAAACTTATCTGTTGAATAGTCAGAGTGTTGTGATTCACCGCGGTTAAATGAAACGTCTAAGCCTTCAACGTTATCTTTTAATACAAAGTTAACCACACCTGTTACCGCATCAGCACCGTATACCGCTGACGCACCACCAGTAATGATTTCTACACGCTCAATCCAAGCACTTGGAATAGTGTTAGTATCCACAGCTGCTTCACTAGCAACACTAGATACATGGCGCTTACCATTAACTAACACCAGTGTTCGGTTTGTACCTAAGTTACGTAAATCTAATAAGTTCAAACCTGAAGTACCGATAAAACGGTTTGAGTTTGAAAGTGAGAAAGTGCTTGCTAGCGCAGGTAAATCATTAAGTGCATCACCAATGTTTAGTGCACCGGTATTAACTAGGTCTGCACCTGAAATAACAGTAACAGGTGTTGGAGCAACAGCACCTTCACGCAGAATTCGTGAACCTGTTACTTCAATTCGTTCTACAGACTCCTCTTCAACATTCGCTTCTTCAGCAAATACTGGTGTAGAGACTCCTGCGGTTGCACCAACAACTAGCGCCAAGCGAATGGCTTTAGTTAGTTTATTAGAATACATGTACTTCTCCCTGGTCACATAGAGTGAATATTATTTTTAGAATTTTGAATAAATATTTGGATGGATTGCTACCAAACCAATCAGTAACAAATCAACTGACGTGTTAAATATATGTTAATCCAGAAACAAATATCAACAAAAAGTTACAAGTGATAAGAATTAGTTATAAATGTAAATGTGATGTGTATTTTCTGGTGAGGCACTTTGCTAAGTGTGGTCGTTTATTTAACGTATAAAAAACGGCGATAGTGATATCGCCGTTTTTTATTTGAGGTTTGTGATTTCGTTAGGTCAACTAGTTAACGGACTTAGTTAATCGACCAACTCCACGTTTAATGATCAAGTAACCCAATGTACCTGAGATAACTGAACCAATGATAATACCTAAACGATCTTGGTAAATCATATTTGCACCAGTTTGTTCAAAGGCAAGTGAGCCAATAAATAAACTCATAGTAAAACCAACACCACAAAGCAGTGCCGCACCGTATAGCAAGGTCCAGTTAGTGTTTTCTGGTAACTTAACTAAGCCAGCTTTAATCGCGATAAAACAGAAACCGAAAACACCTAGCTGCTTACCCACAAACAAGCCTAAAATGATTCCAAGCGGAACTGGCGACAATACATCATTCATTCCAACACCATCTAAATTCACACCTGCGTTAGCAAAGGCAAAGATAGGCAGGATAATAAAGGCCACCATGGCGTGTAAGTTATGCTCAAGCGATTTTAGTGGTGAAGGCTCACCCTCACGTCCTTTCATTGGAATAAACAATGCCAAAGTTACACCAGCTAATGTCGCATGTACGCCTGATTTTAGTACAGCAACCCACAACACAATACCGAAGAAAATATAAGGTGCGGTGTCTCTTACGCCGCGTTTGTTCAAAATAAACAGCACAACTAAAACGATAGCAGATACCACCAGCGAGGTAATCGATAACTGATCTGTGTAAAACAGTGCAATTACAATAATCGCACCTAGGTCATCGAATATAGCTAGCGAGGTTAAGAATATTTTTAACTGTAGTGGTACTTTACTACCCACCATGGCCAAAATACCCAAGGCAAAGGCAATATCTGTTGCGGTAGGAATTGCCCAACCATTTAACGCTTGTGGGTCTTGATAGTTTAATCCTGCGTAGATGAGTGCCGGCACCGCCATACCACCAATTGCACCGACGGCAGGTAGGGCTATTTGACCAGGCTTTGATAGTTCGCCTTCAAGGAATTCTCGCTTTAGCTCAAGACCAATCAAGAAAAAGAACATTGCCATTAAGCCGTCGTTGATCCAAAGTAATAAAGGCTTAGCAATTTCAAAGCTGCCAATCGCAACCACTACGGGGATGCTCAAGAACATGTCGTAATATTCATTTAGCGGTGAGTTGGCGAGAATAATGGCAATAACAGCGGCAATCATTAAAATAATACCGCTGGCCGCCTCAAGTTTTAAAAAGTCTTGTATCGCTTTTACTGTCATAGTTTACTTCCCTAATACATTTCAAGACATAATATGTCACCAAAAAGTCCATAAGCCAAATAATATTTCAATTTATTTGTATCAACTTCGAAATTAGTGAGCTATATTCGGAATTATTCCATTATTTAGATATTTGTTCTTATAAGACGAGGTTACAACGTCTGACGTATATAATTGAGCAAAAACTCTCGAAAGACAAGAACACAACACAGAGCTTAGACAATATTTTGAAAAAATTAGATGCTATCGACTTAAAAATATTAACAATTTTGTTTAATGACGCGGATATCACGAACAAAGAGCTCGCCGCGAAAATCAATATTGCCCCTTCAACCTGTTTAGAGCGTGTAAAACGTTTGAGGCAAGCGGGAGTGATCAAAAAGGCTTATGTGGATATCAACTTTAAAACCATTGGTGGCAACATTGAGGCAATCGCCGCTATTAAGCTGCAACCCTATTCAGAAGAAATAGTGAACCAGCTGCGCGATGACCTTTTGCTGCTGCCTGAAATCGTCAGCCTTTATCACATGGGCGGTATGTACGATTACTATATTCATATGTCAGTTAAAGATAGTGAGCACTTACGTAAATTTGTATTTGACGCAATTACTTCACGAGAAGAAGTGCAAACGGTTGAAACGTCTCTAGTATTTGAACATAGCCGCAGCGGCGTGTTGCCAAACTTTTCGGAAGAAAATTAAAGTCGAAGATTGGTAGAAAGAATAAAAAAGGTAGGAAAACTAACAATTGGTTGGATTAAATTTATGCAATGTTCTTCGTGCGACGCAGGCTTATAACCTTAAGTTATCACTTTAATTGCGTCGCACCTTAGCCAATAAATAGTACTTAGAACATCCAGAAACCCAGTCTATTTGCCCGCAAAGTCCTCTGTTTCATAGTAAAGCGGCTTCATCGTACCGCAGTTAAGTAGTTTAAATAGCACTTCATTTTCTTTGGCAACAGCACCAGATGTAGCAAACTTGGTTGGGCAACTCGCTTCAAGATCAACATAAACAATATGGTCGTAGCTTGGTGCTTGTTGAATGTGATGAACGTATAAACGTCCTGTTTTGCTTCTGTATTCAACAGCGCTGTATTCTTGAATATTGCTTGATGCTTGTAACTCGGTTAGCTCACGTACAAACAAATGCTGGTCGAAATCTAATGTCATCCCCTCGTAAACTAGCATGCCATCACGCTCGTAATGCCCGATATAAACATCACCTTTAACACTAATTTTTTCGCCGCGTATCAAGCGCTGTAAATTGAATGACTCAGGCTTTACGGTTACTAATTCATTGTGCTTAACCAACTGTACTAGATTTACGTCTTTTACTTGCAGCTTATAAAGAATTTGATAATTGCCAGGCTTTTCATACGTTGGCATATGTGAAGCAAAAATATTGGCATTTTTATTCATTAGTACAATACCGTGAACACCTTCAAAAGCAGGGTCTGGTGGTGGTAATGGTTGCTCTTCAGCAAGAAGCAGTGAACTTTGCAATAAGGCGAATAACGACAATAGAAGTTTGCGCATGTTACTTTCCGGAAAATAGGCCAGTGTTTTAAGACCACTTAGCAAGCAGTGTTATTAAAATTTCGCCAATTCTAATGTATGGCTGCAAAGCTTGTATAGTGACGAATTGTAACCCGATGATCTAGCTTAAGGTTTTCACTAAATAACGCGCCAAATTTAGCTTAGTTCACTTTAATCACGCTATTATTAATACTAAACAAGTAAACATTATGATTTAAAAAACGAAATAAACTTCGGCATACGTTGGCAATAATCGCGATAGGCTTGTTCATAGGGCTACCACATCCAAAGTCGATTGAAGTAATCACCCAAGCATAGCTAGCTTTAATGAGTTTGCTCGCTATACCCTGATTTTAAGAATAGTGCGGTCTGACTTAGATTACTCAAGCAACGTTCGTCAACATGGAACTATTCTTAATACTTCATTAATGTGTAGAAAAATTCACCTTGATCTGCGATTTGATCAGCAGTCGAATACGAACTTAAAAATCGACTCCATGGCGTTTGTAGCATACTGTTCATTACCCTTTGCCAGCTATAGCTCGCCAACTCCTTTCCTTTGGCTTCACAAACACCGTTTTTACAGATCACACTGGCAAGTTCTACTTCGTTAGCAAGCGAATGCAACGTCACAAAATCTTGAATTTTCATTTCTAGTTCAAAATCACGCTCTACTTGGTTGTTATCTGCTACGCCACTGTGAAGTGTTGAATACAAGTTTTTTGCTTCTGGCTCTAAAGTGCTAAGCATGTTGACATAAGGAGCCTCTGCTGATTCCAATAATTGTTCAAACGAGATATCTTGCACATGTAGCTGCTCGCCATCACCCTCAACCACACCCAGGCCTTCAGACTGATGATAAGTAGCTGAATGGTGTGGTGCTGTGGAATGTAGTTTATCGGTTAAAGCTGCTAGCTCTTGTTGTAGAAGAGCTATTTGCTTGTCTTTATCAGCGAGCACGTCTCTTAATTGTGCTTCAGTGTCTACATTAGATGATAGTGTTGCGTTGGATGGTTTATTCTCAGCAATCACATCATTGTCAGACTGTTCACCATAAGCGTTAATTGAGGGTATTGTCATGGCTTTGCCATTATCAATAAGCTCATCTGTTATTGGCAATGTTGATAGCCCATACCCCGTCGCAATGCCAAGTAGGCCAGCAAGAATAAATTTGATGTTCATCAGCAGCGTCCCTTCTATTGATAATGATACTTTCTTAATAGTTACCTAATCCCCTCAAATCATATTGCCTGCATTTTATTTCAAGATCAAAAATCCCGCCGAAGCGGGATTTTTAGAGAGTACTTGTTGAGGCTAGCAATTACGACTTAAGGTCGTCGAAGAACTTGCGCACGCCGTCGAAGAAACCTGTTTCTTTCGGGCTGTGTTTCTTGCTGCTCGCTTCCATTTTGCTATCTAACTGACGAAGTAAATCAACTTGATCACCCGTTAGGTTCACCGGTGTTTCGACCACAACTTTACACATCAAATCACCTGGGCCAGAGCTGCGTACAGATTTAACACCTTTACCACGCAAGCGGAACATTTTGCCGGTTTGGGTTTCTTTCGGTACTTTAAGTTTTACTTTACCTTCAAGGGTCGGTACTTCAATTTCACCGCCAAGCGCTGCAGTGGCAAAGCTAATTGGTACTTCACAGTATAAGTGGTTTTCGTCACGCACAAAGATTGGGTGATCTTTCACATTCACTTGGACATATAAGTCACCCGCTGGTGCACCGTGCTCACCCGCTTCACCTTCGCCAGATAAGCGAATGCGATCACCGGTATCAACACCTGCTGGGATCTTCGCGTTAAGAGTTTTGGTTTTCTGAACACGACCTTGACCATGACACGCATTACACGGGTCACTGATCACGCTACCTTTACCGCCACAGGTTGGACAGGTTTGCTGAACCGCGAATAAACCCTGGCGCATTTGTACTTGGCCATGACCGCCACAAGTGCCACAAGTTTTTGCTGACGTGCCTTTTTTCGCGCCGCTGCCGCCACAAGGCTCACAACTTGCGTAAGTTGGCACTTTAATTTCGACAGATTTACCTTTAACCGCTTCCTCTAGCGTCATTTCTAGGTTGTAACGTAAATCGCTACCACGACGAGCGCGTGAACCGCCACCGCCGCGACGACCACCGCCACCGAAGATATCACCAAAAACATCACCGAAGATATCACCAAAGTCTGCACCGCCGCCGAAGCCGCCACCGCCGCCCATACCACCTTGTTCAAAGGCTGCGTGACCGTATTGATCGTAAGCTGCACGTTTTTGGTCGTCGTTTAATACTTCGTATGCTTCTTTAATTTGCTTAAAGGTTTCTTCTTTTTCTTTGTCACCTTGCGTACGGTCTGGGTGGTACTTCATCGCAAGGCGTTTGTAAGCCTTTTTAATGTCACGTTCTGACGCGTCTTTTGATACGCCTAATAACTCATAATAATCACGTTTTGACATAGCTTTAATTCTTTACTGTTACTTCAAATTTTCGAAAATTAATTGGTTTATTGGCTTTGCTATTTAAACATCAAGTTTAATAAATGGGCCTAACCATCAAACAAATTAACTTTAGTTTTTAACAATCGTTAGTGGTTTAAACAAAACAAAGCGTCGAGTACCGACGCTTTGTGAAATCTCTAAGACGATTTAATTGAATCTGCTTATCATGCTCTCTGCTATATTTGCGAGAGAGCACATAAACAGTTCATGAATTACTTGTCGTCTTTAACTTCTTCAAACTCAGCGTCTACAACGTCGTCTTGAGGAGCTGCTGCTTCAGCTTCTGGCGCTGCGCCTTCAGGAGCTGCACCGCCTTGAGCTTGTGCTTTCGCTTGGGCAATTTCCATTAACTTAGCTGATGCTTCCATTAATGCTTGTTGCTTAGCTTCAATCGCTTCTTTGTCGTCGCCTTTGATCGCTTCTTCAAGTTCTTTGATTGCTGCTTCGATTTTCTCTTTGTCTTCTGCTGGTAAGTCATCACCTGCTTCAGTTACTTGAGTTTTCGTTGCGTGGATCATACCGTCAGCTTGGTTACGTGCAGTCACTAGCTCTTCGAACTTAGCATCAGCGTCAGCATTCGCTTCTGCGTCACGTACCATTTGCTCTACTTCATCATCCGATAAACCAGAAGACGCTTTGATAGTAATCTTCTGCTCTTTACCTGTGTTCTTATCTTTCGCAGACACGTGTAAGATACCGTCAGCATCAATATCGAAAGTAACTTCGATTTGTGGCATACCACGTGGAGCTGGGTCGATACCTTCTAGGTTGAACTGCCCAAGTGATTTGTTCACAGAAGCTTGCTTACGCTCACCTTGAAGTACGTGAACTGTTACCGCAGCTTGGTTGTCTTCCGCTGTTGAGAATGTTTGCGATTGCTTAGTAGGAATCGTCGTGTTTTTCTCGATAACTTTTGTCATCACGCCACCCATAGTCTCAATACCTAGAGAAAGTGGAGTAACGTCTAGTAGAAGAACGTCTGTTACGTCACCAGCAAGAACACCCGCTTGAACCGCAGCACCTGAAGCTACTGCTTCATCAGGGTTAACGTCTTTACGTGGCTCTTTACCGAAGAAGTCAGTCACTACTTGCTGAACAAGTGGCATACGCGTTTGACCACCAACAAGAATAACGTCTGTTACGTCAGAAGTTGAAAGGTCAGCATCAGCTAAAGCAGTTTTTAACGGCTCTAATGTTGCTTTAACCATGTCTTCAACAAGTGACTCAAGCTTGGCACGCGTTACTTTGATGTTCATGTGCTTAGGACCAGTCGCATCAGCAGTAACGTAAGGTAGGTTTACGTCAGTTTGCTGTGCTGAAGAAAGCTCACATTTTGCTTTTTCTGCAGCTTCTTTAACACGTTGCATCGCAAGTGCATCGTTTTTAAGGTCAATGCCTTGATCTTTTTTGAATTCGTCTACTAAGTAGTTAATTAAGCGGTTATCGAAATCTTCACCACCTAAGTGCGTGTCACCGTTTGTCGCTAATACTTCAAACGTGTGCTCGCCTTCTACTTCATCAATTTCAATGATTGAAATATCGAATGTACCACCACCAAGGTCGTATACTGCAACAACGCGATCACCTTGTTGCTTGTCCATGCCGTAAGCAAGGGCAGCAGCCGTTGGCTCGTTAATAATACGCTTAACGTCAAGACCTGCAATACGGCCAGCATCTTTAGTTGCTTGGCGCTGTGAATCGTTGAAGTATGCAGGAACTGTGATAACAGCTTCAGTCACTGTTTCACCTAGGTAGTCTTCTGCAGTTTTCTTCATTTTTTTCAGTACTTCAGCAGAAACTTGTGGTGGCGCAACTTTTTCGCCTTTCGCTTCTACCCACGCATCGCCATTGTCAGCTTTCTTGATACCAAATGGCATGATGTCGATGTCACGTTGTACTTCTTTATCTTCAAAACGACGACCGATCAAACGCTTGATTGCGAATAAGGTGTTTTCTGGGTTAGTAACCGCTTGACGCTTAGCTGGTTGACCAACTAATGTTTCACCTTCTGCAGTGTATGCAATGATTGAAGGGGTTGTACGATCGCCTTCTGCGTTCTCAATAACTCGTACGCTGTCACCATCAAGAACAGCTACACATGAGTTAGTTGTCCCTAGGTCAATACCGATAATTTTGCCCATCGTGAGGATCTCCGAAATTCTTTAAAAATTCATTTTTGCTTAGATGATTTACTTAGTGGGGTCGCGAAAAAGCATTTCAAGTAAAAAAATAAAAAAAGATCACTTATTCGTTGAATTCAGTTAAGGATTTCTTACTAGGCGGCTAATTCAAAGCGACGGGCTTATCTATCAAGTGAAAATATCAAACAAAACAGCCCTGCGCATCAGTAGAAAATTAGGTATGAAATGATAGGCATAAAAAAACCAGCCACTTGGCTGGTTTCTAATACGTAGGGCAATTAAAGCAATTAAGCTTGCGTATCAACAGCTGCCGCTTTAGATACCATTACCATTGCAGGGCGAATTAATCGACCGTTTAGCTCATAACCTTTTTGCATTACCGCGATTACCGTGTTTGGCGCAACACCCGGTACTTCTTGCATCGACATTGCTTGATGAAGTTCAGGGTTAAATGGTTGGTCTTGTGGGTTGACCGCTTTAACGTCAAATTTCTCTAACGTTGATAAGAAACTTTGTAGCGTTAACTCAACGCCTTCAAGCATGGCTTTTTGGCTTTCGTCTTCTTTGTCGAAAGACTCGATAGCTCGCTCTAAGTTATCAACTACAGGTAGTAAATCACCGGCAAATTTTTCTAACGCGAACTTACGAGCTTTTTCTACGTCTTGTGCGCTGCGGCGACGAACGTTATCAACCTCTGCTTTCGCACGAATTACTGAGTCTTTTTGATCAGCAACCGTTGCTTGAGCAGCAGCTAATGCTAGTTCTAGCTCGTTAATTTTTTCTTGCTCTTCGCTTAAAATTTCATGCGCGTGTTCGTGCTGCTCTTCTACTTGCTCTTCAGCTTGGGCAATAATCTCTTCAGCAGCAATCTCTTCGGCTGTCTTATTTTCGTTGATAGGGTTTTCGTTCGACTCAGTGGTCATGAAAATCTCTCCGGTAAAACATAATTGTTGCTAATTATGGGGTTTAGAATTTTGGTTTCAAGCTCCATTTTTCAAGATTTATTAAATCCCTGACTTTACAAGTGAAAATTTAAGAGCGACACTGCCGATAACAAGAAGAATTCAGGCATATAACGTCATGAGCCAGTTGTATAAAACCGTTGGCCTTATTGGTAAACCAAATCACGAAGGCGCAAGCGCGACCATCTCAACACTGCACCAGTATTTAATTGAAAATAACTACCAAGTATTAGTTGAGCGCTCGGTTGCATGCGCTATTGACGCTGACTGTGAACCAAATATTCAATCGTTAACCGATATTGGCGACCAGGCCGATCTCGCGATTGTCGTTGGTGGTGATGGTTATATGCTCGGCGCAGCGCGAGTGTTGTCTGGCTACAGCATAGGTGTTATTGGCGTTAACCGTGGCAACTTAGGTTTCTTGACCGACTTATCACCTCAAGATGTTATTCCGCCACTTGAAGCAATATTGCACGGTGAATCTCGCTCAGAGCAGCGTTTTATTATTGAAGCGGAAGTGTATCGCCACGGTAAACTAAAAAGCTCTAATAGTGCCGTTAACGAAGCGGTGCTGCATGCCGGCAAAGTCGCTAACATGATTGAGTTTGAAGTCTACATTGACGACAGCTTTATGTTTAGCCAGCGCTCAGATGGTTTAATTGTTTCTACGCCAACAGGTTCAACCGCTTATTCAATGTCGGCAGGCGGGCCAATTTTAACACCTAATCTAAATGCCCTATCGCTGGTGCCTATGTTCCCGCACACCTTAACCAGCCGCCCGATTGTGGTGGATGGTGACAGCGAAATTAAGTTAATTCTCGCTAACGATAACCACGAAAATTTACAAGTTAGCTGTGATGGTCACGTTATTTTAGCGGTCATGCCAGGTGATCAGGTAATCATCAAGAAAAGCCCTTATACCCTGCGCCTTATTCATCCATTGGATCACAGTTACTTCAACGTGCTTAGAAACAAACTAAGCTGGGGCAATAAACTCTATTAGTTTCAAACAGCTAGCATAAAACTTTTACAGCAAGATTCACTTTCTACTTGCACAACTGACGATTACTGTATAAATTGACAGCTAAACACTGTTTATTTATACATGACTATGCTGTTACAACTGACCATTCAAAATTTTGCCATTGTCAAAGCTCTGGATATCGACTGGCAACAAGGCATGACCACTATTACTGGTGAAACTGGTGCAGGTAAATCTATCGCAATAGATGCGCTTGGCCTTTGTTTAGGTGAGCGCGCAACCACAAACACGGTAAGGCCAGGGGCAAAAAAAGCCGACTTAGCAGCCACGTTTGATGTCACCAACAATACACTTGCCCAGCAATGGTTAGCGAGTCAGGAGCTACAGCAAAGTCAATCAGATAGCGATTCAACAAACGGCACTGTTGAATCACAAGAATGTATTCTTCGCCGTGTGATTTCTGCCGAAGGTCGCTCTCGTGCATTTATTAATGGCAGCCAAGTACCACTGGCACAATTAAAAGAGCTTGGCCAGTTACTGATCAATATTCATGGTCAACACGATCATCAACTTATCATTAAACCCAATGAGCAGCGCAAAATGTTAGATGCATTTGCTGGGCATGATGATCTTATCGACAACGTTAAGCACTATTATCAAAGCTATCGCAAACAAGTAGCAGAGTTAGAAGCACTAGAGCTTAGCCAGCAGCAGCGCGAAGCCAAAAAACAGTTATTGCAGTACCAAGTGCAAGAGTTGGATGAGTTTTCATTGCAAGCTGATGAATTTCAAACACTTGAAGCCGACTTCAAACGCTTTAGCCATAGTCAGCAGATTTTGTCTGACACCATGGAGTCACTGCACATTCTCTCGCAAAACGAACAGTTTAATGCGCTTGATGCACTGCAAAAATGTCACGATACCCTATCAACACTCGCCCATTACGATAGCGAACTCGCAAATATCGCCGCCATAATCAATGACGCAGTGGTGCAGCTTGAAGAAGCCAATAACGATCTACGCCACTACCACGATCGCCTAGAGCTAGACCCTCAAGCCTTTAGCATAATTGAGGAGCGTTACTCACAAGCCATTCAATTGGCGAAAAAACACCAAGTCGCGCCAGAGCAATTACCAGATTACCACCAACAATTAGCGTTGGAGCTGAACGGCTTAACGGGTGATGAAACTCGCTTAGCAGGGCTTGCTGATGAAATAGAGCAAACCAAGCAGCGATATTTTGAGGCCGCGCAAGTACTTACCGATTCGCGCATGGCAGCTGCGAAAATACTTAGCAGCGACGTGACTACCAGTATTCAGACGCTCAATATGCCGCATGGTCAGTTTGATGTCGCTATTACGCCACTTTCGTCAGATAAGCCAAGTGCTCAAGGGCAAGACGAGGTGTTATTCGTTGTCAGTATCAATCCAGGGCAAAGCTTAGAAGCCATGCACAAAGTCGCTTCAGGTGGTGAGCTTTCGCGTATTAGCCTTGCCATGCAGGTTATCCTTGCCGATAAAGTGGTTTCACCTACCCTTATTTTCGATGAAGTGGATGTTGGTATTAGTGGCCCAACAGCGGCAATGGTTGGAGCAAAACTGCAACAACTGGCGCAAAATACGCAAGTGATTTGTGTCACTCACTTACCGCAAGTGGCGTGCAAGGGGCACCAACAGTTATTCGTAGCGAAATTAACCGATGGTGAGCATACCGAAACCAGTGTTACGGAACTTAGTGAAGGTGCACGCGTCAAAGAAATTGCCCGCTTATTAGCAGGCAACACCATTACCGAGAGCAGCTTAGCGAATGCTCAAGAATTATTGGCAGGATAACAACAGCGTAAATTTATTGTGAATTGTTTTGTAACTATCAGTTCGCTTGGGTATTATCCTCTGTCACATGTAGTAGGATTTTAGTTTTTCATGTTAGCAAGAAGCATAATTTTAGCGCTTGCGCTGACCACCAGCGCATGTTCAAGCTGGGTATATCGTATTGATATCCCACAAGGTAACTACCTTGAACAAAAAGATATTGACCGCTTACAAGTGGGCATGACCAAAGAACAAGTAAAGTTTATTTTAGGTAGCCCAGTAGTGATTGACTCATTCGAGCAAGACACTTGGCACTATGTTTATCAATTCAAGTCTGGCAGAAATTCAGACTTTGATGCGCGTAAAGACTTTATCGTTAAGTTTGTTGACAACAAGCTAGTGTCTGCTGAAGGTGATTTTGAACTTTCAGAAAACTTCGACACACCATACGATAGTTAGAATAAGATAGCTAAAAAAGCGACTCACGCATTGCACTCATGAGTAACTAGTAACGTTGCTCAATTAGCGATAAGCGAAAACTAAAAAAGCAGCCTACTGGCTGCTTTTTTGATGTTTTTGTATTTAGTAAAACTAACTTAGTTAGCTTCTTATGAACTTACTAGCTTACCAATATACGAAGTAAAGCAAAACAAAGCTTCTATGATTTTGCACTAGCAAACATTTGTTGTTCGCTTTCAATACACTGCTTTACCATAGGAATACTGAAAAAACGCTGCTGGAATGCAGTAAGTTTCGGGTAGCTAGCGGCATCAAGCTCATAATCAGCATGAAGCAAATTCACTAACGCACCACCAATACAAACATCAGCAATACTTAATTTATCACCGACAAAAAAGTCACCTGTAAGCTGTGACTCTAAATAAGCTAGCTGAGGCGGAATTAACTCATTAATCACTTCCTGACAGCGATCTACATCCGTTGTGTGATTGAAAAAAGCTGGCCCAACAACACGCTGGAAATAAAGCGCGGCAGTAACTTCGGTTAGCTTAGTGTCGGCGTACTCTTCAAACCATAGTGCTTGCGCATAGTCATTAGCATCATCTGGGTACAATGAGTTGGTGCTATTCGTTTTTTCTAGGTAAGCAATCATCACAGACGAGTCAGCAAAGCTAAAACCATCATCAGTCACGTAGACAGGCACTTTGCCAAGCGGGCTAGCGGCTCTAAACGCTTCATCGTCAGAGCCTGGCATCATCATTTTTACTTCATATGGCATATTTTTGTGTTCATGCGCCAAAATCACTTTACGAACATAAGGTGAAGGTGGCACACCAAGAATTGAAGGCATATTGAATTCCTTATTATTTAAACGCCCAAATGGGTTGTGTTGTTATTCCCAAAACCAGACCTCAATTATAGGAATAAATTTTCATAAGATTTTAACTAGCTACCGAAATTGGAAGCCCAAAGAAGAAAATAATTGTGTCAAAAGTTGTCGTCACTGTGTTTAGAACCTCATTAGCAAAAGATTAAGTCCAGATAGTTTTACTTAGTATATTTTGCTAAAGCGACAATAAATTAGCTATCGTAGTTCATTACAACTAGTCTAAATCTTCACTATTCCAAATATTCACTGATAGAAGCGAACCAACTCTGAGAGTTGCTAATATCAGCAAAGCTCAAACTGACAACAAGACTCTCAGCCCGCAGATTTCATGTAATAAGAGAGCCAATGGAATATTAATTGCTATAACTTGAAAACGTCAAAATTCTGCTTGGAGCTACCAGTGAATACCTCTTTTTTTAAATGGAATCACCTACCAACAATTTTTATGTTGGTAACCATATTTTCGCTATCCAGTTGTTCAAAGAAAGATGAATTTTGCACGGTAATCGATGATTTCAGAAAAGTGGATACCATAAAGGTAGTGCACACGTTTGATGAGTCAAAAATAACCTATTTCGTAGACTTTCAGAATAGTTATCAAATATTGGTAAAGAGAAGCCAAGTTGAAGAAGCCTATAAAGTACTTGGCACCATAGGTATCAAAAATAGAAGTAAACTTCAAAGCACCTGCAAATTTGTTCATTAGCGCTACGAATAGCAACTATTGCCAAATGGTTTCGCATTATGGGAAATTATCAACCGCTCCATGCCTAATGCCGATGGTTAGTTCAAGTAGGTAACTCGAACCTAAATATTAGACAGGGAATATATCTGTGCAATTTAGCGAAGCTAAACCAGTTAAAACTATGGCTTAGCTCTTAGATTGTTAACTCGGCCACCGGTAACTTTATCTGCTCGGCCTTCTTCTTTCGCTTTTTCTGCGCGGCGTTTACGTACTTCTTTCGGGTCGGCTATCAGCGGGCGATAAATTTCAATACGATCCAAATCTTCCAGCTCATCGCTTAGCTTGGCGGCGCGGCTCCAAATACCGACTTTGTTTTTAGTCAGGTCGATATCGTCAAACATATCCATAATGCCCGACTCAATAATTGCCTGCTCTATGGTTGTACCTTTAGCAACAGGTAAAGCAATAAGCTCTTGACGAGTCGCCAAGCCATAGACCACTTCAATATGAATCTGCTCTGCCATTAGCCGTATACCTTTTTTGCTTGCTGAGTAAATGCTTGAACCATGTTATTGGCAATATTGTTGAAGATTTTACCAAATGCCAACTCTAGAACCTTGCTCGAAAATTCATATTCAAGGCTCAGTGTGACTTTACATGCCTCTTCAGACAGCACAGTTAAATCCCAGCTACCCGTGAGCTGTTTAAATGGTCCATCTACCAAGTTCAATACCACTTGCTCGTTTTCCACTAAGGTATTTTCTGTGGTAAACCACTTAGTTACCCCACCCTTTGAAATTTTAAGCGCAGCCGTCATTGAACCCTCATCTTGTGAGATGATTTTACTGTCGCTGCAATCTGGTAAAAATTGTGGGTAAGCAAGTACGTCATTGATCAGGTTATACATATCACTAACACTGTGCATAACCAAGGCACTACGATGAATTGATGGCATTAATTTCCCCCGTTAAGGGCGCAGATCATAGCAAATCGAATCTAAAAGCTCACTACTCGCACACTAAATTCAATAATTTTTCCTCTGGCGATTCAAAACTGCGGATTAGTCCGTATAATGTGCGCGGTTAACTGTGGAACGATTATGGCCAAGAAAAAATCAAAACAATCAAATAGCAATACCATTGCCCTCAATAAAAAAGCACGTCACAACTATGCACTTACCGACAAGTTCGAAGCGGGTATGAGCCTGCAAGGCTGGGAAATTAAGAGCATTCGCAGTGGCAAGGTCAATATTTCTGATTGTTATGTCATGCTTAAAGACGGCGAAGCCTACCTAGTCGGTAGCGAAATTCTGCCGCTTAATGCCGCCTCTAGCCATGTGGTTTGCGATCCGGTTCGAAGCCGTAAGCTATTGTTAAACCGCCGTGAGCTTGACCGTCTAATTGGTGCCGTTGAGCGCGATGGTTACTCACTTGTTGCCACTGCCATGTACTGGAAGCAGTGCTGGGTAAAACTGGAGTTTTACTTAGGTAAAGGTAAGAAAAGCCACGATAAACGCGCTGATATCAAAGATCGCGAATGGCAGATCGACAAAGGCCGTTTAATGAAAAACAAAAACCTTAATGGCTAACTAAAGCAAATAGCCTAGTTAAGGTATAGGTTGTGATTAAAACAGCGATAACTGGTTAAAAAATACCACGTTGTTTCACAACTCGAAGCGCTGTACAATGCGCGTATTGTAAGTGACTCACTTACCACAAACTTTGGGGCAGATTCAGGATTCGACAAGATTCGCGAAACCCAAGGTGCATGCCCAGGGGCGGTTGGCCTGGTAAAAAGCCGCAAAACTATAGTTGCAAACGACGAAACGTTCGCACTAGCAGCTTAATGCTAGCCATCCCCGCCAAGTTTTACCTGTAGACTAGCGGAGCGATGGTCATACTATACTAGGTTAGCGAGGGAACCTTGTCTGAGGGTGAACCGCGAAACAGTATCAGACTCACCAGAAAGTAGCCTGTCGTTCGGCGACTGACTGGTTAAATAATAGAACGACTAAGCATGTAGGACCGAGGATGTAGGTTTTTTGGACGGGGGTTCAACTCCCCCCTGCTCCACCACACACTAGTTCCAAGAGAACTCAAAAAGACCAGAAACGCCAATATAAATAAGGCTTTCTGGTTTTTTTATGTCTAATTCTCACTAAGATTTCTTCTGTAATCTAGCGTCGTTTTTATATTAGGCTGGTTTATCAACGTATAACTAGCGCTTTTATCTTGCGCATGATGCGGAATAGAAATGTTTTCTCTGAGGTATCCGGAAGACAATGTGGATCATATGTCATTCCTGCTTTGCAGACGATTAATGGCAAAGGTAACAATTCCCCGCGCTCGATGGCACGCACCTTTGACTTCTTTGATTGTTGGCTCTTTTCCATAAAAACTTGCACTAACTAGATTTTTTAGTACCACCTGAAGTACCACAAACACAAATGCTAGTTGGGCTGTGGTACTAAAATTACAAGTATAAATAACCAGTATGTAAGCTTAGCACTGCTTATTAACTTAGCATATCGCAAGTCTTAAGCTTTAAACTTAATGGTCTAAAAATGCTTTCCGCAATGATGGCAGCATGAAATATTATGATCAAATTAAAAGACGAGGCTCTTTGGAATACAAAGTTTTCGTATGTGTCTATGTTGCCAAGAATGCCAATTGCACCACTGGTAAAGCCAATTAAAGCACCTGCATACAGAAACTTAACTTGACTGCTATACAATTTTGCTAAGTATTGGGCTTGTACTCCCCCGACAAGTTCATCAGTAAATAAATACTTCAAGCCCTGTATTGATTTCAACATGCCATTGGTGCCAAAGGCGATCACTGTGGCCGCATATAAAAACAAAATTAAGAACAACCCTGATTGCACATCAATTACCAGAGATGCACTGCCTCCCAACACAACAAACATTGCAATAGCGCCAATTATGACCAGCAACGCCAGTAGGTTTTTCATAATAATTCTCCTCACCCAATTAACTTCAATTTCATTTGAGGTTGCCATCAATAATTGCGGGGATAAATTGAAAACTGAAGCTATGGCAAGGGTTGATTCAGCCGAGGCTTTACCATCAGACTCTATTCGTTGAATAGTTCTTACCGAAAGCCCTGACGCTTTAGCCAATACTTCTTGTGACCATCCATGCTCACTTCTTATTTTCTTTAATTTATCTGTTGAAAGTAACATCCAAATTTCCTACTAATCATTAACAACAACATGAAGAATTATGATGATTTCCTCATTCCAAGGTATACATATCACACGACACTTTAACGACAGACAACGACATTTCAGTAAAATCAAGGTGTTATGGAGTCAACGTTCCAGTCGATTTTTTATAAATATGAAGAGAAGTTTGGCTTTCTGCCTCTCTATTTTTATCAACATGAACAAAAAGTTTCTCATTTGAAAGAAGTTTTTAACACGTTTTGCAGTCGAAACAAGGCTCTCAATAACTTACTGTTTTCTATTCAATATCGTATTACTTACATGACGTTTGTTGATTAACCCCAATAAACTGCCAATTATAAAAAAACCCGCAATTTTGCGGGTTTTCTCACTTAGCAATTAGCTTCACTGCTCAGCGAAACTATTTTGGCAGTTCGCTAAAGCCCATATTAAACAAAGTAAACGCGTAAATATCAGCGTATTGTTCAATAGTTTTTGAGACTGGTGTGCCTGCGCCGTGACCAGCATTAGTTTCAATGCGGATCATAGTTGGTGCATTGCCTGCCTGCTTAGCTTGCAGTTCAGCAGCGAACTTAAATGAGTGAGCCGGCACAACGCGGTCGTCATGATCGCCTGTGGTTACTAGTGTCGCTGGGTAGCTTACGCTCGCTTTCACATTATGCACTGGCGAGTAGCCTTTTAAGTACTCAAACATTTCTTCGCTTTGTTCGGCTGTTCCGTAGTCGTATGCCCAACCTGCGCCAGCAGTAAAGGTGTGGTAGCGCAACATATCAAGTACGCCAACCGCTGGCAGCGCGACTTTCATTAAGTCAGGGCGCTGGGTCATTACCGCACCAACTAATAAGCCTCCGTTTGAACCACCGTTAACAGCTAAGTAGTCGCTTGATGTGTAGTTTTGGTCAATGAGGTATTCACCAGCGGCAATAAAGTCGTCAAATACATTTTGCTTTTGCAATTGTGTACCTGCTTTGTGCCATGCTTTGCCGTATTCACCGCCACCTCGTAGATTCGCAACGGCATAAATCCCCCCTTGCTCCATCCAAACCGCACGCGTCACGCTAAAGTAAGGCGTTAAGCTAACGTTAAAACCACCGTAACCATATAGGATGGTTGGATTTTTACCGTTTAGCTCTAGCCCTTTTTTATGGGTGATCATCATTGGCACTTTCGTGCCGTCTTTTGAGGTGTAAAACACTTGCTTAGACACGTAATTGTTGCTGTCAAACTTAGCACCTGATTCACGGTACACATCAACCTTGCCAGTGTCTGGCGTTAGCTTGTAAATCGTGCCGGGTGTTTTGTAGTTGGTGAAAGAGAAATAAAGCTCTTTGTCATCTTTTTTACCATCAATCTCACTAGCACTGCCTAGCCCAGGCAATGCAATCTCGCGAACTTTGTTGCCTTGATAGTCGTACTGATACACTTTTGAAATAGCGTCAACCATGTACTCAGCAAAGAAGTAACCTGCTCCTGTTGAAACCGTTAACACGTCATCAGTTTCAGCAATTAGGTTTTGCCAATGCTCTGGTGACGGCTTACTTGCATCAACCGTTACCACCTTTTTGTTTGGTGCATTTAGGTTAGTGACTAAGTAAAGCTTGCTGCCTTGGTTTTCAATCACATACGTGTCTGAATCAAAGTTATCTAAAATGGTAACCAGCGGACTATTAGGGCGTGTTAAGTCCTTTAGGTAAAGATCGTTACCTGACGTAGACGTTGCGCCGCTAATCAATAAGTAGTTGTCGTCTTCGGTGACATAACCAGCCACATAACGGCGCTTTTCATCTTGTGTTGCACCGAAAATAACAGGATCGTTCGCTTGTGGTGTGCCTAACTCATGGTAGTAAAGTTTGTGCTGGTCAGTTTTGGCTGAAAGCTCGCTGCCTTTTGGCTTGTCGTAACTAGAGTAATAAAAACCTTTGTTGCCAACCCATGAAATACCAGAGAACTTCACATCGACGAGTGGCGCTTCTAGCACTTTTTTCGTTTCAGCATCGATGATGATGATTTTTCGCCAGTCGCTGCCACCTTCAGAAATTGAGTAAGCGGCAATTAAGCCATCTTTAGAAAAGCTTAATTGCGCTAATGACGTGGTGCCATCTTCGCTAAAGCTGTTAGGGTCTAAAAACACTTCCGGCTCGCCACCTTCAACCATACGGTAAACCACGTATTGGTTTTGCAGGCCATCATTCTTATAGAAGTAGGTATATTTTCCTTCTTTGAAAGGCGCACCCACTTTTTCATAGTTCCATAAATCAGCCAAACGCTCTTTTAGCTGTTCGCGGTACGGAATTCGGTCTAAATAACTAAAGGTGACTTGGTTTTGCGTTTTTACCCAAGCACCTGTTTCTTCACTGCGATCGTCTTCTAGCCAGCGGTATGGGTCGGCAACTTCTTTGCCAAAGTAAGTCTCGACGACCTCGCCTTTGCGGGTAACTGGGTAGGCTTTATTGTCGAAACCAGAGTTATCAAAACTAGCGTTATCAACACTGCTATCAGCCTGAACTGTTTGCTTCATCACTTTTTCACTATTATCTAAACCCGAACAGCCTGCAATTAAGCCTGCCGTTAACACGCTCACTGAGACTAAGCTCGTGAATTGTTTGTTCATTTTTGCACTCCTCTGCAATTCGTCGACACTAGTCTACACAAAAACCATTGAAAGCAGAGAAAATTAACAAGTATTTTACATAACCTCTGCCAAGGGATATTTACACCAATACGTGTACATCTTGGTTTTTGCCTTTTATTTAGTAATCAAATTGCATAGCCACATTACATCACTACACAGCAAGCGATCACCAATCATTAGATAAAAATAAATACGATCATTAAATTTTATCTATTTTTATCTAATCTAAAAATTGGGCACGATAAGGTTAATTCTTTAACGGAGGTGACTATGAAGTGTTTTATCCATGCGAACAATATTGAGTTAACCAAAGGTTTTAGAGCCCAAATCGCCAATCGCGTTCAAAGTGCTTTTGCCCGCGTTGACGACAAAATTAAATTCGTTGTTGTCAGTTTTCAAGATATCAATGGTTTACGCGGCGGTAAAGACAAGCAGTGCAAGCTGAAAGTTGTTGGAGAAGGCATTAGCAATGTACAAATAATTGATGCACAAACTACCGCCCAAGCGGCATTTAGTCTTGCCTTAAGTCGTTCAAAACGCACCTTTACCGATCGCATTAAAAGACCGCTGCGACAATTTCGAAAAATGCGTTCAACAATGCGAGAAAGCTTTGAAGAACTTAGCGTCGAACCCGCATAGCCTTAGCAATTGGGTTTCACACGGTGGAACAGCCTTAGGAGCTAAGCCCAACTGAAAATAAGCTTAGCCAAAGCGTAAAGCCATACGAAAAGCCATATGATCGAATAGCAGCCAAAATTTTGGGCAATAAGTGGCTAACTTGTTGCCCATTTTTGTCCCCATGGTACTCACTGTATTTGCTAAAGCTTAATCGCTTGTTTCATCATTTCGCGCCCTTCTGTTTCTACATAATTTAGAAAAACATTCGCAATTGGCGATAAATGATGTGTTTTCGTCCACGAAAATGACCATTTAGATTTTATTGGCAAGCCCTCAACATTCAGCACTTTCACCCCATACATTTCACCAAATGCCAACGTATGCGCGGAAAGAATAGAAACCCCAAGTCGAGAGAGAACGGAATGAATGATGGCTTCATTACTGGCAATCGTCATTTTAACTTTAGGGCTAACACTTTGTTTGCTAAAGAATGATTCTGTTGCATAACGAGTGCCTGAGCCAGATTCCCTGATCAAAAAATCTTGCTGACAAAACTGCTCTAGCGAAACCCTTTTTTGCTTTGCAAATGGATGGTTCTGCTCGGCGATAGCCACTAAGTCGTTTGACATAAACTCAATAGTTTCAAGCTCCAGCCCTTCAGGAACATAACTAAATACATAGAAGTCATCTAGCCCCTGCTCTAGTCGTTCAATCACTTTCTGGCGGTTAGCTACGGTAAATTGAATATCAATACCGGGATAACGCTCGCAAAATGGCCCCAGCAAATGAGGAATAAAGTATTTAGCAGTAGTGGCGCTAGCAAGTCGCAGAGTACCAGACTTTAACCCTCGTAAGTCACTCAACTGCATATCTAATGCTTCGCAGCTCTGCAGTATTTGCTGAGCTGTTTTGACTGTTGCCAAGCCTGCATCAGTAAATTTTAGCTTGCGACCAACCTGATGATAAAGCGGCAACCCAATTGCTTCGCTTAACTTTTTGAGCTGCATGGAAACTGTTGGCTGAGTTAAAAATAGTGACTCTGAAGCTGCTTTAACACTGCCTCCTTGATACAAAGCGAGCAAGATTTCCAACTGCCTAAAGGTGCCGATATGGGCATGAAGTCTTGATGCCACAACCACCTCCTATAGATTTTTATCTATTTAATAATTAGTGATTATCTATTTTTATCTAACTTGATTGATTTGTAAACTAACGCTCATTCGAAATTGCTTAGCTTTTGTTCAAAACGCTTAGCAACAACTCGCTAACCCGCTCGATAAATTTCGAGCAATAGTGCCAAATGTGTCGGAGAAAATCGTGAGCAAAAGAACAACCTTACTCGTTATGATCACCAGTTTATTGCTGTTTGGGTTTTACTATACCAGCACAGTGATTGGTCATGAGCTCATCGCATTTGCATTGCTGGCCGCGGCGCTAATGACAATTGCATTGGTAAATACAGTAAAGTCGTTAGCATATTTCAACCGTGTGCGTACAAATGCTTTGGGATTAACTACCAAGTTAACTCCCCAAACACCTTCCAACATGCTCAGCGATAAATAAGCCATGATGTTAGACGCAGTTGTTGCATTTTTCATTTTAGGCATTGTTTGCCAATTACTTGGCGCCAAGCTTTCTTTTCCTGATGGCCTTTATAAAACGCTCAGTATGTTTTTGATGATTGCCATTGGCTTGAAAGGTGGCTTAGCGATGCAAGCACATGTTGACGCTAGCTTGCTGACCATGTCGTTAGTGGTTATCGCGTTTGGCCTAACCTTACCTTTGCTTGCCTACCCCTTACTACGATATTTCGGCCAACTGGATAAAGTCAACGCTGGTGCGGTAGCCGCTCACTATGGTTCGGTGAGCGTCGCAACTTATGCGGTAGCAGTCGCTTTACTCGAAGCAGGCAACATTAGTTATGAAGCTTACTTTCCGCTGTTTGTCGTATTGCTCGAAATGCCCGCTATTTTGGTCGGCCTTATGCTCGCCAAAGGCAACTTAAAAATAGTAAATGGCGAATTTATTAAGAAAGAACTTATCGCCAACCAAAGCATACTGCTAATGCTAGGCGGCTTGGTTATTGGTTATATAGGCGGCACCAGCGTGCAAAAGCTTTCGCCAATGTTTATTGACTTATTTTCAGGAGTATTGGCACTTTTCCTACTGAAAATGGGCATAGTTGCCGCCGAACAACTTTCAACATTGAAAAAGAACAGCATGTTTTTAATTAGTTTCGCGATATTAATGCCGATGATTGGCGGCTTGGCTGGCACCGGTTTGGGGCTAGTGATGGAACTAAGTGCAGGCGGCGTCGCGCTGATGGCAGTGTTGGGTGCAAGTGCATCATACATTGCGGTACCTGCGGCGATGAAAGAAAGCCTGCCAGAAGCAAATGCTGGTATGTCAATCACGGCTTCATTGGGCATTACCTTTCCGTTTAATGTGCTCATTGGCGTGCCGTTTTTTATCGCGCTGGGAAGCTACCTAGTGCAATAACCTTAGTGCTATAGGAAAGTAACGCTAGCGGAGTAGCACTAGCGGAGTAGCACTAGCGGAGTAGCACTAGCGGAGTAGCACTAGCGGAGTAACAGTTTGAAAAGCAGTTTAGCTATTGCCAACAATAGCTTGCATTATTACTTTTGGAGGAGGATGTATGATGAACTCAGTTGATTTAAGCCCACTCTATCGCAGTAGTATTGGCTTTGACGGGTTATCCGGCTTGTTAGATAACGCACTAGCTGCAACTAATGAGGTAAGCAGCTACCCCGCTTACAATATTGAGGTAGTCGCCGAAAATTGCTATGCGATTACCATCGCTGCAGCGGGTTTTGCTGACGATGAACTCAATATTCATGTAGAGCATGGTGAGCTAACGGTGAGTGGCGAAAAGCTGAAAAACGCGAATCGTCAGTACTTACATCATGGCATTATCACGCAAAGTTTTGAGCGAAAATTCACACTTGCAGAATATGTTGAAGTAACACGAGCTAAACTAAGCCACGGCCTTCTTGTTATTGAGCTGGTTAAAACACTACCTGAGTCAAACGGTGCAACTTGTATCGCAATCAATCACCCTTATAAATCAGCTAATGAAGAAGCTACTAAGCATAGTGCTAACGCGTTCGCTGGTGCCAATGCCAATGCCAATAAAAGTAAGCCAGCCCACAATAAACCTATTAACAATCGCTCCATCAACAATCGTCCCGTTAACCAAGAGGCTGTTCAAACGAGTTCAGAAAGCGCCACAGAACGGAACATAAATACGCGAACTAGTGTGCACAGGAATGCACAAAAAGATATTCTAAGGGGTAGCAAGCAGCAAATTACTTCTAATACTAGTGTGACAGAAATCACGGAAAAAAGTGATGCAGAGCAGCTTGTAGAAAAACCAATGTCCCGCGAACAGCTTAAGCAGCACGATAAAACAGCGGCAGAAGTTTGCTGGTTTAATGGCTAAAATCAGAAAACTAGATGTGAAGATTAGGGGAAACTTCTTCCCCTTTCTTCGGGTAAGTTTAAATTTAGACGTAAGCCTTAGTTAAAATCGCGATAATTGGTTGTGAATTATCAATAGAACTCAAGACTATCGCTTACACTAAGCTCTGGCAGACAACCCACTACTGTAATGCGTTTTAGCCATTACTGACGTTTTGCACGAGCGATAACTTCCTGCTCAACTTCAAAATTAACCATAACAGCAGTAAGACTGGCATAGAGCAGCCCAACAGGTAAGGCGTATAAAAAGCTCATCATGTATAAATCAAAAAACTCATTTATCGACTGAAAGTTTTGAATACTCGCGGTTGTGGTGAGCGCCATTATCGACTCTAAGATTAGCGTCATCACAATACCAATGAGTAAATTACGTAGCATCGCTGGCCATTTACCAAACACGCGGCCGATAAACTGATAGAGCGCTAAAAACATCAAACCGCCAATCGGTAAAACCGTAACGGTGGCAAAAAAGAACGCACGGCTCCAAGCTTCAAAAAAGCCACGAAGTGTTGATAAATTCACCCAGGTCATAATGGTGATAATGATGGCAATAAGCACCAGCACTGCAGGTAACAGCTTAAACACCTGCTTAACATTTGATTGCATATTTACTCTAAATTAGATGATTACTTGGATGGAAAAACGTCAAAGAATTGAATAATTTGGACAAGGTCTACTATAAAAAATGTTGGTTGACACTATCAACCAACTTTACAATTTGATGCATTTTTCGCTTAGCAAAATATGTGGAGTCGACATGGAGTTAAGCAACACGCTTTTTGAATTAATACATTTAGTGCGAATGAACATACTAACCAAAGTCAAACAGCTAGACTTTGATCTAGCGCCGATGCACCTTAAATCGTTGAAAGTTATTAGCAAGATAGATCTGTGTACTGGCCAAAAATTGGCAAACTTTATGGGTCGAGGTAAAGCCCAGATTAATCGACTAGTTAAAAAATTAGTCACTCAAGGCTTAGTCATTAAAAAAGACCATGCACAGGATAAGAGAAGCCAATTATTGGTTTTAACATCATCTGGACAAGCAATAGTGGCGGCATTTAAGCAAGCTGAACAAGAAGTGTTTGAGAAAATGCTAACCGATATACCTGCCTCACAAATTAGCACCTTTGCGCAGATTGCCAGTAAATTAAAAGCAAATTTGGAATAATCGCCTCTTTCGCGCAAGAGGCAATTGATACGAAGTGAAAATTCGTGACGTCTTATTGTTTCGGGAACAAGGTAATACGGTTTCGACCACCTTCTTTTGACTGATAAAGCGCGGCATCTGAGCATTCAATCCAAGCTTCGTAGGTGCTGATCCCCGGCGTGACTTGAGCAATACCAATACTAATCGTGTACTTCACATCAATATCATTGTATTTCACCACCGAAGCCTCGACTGTCTTGCGCATACGCTCAGCAAATATGTGGGCATTTTCTAAGGTCGTATCTGACAGCAAAATAGAAAATTCTTCACCGCCATAACGCCCTGACACATCGGTCTCTCGCACTTGTTGGCGCACAACATCTGCCAAATGTCGAATCACTTGGTCGCCTACCATATGACCATAGCTGTCATTAATATTTTTAAAATGATCAATATCAATCATGACTAAACAGCTTGGGTTTTGGCTACGCGTCCAACGTTTAAATTCAGCTTCTAAACAACGCTCCCAGTGAGTACGGTTAAACAGCTTAGTTAACCCGTCAGTTTGACTCAGTATCGCCAATTCTTGGTTAGCCGTTTCAAGGTCTTTCTTATGCACTGCGCTGTCAGTTACATCATAAACAATCAAACACAGGTGACTTACTTCCCCGTTGGCTGCCATAAGCGGGATAAAAGTGGTGTTCTGGTACATGTAATCGGCAGTACCCGTAATTGGGCGATAGTTTTGAAACTTAAACACATATGGGCGCTGCTCCCAAATGGTAAACGCTTTGTTTTTCAGTAAAAATACCGATTCTGCTTTACGAACAAACCAGTCTTGAGGAATTTCTTCAAACAAGCTAAATAAGTTTTTATCTTTAACCTCACGTGGCAGCAAACCACTATGGTTCTCCATAAAACCATTCCAAATCTGGATATTGTACTCACGATCAAGTACCACTAAGCCAACGTCAATGTTGTGCAACATTTCCATCAACCAATGTAATTCATTTAATTGTGATGCTTCTAACGACATAACTAATCCAGTAAATAGGAAATTTTATTGTTCAAGGTGCGCATTGACTCTTCAGTAAACAGCAACAACAAGTCACACTTTATTGAATAATTTTCAATGTTGTAGCTAATCTCAATGGCAAGCGTTTGGCGCCATTTTGCCGAATTAGTGGCAATTAAATCTTTAATATTGCGGTGTTGACCAAGCACAACGGGATGACCTTGGCTAAACGTCATATCAAGTTGCTCAGACACACCACTTAAACAGGCACCAATTAAGGTATTGGCCATGTCCATTAACAGTTCAAGTTCAGCACTTTCATCAATATCTTGGTGATAGTTCATCAAAGACGCGATTTCTTTGAAACTCGAATCATTGAGAATTAATAACGCTTCGCCGCTGACGCCTGCGCCAATAAAACCCTGACATACGCCCGATGTTGTCTCGTTAGTGGCAACTGACGTTAGTGCCATGCGAAGCTCGCTCACTTCAATCAAATTCACATTCGGAATTGGCAAGAGTACAAATACATCAAGCAAGCGTGCCAGCAAATCACCCGCTCTACCCATGGCTACATTGGCGATTTCTTGATAACAATCACGCAAATCTGGAGCTAAGGTAATTGGTTGGTATACGCGCTCTTTAACTTCCTGCGCCTTAGGCACTGGTTTGTTGATGGCAGGTAAATCTATTTTATCTTGTCGGCTTTTCGTTACGGCTTCTTGGTTTTCTTTACTCGTAGAAAGCTCTTCGCGAGTAAAAATACCGTAAGACAGTAAGATGTCGGTTAGTTTGTCTTTGTTGACAGGCTTTTGAATAAAGTCCAGTGCGCCCATACCAGTAACGCGCTGATGCGCTTCTGGCTGAATATCTCCGGAAATCACTACGGTAAGCGTTGGTAAATCTTCTTTGACGATGGTTTCAAGTACTTGATATCCATCCATAACTGGCATATTTAAGTCCAGTAGCAGCACGTCGCCTTTGCCAGCTTTAATCGCGGCAATCGCTTGTTCGCCATTTTCGGCAAAACTTACATCGACCTCCCAGTCTTCAGGCAGCGAACGTGCTACCTGCTTGCGCGCCATATTTGAGTCGTCGCATATAAGTAATTTGGTTGGCATTATCAGTAAACAACCTCTGACACTTCAATGGAAATGAAAGAGTGTAAGAAAGGCTACAAGCCCCTACCACACTCTATTGTTATATCGGTTAAATATCCAAGACCGGCCTTATTCATTAGCAATTTAATCAGGACGAAGGTAAGCTTGTATTACATACGATATCTATACGTACACTATATATGAAATTTTCAACTTTACTATTAACTAGTGCATTAAATTTTGCTGTTATTTCCTCTGCTTGCGCAGATTTCTTCACACAAGACTCACTGCCGCAAACCGACAATTTAGTCAAAGCTGGCAACAAGTTTGTCACCTTATTAGGCAACCAAGTAAAAGAAGGTGAAAAAGCACCAGACTTTAAAGTGGTCAATGATTCATTTGGGCCGGTATCGTTAAGCGACTTCGCAAACAAGCCGGTGCTTATTTCAGTGGTACCTAGCTTAGATACAGGCGTATGTTCATTACAAACTAAACGCTTTAATGAAGAAGTTGCTAACTTACCTAGCAATGTGGTGATGATGACCATTAGCAACGACTTACCCTTTGCACAAAAGCGTTTCTGTAAAACTGAAAACATAGACAAAATAAAAGTGCTTTCCGACGCGGTATGGCGTGACTTTGGCAGTAAGTACGGTTTGCTCATTAAAGATATGGGGCTGTTAACGCGTGCAATTTTTATTATCGATGAGCAAGGTAATATCGCTTACAAAGAACTTGTTGCAAACATTTCTCAGCACCCAAATTACGACAATGCCTTAGCAACCTTAAAAGCACTAAATTCAGCCGAAGCTTCAACCTCACCAACGTCGGCTGCTACGGATGGCGCTATCGCGGGTCACTAGATTTTTCGTTACTTGCGAGCTTTTCGAAGATTTCGTTATTTCGAATTTTTTAAAAGAGCCAACTGGCTCTTTTTTTGTTTCTGAACAAACAACAAAAATAAATCATATATTCAAACAGTTAACATCAAACCAAAAATTAATTTAAAAATTTTTTTAGTTTTTTCCTTGAAACTATTTTCATCAACCACATATAGAAATTGTAGTCGCCTGATAGGGACTACATTACATTAACCGCCCGTTCATTATGAAGGGCAGGCTTAATGAATTTAGCTTTATCTTGCAATGCAAGAAACGGCAACAATCGCGACAAACATAGCATTTAAGTGTCACTTTAGTGAGCTTTAACTAACTTGTTTTAGTCAAAGATGCTAGCTAGTCGGACTGCCCGCCACGGCCAAATTTTATTAAGCATTAACATATTGCTAAACAAATATAGGATATGACTATTATGCGTACATCTACAGATTTCAGCCCACTATACCGTTCATTCATTGGTTTTGATCACTTAGCTAGCCTAATGGATAAAGCCGCACGCAACGAGAAACAGCCTTCTTACCCGCCATACAACATTGAATCACTTGCGGAAGACAAGTACCGCATTACCATGGCCGTTGCTGGATTTGCTGAAGAAGAGCTTGATATTGAATCAAAGCAAAATCATTTAATTATTACTGGCACAAAAGCTAATGCAGCTGATAAAGCTGAACGAAAATTCTTACATCAAGGCATTGCCGAGCGTAACTTCGAGCGTAAGTTCCAACTTGGTGACCACGTCAAAGTTGTCGGTGCCTTTATGGAAAACGGTTTACTGCACGTTGACTTAGAAAGAGAAATACCAGAGGCCCTAAAGCCAAGAAAAATCGCCATTAATGGTAAAAGTTTATTAGAGGGTAATACCGAATAAACTTTTCAACGACATGTTTTCCCTGTTTTAGTTTTTGCCCGGTATCATTACCGGGCTTTTTTTGTGTTGACCTCTTCAGGCTTTACTCAGCACTTTGCGACGCACTTTTTGCTTGAGTCAATGCCGATTCAAACTGAGTAAACAAGTCTTGATAATGTGTCGAGCCCTTCACTTGTTCAACCTTGCCATAATAACGCTCGGCCTCTACAAGCTGACCTTGTGCTAAAGCAATTTCGGCTCGTCGGAAATTAATCAAGGTGTGATCGTTATCGCCAAATTTACCTAACTGTTCGGTCTGTAACAGAAAATCTAACGCCATAGGGTAGTTTTCTGCCATTTGATATGCACGAGCGACATTGTAAAGTGTTATCGCTACTTGGCTTTCATTGCCTGTTAACCTTGCCCACTTTAACGCTGAAAGACGATATTCTATATGCTCATCAAGTTTATTGAGTCGATATGCAAAATGCCCTAAATTTCCAAATAATTCGCTTTGAAAACGTGGCATATGTCGGTTTTCGTATTTGGCAACCAGCGGCAGCAGCATGTAATAGCCGCGCTGATATTCCTTTTGTTGATTCAAACTGTTGGCAATTTGTACCACAATCATCGGGTTGCGATTCACTTCACTGACTTGTTCAAGTAACTCAATTGCATTGCGCATATACTGATTAGCGATATCTTTATCGCTAGCCGGCAAAGTTTTAGCGGTATAAATTAGCACGCTGATTTTAAACTTCAGCGGAATATCGTCTCTAGAAATCCAAGGTTTAAGCTCACTTGCCAACTGTTCTAAGCGCTCTAACTCAAATAAGGCGTCAAGCTGATAATTCTTATATTGAAACCAACGACGGCTTTCATTAGGTTCTAGCCTCAACAACTGTTCAATATGCATTAAACATTGCTGTGGCGATTGTGCACAAACCGCATGGATATCAGTATCAGGACGAAGAGAGGTAGACTGAGCAGCCAAGGCTCCTTTTGCCATTATCACACTGATTAACAAAGTCGCGAGCAACCAGCCAATTGGTCTTGTTGCTTCAGCAAGCCTACTCACTAGCCTTAATTGAGCACCTTGAGTAAGCTTGCGACATGACATTCGGAATTGGTGTGAACTAATTATTCTCAGCATGTTGTTGAATAAAGTCAGCAATGATAGGTAATACTAACTCACCATGGCTAACTGGCGCCATATGTCCGGCTTCAACTTCCACACTTTTTACATTTGGTAGGCTGCCAATAATGGTTTCAGCTAAGCTGTGACTTAATTTCGGGCTGTATTTACCTGTTAAAAATAAAGTCGGCGCTTTAATTTCAGCAACATTAGCAAGAGAATAGCTAGCCGAAATTAACCCTTTAAAGTCGAGCGTCACCTTGGCCATATCATCCGCCATTAGCGCTTGCATCTTGTCGGGCAATGATTGAAAGAAGCCTTTCATATTCCAAAAGTCAGTAAATACTTCTGCTGCTTTAAACTTATCTTCAATATCCACGCGATTGGCAAATTCATCAGCGACATTACGCAGCTCACTACCTGCCGGTAATAGATTAAATGCTACTGGCTCAAAAAGTGACAAGCTAAGCACTCGCTTAGGTGCCTCAACCGCCAATTTAAGCGCTATCGCACCACCACAAGAGTGACCAACTAAGTGATAACTGCCATTGCCAATAACTTCAGTCAACGCTTGGTTAATGCGAGTAATTTCAACATCGAAGCTATAGTTGTCTGGATCACTTACGCGATCTGCACCACCATAGCCCAAAATATCAACGTTGATACAAGTAAAGTGATTTTCCAGCTGCTTAACCAGCGGTAGCCATTGACGGGAAGAGCTCAGTGAGCTGTGCAAAAATACGATGGCAGGGCCCGTGCCCGAAACATAAATCCCTTTTGCTATTCCCTTGGTTGTGGCCTCTTGCTTAACATCAGGTTCAACATAACTTTTCGAATCAGACAACGCATTTGCTGACATAAATACTCCACCAATCTAACAGGGTGTCAAATAAAAGATTGCTTATTATGAGAATCTCTACTCGATTGTCAAAAATATTTACTACGATACGCGATTAGTCTTGGATTTCGCTATTAATATTCGAGCCTAAACAATAACTCTGCTATGTCAGGCTGCCATTGAAACTCTTTTAGTTTAATGCGTGAACCGATCACTACCACTTGTTCATCTTGTAGGTGCTGTTTTTGCCGCTCAAATGACTCTGAGCCGACAGGAAAAGAGATTTTCCCTGCTGAATTTATCACGCGAAACCAAGGCACAGGCTGGCCTTGGTAACCTTCTTTTGGGACAAACCCCAATGACTTTCCAACGAGTCGAGCACGCCCCGGTAGCCCTGCTAAATCGGCAATTTGTCCATAACTGGCAACCTTACCTGCTGGGATCATCTGCACCGTGCGCCAAATTTTAAAGTAGCTTTCTTTCATTAAGTAACTAGGTCTATTTCGCTGTAACTGGGGTAAATACCAATTTCAATAAATACTTGATCATTCTAGCTGGTCAAAATGCTCATTAACCACGTTGTTATTTTTGAAATTAGAACAACTAGTTAACAATAAATAACGCCTTGCCTACATGGATATAGGTACTTAGGTTTTGCTGGGAGCATAAAACCTGTGTTAATGAACCTTTTTCCTGCGCGATCATTGTTCAACTAATTAATTCAATTGGTATAACTCGACACGTTTTAATATTACCAAGGTAATTGCTGACCATTTGAATGTCGAAACTGGCCGCTAGTCGCTAGCGTTAAGTCGTCCACCAACCCAATAATACGGCTTGCCGACTCGTTTGCAGAAATATCACCACGTCCGCCAACCATATCCGTTTGTACATAGCCTGGATGATAAATACCAACAGCAATTTCTTGCTCTGCTAAGTCATGGCTAAGCGACACCGCAGCAATATTTAACGCCGCTTTTGACATGCGATAGCCAAAGCGACCACCAGAAGTGTTGTCGGCAATTGAGCCCATACGCGAGGTGATCATTGCCACTTTAGCGCCCGCTTCAAGGTTTGTTTGCAATGCGTGAACGACGCGAAGCGGTGCTAAGGTGTTAACCTCAAACTGTTCGCGCATGGTATCAAGGTTAAAGTTCGTTAAGTTTTCATCACGCAAGATACCGGCATTACACACCAGTACATCAATTACTTGACCTGTCAGCGCCTGTGCCATTGTCGCCAAACCACTTTCATCGGTTACATCAACGCCTTCTACTACAGTTACGTCTAACGCATCCAGTGCAGGTGAGCTTTGGCGACAAACGGCATAAACGCTGTCGCCGCGCTCACTAAAAATTGATGCCATAGCCAAGCCAATGCCGCGATTAGCGCCGGTAATTACGATTGTTTTTGCCATTTGAATAACTCTCTTTTGTACCTGCTTTTACGTTGTCTTTATTTTGTACTGTCTATCTGTTGACCAGTACTGAATAGCAGTGTCATTATTGGGGAATAAAGTTAGGGGCTGTTGACCTTTGTTTAATAGTTCAGCTAAGCGATAAAATCGTTTTAATCAAGGCGAAAGTCATGTGGTTTAGTCAGCTAAAGCCATTACTTTCAACGCAGAGTTAAACGATTTTAGCCTTAGCCCGAAGGGCAATGTCTATTTTCCGCGCTAACGGCATTAGAATTCTCTCGTTTGGAACAAACAACACTCATTCTGCTTTGTTATCACGAAAAATAGCCTATTGCTGAAAATACAAACAAAGGTCAACAGCCCCAAGTATTTTTAACAGTATAGAGTGTAACACCAGTGAATAAAATGGACTTATCCTGCTTAACCCCTGCCAACTTATCGTTTCGCACTGAGCGTTTATCCATACGCGTTATGAATCAACATGATTTACAACATTTCAGTGCGATACAAACAGATCCTGAGTTGATGACTTATATTGGCGATGTACTTGAACCAGAAGCTTTTGAAGCTAAATTTCAAGCGAGAAATACGTGTTTTAACGACCATAGCCAATGGTTCACCTTGTTGATATTTGATCGCGCTAGCAGCGCATTTTGCGGTAGCGTCGGTTTCTTACTGGAAGATATTGATGCGATGCGTGTTGAAATTGGCTACTTACTGCTAAATGAACAGCAAGGCAAAGGCATTCTTACCGAAGCCGCGAAGCCAATGGTGGACTTTATTTTTACCTCTTTAGGGGCAAGAAAAATATTCGCCAAATGCGCCGTCGAAAACACGCCGAGTTGGAAAGTAATGGAAAGGTTATCATTAAAGCGTGAGGGCTGCTTAGCGTCGGATTTTTGTGTTGGCGACACTTGGTTTGATAGTTACTACTACGGTTTAATCAACCCTAGTTTGGCTTGACCACAAGCACTGATATTTAAACCTCTTATATTGTAAACATTAGCATCTAGACATGCGCTTTACACAAAACGGTAAGAACCCAGTAAAGCTCATAGGGCAAACTACAAATCCCAAACAATTATCAGGGAAGAATCATGACCAAGGTATTAGCACAACTCAATATTGCGACCGCACTCGCTCCGCTTGATAGCCCACAACTTGCCGATTTTGTCGATAATCTCGATCGCATTAATGGCGTTGCCGAGCAATCACCCGGTTTTATTTGGCGGTTAAAAGACGACACAGGCAATGCCACCGATATTCAAGCATTCGATAACCCCCAAACCATCGTCAATATGTCAGTTTGGCAAGATGCAGACGCCCTAAAAAACTTTATGTTTAAAACAGATCACCTGAGCTTTATGAAACGAAAAGCACAGTGGTTTGAAAAATCGTTGCAAGCCACTTATGTACTTTGGTGGATTGATGCAGAGCATAGACCAACAATTACAGAGGCCGTAGCAAAATTAGAATACCTTCGTGCACATGGTGAAACTCAAGCAGCCTTTAGCTTTAAGCAGCTTTTTCCGGCAATTTGAGCAAGCTACAATAGTTTGATATTAAACAAATAACAGCTATCAAACCCCAACAACGCAAATAACAATTATTTTCATTTATGTAAAAATTCGCTATAGTCTAGCTTTCTTAACAGCATTACCCAAAAGCAGACCTTAAATGAAAAAAATAGCCCTTGGTTTATCACTAGCTGCTAGCTTAATTTCAACACTAGCAAACGCGCACGCACATAAAACTGATCATTGGGATAGCTACCAGCATCTTGCCAAAGAAATTGCTGCAAGTGTAGACAGCGCGCCAATCGCCGAATTAGCAAAAAAAAGTGCTGAACTAACCACGTTATCAACAAAGTTGTTACCAGCGTTTGTTGCCAAACAACCGATTTGTAAAGAGTACTTAGGTGCCGCCTTGGCCGCAGCCAATGACATGATGACGCTTTCTTTGGACGAAATAGAGCGCGATTACCACGCTGACGGTAAATTACCAGCTGTAAAGTCAGCGGCTTGTTACCACGCTAAAGACTTATTAGTGCACCCAGCAACCATGGCTGTGATTGCCAAAACAGCGGAAGATTCAAAGGACACACGTGAGCAAATTGAGCATGAGCTAGAAGAAGTGTTAGAGCATTTTAGCCAAGTAAAACAAGCGGCAGGTCTTTAATAATAAACCTTTCCTTATTGCCATATAGTAAGTCTAACACTATATGGCAATACACCTCTCCCCATCGAACGTATCTCGCACCGATGAATCAGCTTGTTTACTTAAACCTCTATTACCCAACCTAATTTAACCTAAATTTGTATCCACCTTTCTGTGGTTTGTATAACGCATACTCACACGCCTTTTTAGATAATTGTTGTCACAACATCAAGCGACGCACGTCACATCGCAGCAAACGCAACTATGTACAACAAGGTAAGAGGTACACAAATGAAGTGGACAACTAGCAATATGCCAAGTCAGGTAGGAAAGCATTTTTTAATTACTGGCGCTAATAGCGGCATTGGCTTACAAGCAGCTAAAGAGCTTGCCATCAAGGGGGCAGAAGTAACATTAGCGGTTAGAAATCTGGCAAAAGGTGAAGCAGCTATCAAGAGCATTAGACAATCCGAACCTAACGCACAATTACAGCTAGTTCAGTTAGATCTATCTGATCTTCACTCTGTTGCCGATTGCGTTACACAACTTAATCAGGCAGGCAAAACCATAGATGTCCTGATCAATAATGCAGGCGTTATGCAATTTGATAGGCGTGAAGAATCGACTCAAGGTTTCGAGTTAATGTGGGCTACTAACCACTTAGGCCACTTTGCACTAACCCTAGGTTTGTTAACACTTCTAGAGCAAGCTGCCGAGCCACGGGTAGTAACGATTAGTAGCTTAGCCGCTAAGTTTAAAAGTGCTAATATTTACTATCAAGACCTAAACTTCGAACAAAAGCACGATAAAATGGCGGCCTACGCTCAAAGTAAGCTAGCAAATGTAATGTTTGCTGTCGAATTACAAAGCCGCCTTGCTGAATCACATAGCAAAATTATTTCTGTAGCTGCACACCCAGGTTACACGGCGACCAATTTGCAACAGTATATGGGCCTTTCAGGCGTAATCATGAATGCCTTGTTTGCCCAAAAAGTAGAAATGGGCGCATTACCGACATTAAGAGCGGCGACCGACACCAACTTAAAGGGCGGCGAATATATCGGTCCAATGAAAATGAGTAACTATCGCGGTTACCCTGATACAAATAGCTTACCTACTGCGGCAACACAGCAAAGTCAACGCAAGAAACTCTGGCAAGTTACCGAGCAAATACTTACCCAAGCAATACCCGACTTAGCACTTACCAAATGATAGTATTGAGCAAATTAAGTCACTAAAGCACAACAAGTTGAAAGGAAACAATACAGTGTCTGAGATCATTACACTAGATAGCGTTGCCCAAGCGACTATGCTATACACAGGCAAAAAACCAGCCCACCCGCTACTGCACGTAATTGATTTGTCAGACACCTATATTGATGACCAACTGCTCAATACGAAAATTTGCAACAACCTATATTGTATTTCGTTAAAGCAGAAATTTTGCGGAAAACTCAGGTATGGTCGTCAACGTTACGATTTTAACAGTGGCGTTATCACCGCCTACTCTCCAGGGCAAGTGATTCAAATTGAAGAAAAATACCAGCGCGGCCAACTTGATGGCTGGTCTCTAATGTTTCATCCTGACTTACTGCTAAAACATCCTCTTGCTCAACAGGTAAGGCAATTAGGCTACTTCTCATATGATATTTACGAAGCGCTGCACTTGTCAGAGCATGAACAGCAGATACTAGAAAACCTAGCACTTAATATCACAACCGAGCTTCAACAAAACCAAGACACTTTTAGCCACACCATAGTGATCTCTTACCTTGAACTAATGCTCAAGTACATCGACCGCCACTTTAACCGTCAATTTCTCACGCGTAAGCCTTTTGACGCTAATCAAGTGGAAACCTTTTTATCGCTAGTGGATAGCCACATAGAGCAAACACAGTTGGATGAAACAGGGCTACCTTCTGTGGCTAAAATTGCTGAAAAAATGACGATGTCACCCACTTATTTAAGTGATTTACTGCGCAGCCAAACAGGCAAAAGCGCTCAAGAACTTATTCACCAGCAGCTGATCGAAAAGGCAAAGTATTTGCTGCTTAACTCGAACGACAGCGTGGCAACCATTGCCTACAAGCTGGGGTTTGAATACCCTCAATACTTTAGCCGCATATTTAAAAAGAAAACGACACTGACACCTGCACAGTATCGAAACGTGCACTAATGAAAACTTAATACACCGAACTACCAAGGCTATTAAGTGTTGCAACAAAATTCATAACCAATTGTTATATAAATACTTTAATTATTAGAAGGCTAGGAGATAAGTAAATTTTATATAAAGTTAGATAGAAAACTGAAGTACTCATTAAAACTTAGTAAGGAGAATTATTCATCAATCAAACCCTTTCTCATAGTTCTTCGGTGGCGGTGTCCAGCCACGCTCAGCGCCATCATGTTTATCCATACGATCACGCTGCATTGCCTGCTTGATGCTTTCTTCCATTTGCATAAACAGTTTGCGGTAGTTAGGGTCAAACTTCTGCCCTTCACTACCACTTAGCCATTGTTGATAAAGTTGATTAGAAGCAGCTGCTTCCGTTTGGCAAAACGCGTATTTCTTCTGCTCCACTTCAAATGGATGAAAGCCGAGCTCAGTCATTGCTTCCGCGCCTAGCTCTAGCGCAGAGAAGTAGGTTTCGTTAACCGTATAGTCAGCGCCTACTTGCAGCAATTCATAGTTGTGACCTTTATCAAAAGCGCGAGCAAGAATTTTTACCTTAGGGTAAGTGTGTTTCACATATTTGATGAGCTCAATTGCTTGTTCGCGATTATCAATGGCGACTATTAATAGTTTGGCGTTTTCTATGCCTGCGGTGTGCAGTAAGTCAGGCCGAGTCGCATCGCCAAAATAGCTTTGAATTTCAATTTTTCGTAGGTTTTCCACTTGTGACGCTTCATGATCCAATACCACAGTTCTAACGCCATTGGCGACCAGTAAACGATTTACAATCTGCCCAAAACGGCCAATACCAGCAATAATCACACTTGCTGAATGACCAATATCATCGTACGACTTGTTGCTGGTATCCGCTTGATAACGCGGCATAATCACGTGTTCAAACAGGATAAATAACACAGGCGTTAGGAACATCGACAAGGCCACAACCAGTTGTAGAATAGTCGCTACATCGGTTGGGATCACATGCTGTTGTACCGAGAAGCTAAGTAAAACAAAGCCAAACTCCCCTGCTTGGGCAAGGCTTAATGAAAACAGCCAGCGATTGCTATTTTTAATACGAAACATCACGGCTAAGCCCCAAAGCACAGATGCCTTAACCACAATAACTGCTAAAGTAAGCAAACCAATAACTATCGCTTGATTAGCTAATATCTCGAAGTTGATGCCTGCCCCAACCGTAATAAAAAACAGGCCAAGCAACAAACCTTTAAACGGCTCAATATTACTTTCTAATTCATGGCGAAACTCACTGTTGGCAAGTACCACGCCAGCTAAAAAAGTGCCGAGCGCTGGCGATAATCCCACTAAACTCATCAATGCTGCAATACCAACAACAAGCAGCAGTGCCGTGGCGACAAATATTTCGCGCAAACCTGAACTTGCTACATAGTGAAATAAAGGACGAGACAGGAAATGACCGAGTACAATCACCCCGCCAATACTGGCTAGAATAGCAATGGCATAAGCCCATGTTGGCAAATGCGCGACTAAATTTAGCTGCTCATGATGCTCTGCGCTGCTTTGCAACCCCTCTGCCGCCGAGACTAAATCAGGTAGTGCCAACATAGGAATAAAAGCGAGCATAGGAATGACCGCAATATCTTGCATCAGCAATACAGAAAACGCATTGCGCCCTCCTTCTGTATTCGATAACCCTTTTTCGTTAAAGGTTTGCAGTACGATGGCGGTTGAAGAAAGTGAGAAAATTAAGCCTATAGCTAGCGCCACAGACCAAGGCTGCTCAAACAACAAGGCAATACCAGCAACTAAACCTGTCGAGATAACCACTTGCAGACCACCTAGCCCGAATAAACGATTACGCATTTGCCACAGCATGCTAGGGGCAAGCTCAAGCCCGACAAGAAATAGCATCATCACCACCCCAAATTCAGCAAAGTGTTGAATAGTTGCTGTTTCTTGCCCCACTAAATGCGTTACAGGGCCAATAATTACCCCTGCAATTAAATAACCCAGTACCGAGCCTAAGCCGAGTTTTTTAGCAATAGGTACAGCAATCACCGCAGCAGCTAGATAAATAAATGCCTGTAAGAAATATTCGGTCATAAATTAGCGCTCGTTAAACGGCCATGCTGGCCAAATTAGGCAATGCGGGTAAAGCATCATTGATGGTGGTCAGTTCGGCCACTTTGTCATCATTGATTAATTCAAACGACAGAGCTTCCAGTAACTTACGCCAGTTAGCAAGGTGTTGTTGGCGCTGACATTCGGTTGAACGGCTAGAAAATATTGCAAACGGTGGTAAGTAACGCATCCCAGTTAACCTAGCAGTTTGTTCTAATGGCTGTAGTAACTCACGGACAGTAAAGTGGTTATAGCCATCTGCTCGATAAGCTTGTTCTGCACCGCCCGCACTTAGCGCACAAATAAAAGTTTTTCCATGCAATACTGTGCCATCAGGACCGTAGGCAAAATTATATTCGAGCACCAAATCTTGCCACTCTTTCAATAATGACGGAGTGGAGTACCAATAAAATGGAAATTGAAAAATCACGATATCGTGGTCAATTAGGCGCTGCTGCTCACGATTAATATTGATATGGTGGCGCGGGTATTCGCTATAAAGATCAACGCAAGTAACAAAATCAAGTGACTTTGCCAATTCGAACATAGGTAAGTTCACTTCCGAGCGTTTTTGCGATGGATGAGCAAACAGTAATAAGATTTTTTTACGCACTTGGCTAGCAGACATAATATTTTGATTTTTTTAGTTATAGTAGAAGCTTTCTCGCAATATTTTTTAAGTGTAGCCAAGCTTTTTTAAGCTGTCGTTTTAACGCCAGAATTAGGCTTGGCTAAAGAGCAATAATGCAAGCTACCGCAAAACCAGCAAAATACTATGCGAAAGGCTCCCTTTTTTATGAGCCCAGCCGTTTATCTAGTTTAGTAATTTATCCAGCTCTGTAACTAAAGATAAACACTTAAGTTCATCAAGCGCGTCTGGATGAGGGTTGGCAAAACGTTCAATATCGTTATCAAAGTATTGACCGTTAGCATCATTAAATTCATCGCTAAGCGCTGCTCTATTTAAAATATCAGCACCTAAACGCAAGTCACCGCCGGCAACACCATAGGCCTCTTTCACCATCTTACTACCTAAGAATGACTTAGGGTTGATTGAAACATAAAGCGGCTCGTTGTCACCGCGTTTTGCCGCAAGGGCATTGGTCCACATAGTGATCGCTAACTTACTTTGAGCGTAGGCTGCGTTATCAGTCAAAGCGCTGCCGCTAAGCATACCTTGCACATTAACCGGCGCTTGTGCGGCAGAAGATAGGTTCACCACACGGCCATCTTTATTCATCACTGGCAACAATAGTTTAGTTAACAAATATGGCGAAAACGTGTTAACGACAAAACGAATATCAAAGCCGTCAGCCGTCATGGTTTCGGTTGTATGGAAAACACCAGCATTGTTGATCAGCACGTCGATGCTGTTGTGTTCAGCATTGATTTTTGCGGCCATCTCAGCGACATCGCTTAACTTTGATAAGTCGGCTTGATAGCTGCTAACACTGCCACCACTTTTTCCATCAACAGCAAGTAATTCAAGCTGCGCTTTTAGAGTTGTCAGTTTCTCGGCACTGCGACCATGAATTAATACGTGATGGCCTTGCTCGGCCAGCATAGTGGCGGTTACTAGTCCAATACCATCGGTTGCACCGGTAATTAAAATGGTCTTTTTCATCATCTCTATCCTATTTTTAGCCCAGTCTTGGTTTTAGGTCAGTCTTGGTTTTAGGTCAGCCTTGGTTTTAGGTCAGCCTTGGGCAGTGTCGTAATGGGTATATAAAACTGGCTGATACTTTATTTACTTTATAAAGCCTTGAGAATAGTCAATAGAATAGAATCTGTTTTAATTTTTTGTTAAGAATTGCCGTTTTACCAAAAAGTAATGAGAACAGGGAAATATTGAAAAAAGAGAAATATTGAGAAAAGATAAATAAGGCGAGCGTCACATGATTGTGACATTAGCGACTTGCTTAGCTACTGCCGAGCAGAGCTACTTCAGACCAGAGCTACTGGCGACTGCGGTAACAGTCATTGGCAGCTTCAACCACAATAGCATGACGCTCAGCCAAACGCTGGTGGTCTTTATCATAGCCACCACCAATTACCGTCGCGACCGGAATGCCAAGCGCTAAGCAAGTATCAATCACATAATGATCTCGCTGGTAAATACCTTGCCAGCTAATATCGAGCCGACCTAAGGCATCATTTTGCCAAACATCAACACCGGCATCATAGAGCACTAAATCTGGCTTTTGCTCTGCAATCAATTGCTCAAAGGTATCGCGCACAACCCCAAGGTAAGCTTGATCATCAAGGCCGATAGCTAGACCTACATCTAAATCACTGGCTGACTTTCGAAACGGAAAATTCTTTTCGCAGTGAATCGAACAGGTAAAAGCATTGGGTTCACTGGCGAGAATGCTGGCAGTACCATCCCCTTGATGGACATCTAAATCAAAAATTAAAATACGCTCGACGGCTTTTTCCGCCAGCAAGGTTTTCGCGGCGTAGGCAAGATCATTGACCATGCAAAAACCTGAGCCAAAATCATAATGGGCATGGTGAGTACCGCCCGCTAGGTGGCATGCTAGGCCAGTTTTTAGGGCGACTCTGGCGGTCAATAAAGTACCATTAGGTGCTGTTAAGGTACGAGTAATCAGCCCTTGGCTCCAAGGTAAGCCGATGCGCCGCCACGCCTTTTCATCTAGTCCGTTATCACAAAGCCCTTGCAAATATTGCTGTGCATGAACAATGCTGAGATCATCCACACTCGCTTGTTTTGGGCGAATAATATTAGATTTGGCGATACCGGATTTGACTAAGTGCTGATGCAACCGAGCAAATTTTGACATCACAAAGCGGTGCTCGGTTGGAAAGTCACACGAATAGTTATCGTGATAAATAAGGGGTAGCAATACGGTTACTCGGTAGGCTCTTGGCTAGCTCAACCCTTAGTTCGATAAGGTTGACGCATATGCTTGGGCTTTTGCTAAGTCTTCTGGTGTGTCGACACCTTCCACTGGCGTGCGGCTTTGCGCTACCGCCACGTGAATTTTTTCACCTTGCCATAGCACGCGCAGCTGCTCTAACGATTCTATTTTTTCTAAATCGCTTGCTGGCCAACTAACATAATCAGTGATAAAGCCCGCACGATAAGCATAAATACCAATATGGCGCAGGTAAAAATCACCGATTTCAGCTGGCAATTCGTTCGCGGCTTCTGAGTCTGCACTGGTGGCCAAAAAACGCTCGCGATCATATGGGATAGTGGCGCGGCTAAAATAAAGCGCGTAACCATCTTTATCGGTTAACACTTTAACTGCGTTTGGATTAAATGCTTCTTCAACATCGTGAATATGCACAGCTAAGGTTGCCATGCGCGCAGCTAATTGTTTCCCCGTAGACTGCGAAGCAAGGTTTTCTGCCACTTGTGCAATATTCTCAGCGGGAATAAATGGCTCATCCCCTTGCACATTCACAATCACTTGCTCTGGTGGAAATTGATATTGCTCAACCACTTCCGCTAGGCGCTCGGTACCTGACTGATGGTCGGCACGCGTGCGACAAACTTCACCGCCAAAGCCTTCCACTACCTTAGCCACTTCATCGTTATCAGTAGCGATAATCACCTTGTCTGCGCCACTAGCTTGCGCCTTTTCGGCAACCCATTGGATCATCGGTTTACCGGCAATATCGGCCAATACTTTACCCGGTAAGCGTGATGATTCGTAACGAGCAGGAATAATAACGACAAATGACATATGTAATCTCTAATTTATTAGCTTGAAGGTGATAGTTAACAGCAGTATTGCGCTAGCTATCCGTTGACTCTAGGCGGCGAGCTTCATTTTCCAGTAATACCGGAATATCGTTTTCTATAGGGTAAGCCACACGGTCAAACTTACAAATAAGCTCGTTGTTTTCTTTATCTAAAGTCAGCTTGCCTTTGCAAATCGGACAAGCAAGGATTTCCATTAATTTGATATCAAAAGCCATAATATTCTCTTAAATTTTAATACTTTATTTTTCTAATAAGCGCTTAAGTTGCAGCTGTAAAAACTCTGCACTCGTCGGCTCAAAACTGGCATTAACGGCCAAATACCACCAATTACCTTGTGCAAAGGCCTGGCATTTGACTGCATCTTTTTCTGTCATCACCAAAGGCAAAGAAGTTGATAGCTCATTTAGTTCCTGAGCACTAAATGCATGATGGTCAGCAAAGCCCTGCGCTTTATTTAACGTAAGTTTACACTGCTTAAGGGTGGTAAAAAAGCGAGCTGGGTCGCCAATGGCCGCTATTGAATTCACTTTCGAGTGTATTTGAATAAACTCGTCAACACCAAGAGCTTGACCTGTCGCCAAATTGATAAACTGACTAGGTGCTAAAGCCATCTCTAACACTGGTGTTTTAAGTCTTGAAGATCCAACTGCTTGTTGCTGGCTAGCGTTAGTGTCGGACTTGCCATTAACAATGATAAAATCAACCGCGTCTAAACGCCACTTACCTTCACGAAGCGGTCCTGCAGGTAACAATAAACCATTGCCAAATTGACGTTTTCCGTCAACCACAATCACTTCCGCGTTACGCTGCATTTTATAATGCTGCAAGCCATCGTCAGCAAGTACCAACTGACAGCCTTGCTCTGCCAATAACGCGATAGATGCAATGCGATCTGAGCCAACTGCAATAGGCACACCAGTGCGGTCAAAAATCATCTGTGGCTCATCACCTGCTTCAGCCGCCGTGCTATGCTCGTCAACTAAATAAGGGTAATGTGGCGCTTTACCGCCATAGCCTCTGCTGACGATACCTACTTTAATGCCAAGCTGTTGGCATTGCTCAATAAGGTACAGCGTTAGTGGCGTTTTACCATTGCCACCGATACCAATATTGCCAATCACCATTACCGGCAACGCAGGCTTAGTAGATGATTTAATGCCTAGACGATAAAGCACGCGACGAAGCAAGGTTATCAACCAGAACAAAGCCGATAACGGCAATAATAACGGTACTAAAGCCCATTTAGCGGGGTGACGGTAGAACCAGACTTTTTCAATTAAGCGCATAAAACTTAGCCTGCCCTACTTAGCCATTGTTGTCTTTGCATAGGCATTGTTATCTTTGCTTAGGCATAAGCCCAAGAAAGAACACAAGTAAAATACAGAGCAAAAGGAAAAGGCAGACATTAAAACATATCAATTGGATGAATCTCGCTATTGTAGCGACAATCAAACGCCTAACCAACTGATAAACCTTTAATCGCTCGCAAGTAACAACATCAACACCCCTAATTATTAAACCAATAGGGTGAAATATCGGCTCGATAAGTGCTAACTTGCCAGCCTTTTTGTTGATGGCTAGAGTTAGCCGACATAGAGAACTTCACCATGCCATCATGCGCAGTAGAAAAAACTTGCGTATTAGTCTCTTGATAGCGGGCAACAACTTGTTGGTTAGGCATTTTCCACTGATTTAAATACCCTGCGCTAAACACCACTGCCTTGGCATTAAGATGCTTGATAAAGTCTTTTGACGAAGAAGACTTAGAACCGTGATGAGGTGCTATCACAATATCAGAAGCCAAGCCTAAACCGGATGTGTCTCGAATAAGTTGGCGCTCTACTTTCTTAGTAATATCACCTGTGAATAATACCGAGGTCTTACCGTCAGAAATGCGAACGACACAAGAGTCATCATTATGCTCTGCGGCTCGCCTTTTCGGCCATAAAATCGTGAGTGTGAGCCCTTGCCAATCAAACGTTTGGCCTTGCTGACAAGGGTGCGCTTTGGTTGCTACTGTAAAGGGTAACTCGCCGTTAAATATAAACTTTGCTCCTGGATATGCGGTTACTACGTGTGGTGCGCCCGCAGCATGATCGCTATCGTCATGGCTGATAATGAAATAATCCAAAGTGAGCCCATGATATTTGAGATAAGGTAGAACAGCTTGCTCAGCCAAGTTCCAGCCACTGGGATAAGCGTTGCCGGTGTCGTATAAAATGGCCTTATCGCCTTTGCTGATAACAACTGCCAGACCCTGTCCAACGTCTAATACCGTCACTTGCCACTGGCGATTTGGCGTAGATACATAACCAGATAACAGCACAATTGCCCCCAGTGCCACACTCGTGGGTAGAATAGCGCTGCTTTTCGAGCTACTTTTCCCTTGAACACTATTGCGCCAATAGCCGCTGCTCGCCCGTTGAAACTTAAATACGGTCAGTAACGTCGCGATTAAAACAAGTAAACAAATCAGTAACGTCTGCTTACTAGACAAACTGAGCGAAGCACTAGGCATATAAGATAACCAGTACAAAAATAACCAAAGCCACTCCAATACTACATTGGCAATGCTTGCTACTAAGCTAAATAAAGATTCACCAAACACTAGCAGCAACATTGCAATAAACAATAAAGGCATAACAACAAGGCCAACAATGGGTAATGCAACGCTATTGGCTAGCACACTAATTGTCGATATTTGCCCAAACAACTGTGCCGTTACTGGCATCAACAAAATAACAATTCCTATCTGGATGAGCATAAAACCCGCAATGTTTTTAACGACTTTAGGGTACCTTCGCGGTACTTTGCCAAGCCAAAAACCAAAGCGCCAATAAACCAACATGATGGCAGCAACCGCAAGATAAGAAAGCCAAAAGCTGACGCTGTAAACACTCGAAGGGATCAGAATAATCGTCACTACAACACTTAACAAAACAAGCCGCGTTGGTGATAGGCGCATCGGTAACAATTGGCTAGCAACAAACAGCAGAAAAAAGATTAATGCGCGTACGGTCGGAATAGAAAAGCCAGCAAGGTAACAGTAAAACACGGTAACAAGCGTGCTAAAAGCGAGTAAAAAAAGCTGTGAATTACGCTTGGTCACTACCTGCCTAGCTCGCGCTGAGAGCCAGTAAAACGGAATAGCTCTTATCAGTATTTTTGCGAAACCATAAGCGATGGCGACAACTAAGCCAACGTGCAGACCAGAAATGGCAACAAGGTGCTGAGTCCCTGTTGCTTGCAGCACTTGCCATGTTTGCTCATCAAACAGTGAGCGTTCGCCAAACAGCAAGGCTAAAACTAACGCCTGTTGGCTTAAGCCTTGGGTAAGCAATTTAACACGCTGATAAAGCTGTTCTCGCACTGACTTAGCAACACTACGATCAACACTATGATGCGCAATTCCTGCGAATTGGCTTGGTTGCTTAGCTAAAGCTTTAGTCGCTTCGGCCTTTTTTAATACAATATAGCCTGTTGCATGAATGCCATTAGATCTTAGCCAGCGCTGATAATTAAAGCCCCCTTGGTTAGCTAGACCATGAGCGGGTTTAAATTTAATTTTGGTATCAATTACATCGCCTTGATGCAAAGCAATTGGCAGATTATCGAAACGATATTCAGTGCTTTTATTTCCATCGTGATGATGCTGGGCTTTGTTGTGTTGGACTTGATTGTTTTTGTGGCTTTGGCTTTGAGGTTTATAATTTTTAGGAAAGTATCGATTGTTTATCGACAGTCTTACTTTTATTGGCCTAGCCAATGGTTGTTGTTCAAGCTTTTTAATAAAGCCAGTAAAGCGTAGTCCTGTTTGGGTTGCTACTGGGATACCTTTAATTTCAACTGTAGCTTGATGTTGTTGCCGAAAAAACTGCTCAGAATTTATCTCGTTATCACGCCAAATACTATTGTAAGCATCTCCATGATTTAACACCCAAAAGGCACCAAAACACAGGCAAGCAAACACGCGCCATTGCTTAAACAGCACGCCGATGATGATTACAAATATCAACAAACATTCATAAAAAAGCGCTGGCACTGCTGGGGGCAAAAGTGACAAAATAGCACCCACGATGAAGCCGAGTAGCCACCTATCCATAGTGGTTAATCAAAAAATCCTTTAGTTGTAGTAAGTTATGCCCAAAAAAGTCATTAAACGTATCATGCCTGATCATCATACGATTAAGTCCAACAAACACTTAAAAATTTTTGGTGACCTCTTACACAATGCCAACTTGTGGCACTTAAACAGGCGTAGCGTCGCAAAAGCCTTTGCTGTTGGATTATTTTTTGCGTTTATTCCGGTGCCATTTCAGATGCTATTGGCAGCAGGTACAGCCATTATAGTACATTCCAATTTACCGCTATCTATTGGCCTAGTGTGGATCACGAATCCGCTGACCATGCCGGCGATATTCTACGGCTGTTATATTGTTGGTACTTGGGTTGTCGGTGCTCAAGAGCAAGCATTTAACTTTGAAGCCTCGTGGCAATGGGTTGTCGATAGCTTGCAAACCATTGGGCCAGCATTTCTAGTCGGCTGTGGCGTATTAGCTGTTGCCTTTGCCGTTATTGGCTATTTTGGTATTCAATTATTATGGCGTTATTCCGTGGCTAAAGAGTGGAAAAAACGGGCACAACGTTAGAAAGCTTTCTCTCGCGCTTTACTTCACAATCAAACGAAACCAATTTAAATTCCATAAAAGAAAAAGCCGTTAATCAAAGAATTGATTAGCGGCTTTTTCTTTTGTGAAGCTGTAATTGGTTCAAGCTACGCTTGCCCAAGTACCTGGGCAGGGTCTATTTTCGCCGCCTGCCACGCTGGATAAAGGGTTGCCAGTACACTTAACACCATAGCAACTCCGGCAGTTAAATACACTTCGTTAAGATTAAGTGCCGTTGGTAGGTAGTTTACAAAATAAACATCCCCTGAGAGGAATTTAGTGCCAAACACTTGCTCCAAACCCGAAACGATATCAGTTAAATAAAGCGCTAAATAGCTACCAAGTAATGCACCTGACAAAGCGCCAATAACGCCATTACTCATGCCTTGCATCACAAACACTGTCATGATCTGGCGGTGGCTAGCGCCCATGGTTTTTAAAATCGCGATATCGCCCTGCTTTTCTTTTACGACCATGATCAAAGTTGACACAATATTAAAGCTGGCAACCGCGATAACTAACACCATGACAATAAACATCACGGTGCGCACTAATTGTATATCGTTAAACAAGTGTCCTTGGGTGTACGTCCAATCGTAGATGTAAACATAGTGATTGAATCGATACGCTAGATCACGGGCAATATTATTCGCGGCAAACACATCAGTTACTTTAATGCGTAAACCTTGCACTGTGTCGCTATCATAGCCTTGCACTTTGGCGGCGGCTGCAAGCGGCAAATACGCTAGCGTATCGTCAATGGTACCGCCAAAACGAAATACCGCTTTTACTTCTACGTTAAGTCTTTTGGGTGCACTAAAACGTTGTCGATTACTTTGCTCACCCGCCTGTTGCGGTAATAACACCTGTAGCTTGTCGCCAACGTTAACGCCCAGCTGTTTCGCAACCCCCCCCCCAAGTACTATCGGTGTGCCTGAGCGCTGGCTAACTGAATGATTGCTATCTGAGCGTTGGTTATCGGACTCGGCCACTGAAGCGCCTGAGCCTTGATGCGTAAACCACTGACCATCAACAATGTAGTCGTCTATATCGCTTACTAAAGTCTCTAGCTGCGCATCAACTCCGCGTACTTCCACGGCTTTCAATGCCGCCTTATACTGCAACATTCCAGTTAATTTCATGACAGGCGCAACTGCAATTACTTCTGGATGCGTTTGCATTTGCTGTGCACCTTGCTGCCAGCGTTTTATCGGTTCATTAACCGAAATTAACTCGGCATGCGGCACAATTGACAACAACTTTTCAGCAAGTACTTTCTCAAAGCCATTCATAGCGGAAAGCACCATGATCAATACTGCCACGCCAATGGCAATACCGAAAGTTGAAGCAGCAGAAATAAATTTGGCAAAGCCTTTACCACGACGGCTGCGAATATAACGCAAGCCAACAAACAAACTCAGTGGCTGAAACAACGAACTATCCTCTATAATCCATGATAAATGCTGCTAGCCTATTTGGCTTGCTTGCTCTACTGGCGCAACCAATGACGCCAGTTTGCCGTGGTCTAAGCGCAATTGCCTGTCCATTTTGGCAGCCAGTGACAGATCGTGAGTGACAATCACAAAGCTAATCCCTAGTGAAGCATTTAGCGATTTGATCAGTTCAAAAATTTGTTGCGCCGTATCAAAATCTAGATTACCCGTTGGCTCATCAGCAAGCACTAACGCTGGCTCTGTCACTAATGCTCGTGCAATTGCAACGCGCTGACGCTCACCACCTGAGAGTTGCGATGGGCGATGACTAAGACGATGCTCTAAACCGACTTTTACTAGCATCGCCTTGGCTTTATCTTGTGCCGTTTTGGCAGATTCACCAGCAATCATCAATGGCATGGCAACATTTTCAAGGGCGCTAAACTCCATCATCAAATGATGAAACTGGTAGATAAACCCAATGTGCTGATTGCGAAATTTTGCTTTCTGCTTATCGGTTAATGAGAAAATATCAGTGCCCTGAATCATCACCTGCCCGCTGCTTGGTGAATCCAGCGCACCTGCTAAATGTAAAAACGTGCTTTTACCACAACCAGAGCTGCCGACAATCGCCAGTAGCTCGCCGCGTTTTACATCAAGCTCTAATCCAGACAAAACCGCAGTGCTCTCGCCTCCCTCTTGATAGGTCTTCGACAGGTTTAAACATTGCAGAACACTACTCATTTCGTAACACCTCAGCTGGAAGAGTTTGACTGGCGCGATAGGCCGGATAAAGGGTGGCGATAAAACTCATGATAAAAGCGCCAATAACAATAATGCCGACATCTTGCCAAGCAAGTACGATAGGCAATGTTTGGCTAACATAACCCGCGCCAAAAATATTAATGCCGAACACTGCCAGCATAGGATTTAATACCACAGTTAACAGCAAGCCTAGCGCAGTACCAAGTACTACCCCCCAAGCACCATTAACCATACCTTGGGTAATAAATATTTGAATAATACCCGACTTATCCATGCCCATGGTTTGTAAGATACTGATCTCACCCTGTTTGTCGTTAACCACCATAACCAGCGCCGAAACAATATTAAATGCGGCCACTGCGACAATGAGTCCTAACATTAGCCACATCATATTTTTTTCCATCTTAACGGCGGAAAACAAGGTGCCTTGGCTTTGCTGCCAAGTGGTTAATTCAAGGTTAGGCCACTTGGCTTGCAGCTTAGGTGTAACCAAGGAGACATCAAAAGCGTCATGCAAGTAAACCCGTAGCAGTTGCTCGTCACCACTTCGCTTACGCATAATTTTGCGCGCATCGCTGTGGTGTAAATAAACCACAGTATCATCGACTTGTGAGCCCAAGTTGAACACACCGGCAATGGTAAAGTTGCGCTGCATGGGCACGCGTCCCATCGGCGTGAACATAGTTCGACTCGGCAATATTAAACGCATTTTATCGCCAATGGAGACATTGAGCTGGCGCGCCAACGCTTGCCCTATCACCAATTGATATTTACTGGGTGCTAAGTCAGTCAAGCTGCCCGCAACCATATGTGAGGCGATGATCGAGTCTTGCTCTAAACTTGGATTAATGCCTTGAATCAAAATGCCTGACATTCCCGTTGCTGACTGCACCAAGGCTTCGGTTTCCTCGAGAGGGGTTACTCTAGCAACCTCAGGCAATGCCAACAAATCTTGGCGAATACTCTCGTCGTTCAGCTGAGTTTCAACCGTGATATGTGGCACAAGCCCAAGTACTCGGGTTTTCAACTCATTTTCAAAGCCATTCATTACAGAAACGACGGTGATTAACGAAGCGACACCCAATAGGATGCCAGCAATGGAGAAAAAGGTAATAAAAGATACAAAGCCTGTGCGACTTCTACTTTGGCTGTATCTCAGGCCAATAAACCAATTAACAGGCTTGAACATATAATTTTTTTGTGTCCATTTTATTTGTCTTCTTAGTATGTCGACGTTTGGTAAGTAACAAAATGAGTAAACTCAATACCAATTGGTAGTCAGTTGTTTGGTGCAGAGCATATCATACTGCTTCAAAGCAGCCTACCTAGCGACATTTAACCCTAATCGTGAGTGACAAATTACTCGAAAAAGTTCAATAAATATTGAATACTAATCCCTATCAGCGATAACTCACACCGCGCACAAGCACCATGCAATGCTAAAATGCAGGGCTTTGAATGTTGTTAGGTCAGCACCAGTTCGCGCAGTAAGGTAAACAAATGAGCACACAAATCACCCCGCCAGATTTACAAACTAAATTGCAGCAATTTGATGAATTTTTTTCGATAGAACATCAGTTCAGCATTAATTTGCAGCCGATTGCCGCATACCAAGCCAGTAGTTTTGACGCTTTTATGGCAGGTATGCCGCTGCCATTTAAAATGGCTAGCGATATGGTGTCTATTGACCAAGCTGCCATTCGCTCAATACAAGGCTTAGGTGGTGTTGCTACTCAGCTAACCGACTTCCTTAATCATCAAGCCCATAAGATCGACTTATTAGTTGGCTATATTCTGAGCCAACAAGACGAGCCCGCAATGCGTTATCAAGGAATTCGCTTTGGCGGTGGCGGCGTTATTTTTAACAGCGAGCAAACCTTTGCCGTTGGCCAACGCTTAGAAATGAAAATTTTCTTGTTAGAGGAAAATTGCGCAGTTTACTGCATTGGTGAGCTAGTTGAGGTGATGCCCGCCGACAGTATAGCTTCAGTCGAGACTGACGAGCTAGCGGAAAGCCAAGCTAACGACCAACCAAAGCAACATGCCTACAAAGTGATTTTTGAACATATTCGCGAAGAAGATCAAGAAACTCTGGTACGCCATAGCCTGCACCAACAATCAAAGCAACTTCAAGCACTTGCACAAAAGCGCCGAGAACAAGCGGGTGATTAAACCCGCCCAGAACATGCCCAGTTCATGCGCGAAACACACATAGCTCACGCGGTTAAAATTAGCATTGAACCTAAGCGCAAACAAGGTTAGTATTTTGTCGAAATTCTAAGCAATTCAGTGCGTTTTCGTAACTTTTGCATACAATTTGCGAATGTTAAAGTAGAAAAAAGCGCTGAATTGCGAGTTAACACAACGCTCTATTTTTTGCATGTTAAGGGACTAACACCATGCCGACTCAGCTGTTTGGCGTACTTTTCGCTTTTTTTACAATTTTATTCCTATCATTACCGGCCCAAAGCAAAGTTTACCAATGCACTGACGCCAACGGTTCAGTGGTGTTTCAAGGCACGCCGTGCGCAGAAGAAGCAAAAGAAACCGAGCTTTACAAAGCCAAACAAGGCAAGTTTGGTTTTCACCCATCATGGTTTGTCTCACCGCGGGTTGGTGGCGCTGTAGCGCGATGCACTGACACCGGCTGTGTGTGCAAAGGCAGCACCTATGAATATCAACAAAATTTAAATTCCCGACTGCTCAATGCAATGTCTTCCCTGCAAGGCGCTTGGCGCTATTACCAAACCAACTTTGATCGCTATATCGAAGTACAAAAGCGTGGCAACGCCGCGAACTTAAAAAAAATTGTTGGTGACGCCGCGTGCAAGGTGGCGATTCACCAAAAAACTATTGAGCTTTATTATCAAGAAGTTGCTGACACCATTATCAACGAGCACGAAATGGCATCCTCGGCGATGAATAAAATTGACGCGCAATGCAAACAACCCAATGAAACCGGATGGACGAATAGCGACCGAGCTAAGGCATGGGTGAAGTGTAAAGACCGAAATCGCAAAGCCCACAACCAAGCAAATCGACTTAAGCGCCAATATTCAAGCTACTACTATTCACTGATGCAAGAGCAGAAAAAACTTTTTAAACCGCGACAAGTTAATGGTTAACTCGTGCGGTTCTATTGACTTTCACTAAGAAAAAACGAGGAATAATAATGCTAAAAATAACAATCATCCTCAGCCTAATGGTCATTGCACCATGGCAAGTTAACGCGCAAATCTATAAGTGGGTCGACAAAGACGGGAATACTCACTTCTCACAAACGCCACCGCCAGATCTCAATGAAGAAATGGAAGAGCTTAAGATTGGTGTACAACCGAAAAAAGCAGGGCAAAGCAGCGTCGACACTCACCTTGATGGCGCTTGGTGGTCAATGACCTCTAAAGGTGTTCGCACCCTATTTTTGCGCGACAACGGTTTGTTCAACATTCATCAATGGTCAGCTCGTCACGGCCAACTTGATACCCTATTTAGTGGCCGCTGGCGTGAAGAAGGCAAAGACATTATTTTAACCTACACCCGCGACAGCAAAAATCCACAAAATAGCGCTATGGTAGGCGTTTCAGAAAAGCTAAAGGTTAGTTCATTAAGTCACACACGTATGAGCGTGATTGACCCAGACAATCGCACACAAGACTATCTGCGCGTTAATGGCGACAAATTTGCGAAAAGCTATCACAAAGAACTGATGATGGGCGATTGGTACGATACTAAAGGTAAGCGACTAGAGCTGTCTTGGGGTGAATTCAAAGTAGCAGAGCACAATCACAGTAAATCATTGGCTGAAGGCAACTGGGACCTAATCAATGGCGAGCTAACCTTAGAGTACGTTTTTGATTTTGAAAAATACCCACAAGGCAAAATTGGTACTAAACAATCATGGCGCGTGGAAACACTCGATGAAAACAAGATGATACTGCGCCACGCTCACAACCCCATACTTTGGCACTTTACTAAAAAGTCTTAATTTCAAGTGCTTTGAGGGCGTTTCCTTTCGTTCGAGGAAGCGCCCTATTCATCTAAGCTGCTCAATTAGCAAATTTCTGTAGGCAATTACTACGGTAAAGATCTAACAACATAATTTTTAACCTTGGAGTTAGCATGTGGAAAGTTTTAGCGTTCGTTTTTTTAATAATACCAGCCGCTGCAAATGCAAAAGTTTCACTAGAAAAATCACTGGAAGGAGACTATTACACTTACTTACCTCGCACAAAACCTAGGGATATTTTAGTCATTGCACATGGTATGCTGTCAAAAGAAGATAATGCACATAAAGCAGCTAAAACATACCTCTCACGTTGGATACCTTACGCTAACAAACATAGTTTGCTACTGATCGTTCCAGTTTTTGATACTCCTCGTTTCGGCAACCTAGGCGGTGGCTATGGCGGTTATCGCAACCTATTCGGAAAACACGTAGCTGCAGATATATTTGTAAACAAGTTGGTAGATCGCTATTCATTCCGCACTAGCTCAGCTAGCAAGCGTTTTTATTTGTATGGGCATTCCGCGGGAGGGCAATTTGTTAACCGTTATGTAGTCACACACCCCAATAGGGTTATTCGCGCAGTGATTAGTGCAGCTGGCAGGTATAGCTACCCAACAACTTCTGAGCAATGGCCGTATGGTGCAGGAGCACTTTCGAAAACTCTATTATGGAAAGATGGTACTAAAAAAAGAGCTAATATCACTAAATCTCTTCGAAATTACGCACTCGCGACCCAAAAAGTATCCATTATTATCGGTAGTAGAGACACTAAACCTCAACCCCAAAGGCCTGCGCATGTTGGTCGAGATCGCATTCAACTAGCTAAAAGCTGGGCAAAACAAATGAACAAAAATGCGCTGCGACACGGCATTTCAGGACAAATTGAGGTACAGATAATCCCTAATATTGGTCATAGCTCTTCTGCGCTAACTCCCCACTGTGTTAACGCGCTATTTGAAAATTAAGGTACTTGTGCTTGAAAACCGAGATATATGTATCTGAAGACCAAAGTACTTGAGTAAACTAGACTTCCTTGCCGCTCTCTGATTTACCACTTTCTAATCAGCTAATGATTAACGTAACTAGTTCGGTATAACATCAACATAAATCATTACCAAACTAATTCTAACCAAGACAAGCTAATCTCCGCTTTACTTTTGTTACGTTGTAACATTACAATAATTCCAATAATATTCGCACCCTATTTTTAGTTAACCCTAAAAGCAAGTGTTATACACAAGCATTGTAAAATTAACGAATAAAACACGTATAACGCGGCTAGGGAAAGTGAAACACCTTTATGGTGAATAGAGATAAAGTAACAGGTAAGATTATGAGTAACCTCGCCACATCAATGCCAGTAGAAACGCCATCGCACGCTCTAAAATCTGAGGTCGTGGCGCTATCACCAAAAGCTGAGCCTAAAAATCCTATACGCAAAGCGTGTTTTGGCGATCTACCTGCAATTTTCACCGATATTTACCAAGACGATATTAATATCGCGGTGTGGCAAAACGCCATTTCATCGAGCATTAGTGAAGAAGCTAAGCAACTATTGAAAGACGCTGCAAACTTGAAAGTCGTGATGACGACCGATGCCGACAATGTCGTCGAGAATTTACTTGAGCAATCGGCTGAGTTAAATGCAGCACCAGAGCTTTGTCAGCATATTGCGCTACTGGTTGATATGTTTTGCACCTTATTTGAATTAAAGCGCGTGGGGTTAAGATTAACGCATTTGACCCATGCCATGTGTCCTAAATTCCATGTTGATAAAGTGCCCTGTCGGTTGGTAACAACGTTTACTGGCAACGCAACAGAGTGGTTGCCCAATAACGCGGTGGATCGTACTAAGCTTGGTTTTGGTAGCAAGGGATTACCAGATAATAGCTCAGGTGTTATTCGTGACCTTAACCATGTTAACCAGTTAGCTGCTGGTGATGTTGCCTTGCTAAAGGGTGAATCTTGGTACAACAACGAAGGAGGCGGCATTGTTCATCGCTCGCCTAGCCTAAGTGACAATGAGCAGCGGTTATTACTGACCCTAGATTTTAGTGATTAATAGGCTACGTTAGTGAATAACCTAGTGACTACCTTGCAACCAACACAAGACTCAGGGTTTGATTTAGGCTTTGACTCAGTTTCTGCCTATCTCCATTGATATGAATTCCAGTTTATTACCCAGAATTTTTCTCGTTTTTGCCAGCCTTTTTTATGTTTTTCATATTGCGGCAGTGCATGCCAGCGAGCATAACCATAACAAGGCAGGGGCTCGTCATCACGATCATCATGCCCATTCGCCAAACCTACAGGCACATGTCCATGGTATGGCAGAATTAACTGTGGTCGTTGAGGACCAGCAAGTTCAAATCAACCTTATTGCACCGGCAGAAAGTATTGTTGGCTTTGAGCATCGCGCCCAAGATGAGCAAGAACTCGCTCAGGTTAACAATATCAAACAGCAACTAACAAACACAGAGCAGGTTGTGAAATTTGCAAACGTAAAATGCCAACTGGCAGAGCAATTCACCAATGTGCAAAGCCTAATGCCTAAGCCTGACACTCATGAGAACAGTCACGGTGACAGTCATAATAAAAGCCATGGTGGCAGCCACCAATCCGAACACGCCGAAGTATCAGCAAGTTACCGGTTTAATTGCCAGCAAGCGTATTCGCTAGAATCGCTAACTATCGAACTCTTTAAACACTTTAGCCGCTTAACCAAGGTTCGTGCAATTTGGTTAACCAGAACACAGCAAGGTAGCGCAATGCTCACACCTGCCAACACAGTGCTTGAGTTGAGGTAATATAATGAAGAAATGGCAAATTCACATCGAGCAAGCAGAGCAAAGTTGTCGCCACAGCGGTGAACGCTTAACGAAAAAACGCAAACAAGTATTAAGTGTTTTGCTTCAAGCAGATAAAGCCGTATCCGCTTATGAACTGATTGAGTTATACAGCGAGCATTACCAGCAAACACTGGCACCAATGTCGGCTTACCGTATTTTAGATTTCCTTGCCTCAGTGCATTTGGCACATCGTTTAAACATTGCCAACAAATACGTCGCCTGTGCCTACATCGGCTGTGAACATTCACACGAGTTGCCACAATTTATCGTTTGTCAGCAATGTCAGCGAGTTGATGAACTCAGCGCCTGTTCTACCAACTTGGCTGCGCTAACCGATGAAATTAAGGAAACGGGTTATCAACTAAATTCACCACAAATTGAGCTAACCGGCACATGCCAAGCGTGTGCAATCAAATCGGAAAAACAATCCGATAAGGCTCAATGCAAGGAGGAAGCTACTGGTGCCGAAACGCAGGTTAACGAGGTGGTTTATAACCAAGCGCTTGTCGATAGTTTATCGCCAACGACTAATAGCTTGTCGCCAGCGGCTAATAGCCGGTAATTGGCAGCCAATATCTAGCGGCCAATAACTGATAGCAGACAAAAGCTAGCTAATAGCTTACTTAAAAGATTTTTATGAAAACTTGCTAGATGCGCCAACAATAAAAAGCACAGCTAGCTACACTAAAATAATAAGGTTTACTCAATGAAATTATTATCACTTTATGCCGACAAACTAGCGATCAGCCTCTCTATGCTTTGTGTCCTGCATTGTTTAGCGCTTCCGTTATTACTGGTCATCGTTCCTAGTTTGGCGGTTTTACCTATGGCACAAGAGTCGTTTCATTTTTGGATGGTCATGGCAGTGTTACCCACCAGTATTTATGCACTTACCTTAGGCTGTAAAAAGCATCGCAATTATACTGTGGTAAGCTACGGCCTAGCAGGCCTTGCAACACTGTTGGCTGCCGCACTATTCGGGGAGCACTTACTTGGTGAATTTGGTGAAAAATTATTAACTACAGTAGGTGCAACCATTATCGCGGTCGCTCATGTGAAGAACTTTAGTCTGTGTCGCAGCCACGATAAGTGTGCATGTCCGTCAGAGCAAGCGGGCTAAACTGTTAGCTTTGTGATGGCTTGTGCTTAACTTAGTCTTGATTTAATTTTGACTTTGCCTTGACTTAGTTTTGAATTGATACAAGCCTCTACTCCACATGAAAGCATAACTAGTTCGCGAAGGTATAACTAGCCCGCGAAAGCTTAATTTGGTCGTAAAAGCTTAATTTGGCCCTAGAAATTGAGCGCCGCAACAATGGGCGCCGCTATACGTAAACCAAGATTTTTACTCTGCAGTACAAGAGCAAATTCATGACTCAAAAAAACGATAAAATTCTCGCCGTTCCAACGAATATCATCACGGGTTTTCTTGGTGTAGGAAAAACATCTGCGATCATGCACTTACTCAAGGAGAAACCCAGTCATGAGCGTTGGGCAATCTTAGTCAATGAATTTGGTGAAATCGGCGTTGATGGTAGTTTATTTCAAGGTTCATCGGCAGCTAACCAACAAGTATTTATCAAAGAAGTGCCAGGAGGCTGCATGTGCTGTGCATCTGGGCTGCCCATGCAAATTGCACTTAACTTGCTGCTCGCAGAAGCCAAGCCTGACCGCCTATTAATTGAGCCAACAGGCTTAGGTCACCCAGTTGAAGTACTGCAATTGCTGTCGAATAACTACTACAGCGAAATTTTGGATTTGCAGAAAACCGTCACGCTCGTTGACGCCCGTAACTTAGCCGATAGTCGCTACACCGAACATGCGACATTTAACCAACAAATCGCAATTGCCGATATTGTGGTTGGCAACAAAGTAGATTTATATTCAGATATTCACCAGCAAGCATTAGCCAGTTATATCAGCAACCAACAAGTTCAAGGCCGCCCTGCGCAGCAATTACTATTTGCAGAGCACGGTAAAATAGAGCTCAGCTGGCTTAGCGGTAAAACGGAACATGTACCTAATGTTCATCACCATCATCATCACGAACAAGCCTCAGCAGCGCCAATTGTAGCCGAACAGCCCATGCCAACATCAGGTTATTTAAAAGCCATGAATCAAGGCGAAGGCTTTAGCAGTGTCGGCTGGCGATTTGCAACTGATAAGGTATTTGATCGCGCAAAGCTCGTCGCACTATTAACCAGTATTAGTGCTGAGCGGATTAAAGCCGTATTTATCACAAGTGATGGTATTTTTGGCTATAACAGCACCCGAGATGGCCTTACCGAAGCTATGCTAGATGAGTGCCTTGAAAGCCGAATAGAAATCATCTGCGATGAAGATAAAGTAAAAGAAAGTGCTTGGGAGCAAGCATTAAAGCAGGCACTTACCGACGAAGCTCGTTCATAATCGCCTTGGTGTAATTAACAAGGCTTAGCTAACACTACAAAGCTAACAAGATGTAGCCAATACCCAGTTATTGGCTAAAACTTGTTTATGCAACCGCGATAAAACTTATACCAATTGAATTAACCATCATATTTTTCAATATGCGTAAGGCGCATTGTGTAGGCTGCGGTTGCTAGCTGGTCTTCAAATAACTCAGTTGCCAATTTCCCCGACACCCAAATAGGTTCATAAAGATTCTCGAGCGCAAAACCGCGTTCAGACTCAACAAAGATTATTTGATTTGGCGGTGGTGGTGGCGCATGAATACAAGCGCCGAAAAAGGGAACTAAGAAGAAGCTAGTGACAACTTGGCTGTCGTTAAATTCTAATGGCACAACAAAGCCAGGAATACGAACGTTTTGTCCATTCATGGATTCAATAATATTAGTGGATACCAGCGCTTGCTCGTAAGGATCTACCTGCTTTTCGCCATTTTCAGCATTATTTGCCGCCTTATTTGCTGCCTCATTTGCCGCCATGGCATTTTGAATAGTGCTAGTGATTTGATCTTCGGCAGAGCCATCTTCTATTTGAATCAAATAATCCGGTGGGTTAAGCAAGGCTTGTAAATCATCTTCCGGAATTAAATCGCCCCACTCGATGGTATGGTAAACGCCAGATTTAAGATGTGAACTATCACTAAAGGTCATTAGCTCTTGCTCAATAACTTGCGCAGCAGGGTTTTCTACTGCTTGCACCTGCGTGCTAATTTCCTGACCTTGCTGCGACTCACTGCAGCCACTGTTAAGTAGCGCGCCTGCGACTAATAGCACTGCAGAAAAAACCTTAAGCCTACTTGCTGTATCGCTATTGATATTACTAGTGCGAGGCTTAACGCCTTTGCGCTTTGTTTTGCTATTTGTATTGCTAGCTATTGTAAACATAATCGCTCGGGGGAATTGGGCATTGCGAATGAGTTTCGCTGAGCTTCTCATAACAAATTTAACCTACCGACTTCTCACTTCAGACAACACCGTGATACCATCACAAAACACAACTTTAGTGACAATATAACAATTAATACCAATTGCATAAGAATAGTCCGTTTATATGAGTCTAGCTGTCGAAATCGAAAACCTAACGTTTAGCTACAACCAAGGGAAAAAGAGCGCAGCTCCAACAAGCCTTAGCAGCGCAGAAAATAGCGTTGAAGGTAGCGCAGAGGTTAGCACAGAATCGCCTGTGCTCAGTATCCCTCACTGGTCTGTGCCCCAAGGGCAAAAACGCTTTATCTTTGGCGCATCAGGCAGTGGTAAAACAAGTTTACTTAATATACTCGCGGGCATTTTAACCCCCGCATCAGGCACTATCCGGGTGCTGGGTGAGCCCATCAACCAAATGAGCGTTCGCCAACGTGACAAATTCCGAGCTCAGCATATTGGCTATATTTTTCAGCAATTCAATTTAATCAGCTATTTAACCGCCGTAGACAATATCAAACTAGCCAATCACTTTGCTTCCCATCAAAGCCGTAAACACAAGGTTAGTGAGAAGCAAACCATTATGCCCTTGCTAGAGCGACTTGGCATTCCATCCGCAGATTGGTATCGACCAATTAATCAGCTAAGTGTTGGCCAACAGCAACGTGTGGGTATTGCGCGAGCTTTTATCAATCAACCTAAATTGTTGATTGCAGACGAGCCAACCTCTTCACTGGACACTGCCGCGCGTAATGACTTTATAAAACTACTGACGCAGCTATGTGTAAATGATAATAGCAACCAGCAAACTACTTTATTATTCGTTAGCCATGACACTCAATTGGCACCGCACTTTGATCATGTCGAAGCGTTACATGATTTCAATATTGCCGCCGATAACTGCCAAGGTCAAAACTCCACAGATAATAACCGCCAAGGCAATGACCACAAGCGAGAACACCGCTAATGTTATTGCAAATTGCCAGCAAGAGTTTATGGCACCGCAAAGGCTCGGTCATGCTGACCATATTTGCCGTCACTGTCAGTATTATGGTGATGCTGGCCACTGAGCATATTCGCCAACAAGCAAAAACGAATTTCGCTAATAGCGTTTCCGGCGTTGACCTTATTGTTGGCACTCGCACGGGCAGTTTAAATTTACTGCTCTACTCGGTATTTCGAATGGGCGCGCCAACCAACAATATTAGTTGGCAAGCGTATCAAAACGTTAGCCAACACAATGCCGTAAAGTGGGCCGTGCCAATCTCGCTTGGCGACTCGCATAAAGGCTATCGCGTGCTGGGCACAACAACAGATTACTTTACTTACTTTAGCTTTGGTCAGCAGCAACAGCTCAGCTTCAAGGCGGGTCGAGCATTTAACGGTGTTTTTGAGCTAGTGCTTGGCAGTGAGGTTGCAAAGCGCTTGGGTTACCAGCTTGGTGACAAACTGATTTTGTCACATGGTATTGGTAGCACTAGCTTTACGCAGCACAAGCAATCGCCTTTTCAAGTCGTTGGCATATTGGCCCCCACGGGGACACCCGTTGACAGAAGTTTACACGTAAGCTTGCAAGGCTTAAGCGCGGTGCATTTAGCACGGCCATTAAACTCTGGGCTGCAACCGGCTAGCCAAGTGTCGATGGCGGCTCCTGAGCTACAGCCATCGTCAGTTACCGCAGTGATGCTTGGCCTTACTTCAAAAATGCGCGTGTTTCAGCTTCAGCGCCAGATTAATACCGACAATAAAGAGCCGCTAATGGCAATATTACCGGGCGTAGCGTTGCAAGAACTGTGGCAAACCATGTCAGTTGTTGAAAAAGCCCTCAGATTAATATCAGCATTAGTGGTGATTTCTGCGCTGCTTGGGCTTAGCGCCATGTTACTTAGCTCTATTAACGAGCGTAGACAAGAGATAGAACTGCTGAGAATGATTGGCGCTTCACCGCTATTTATTTATTGGTTTATTGAACTTGAGGCCATGCTAATTGTCATTGTTAGTGCGCTATTAGCGACAGGGCTTCTAAGCACAGGCTTAATATCTGCACAGCATTACCTGCTCAATCATTACGGCCTTGCCATAACGCCCAACGTTTTCTCGCAAACCAACGTCATCACACTTTTGCTTATCGCCGTATTAGCTTTTATCGCAGCAATCCCCCCTGCGCTTTCGGCGTTTCGCAATGCAAAGCAGTGAAGACTATAGCACTTAGTAAATGGCGTTCGATAAATGGCGTTAACTGAATGGCATTAACTAACTGATATTAAACAGTCTTGAAGGTATCAATTAAAGGACAACACATGGTTACTAGACGTAAATTTTGCCTCGGGTTGACGTCACTGGCATTTGCTGGATTATCTGGCTGTAACTTGGGTAAAACTTCCAGTGTCGCTAATCAAAGCACCCAGCCTCTCTCTGCCCTTGCTAAGGGTTATGGGCCACTGCAAGCTGACGCTACTAACCTACTCGATTTACCTGCGGGTTTTAGCTATGAAATTATCTCGCAGCTTGGTCAGCCAATGAGTGATGGTATGGCGGTGCCAGACAGAGCAGATGGCATGGGCTGCCTACCGCTCGATGCAGACCGTGTAGTGTTGATCAGAAATCACGAGCTATCGCCACAAAATTTGGCAACCCAACCTGAGCCTATCAAGCTGCATAAAAGCCCTTTAGCTTATGATCAGCTGGCAAGTGGCGTTTCGCTACCCGGTGGTACTACCTCAATTATTTACAACCTAAAAACCAAGCAAGTAGAGCGCGAATTTATCAGCCTGAGTGGCACTATTCGTAACTGCGCTGGTGGTGTAACACCATGGGGAAGCTGGTTATCGTGTGAAGAAAATGTCTCTTTACCTGATGAAAATATTAGCCAAGCACATGGTTATATTTTTGAAGTACCAGCAAGCGCCAAATCACAGATTGATGCTAAACCGCTGAAAGCCATGGGACGATTTAACCACGAAGCAGCAGCGGTCGATCCAAAAACTGGTATTGTTTATCTCACCGAAGATCGCGGCGATAGCTTGTTCTATCGTTTTATTCCTAAAACTTATGGCAAGCTTGCCGAAGGTGGGCAACTTCAAGCGTTAGTAGTGAAAGCTCAACCACAATTTGACACGCGTAACTGGCAAGACAAAACAATGTCGTTATTCGACTGGCTAGACGTTGAATGGATTAATATTACCAATCCAGAAAGCCCAGAAGATGATCTACGCAAACAAGGTTTGACTAGTGGCGCAGCGTTATTTGCTCGTGGCGAGGGCATTCACTGGGCTGATAACGAACTTTACTTCTGCTGCACAAATGGTGGCAACAAACAGCTTGGTCAAATTATGCGTTATCAACCATCAGCTTATGAAGGCACAGTAAATGAACATACACAGCCGGCTCGTTTACAACTGTTTTTAGAAAGCGAAGATGAATCACTATTTAATTTTGGTGACAACCTAACTGTTACCCCTCAAGGTCACCTGTTAGTTTGTGAAGACCAATATACTGAGGTGGTTAACAACCACCTGCGCGGTGTAACCCCCGACGGTAAACTGTATGATTTTGCCCGCCTGCATGCACAAACAGAGCTCGCCGGTGCTTGCTTTTCACCGGATGGTTCAACGTTATTTGTTAACCTTTATTCGCCCGCTAAAACACTTGCAATAAAAGGCCCATGGCAAGACGTAAGTGCACTAAGCTAAGTTGATTCTTAGCCAACAAAAGTAGCAAGAAAAAGTAGTAAGAAAACGAAGCCAGCAAAAATAGCTAGTAAAAAGCCACCTGCTCTGAGGTGGCTTTATTGTTTATTCATCAGCGACTTATTAACAAGTGCACTCAACTACTATGATAATTGTCGTGCTTTACACTACAACTCAAGACGATGCTACTCCCGCAACAAGTGTAAGAAGTGCATATGCTTTTGGTACTGATCAACAATATCATTAAGTACTTCGGCTTCTGACCAGCCCATTATGTCGTAGTCTTGACCACCTTCCACCAAGTGTACTTCAGCGCGGTAGTAGCTATCGGAATTGCTATCGGTATCGCTGTTGAAATCTGGCTGTAAATGCTCACTCTTTTTCACTGCGTAAATAAAGTCATGCTCATCACCATGAAAAACTTTTAGCTGTATACCAGAGTTCGTAGGCTCGATGCCGACATCAATGTCGTTGGCTTCGAACTGCTCCTTCATTTTTTCAAACGCTTTTCGCACGCGATTTTTAATAAACACATCAGCGTTTTTCTTGGTGGGTGTTGATAAAATATTATCCAGCTTTTCCTGCCAATCATCCTTATGGCGATACATATTGGTAGTCGACAAATTCAGTTGCATCGCATCGCGTTTTGCTGCTTCAACACGCAGCGCTTTCACTAAACCAAAACAAGCGGCTAGTAACACCAAAGAGAAAGGTAAGGCGCTGGCAATGGTCATGGTTTGCAACGCTTCTAAGCCGCCAGCTAAAGTCAGTATTGCCGCCACAACACCAACACAGCACGCCCAGAATAAACGTTGCCATACTGGTGTATCGTTTTCACCATTTGAACACAGCATATCAATGACCATAGCTCCTGAGTCACACGAGGTAACAAAGAAGATAATAATCATCAAAATTGATAATCCCGTTAGCGCTGTTGACCAAGGAATTGCTTCCAGAAATACAAACAAGCTAACCGCGGCATTTTCATTCACCATTTCAGCCAAACGGGTAAAGCCGCCATCAACAATCAATGAAATTGCAGAGTTACCGAAAATCGTCATCCACAATAAGGTAAATGCCGTTGGCACCATCAGTACCCCTAAAACGAATTCGCGAATTGTGCGGCCTTTTGAAATACGTGCGATAAACAAGCCAACAAATGGTGCCCATGCTAGCCACCAGCCCCAGTAGAAAATCGTCCAGCCGCCAATCCAGTCTTTTTTCTCGTAGGCAAATAAATTAAAGGTATTGGCAACAATTTCAGATAAATAACCACCAATGTTTTGCACATACACTTGGAGTAAATAAACCGTTGGGCCAAGCACAAAAATCAGTAGCATTAAAATGACTGCCAAGCCCATGTTCACTTCCGATAGAATCTTAATGCCTTTATCTAGCCCCGTAACGACAGAAACCGCCGCCAACGAGATTATCGCTAGCATAATCAGCATTTGATTAATTTGGCTAACATCAACCTCAAACAAATAGTTAAGGCCAGCGTTAACTTGGCTTGCGCCTAAACCCAGTGAGGTAGCAACACCAAATACCGTACCGACGACAGCAAAAATATCCACTAAATGCCCCGGCCAGCCATAGATGCGATCACCAATAATCGGGTAAAGCGCTGAGCGCAGTGTTAACGGCAACCCTTGGCGATAACAAAAGTACGCCAATATTAGTGCAACAATGGCGTAGATAGCCCAAGCATGAAACCCCCAATGGAAGAAGGTGATTTTCATTGCCTCGCGCATTGCATCAATTGAGCCTGGCTCTGCGGTAGGAGGGGATAGATAATGCATTACTGGCTCAGCAACACCAAAGAACATTAAGCCAATGCCCATACCTGCTGCAAAGAGCATTGATAGCCATGTGCTCATACTGTAATCAGGGGTTGAATGATCTGGCCCAAGCTTTATTTCACCAAAGCGAGAAATACCCAAGTACAGTACAAACCCTAAAATTATGCCCACTGCTAATACATAGAACCAGCCACCATTGACGGTTATTGCAGCTTGCATGGCACTAAAGGTTGCTGATGCACTTTTTGGCCAGACAAAGGTAAAAGCGAGCAAAGCGATGATGGCAAGGGTGGAAGGAAAAAAAACGGCGTGATTAAGCTTCGATGAATTCAATTTCATCATTGATTGACACCTTAGCGCAAAGCGCAGGTTGTGTATGAGAGTCAATGCTTAATTGTTTAACCGCTTTTAATAATCAGTTTTAGGCGTTACTCAACATTAAAGCCAGGTTAATACGCTTCACTTTAGCCATCTAGTTAGTAGGCAAAGTCAAAGTAGGAAACCTAAAAAAGTAACGAAAAACGGCGAAAGAATTAAGCTCGAATATAAAGGTTTTAGATGATAGCACAATTAGATAGCAAATTCGGGTTGATTGCTAAACAGTTTATATATTCTGAAAATCATTGAGGTTAACTGCGATGAATCAACAACACTGTTGTATGTTATGCACAAGTTTTAGCAGCTAACGCTTAGCTTGGTAGATGGAATATAGCTTGTCAGATGAAACTTAGCTTGTCAGATAAAACATATTCTGGCGAGTTAATTACCTAAATCAAGGCGAAGCTACTGCAAAAAACACGCATCAATAGCTCCCCTCCTTGATCATTCAAACATCGCTAAAGGCAAATCAATTATTTTATGTAAGAGCAGATATAGTCAGTAACTGAATGCACTTTGAGTTGAAATTGTGAGTTTGCTGGTACAGTAAATTGCTCACCACCTTGAATGGTTTGCCAACTAGCATCGTCACCAATTAGTACCTCAAGCTCGCCTGCTTGAATTTCCATAATCTCTTTTTCTTGCGTGCCAAAGGTATAATCACCCGGTAACATGATCCCTAAAGTTTTGTGGCTACCGTCGTTAAATTGCACGGTTCTGCTCGTCACTTTACCGTCAAAATATACGCTGGCTTTTTTTACTACAGAGATGTTTTCAAATACTGAGCTCTTGTCTTGGCTCTTATCTTGATTCTTATCTAAGTTAGCTTCTGACATCTAAACTGCTTCCTTCTAGTTAACTTATTGTTGTTGGATTTTTAGTTCTCGAATTTTCGATATTAACTTTTAATTGTATCGCTCAAAAAGCACTCGCTAGAGCATAAACACTAATTTCTTGCGCGACAAGCAGTTCGTTTACTCCTCACTCGTTATCGACTCGCTACAACTCAGGCTGTTCAATTCATCTTATCTTAGCCTTAGCCTTAGCCGAGCTACTTTTTTCGAAGCGTTGTAAGCCAAGCAAAAATAACGTTAGCAAGCCCGAACTAAGCTCGCCTGAAAGCCGCTACCAATCAGTATTATGAAATCAGCTCATCTTTTCATGAAGTATCTTCATTTTTATTCATCTCGTTAAGCCAGTATAAAAATAGCTAACAGCGACGACTTACCGAAAGCTTATAACTACTTCGGCAAGCATTTATCTGACTTTTTACCTTAACCAATATTTTAACTGGCGAGCATCAATCATCATGAGTACAGATTTTAACTACAGCATCAAGCGCATCAGCTTTGACGAAAACTACCAACCAGCAAACAGCACTCGTTTAACCACTAACTTCGCCAATTTAGCTCGCGGAGCGCATCGCCAAGCCAACTTGCGCAACGCCCTAAAGATGATTGATAACAGTTTTAATGCCCTAGCCAACTGGGACAACCCAAACGGCGATCGCTACAGTGTCGAACTTGAGATTATTTCTGTGGATATGACAGTAACCACAAGCGATGAAATATTTCCGTCGATAGAAGTGTTAAAAACCAATATTCTTGACCATCAAACAGGTGAGTGCATTGAAGGCATTGTTGGCAATAACTTTTCTTCTTATGTGCGTGACTACGACTTCAGTGTACTGCTGCTGAACCACAATAAAGACCAAGCACAATTTACTGTACCCAATAACTTTGGTGACTTACACGGCAAGCTATTTCAGTACTTTTTAAGCTCAGACGCCTATCGCCAGCACTTTAACAAGCCACCCGTCATCTGCCTAAGCGTATCAGACAACAAAACCTATCATCGCACCGAAAATCAGCACCCTGTATTAGGCGCTGAATACCTGCCAAATGAGTCGTCGTTAACCGAGCAGTACTTCCAAAAAATGGGCTTACAGGTACGTTATTTTATGCCGCCAAATAGCGTTGCGCCGTTTGCCTTTTACTTTGTTGGTGATTTGCTAAATGACTATACCAACCTTGAATTGATCAGCACGATTAGCACCATGGAAACCTTCCAAAAAATCTATCGTCCAGAAATTTACAACGCCAACGCAGCAGCAGGTAAATGCTATCAGCCAAACCTAAAGAACCGCGACCATTCGCTAACACAAATAGTGTATGACCGTGAAGAGCGCAGCAGACTGGCAATTGAACAAGGAAAGTTTGCCGAACAGCATTTTATTAAACCCTACCATGGCGTACTTGAAAATTGGGCTGCCAACTATTCAGTTTAGCCGCCTCGCGGTTTAGCAAGTTAGCGCTTTTAGCTCGTAAAAGCGCATAGCAAAAGCCCAAAATAAAAACCAACATCAACCCCAAAAGAATTAGATATTATTTTTATGAAAACACTATTACCCACATCAACCGCAGGCAGTTTACCTAAACCCGTTTGGTTGGCAGAGCCAGAGCAACTTTGGTCACCATGGAAACTGTCCGGCACAGCATTAACTGACGGCAAACAAGACGCTTTGCGCGTCACCCTGCAAGAGCAACTAACAGCGGGTATTGATATTGTTAGCGACGGCGAACAAACCCGCCAGCACTTTGTCACGACCTTTATTGAAAATTTAAGCGGTGTCGACTTCGAAAAGCGAAAAACCGTGCGTATTCGCAATCGCTACGATGCCAGCGTTCCAACGGTTGTAGGCCCTGTAAGCCGCATCAACCCCGTATTTGTCGATGATGCTAAATTCTTACGCCAGCAAACTAACCAGCCAATCAAGTGGGCGTTGCCTGGGCCAATGACCATGGTCGACACCCTTTATGACGCGCACTATCAAAGCCGTGAAAAACTAGCGTGGGAATTTGCCAAAGCCTTAAACGAAGAAGCCAAAGAACTGGAAGCGGCAGGTGTTGATATTATTCAATTTGACGAACCTGCCTTTAATGTATTTTTTGACGAAGTGAACGAATGGGGTATTAAATGCTTAGAGCGCGCCATTGAGGGCTTAACGTGCGAAACTGCGGTACATATTTGCTATGGCTATGGCATTAAAGCAAACACTGACTGGAAGAAAACCTTAGGCGATGAATGGCGCCAGTACGAAGCGACTTTCCCAAGCCTTCATCAATCAAGTATTGATATTATTTCGCTGGAATGCCACAACGGTCGCGTGCCATTAGAAGTACTGGAATTAATTCGCGGCAAAAAGGTGATGGTTGGTGCCATTGACGTTGCCACCAACGCCATTGAATCTCCAGAGGAAGTCGCCGAAACGCTGCGCAGCGCCCTTAACTACGTTGATGCCGACAAGCTCTACCCTTGCACTAACTGCGGTATGGCACCACTTTCACGCGAAGTTGCTAATGCTAAGCTAAAAGCATTGAGTGCGGGCGCTGCAATTGTTAGAGAAGAGCTTGAGCACCAGCTTCAAGCAAAGCCGGTTTCAAGTAAAGCCAGTCTAAAACAACCACACAGACCAAATTAGCTGCTAAGGTAAAAGTTAAGGTCAAGCTACACAGCACCAAGCCAAATAGCAGCACCTGTTTAAAATCAAAATAATCGCGAGGCTTTTAATTCACTATGCCTCGCTTACTTTGCTTAACGATTGAACTTCATATTGAGCTAACAGCAATTCAATCTAGCATCACCACACTATACTCAGTAATATCTATTTGATTAATCGCAATTAATTTACGGGTACAAGTAGCTAGCATGAATATCGATCACTTAAAACTTTTTGTTCGCGTCGCAGCAACCCACAATATCAGTATGGCTGGCAGTGAATTTGGCTTATCGCCTGCGGTAGCAAGTGCTCATATTAACAAGCTTGAAGAATCGTTAGGGGTGCGCTTAATGCACCGAACAACGCGCAAAGTGTCGTTAACTGACGAAGGGGAAACCTTATTACCAATCGCTGAAGAGATCCTTGCCAACGTTGATATGGCTCGCTCGTCAGTAGGCAGTGGTCGCTTAGCTCCTTCCGGCACATTAAGAATTACCGCGCCAGCATCGTTTGGCCGTATGCATATTATGCCGGGCTTGTCGGGCTTTATGGCACAATACCCAAAACTGAAAATAGATTTAAGGCTCAGTGACAACATTGTCGACCTAGTTGAAGGCGGCTTTGACATTGCCATTCGTGACGCCGCCCTTAACGATTCCAGTTTAAAAGCAAGAAAGCTTGCACAAGACAACCGTAAAATTGTCGCTTCGCCAAAATACTTGGAACAGCATGGCATTCCGCAAACTCCCGAAGAGTTAACCCACCACCAAAGTGTTAATTTATTTGGCTTAGAAGTTTGGCAGTTTGCTGCAAAACAGGGAACCAATAACATCAAAACAAATACCGTACTGCGCGTTGATAACGGCGAAGCTGTACGTGATGCTTGTGCCGCAGGTTTAGGCATCGCAATCACCTCAACGTGGTGCTCTTATGAAAAACTCAACACAGGTGAACTGGTTGAAATTCTAAGTGACTATCCACTCAAGAGTTCAACCGATATTTGGGCGCTATATCCCAATACCCGATTAGTTGCGCCTAAAGTGCGGGCATTTATCGACTACTTTATTGATTACTTCAAAGACAACCCTAATTTAATCTAAGTTAGTTAATCTCGACTATTAGCCTAAATGAGTTAGTCTGAATTGGCTTACCTCAACAAGCTTGTCCAAATTTATTAGCCCAAGTAACTCTCCTGCTCTTTCCAAACAACGGTTCTAAGCTTTCGTCCTCAAGTTGATAAAACCACACTCATTATCAACTTTTTCTATATAAAGTTTCTACTTTGCCATCAATTATCAAAACATAAAAAGATAATTAACATTTTCATCACTGATTAATCAGCATTTGCTGTCGGTTAGTCACCCATGAGGGCGTGTTAATTCCTTTTAATATTAGGAGAGTGAAAATGTTTAATAACTTTGGTTGGATTGTTGAGGCAAAACTTAAAGAAGGTGAGTTAGAAAATTTTAAAGCCGTGATGAACTCACAGGTAAACCAAGCGCTTACCGAAAACGGTACCTTTAACTATCAATACTATATGTCGGACGCTGGCGATATCTTGGTATATGAACGGTTTGCTGATGCTGCTGCTTCTCATGAGCATATCGAAAATTGGGACGCCCATGCCGAACGCTGGTTAGCGGCAGCCGATGCCACCCGTATGTTGCACCTTGGTAACTTGCCAGGCGATGTTCGCGCTCGCCACGCGGCGCTGTCACCGCTTTGGCTAAAACCACTCGCAGGCTTTGCCCGTGAAGATGCAGAAGGTAGCGAAATCAAGGTTGATGGCAACACCACCTTTGAAAACTATGGCTGGATTGTCGAAGCCAAGCTCAACGAAGGTATGCTAGAAGAATTCAAAGCAGTAATGAACTCACAAATTGCACGTGCCGAAACCGAAGAGGGCACGCTAAATTATCAATACTACCTTTCTGACGACGGTGACATCTTAGTTTATGAGCGCTTTAAAGATGTTGAAGCCTGCCACACCCATATCGACAACTGGGATGCGCACGCTGAACGTTGGATGGCAGCCGCCACACCTACGCGTATGGTGCACTTAGGTAATTTACCATCAGAAGTAAGAGCCCGTCACGCGGCCATCTCGCCACTGCTACTTAAACCACTTGGCGGTTTTGCCAAGTAGCTTGCCTAAATTCCCTAATCAACTCAGCTAGCGGTTACCTTCCATGAAGATAAGCGCTAGCTGCTATCAAACTTCAAGAGAGATCATGATGAAACAATTTCTAAAAGCGACCGCAGTGTCGTTTACACTGCTGAGTATTTCCGCTTGTTCGGTAACAGCCGAGCAATTATCAACAACAATCAGTGAGCCATTGCCGCAATCACAATTACTGGCGAAATTACCGGATAGCTATAACTCGCCAGCCAGTTTTACTTTAGATGCCTACAATAATGTGCTGTTTACGTCCCCCAACTTGCATAACGACGCATTCGTGAAGCAAGGGCTGATCGCCAAGCCTGCTACACCAGTGATAGGTATGATTGATGCTAATGACAAGGTTACTACTTGGTACACCTTTAAACCTCAAGATATGGAGCCAACCAGCGGAACAGTCGTACCTATGGGGTTAGCAAAAGGACCAGACGGCAATATTTATATCGCCGATATGCAGCTTTGGGCAGGTGGTGAATCTCGAATTTTACGAGTTAATGTTAGTGAAGGTAAAGCCGTTGATGTAGACGTAGTTGCCAAAGGCTTAGCATTTCCTAACGCGATTGCATGGTATGGTAGCGATCTTTACGTTAGCGATACTGTACTTGCCACGGAGCAAGGCAAATCTACTACAAGTGGCGTCTACAAAGTAAATATTAGTGAGCTAAGCGCAGCAAACCCACTACAATTTTCTGCCTACAAAAATGCACAAACATATGACCAACACTTGTTTGACACTTTCACATCAAACGGTAGTTTAGGTTTTGGTGCCAACGGTTTAGCGTTCGATACCCAAGGCAATATGTACACAGGTATTATGGAAGATGGCAGCGTATTCAAAACTACTCAAGATGAAAAAGGTAACAAGTTAAGCTCGACACTATTTGCACAAGGTATGGTAGCAAACGATGGCATTCACTGGGATAGCCGCACGCAAGCGCTCTATATTACCGACTTGTTCGACAATGCGGTTTACCGAATTGATTTAGACGGTTCGCTAACATTACTGGCTAAAAACGATAATACCGATGGTGCCAATGGTGAATTAGATGCCCCCGGCGAAGTGATTGTGCGTGGTAATAAAGCCTATGTGAATAACTTTGACGCAGCCTTTGGTGCCCCGAATATGGTTAATACAACGCCGGATATGCCAGTGACTATTTCAGTTATTAATTTAAACGATTAAGTTAAACGATTAAGTCATTAATACAAAAGGTGTTAGCACTAGCTTTTAAATGTCGAAATATTAAGCGTTTAAGCGTTAAGTAAAGGAAAAGGAGCTTAACGCTTTAAGAGCTATCCAAACGAGGCTGAAATAAATCACGGCAGATTAGAGATCTCTTCAAAACCGCTTTTTTAATTTCGCAGCTTTAATTTCGCTGCTTTAACAAGGTAAAGGTGTAGCTGTAACCATATAGCGCACTAAAGAAAATGCTCGGCGCTACTGTTAGCCATAAATTAGGTGTTTGATTAATAACGTTCACCATAATCACCAAACTCGCCTGCACCGAAAGCGGCACCAAAGGCGCAAGCAGGCTACCAGTAACGCACTTACCTTTAAGGTGAGTTGCCGCCGCGTCTAATGCTTCATTAAAGGTATTTAAAATGGCAAGGTTATGGCGAGTTTTCGAGTGCACCGAGCAAAGCACGGGCACGATAAACACTAAAGAAAAACAACTACCGCCAAATTTAGCCACCGCTTTTTCCAGCACAAAGGTAAAAACTAGCGTAACAGAAGCGCTGAAACTCGCTTGTACAAAAGCCGCACGTAACACGGTTTCGCGATCAATCCCTTCGATGTCATTAGCCCAATACGCCCAAGCAAAATAAAAAACAAAGGCAACAAGTGCTGACCAAATTAACCTTAATTTTGACGACAAATTTTTCTCCTTCGTAAGGCTAGCGATGAGGAACAAAATAGTTGGAAAGCATACATCAGCTCGACTGTTAAATCGCCCATATATGCATCAATACATAGCCGACAGCTCAAATTAATCGCCAATTTTTGCATATCACTAGCCTTATACCAACATTGGCTAGCAATAAAACCAACGCTCTAAGCCTACCACCTCAGCCTTCACAATGAAGAACAGTAGTTTGGCCCAGTATTTACTCCCGATCTCAAACATTAACGTAACTATGGACTCGTGGCAGTCAGCTCTTTGCCTAACTATATGTAGAACCAGCCACCTAACATTATGCTTGCGCCAAGAAAAAACATAATTACTTGTTTTTAATATATTTATTTTGCAGTATATATTTCAACATTGGCGAGTCACTTTTAATCAAAATGGGTTGCTAAGTTTGCTACCGAGATAAAGGAATATTTTGGCATCAACGACGACTAATATTTACCTGAACGAAGATCACTAGTTGGTAAATATGGCGATTATGAACCGATGCAGCAAGATAACAGTATTACTTATAAGTGTTACCAAGTAACAACTGTTATTGACTTGCAACGAAAGGAAGGTATTGCGTGTGCACTAGTATGCGTTAAGTGCCTCAGACAAAAGTTTTGCACCAAATAACAGGGATAGGATATGGATAAAACGAATCACAATGTCGTGATCAGTCAGCAAGAATTGGAATTCATTGCTGGCTTAGAACACGAATCAAATGAAGATGACGACCTTCAGAAAGACTCAGAAGTGTTCGTCACTAATGCCGAGCTCAGCTTTTTCAAGCACTTTAGCAAAGCTGACAGCGTTGGCGTGGTAGCACAATACGGTAATCATCGTTTGTTCTTCCCTATCGAGTTTAATACTAACGAACAAGGCTTAGACTCGATGGCGTTTGCACCTCCTCAAATATTCGAAAAAGGTACACACGACCGTTCATGGCGTTTGATTCCAAAACAAGAACTTATGCTTCTTGATCACCAAGGAGAACCTCTACCCTACAAGCTGCGTGATATTTCCTTTTCAGGGTTATCGTTACAGGCATTGGACACAGAAATCGAATTACCGACCGAACTAGAAGATGTTTATCTCAAAATCCCTGAGCAACCTAAAATCCCACTCAACGGACGCTTCAGTCGTTATATCAACCCTGGGACGATTGCTTTCGAGCTAGATGATATGAGCCAGCAAGGAAACCGCACCTTACGAGAATACTTATACTCTGCTCATCAAATGCTAAATAAACCTAAAAGCCTGCTACCAGAGTACTGAGCTCAACAGGAAATAATCTAGCTCTTTAAATTTTTGGGTAGTGCAAGCGAGTGCATTGCCCCAGACTAGTTCTGAAGTTAGGCGATAAGAGCTCAAAGGTTTTAAAATGTAATGCTAGTGTTGTTATAACATAGGAGATATTCCATGTTGTGATGGCTTGGCTAATTTCCAGTGAAACAGACTGCCCGCGAAGTTCCAATCTTGTTATCGTGCTAATTAATATTTAACTTTCGACAAATACGTTTGAAAACTCTTGTCTTTCTCATCCCGAAAGCGTTCATTAAGCGGTGTAAAATCAGAAATTCGATCGATACGAAAATTTCGAAAATCCTCCCTTAACTCACACCAAGCTGTTAGTAACCACACAGGACTAAATGAGGTCAGCGCTAACGGCCTAACAGTTCGTTGTGTAGGTGTTTCATTAAGATCTAAATAATCAAAACGAATCAGTTGTTTTCGCCTAATACATTCTCGAAGCTCAGAAAAATCGACTTTCCATGGAATTTTATAGTGACTAGGCGCGGAAAACGTCGCTATTTGCGCTAACTCATTGAGCATAGGCGCCGACAAGGTCGCTTGTATTTTTTGAAAGGCACTTTGGGCTTTTTGAGCAAATTTTTCATCAGTCCAGTTACTGACCATACCGATTCCCAATGCTATCGCTTCGATTTCTTTCGCATCAAACATGATGGGTGAGAGGTGATAGGTTTTATCAATCACATACCCCACGCCTGCTTCACCGAGTATGGGAACACCCGCGCTTTGTAAATCTTGTATATCTCGATAGAGAGTACGAGCACTTACCTCAAATTGCTCGGCAAGCGTGTCTGCCGTTACGGCATGATGCATTCGCCTGAGGTATTGAACAATTTCATTAAGCCTTTCTGCTTTTCGCATCGTTATTTCATCGTCTGATTTGTCACCTAATTAGTGTAATCAAACACTACTGACACTAGATGTCAGTAGTCAATATCTATAATCAATTCGAAGTCATTGAATAAGGAGAAATAAAAATGATCGGTTATGTAACCTTAGGCACAGCAGATTTAGATAAAGCCAGTGCTTACTATGATGAATTACTTGCAACCATTGGCGCAACTCGTTTTATGGAAGAGCCAAACTACTTTGTTGCATGGTCACAAACCCAAGATGGCAGCGGTTTGGCTGTAAGCCTGCCATTTGATAAAAAACCTGCAAGTGTTGGCAACGGTACTATGGTTGCGCTAGAAGTGAAAACGCCAGAAGAAGTTAACGCTGTCTACCAAAAAGCACTTGAGTTAGGCGGAACATGTGAAGGTAAACCTGGCTTTAGGCCAGAAGATGCCAATCAGGGCTTTTACGCGGGTTACTTTCGTGATTTAGACGGCAACAAGTTGAATGCTTATTGCATTGTGGAAGCTTAAATCCTATTAGTGGTCAATTTATATTGGCCACACTTTTTCAACATTCAATAAAACTCTGCTTACCATGTTAGCTAGCTTTAGCCCTAGTGACGTATAGGGAGCTCTAGCAAATCAGAGCCACAATACCCCACCAATTAAATAACACTTTACCAACACTCTGTTTACACTTGTTTGGTTATAATTGCGCCGCTTTTTTTGGGGAATAAGGCATAACAGTTTGGAATATCTGTTTTATTGGTGAATAACCGACGTATCTAATTGGCAGCAATCAAGCCAACTTAGATTAATTACCAGTGTTATCTCGTCACATTCCTGCTCACTTCTCCTCAAATACTATATTTAGTTTACTTAGTAACGGTTCTTATTGGCTTGAATAGCTAGCCATATTCATATCGCAATAGGTTTGAATATTCGATACAGCGAAGAGATAAATTGAATTTATTCAATGTCGCTCGCGAAAGAAGCATTACTACTTAATACAAGCTTATTTACAACAGACAAAACCTTAATTCGGGGTAGTTATGCAGAAATTTAAATTACACTTAATCGGCTCATTAGGTGTCATCATCGTCGCGATTATCGCGCTATTGGTAACCCTGAGTTACAACACGTTCAAAAATGAGAGTGTTTCGCTTAATAAAGCAATCTTAAAAGAACAAAATGCCACGACCGAATCAGTATTAATTGAAAGGTTTAGTGCCTATAAAGACACCATTTCTGCAATAACGTTAACCGAAAGTGACGTTTTATCCAATACGCTATCTGCCCATCTTACTTCGCAATTAGCCACAATTGAAAATATTCAACGCGACATTAGCGATGGTATTTATCTGTTTAGAGAGAATGGTGACATTTACGACACAAAAGGCGAATTGCAAAGCTTCAACGTAAAGCAACTTAACCGCGAATATTACCGAGCTATTTTTGAACAAGGGCAAGATTTCTATATTTCAGCGCCTTTTAACTCTGCGGTATCAGGGGAGCAAGTACTTGGTATGGCACATAGAATTAATCGCTCTTTTGCGATTCTTTCTAACATTAAACTCGATGCGGTATTGGGCTCACTTGCCAATGCCAAAAACATGTTTATGTACACTCAGCAAGGAACAATTTTAGTTGCCCCCTACCCCGAATTTCTGGGCAAAAACATTTTTACCGAGCGCCCGCTTTATCAGCAATTTAACAATCAAAACCCAATACTTTCTTACACAGCAAATGTCGCCGGCGGCAATATTGATTTCACTGCATTTTGGACTGAACTAGAAGTTAACAACTGGTCATTTGTCTCTTTCGTGAAAGACAGTGCTATTTCAGAAAAGGCAGACTCGCAACTTATCGTTGATTTAATCATTGGCTTAGTATGCTTAGCTATTGCCGTTATTGTGCTACAAGTATTACTGCAAAAGCTTGTGCTTACTCCTGTGGGCGGCGCACCCGCTGAGATCGAGTCGCTAATGGCAGAGATGGCCTCAGGTGACTTTACCCAAACACTAGAACAAACAGGCAAGGAAACGGGTATTTACTTGTCGCTTGTCAATCTATCAAATCAGCTTTCTGACTTAATTAGAAATTCACACGCTATCTCTGAAAACGTGGCCTCGGCATCACAAGAACTAAATGCAGTGATGGGCCATACGCTGAACAATGCCCAGCAAGAAATGGCACAGGTAGAGCAAATCTCAACAGCGATTCACGAGCTTTCTTGTACCTCTAATGAAGTGAGTGACAAAGCCATAATTGCCGAAGAGCGAGCAAACGACGCACAAGCTAACGTTGCAACGGGTAAAGCAACACTGGAAGAAAATATTATCTTATCAAGCGATATTGATGCATCTGTTGCAGAATCGGCACAATTAACCCAAGAGCTGCAAGACTTTGCAGTAGAAATTGGCAGCGTTACCGATGTTATTAACAGTATTTCCGAGCAAACGAACTTACTGGCGCTTAACGCTGCCATTGAAGCTGCTCGTGCAGGCGAACACGGGCGAGGCTTCGCGGTAGTTGCCGATGAAGTGCGAAACCTAGCTTCAAAAACACAAGAATCAACAGTGAGCATTCAAAACCTGATTGAAAAGCTGCAATCTCAATCACAAAAAGCCAGCCAAAATATGGAACAAAATGTTGAGCTGATCGCAAAATCGGTAGTACTAGCAGACCAAATCAAAGTAGCGTTTGAAGATATCTCAACTGCGGTTGAGTCTATTTCAGAGGTAAACACCTTAGTAGCAACTGCCTCACAAGAACAGCAAAGTGTCACTCAAGATATTTCACGCACAACCACACAAGCGTTTGATTTAGTGCAGCAAAATGTTTCAGCGGTAAACCAAACCCTGCAAGCCTCAACAGAACTTTCGCAGTTATCAGAAGCACAAAAAACCGAACTTTCGCACTTTAAAATTTAATGTACTCACAATTAAATAGTTCATACCATATACGCGTATGCCCACAAGGGGTTATAGAAAACATAAAAATAGGCAAGCTTATGTTTGCCTATTTTGGATGTTAGATAGTAGTTCTATTGATTTAATTTCCGCTACATTGATAATAACTAACCGACTAATTAATGATATCGCTACTTTAATTTAGCACTTGGAAAATTATTCAATGAAATTAATGAGATCTGATCCTATTTGTGCACAAAATTGTTTCTAGTGACCTTTACGCACTCTTTCTGGTGTCTTGCCAGTCCATTTGTTAAATGCTCTGAAAAAAGAGTTAGGGTCATCGTAACCAAGTAGAAATGCTATTTCTAAACTGTTGTATTCGGTTTTTTTTAAATAATGCATCGCTAGCTCTTTTCGAACTTCAGCAAGTTCTTTTTGAAAACTAGTTTTTTCGCTCTTTAACCTGCGCTGCATAGTTCGAGGACTGACAGCGAGGTGCGAAGCCGCGTTTTGCATGGATACCCCACCACTGGCAATTGTTTCAAATAGATATGCACGAACACGCTGTTTAAATGATGCAGACTTTCCCAGATCATTTAAACGTAGGGCTAATCCAGGCTCAAATGCTTGCAAGATCCCCTTGTTCACAGTTTTGAATGGCAATTGCATGCTCGTATGTGCCAAAACAAGTCGATTAGCATTACCACTTTCCATTTCTATACCTAAAAACTCACTATAGTCTTCAAGACTAGGCAAACTCCTTACATCATGTGCTAATTCAACTTTAACGGGGATTACTTGCTCGCGGGTTCCCATGCGCAATAAATGTACTAAAAACAGCAGCTCAAACAATGATAACCAGATAGGTAAAGGCTGCTCATTTGGCACTCCAGAAAGCGTGATGACCGTATTTTTTTCAGACGCATCGTCACATGAAATTTCTTTAGTAATATTTAGTTTAATAGGCCCTATTAAAGGCTTGTATTGCTTTAAGCGTTTAATGGCGCCATCAAAATTGGGACTACATAACGCAGCAAAGATGGGCGGATTGAACATTTCGGGGGATATTGTCTTAACAACTTTAAGTGGAAAAGAAGAATCTTTGGTCATAGTGACAAGAGATTCCCATAATCGATAATACTCCGCTGCTGTTAACTCCAACTGCGGCTCGTCCAACATACAAACGGAAAGTTGTGCCTTTTTGAGAGCGTCTTGTGGGTCAATTTTTAAATCATTCAGAAGTAATAACCACCCTATATCCAACATGTATTTTTGATTCATTACTCCATCAGCCATTGGTTATTAATTTTAGTTTGGTGACTCTTGTTGAATAAGCCGTCACTGACATTGGTACATACTGTTTCTATAACTTAGAAATAGAGTTAATGACAATATTAGAGCGCGAAACAAAACCGTAATCGATTATAAATGCACTTATAAATACAAGTGCGAATCCCAGTGCCATTCCTTGATAAAATCCGCTTTGCATCAGCATTAACGCAACCATACTAACGATTACCAAGACGGGATAAACTTTTAGCAGCGTATTACCAATCTTATTGTCAGAATTGTGTTTATTGAGTTCTGTAACAATTGCTTCAGGGGGTGAGGATTGATACAACGCTTCGCTTTGAGTCACGTGTACCACTCGACTTTGCAAAATAAACCCACCATAGCCAATAAGCACAATTACTAAAAAACCAAGCGGTAACATCCCCCCACGAAGTAGCTCGTTTTGGCTAAGATACATAGCAATAGCGGCAAGCAATAAAAGTACTCCAATAAGGATCATCACTTTCCCTTGCAGTAATTCCCCTTTTAGCCAAATATGTAATATGTGATTAAAACTCATAATTTTTAAGCCAATAAGTAATTTAATAGAATAGGCGTTGAAAGCGGGTGCTATTGATTTGCAACCCACAATATTCGTCTATCAAAAACGTAACTAAAAGTCTTTTTTCTTAAAACCGTCGACCATCATTTGACTCGCCATCTTGGCAAAGCGCCCCCAGCTTTGATCTATGGAAAAATAAGATGCGTTTTCTAACAGCCTTTCCGTTGCTCGTCTGTTAGTGAATTCAAAACTAGTAGCAGTGAAATCATTTAAAATGACTGATTTTCTGACATTTTCAAAATTAAACACATTGCCAAAGTTACCCACTCCCGATACAAAGCTTTCTATACTTTCGCCACATCCGCTCCATGTAAGGTAGGGATTCAACCAAATATTGGGGGGCACATCATTCACTGCAATCCCGCCATAGTTTAGTTCTAAAATTGCTTGGTTTAAGTCAGATTCATGAGTTTTCATTGTGCTACTGTCAATCAAAATCATACAACCTAATGACCCTAATAGTTTGTTATTGCAAAAATCAGTTGCTCTGTTCAAGAACGCTCTAGTATCTGTGCTTACATCTAGTGGAATTTCGCTATAAACCTGACAAAAGGCTTCGTTGGAGACCGCAAAATCGTCTTCACCAATGTTTGGAATGAAAACAAAATCACTGGCTCTATGCTTTCCATTTTCGGGTTTGAGTATTTCAACAGTAGGTTGATTTTTAAGAAACTGTTCCCTTGTTTTGTCAACATTTGGATAGTGTGTGCTACTGCTAAAAGTTTGCTCAGATATAGCTTGGCGCAAGGCTTCTAGGAATTGCTCACGCTGCGGCCAGTTTTTGGACGTAATGATTGTCTGCGGACGCCCACACACTGCCCCGCCGTTTAGCTTTCCAACTGATGCCAATTGAATTGCCTGTCGCTCGATGTCCTTATCTGACCAATTACCAGGCACGATAATACAAGGATTGTTCCCGCCACACTCAGATACAACAGGTACCTTGGTTTGGCTTTGAATGGCATGTGCTACACCAGTAGAACCAGTGAAATAGATGGAATGAATGCCTTCTAATTCAGACATTTCTCGTCCTTGATCTGCGCGGCAAAAGGCTACCGCCTTTAGTTTGATCAATGGTTCAAAAATTTTTTCCCATATTTCATCGGTTGCCTCATTAAGAGCGTGTGGCTTATGGAGTATTACTTTGTTTTCCAAAAATAACGCCATTACCATTTCAATAGACGAGCTGTAATTACCTGCACCATATATTGCGACCACGCCAGCTGACTTGTCCATCGGGTTAGTTTGCCTAGGCTCGCCCGTAATATGCAAATAACCACGTTGTTTCTGGGCAACCAATTTGTCTTTTTTATAAATTGGGAATACTTCTACCGAATAGGTGTCAGCATTTATTTTATTAATGCTTTTAGCTTCGGGCATATTTCCAAGCACAAGAGATTCATAAAGATTTTCAATACCTTTTAGTGTGCCCGCCATTGGCATAACCGTTGTCGCCATGCCTTCAGCGATGGATATCTTGCTCTCTCCAATCAGCTCATTTTTCATATTAGCGTCAACTTCACCCAACTGTTTCGCGTGCTTGGATAAATTTGCTTGAATTTGTTCAATTAACTTAAGTTTTTCAACTACAGGCATCTCTGCCCATGAGATGGGTTCTAGACTGTCGAAAGCTTGTTGCGCAGTCATAGTCATGTTGCTCTCCTATTAGCTTATTGAGGTGGTATTGGCACTGCATATTGAGTGCATACTAAATGTTTGGCACATAGGGTTTACGTAATCCATTCGGATAAATAAGATGAGCACAAAGAATAAAAATTGACTTCTTCGTATTAAACTAGTTGGCTCGCTCTAACAAACCCATGCTTCACCAGAGCAACGCTATGCACTCTTCGTCACCTTATTTTGGGGCTCCGATAACATGTTCTGCGTGTTTTCTAGCAGTGTGGTTAACATTTGTTGATGGTATTGCAGTGAAAACATTCAATCACTAGCAAAATACGCCAATGACCTAGCAAAAAGCGACACAATAACGATCTAGGGAATAGTTATTGACTTTCAGTGGGATAACAAACGCAAGAACTTGAATCGATATGAGCAAAAGCTATGTTTGATTTGTATGAAAGACAGCTAACTTTTGCTTAACATAAAGGTACAAAAAATATAAAGGTATAAAAAAGGCGAATCAGAGATGATTCGCCTTTTCATATTTCGACTAGCTAGTCGTAAACTTTTTTACTAGTGATCAAACTTGCAATTAGTCTTTATAACTCTCAATACTCGGGCAAGAACACACCAAGTTACGGTCGCCATAAACATCATCAATTCGATTCACTGTTGGCCAGAATTTGTTTGCGGCAGCAGCTGGCACTGGGAATACAGCTTCTGCAACTGTGTAGGCTCTATCCCAACCAGCATCGGTGATATCCGCTAGCGTGTGTGGTGCGTTATGCAGCGGGTTGTCTTCTACTGTCCACTCGCCCTGCTCTACTTTGCGGATTTCATCGCGAATGCATACCATAGCTTCAATAAAGCGGTCGATTTCGACTTTGCTTTCTGATTCGGTTGGTTCAATCATTAATGTGCCAGCCACAGGGAATGACATCGTTGGTGCGTGGAAGCCGTAGTCCATTAAACGCTTTGCCACATCCATTTCGGTAATGCCTGACGCTTCTTTTAATGGGCGCATATCAACAATACATTCGTGAGCAACACGGCCATTTGCACCTGTGTACAAAATTGGGAAGTGCTCGCTTAGCTTCTTCGCTAAGTAGTTGGCGTTGGTGATAGCGTATTTCGTTGAATCGGTCACACCTTTTTTACCTAACATGGCGATGTAAAGATAAGAAATACATAAAATGCCCGCTGAGCCAAATGGCGCGGCAGATACAGCATCGTTACCTTGTGTGCTTTCTTTTACGTTCACTAATGGGTGATCTGGTAAGAAAGGCGCTAAGTGCGATTTTACACCGATTGGTCCCATACCTGGGCCACCACCGCCATGCGGAATAGCAAAGGTTTTATGTAGGTTTAAGTGTGATACATCAGCGCCGATAAAGCCCGGCGAGGTAATACCCACTTGTGCGTTCATGTTGGCGCCATCAAGGTAAACTTGACCACCGTTGGCGTGCACTACTTCACAAATTTCGCGCACGGTTTCTTCGTAAACACCGTGTGTTGACGGGTAAGTGATCATAATACACGATAAGTTTTCGGCCATTTCTTCCGCTTTCGCTTTCAGATCGGCCATGTCCACGTTACCGTTTTTATCACAATCAACCACCACTACTTTCATGCCAACCATTTGCGCCGACGCAGGGTTAGTGCCGTGTGCCGAAGATGGAATTAAACAGATGTTACGGTGACCTTCACCGCGACTTTGGTGATATTTGTGAATTGCGATTAAACCAGCGTATTCGCCTTGGGCACCTGAGTTTGGCTGCATTGAAACCGCATCGTAGCCAGTCAACTCAACTAACCATTTATCCAACTCGCCAATCATTTCTGCGTAGCCTTGCGCTTGGTTAACTGGCGCAAATGGGTGCATATTGGCAAACTCTGGCCATGACACAGGGATCATTTGTGCTGTCGCATTAAGCTTCATGGTACAAGAGCCTAGCGAAATCATGGAATGGTTAAGCGCTAAGTCTTTGTTTTCTAATTTTTTGATATAGCGAAGCATTTCAGTTTCGCTATGGTACGAATTAAATACTGGGTGCGTAAGAATTTCAGATTCACGCACTAATTCCGCTGGAATTGACGAGTGACCACAATCAACAATTTTCGTGTCTAGCGCTGCCACATCTAAACCATGACCTTCGCCAAGTAGCACATCAAATAACACCGTAACGTCTTCACGTGTTGTTGTTTCATCGAGTGATACTGAAATTTGGCCGTTTACGTCGGTACGTAAGTTAAGATCGGCTGCTAAAGCACGGGCAACAATCTCGTTTTTGTTTTCGACATTAAAGGTTAAGGTATCAAAGTAGTTAGCGTGAATTGCTTGTAAGCCTTTAGTGGCTGTACCTAAACATAAAATGTCGGTGAAGCGATGAATGCGATTCGCGATGGTTTTTAGGCCTTGCGGGCCGTGGTAAACCGCGTAAAACGCTGCCATGTTGGCAAGCAATACTTGTGCAGTACAAATGTTTGAGTTCGCTTTTTCGCGGCGAATATGTTGCTCACGGGTTTGCATTGCCATACGCAGTGCTTGGTTACCACGGGTATCTTTTGAAACACCAATAATACGACCCGGCATCGAGCGCTTGTACTTATCTGATGTTGTAAAGAAGGCTGCGTGTGGGCCACCGTAGCCCATAGGCACGCCGAAACGTTGGCTTGAACCAATTACCACGTCTGCACCTAACTCGCCTGGGGCTTTAAGTAGCACTAAGCTCATAATATCTGCCGCTACCGCTACAATACCTTTTTTCGCTTGTACTGCTTCAATTAATGGGCGGATATCAACAATTTCACCCGTTGCTGTTGGGTATTGCAATAATGCACCGAAGACATCGTGCTCACCTACGGTAGCCGCAGGTGCTACGATAATGTCAAAACCAAAGAATTCGGCACGGTTTTTCACTACGGAAATAGTTTGCGGGTAAACTTCTTCTGCAACAAAGAATGCGTTTGATTTTTTGTTTTTGGAAACGCGTTTTGCCAATGCCATGGCTTCAGCCGCTGCGGTACCCTCGTCAAGCAATGAAGCAGATGCTAAGTCTAAACCTGTTAGGTCTAAACACATTTGTTGGTAGTTCAGTAATGATTCTAAACGGCCTTGCGCGATTTCTGGTTGGTATGGCGTATATGCTGTGTACCAACCTGGGTTTTCCAATACGTTACGCAAAATCACATTCGGTGTAAGCGTTGGGTAGTAGCCTAAACCAATGTACGAAGTGTTCACTTTGTTCTTGCTAGCCACGGCTTTTAAGTCGGCTAGCGCTTTCACTTCTGTTTTGCTTTCTTCAATCGCTGGCAAGTCTGCTAGGCGAATATCGTTGGGGACAATTTCGTCAATTAGCGCGTCTACCGACTCAGCGCCAATATCGGCAAGCATGGCCTTGGTTTGCGCTTCATCTGGGCCAATGTGGCGACGAATAAAATCTTGAGTTTGTTCTAAATCACTTAGCGTTACTTGTGCTTGGGATTGAGTAGTCATAAACAGCTTCACTAAAATTTGCGTACGTATTTAAAAAAGAAAGCCCCGAACAGGGTTCAGGGCTTGTATATATGGTTTAACGATTAGTCTTCGTCAATTGAGTTTTCGTAGCCTTCTGCGTCTAGTAGGCTTTCTAACTCGCTTTCATCTTCAATTTTTACTTTGAACATCCAGCCGTCGCCGTAAGCGTCTGAGTTTACTAGCTCAGGTGAGTCTTCCAGGTCTTCGTTAACTTCAACCACTTCACCAGTGACTGGCGCGTAAATGTCTGACGCTGCTTTTACCGACTCAGCTACTGCAACATCGTCACCAGTGCTTACGCTGTCGCCTACTTCTGGTAACTCAACGAATACCATATCGCCTAGTAATTCTTGTGCGTGCTCGGTAATACCGATAGTCACAATACCGTTGCCTTCGTTACGCACCCACTCGTGTGATGTTGCGTACTTTAACTCAGAAGGAATGTTGCTCATTTTTCTTGTTCCTAATATTTAACGTAATTTGTGAAGTGAATAATCCCACTAAAAATATAGAGGAATTAGTTCACAGATCAACTAATCTTTTGCTGGCAAATTTGACTTAAAACGCCTTTTTGCCATTGCGGGCGAACGATGGCTTAATCACTTTCACATCCACCAACTTCTTGCGCATTTCAACTTGCACGGTGTCTTCTAATTTAACGGCACGCGGTACACGCGCCATGGCAATTGAGTGACCTAAGGTTGGCGAGAAAGTGCCAGATGTAATTACACCTTCGCCGTGCTCAGTGATCACTTTCAAACCTGAGCGCAATACGCCTTTTTCTTCTAGCACTAAACCCACTAGCTTAGGTTGGTCGCCAGCAGCACGCTGCGCAGCAATCACTTCTTTGCCGACAAAGTCACGCGCTTCGTCGTCCCAGCTAATCGTCCACGCCATGTTTGCCGCTAGTGGCGAGATTGATTCGTCCATATCTAAACCGTAAAGGTTCATACCCGCTTCTAAGCGAAGCGTGTCACGCGCACCTAAACCACAAGGTTTTACACCAGCATCAAGTAGTTGCTGCCATAAATCGGCTGCTTGCTCATTTGGCAACGCGATTTCATAACCTGCTTCACCTGTGTAGCCAGTCGTTGCGATAAATAAATCACCCGCTTGTGCTGAGAAAAATGGCTTCATGCCTTCAACAGCAGCTTTTTGTTCTTCACTTACCATGTTAGCAAGTAAGGTTGCTACTTTTTCTTTCGCTGTTGGGCCTTGTACGGCAATCATGGCGAATTCTGGGCGCTCGGTAATGGTGACGCTGAAATCTTTTGCTTGCTCAGCAAGCCAAGCTAAATCTTTTTCACGCGTCGCAGAGTTAACCACTAAGCGGTAATCAGTGGTTGAGAAGTAGTAAATAATCAGGTCATCAATCACGCCACCTTCATGGTTACACATGCCGGTGTAAAGCGCTTTGCCTGCCACATCAAGTTTCACGACATCGTTAATCACTAAACGGCGCAGAAAAGCCTGAGCATCGTCCCCCTTAATATCAACAATGGTCATGTGTGATACATCGAACATACCGGCGTCTTGGCGCACTGCGTGATGCTCTTCAATTTGCGAGCCGTAGTTAATTGGCATGTCCCAGCCGTGGAAATCGACCATTTTTGCGCCCGCTTCAATATGCTTGGCGTGAAGTACGGTTTTATTCGTCATAGTGCACACTCTTGGTTTGCATCACATTAACTATAGAAGTTTCGGTGAGCTTGTTGATATTAATCTTTAGCCAATATACGAAGGCTATTTCGCAAAGCTTTAGTTGCTCGCCCAGGCCTAGTCATTGAACATTCGCTGTATAGTCGCTAACGATTTACAAAAATTAACGAAAAGTATAATCAAGCACGCTTGTTGATTCAACAATCTAATGCCTGTTTATGAAACATAAATCAGCTTACAACCTGCAAACAAAATTTTATTTCAATATTCCTTTTCGTTCGAAATTAAAATCAATCATTATCAACATTCTTTTAATGAATAATTGATAATTCGCTTTACAGCAATTGCCTAACACTTTGATAACAATCGTTAACAGCATTAACCGCCAAAAAAACAGACAATTATCACCGACATTGGACACCTGTTAGACCTAGCAAGTAATTAGCAAATCACGACACTTGTCATCTTGTTGTGATAACGCGCTAGTAAGCTTAGTTTTGCTTTATTTGGCTTAACTGCTGACAAATTTGAAAGGCAGATAATTAGTAATTTTGTGCCATAGTTAAGTCTAGCCAGCATGACATCACTGGAGAATGTATGATTAATAACAAGAAAAACGCACTGGGGGTAATGCTGATGGCACTACTTGCCGCCAGTTGCTCCGAGCCACCTAGCGTTGATTATTCCGCGACCATAAGAGCGGTACAAATGATGAACATAGAGTTGGTGACCACTAAGGTACAGGCTTTTCCCGCGAAAGTTGAAGCCAGTAAACAAGCGAGTTTATCGTTTCGAGTACCAGGCAAAATTGCCAAATTTCATGTTCGCGCCGGCGCTTTGGTTAAGCAAGGGCAACCGCTGATTGACTTAGTGCCAACCGATTACCGAATCGCAGTAGAAGGACACCAAGCAGATTATCAACTAGCCAAAGTGCAGCACGAGCGCTCAGAGGCATTAATTGATGAGCAGTTGATTTCACAAGATCAGTTTGACCAAACTGAAACTGCGCTCAAAGTTGCCGAAAATGAACTTGAGCAAGCCAAAACTGACCTTTCATACACCCATATCTCAGCGCCATACGATGGCCGTGTTGCCGCCACTTACTTCAAAGCACATGAATACGTGCAAGCACTGCAACCGGTGATGTCAATTCAATCGGAAAATGCCGTTGATGTCGTAATGGAAATACCTGAACGCTTAATTGGTGCCTTGCGTCGCTCGCATTTGCAAGTGAACCAACCAACTGTAAGTTTTGCGGTGAAACCAGATCAGCAATACACAGTGTCAATTAAAGAGATTGAAACGATAGCAGATCCAGAATCAGGCACCTTCACCGTTACCATGACGATGCCTAGCCCTGATGACTTGAACCTTTACCCAAGTATGGCAGCTACTGCCAACGTTGAACTTGTGCTTAGCGAAGACAGCTTAACGCAACGCATTCCTAACAGTGCAGTTATGAACGAAAACGGCCAACACTATGTTTGGCGCGTTAGCGCCGATAATCAACTGGAGCGTGTCAGCATTGAACTTTCACAAGACGGCAAGCTAATAAGTGGTTTGCTTGATGGTGACCGCATTGTTACTGCTGGAGTTAACGAGCTTACTGCTGGTCAAACGGTAACTGAGTGGATTAAGGAGCGAGGGTTATAATATGAAATTCTACAATCAAATAGCACTAGTATTGCTCGCCCTTGTCACGATTGCTGGCTGCACTCCCGCACCTGCACCGCAAGTGCAACCGATTAGAGTAAGTGTTGAAACCATTCCTGAAATCAGCAATGAAAAACTACAAACCTTCCCAGCCGTAGTTCACGCCAGTGAATTAACCAAACTGAGCTTCCAGCTTAATGGCGAAGTAAACGAGCTGATTGCCACCGAAGGGATGGAAGTTAAAAAAGGTGAATTACTTGCCAAGCTTGACGACACCTTATTGGTACTTGCGGTAAGTGAGGCGAAAGCAAAAGTTGAGCTTTCAAAAGTACAAGCGGCACGAGCCAAACAAATGGTCGATCGCGGCAATATGCCAGAAAGCACTTACGACGAGCTTTTAGCGCGTTATGAAATTGCCCTTGCTCGCTACAACTACGCACAAAGCCAACTAGATTATGTGTATTTACGTGCACCGTTTGACGGCATTATTTCTGATGTTGCCATTGAGCGCTTCCAAGCGACTACTATAGGTCGCCCGATTATTACCATGCACAAGCTGGACATGGTGGAAGTTCGCATCGACATGCCTGATATTTTAGTTGCCAGTGCCGACCAGCAAAAAGTCGACGGTCAACAACATACTGTTGACGTCAAATTGGATGCTTACCCTAACCAAATATTCAAAGCGGAATACAAAGAGCACACAACTGAGCAAAATGAAGAAAACCGCAGCTTCACCTTAGTGTTGGAAATGCCATCAACACAGGCAAAACCAGTGATTCAAGGCATGCCTGGCAGTATTTCTCTAGATTTAGCTCAAATTGAGCGCGATTCAGCTTATTACTCAGTGGTGCCGCTTCATGCCGTGGTATTGCCTGACAGCTATTCATCATCAAGCTTTACTTCAATTATTTGGCGTCTTAACGGCACACAAGTTGAGCCAGTAGAAGTTACCCTTGGTCGACTTGTTGATAAGTCTCATGTTGAAGTCATTGGCGATATTAAGCCAGGTGATAAAGTGATCACCAAAGGGCTGCATTATTTGCGCCGCGGAACTGAAGTTATTGTTGCCGAGAAGGAGGCTTAGTCGATGAGTATCGCTGAATATTTTATTAAGAACAAAGTGATCAGCTGGATGTTTACGCTGATCTTGCTCGTTGGCGGCACCCATGCCTACTTCGGCTTAGGTCAACTGGAAGACCCTGATTTTACGATCAAAGATGCCTTGATCAACACCTCATACCCAGGTGCTTCTCCGCTGCAAGTGGAAGAAGAAGTCTCGTATGTCATTGAAAAGCAGCTAATGACGCTGGCTTACATTGACAAAATCACGTCAATTAACAGCCGTGGTTTATCACAAATTACCGTTAGTATGAAAAATACCTACGGTCCTGATGAGCTGCCGCAAATCTGGGATGAGCTGCGCCGTAAAGTTAACGACATTAAAGCCCAATTACCGCCAGGTGTGAATGAGCCGCAAGTTATCGACGACTTTGGTGATGTTTACGGCATTATGTGGGCCGTTACCGGTGACGGCTTTAGTTACCAAGACTTGAAAGATTATGTTGATTTTCTCAAACGTGATATCGAGCTTATCGACGGGGTTTCAAAAGTTTCTGTGGCTGGCGAGCAGCAAGAAACGGTATTTATTGAACTTTCAGCCAATAAACTAGCGAACTTAGGTGTGCCACCGGGTTCAATATACAATGTGCTACGGGCACAAAATGTTGTGCAAAGCGCTGGCGCAATGCGCAGCGGCCCAGATTATATCTATGTGCACCCTACGGGTGAGTTTAAGTCAGTTAAGCAACTTGAAGACTTAATTATCTCTAGCCCGAGCAGCGATCGCCTGATCTACTTAAAAGACGTGGCTACCATTAGCAAAGGCTTCCAAGAAGTACCGCGCAACTTAATCAACTATAACGGTAATCAAGCCATTAACATCGGTGTGTCTTTTGTCACGGGTGTTAACGTAGTTGATGTTGGCACGCGCATCGAGCAACGCATGGCAGAGCTGGAGCAGTATCGCCCTGCTGGTATGGTTGTCGGTGAAATCTACAACCAACCTAAAGAGGTAGATAACTCAGTTGCCGCCTTTATGCTTAATCTAATTGAAGCGGTCGTAATCGTTGTCGTTGTATTACTTGTCTTTATGGGCATTAAGTCTGGCCTATTAATTGGTTGGATCTTATTACTGACCGTACTAGGTACCTTCTTGGTAATGAACCTATACGACATTAACCTGCAACGTATTTCACTAGGTGCGTTAATTATCGCCCTAGGTATGCTGGTGGACAACGCCATTGTTATTGTCGAAGGGATACTGATTGGCCAAGCCCGAGGGCAAACCAAACTGCAAGCAGCCAATGCCATTGTTAAACAAACCATTTGGCCATTATTAGGTGCGACAGTAATTGCCATTACCGCCTTTGCGCCAATTGGCCTAAGCCCTGACGCCACGGGTGAGTTCGCAGGTAGCTTGTTCTGGGTACTACTAATTTCACTCTTTATTAGCTGGATAACAGCGGTGACCTTAACACCATTTTTTGCCAGTTTATTATTTAAAGAAACGCCAACTTCACTACTTAATAACAACAAAGATGGCGACAAGGGCGGCGAGCAAGATGACCCGTACAAAGGTGCGATCTTTGTTTTCTACAAAGCGTTTTTAAACATTTGTATGCGTTTTAAAGCGTTAACCATCATTACGGTTGTTGCCTTGTTTGCCCTATCCATTGTCGCTTTTGGCTCAGTTAAACAAGCTTTCTTCCCACCATCAACTACGCCTATATTCTTGGTAGATTTATGGATGCCAGAAGGCACTGATATTCGCCATACTTACGAAATTGCACAAGAAATTGAGCAGCAAGTCATGAGTTATGATGCGGTTGAACACGTGACTTCAACTACAGGCCAAGGTGCGCAGCGCTTTATGTTGACCTACGAAACAGAGCGCAGTTACGCAGCTTATGCTCAGCTGATGGTACGTGTTGACTCATTCGACAACGTTCTAGCGACAATGAAGAATGCACAGGCTTATATCGACCAAAACTATCCTGAGCTGCTAAATAAATTCAAGCGCTTAGAAATTGGCCCATCGCCTGCAGCAAAAGTTGAAGTAGAAATTACCGGTCCAGATCCAGACACCTTGCGCACACTAGCAACGGAAGTGATTGGTATTTTCCGAGAAGCCGGTGGTACGGTAAACGTTCGTCACAACTGGCGCGAGCGCACTAAGGTGTTTGAACCTCAGTTTAACGAAACCCAAGCACGTCGCTTAGGTATCACCAAGGAAGACGTTGATAACACCTTGCAAATGAACCTTTCTGGGTTAACGGTTGGCTTGTATAAAGAAGGCACATCATTACTGCCAATTGTGACACGTACACCGGAAGATGAACGTCCATCGTCGGCATCAACCATTCAAATTTGGTCGCCAATTTACAACCAGTTAGTGCCAATTAATCAAGTGATTACTAGCACAGAACTGCGCTGGGAAGACCCGATCATTATGCGTAAAGACAGAAAACGCATGATCACAGTAATGATGGATCCAGACTTTAAAACCAATGAAACCGCTGATTCGCTGCGCAATCGAATCTTAGCGCAAGTGGAAGCTGTTGAGTTGCCGCAAGGTTATAGCATTAACTGGGGCGGTGAATACGAAGACTCGCAAGACGCTTCTGAAGCGATATTTGCCTCGCTACCTGTTGGCTATTTGTTAATGTTCTTGATCACAGTATTCCTGTTTAATGCAGTGAAAAAACCACTGGTGATTTGGGCTTGTGTACCGCTAGCGTTAGTTGGTATCGTCACAGGCCTGTTAGTACTGGATAAACCGTTTGGCTTTATGGCGCTGCTGGGTATGTTGAGTTTATCAGGGATGCTGCTGAAAAACGGGATTGTCTTGCTTGATCAAATCAACAGCGAACTTGCCGCCGGCAAAGAGCCTTACCTAGCAGTGTTTGACTCAGCAGTTAGTCGTGTGCGCCCTGTGTCTATGGCGGCGATTACAACGATTTTAGGTATGATGCCACTCTTGGTTGACGCCTTCTTCGAATCGATGGCAGCTGTGGTAATGTTCGGTTTAGGTGTAGCAACAATCCTTACGCTAATTGTTGTACCTGTCCTATTCTGTTTATTCCACGGTATTCAATACCGACCATTGGAAGATGTTTACAAAAACTAATTGAGTTTTACTGCGTCTTATCGCTGCCCCTAAAAATTAGGGGCAGCACACTTATAAACTTTCTCTTTCTATCTCATTATATTAAGCGTTTCACTCGCTGTTAGGCGTGTCAGCTTATCGCTAACAATATATTCCTTATCCACCGTAAAGCTGAACTGCTGGCGAATATCACGAGATGATGCGCCAATAAACACTTGGTATTTGCCAGGTTCTACAATCCAACGTGAGCTTTGCTCATCAAAAGATGCTAAATCGCGTAAATCAACTTTTAGACTTAGTCGCTCGCTTTCTCCAGGTTGTAGTTGTCGTGTTTTATTAAATGCTTTTAGCTCTTGAGCCGGCTTAGCCAATTTTCCCTGTGGTGCGCCGACGTATAACTGTATGGCTTCTTTACCAGTAACCAGCCCAGTATTAGTCACGTCAATTTCAACATCTAACCCGAGTTTATGGAAACTAAAGTTTGGTGATTTGTAAGCAAACGCGGTGTAAGACAAGCCATAACCAAATGGGTATGCAACGTCTTTAGCAAAAGTATCAAAATAACGATAGCCAACGTAAATATCTTGATGATAATGGGTACGAGAAGGTTTGCCCGAAGGCATATTGATGTATGGATTAACAATTTCCTTATCTTCAAGCACTTCACCAGGGAAGCCGTCTACGTTAGGTAAATCTTGGTAGCGCAGCGGTATAGTTGCCGTCAGTTTGCCAGACGGATTCACCTTGCCCGTCAACACATCAACAGCGGCATTGCCCGCTTCCTGTCCTCCTTGCCAAACCAGTGCAATGGCATCCACTTTATCTCGCCATGACGCAATTTCGATTATGCCGCCAACATTAAGCAACACGACAACTTTTTTGCCTTCTTTATGAAAAGCGTTGGACACCTGCTCAATCAATTGCTGTTCTTTATCCGAGAGCGTAAAGTCGTTCGCTATTTGCCGGTCGGCAAATTCACCCGCATTGCGACCGATAGTGATTAAAGCAATATCAGCTTGTTTGGCTTTTTCCGCAATTAACTCAGTTGACACGCCCATTTCACCAATTGGTGGTGGCAGTAAGAAGTGGAATTTGGGTTTAGGCTGTTTTGCTTTTTCTGTGGCTATATATTCGCTGTAGCTGCTTTGCAATTGGTTATCTATCGAAAACCCAGCTTGTTCAAGCCCTTGCGCCAAGGATACAGTGTAAGCTTCATTGACATCACCACTACCAGAGCCACCAGCGATAAAATCAAACGAGGTATTACCAAATGTTGCAACCGACTTAACATGTTTGGCAAGAGGTAATGCATTGCCATTATTTTTCAGTAGCACAATACCTTCGGCGGCGGCATTGCGAGCCAAAGTTGCATGCGCTTGCAGATTTGGCTTATTGCTGTATTGATAATTTTGCATCACTGGTGAGTGAAAAACAGTATTGAGTACTCTGGCTAAATTTCTGTCGATCGCTTGTTCAGTTAGTCTCCCTTGCTCAAGGCCATCGATAATCTGCTGTTCATTGGCTTTGGAGCCTGGCATGATCAAGTCATTACCCGCTGCCACTTGCTGCGCCGAATCATCACCAGCAAACCAATCACTCATTACCAAGCCTTTAAAGCCAAGTTCATCGCGCAGTACGTCAAGTAGCAATGAATTTGATTGTGAAGCATAAGTGCCATTTACCTTGTTGTAGGAACTCATTACTGCCCAAGGTTGTGACTTGGCAATCGCGATTTCAAACCCCTTAAGGTAGATTTCACGCATCGCTCTGCCACTAACCACCGTGTCTAAATGCATACGGTTAGTTTCAATATTATTCGCAACATAGTGCTTTATAGTGCTGCCAATACCGTTTGATTCAACACCATTGACCATAGCTGCCGCCATATTGCCGCTTAGCACTGGATCTTCTGAATAGTATTCAAACGCTCGGCCACCAAGCGGATTTAATTGAATATTCATGCCAGGTGCCAGGAATACATCTACACCATATTCCTTTGCTTCTTGCCCCATGGCTGCCCCCACCAGCTCTAACAACTTGGTATTCCAGCTTGACGCGAGTAAAGTCGCCGTTGGAAAAGCCGTTGCATAGTAGGTTTGTTCGTCATCCTGACGATGCGGGCTTATGCGCAAGCCCGCGGGTCCATCTGCTAGCACAATGGAAGGGATACCGAATTCTTTTAATGGAAAGGTCTCGCCTGCTGCGCCCGGTACTTTATTTGAGCCGCCAATGGCGTCCATGGTAAAACCGGTGCCCATTAACATATTAATTTTTTGCGTTAGACTCATGCGCGCAATCAAATCTTGCACTCGTTCCGCAACCGGTATAGCTGGATTTTCATAGCGTTCCAACTGGCCGTTTTTGTTCAGATCATAGAGGTTTAGATCATAAAGGCTCAGATCTTGTTTCCGCTGTTCCTGTTCAGGCTTATCACCCGCAGAATAGGCAAGTACTGCGGTCGAGCAACTGAGTGTAACCGCCAGCAATGATGCTGTCCTTAATTGGCGCGCCAGAGAATGAGAAGAAATTATGCTCATAGTTTTCCTTTTATTTATAAGGTGCTGTGTTGACTTAGTGTTGAGATGGAGTGCCTGCGAAACACAGGCACTTGTCTTGCGTATGACTGTCAAGTTCAGTCTTTTTGCACGAGATAGGCGTACTCGTTTTTTGCGTTAGCTCGACACAGGGTTAAAACTCATAACCAACACGCACGCCAAATAAGCGCGGGTCAGCAAAATTTACAGTACCGTCTGTTAACAATGGGTAATTAACCGAAATTTCTGCATGAGAAACGGTTAGCTCGTTTTCTAAGTTCTTAGCAAAAAGCTGCGCATACCAATCATCTTCTGGACTGTGGTAGGTCAAAGTAATATCTGACTTGGTAAAACTTGGTTGTTCAAACTGGGCACGCAACGGCGTTGATTGAATAAAGTATTCGTCACTCCAACGACTACTCAAAGCCAGACTTAGCATGCCGCCATTGCTTAACTCATGATCATATTGGTAGCCCAAACGAACTACCCATTCGGGAGAGCGATCTAGTGACTGGCCTTCAAAATTAACACCCGGTGCTATGTTGTAGTCATCGTAACGAGCGTCTAGCCAAGTGAGGTCAAGATCAATGCGGCTACTGGAAGTTAATTGATAGCGAGTTTCTAGCTCAACACCATCAATACTCGCTTCCGCGGCATTAGTCGTGATCTGACAAGGGCCACCACACAAATTGGTATTTTCAGACAGTTGTAAATCTTTGTAGTCATAGTGAAAATATGCGCTATTGAGGGTTAGTCGGTTATCCAGAAAACGAGTTTTTACACCAACTTCATAGGAGGTTAGTGTTTCTGGCTGATAAAATAGCGCCTCTTCTGGCAACGGACTATTACAGTTTGCCTGCCCCGCTAAACAGCCATCGTTAAAACCACCCGCTTTATAGCCTGTAGCGATACTCGCGTAAAACAAAGAGTAGCTGTCTAAATCATGCTCTAAGCCAAGTTTCCATGTTGTTTCATCAAAGGTGCGTTCAGCATCGTTAAGAATATCGCCAGCAGTAAAATTAATTGGATCATCAACATTGCTGTGGAAGATGGTTGCACCACGTCGCGACTTTTCGTCTTCGGTATAACGTATACCCGCCGTCACGCGCCAATCATCACTCAAACTATAAGTGCCCTGTGCAAACGCACCAATTGATTTCGATACCGTTGGGTCTTGTGGAAAACCAAAAATATAGCCAGGGTTGCCAGGTACTGGGTTCAATAAGCCAAATAGTAATAACTCTATCGCCGAATGCTCGCGAAAATAATACAGGCCAGTCTGCGCTTGCAAGTTTTCGCCATCGTAGGCTAAACGAAGCTCTTGCGAGTTCTGTGCATAATCGCCAGTAAAGGTACTACGAACATTAATGGGTAAGTTAAATTGCGGGAATACACCGATAAAGCTAGTGTTTTGTTCATCACGGGTAAATTCGCGATACGAGCCTAGGTAATACAAGGTATAATCACTGTTTATTGACCAACTTAGCTCAGCATGAACTCCCCATGTATCATTGTCAGCGCGATCTTCAAAAGGTCTGGCAAATTGCAACGCCAACATATCATCATTGCTAACGCCATTGCGGTAAATAGGTGCAGTGCCGAGTTCGCCATCTGCTGGCGGATTATCAGGGAGCTGGTATAAATTACTTACAGGCACTTGATCGACCAGCGAACCTTCAAGGCTAGCATAATCTGCGCGAACTAAGATTTCGAAATCATCAGTCGGCGCATAAAGCGCGCTAAGCCTGAAAGACTGATTGTCCTTGTAGGGGTCAACATCAATGGCTGTACCGCTTTGATTTTCTAAAAAGCTGTCTCGACGCTCAATGTTAACCGCCGTTCGAATGGCAAAATTATCTCCCACTGGCAGGTTAAATACCCCTGTCGCTTGCTGACTGCCATAATTGCCTAAACCTAGTTCAAACGAGCCTTCGGTATAATCTAACTCAGGTCTTCTCGCAATGACGTTGACTAGCCCAGCAGTTGTATTTCGGCCATATAAGGTGCCTTGTGGCCCTCTTAGCACTTCAACACGAGCAATATCAAAAAATGACACTTCTTGGACTTGCGGGCGTGCGATGTAAACACCATCCAGTAAAAAAGCCGCAGAGGGATCGCCCTTTTCCGTGTTATCCGTACTGGTGACGCCACGAATGGTAATTTGCAAGCCATTGTTACGATCAATGGACAAGTTAGGCACAACATCGGCAAGTGTGCTTGGATTTGTCACCCCTGCATCACGCAAATTCTCGCCAGTGGCAGCACTTAACGCAACTGGCGTTTTCGAGGCCAATGACGCTGTACGATTGGCGGTGACGGTAATTTGTTCGAATGCTTGCTCATCATCACTTGTTTGCTCAGCAACTGCCTGTTGGCTCAATGCACTCAGTACAAGTAAGCTGCTAGACAAGCCTAAGTGACAACTATGCTTTCTCCCCTTAAACATAAGTTTTCCTTATTGTTGTTAATTAATTTTGTATTTTTGTGGTTTGGTTCTTGTATTTATGATTTTTGAATCTATCTTGCAGATGCCCGCGAGCCGTTATGGTTCGCTTGAAGGATTGGAAATAGGCGCAGCATCGCGATGACAATCTTGTTGTGTTTTGTTTGCAGCATCGGTGATTAGTGTGTATGCGCAATAACCGCCGTAAAAGGCAATATAGATGTAGCAGATTAACGGCAAGACAAAGGACAATTGAACTCCCCAACTATCAGCCATAACACCTTGCAATAACGGGATAAGTGCGCCACCAACAATGGCTAAACATAATAGCCCTGAGGCTTGACTGGTTAGCTTACCCAAACCACCAAGTGCCAAGCTAAAGATGGTTGGAAACATGATTGAGTTGCACAAACCTACCGATAAAATAGCGAACATCGCCAATTGTCCTGAGCTAGATATTGCCAGCAGTATCAATGCGGCGCTTACTAGAGCGTTAATGCTCAGCAGTAATGCCGGAGAAATTCGCGTCATCACTGCTGCACCAATAAAGCGTCCCACCATGGCTCCGCCCCAATAGTAGGCAAGGTAAGTAGCCGCTTGGTGCTCCTCAAGGCCAGCAATATCTGATTGACCAAGAAAACTAACGATAAAACTGCCGATAGCGACTTCCGCACCGACATATAAGAATATGCCCAGCACCCCCAACATTAATTTCGGGCGCTGCTGCAACATCTCCCAAAGTACGGGTAAGGTAAGCTTTTCTTGAAAAGATTGTGCCTGCTGCTCTGAGCCTACTTCTGGTAGAGAAAAACGAGCGATAAGGATGGCAATTAACAGCAAACAAAAAGCGAAACCAAGGTAGGGAACTTCAACTGCTTGCGCAGCAACACCTAAAATAATGCCACCACCAACCAATGGCGCGACTACTGTGCCAAGCGCATTAAAGGCTTGTACCAAATTTAGTCGAGCGGGTGCGGTACCTGTATGCCCTAGGCCATTGACATAAGGGTTGGCTGCAACCTGTAAAACAGTAATGCCTGCAGCCAAGACAAATAGCGCGAGAAGAAACAAACCATATTGCTGCACCGCTGCCGCCGGATAAAACAAAAAACAGCCTAACGCAGCAATCCCCAACCCCGTCACCATACCTCGCTGATAACCAATTCGGTTGACTAATAACCCAGCGGGAATTGACACAATAAAATAGGCACCAAAGAAACAAAACTGCACCAACATTGCTTGGGTGTAAGTTAACGCAAACAAGGCTTTAAAATGCGGGATCAATATATCGTTAAGACACGTTAGGAACCCCCAACAGAAAAATAACAAGGTTAGTACGCCAAATGCCGAGTAGTCCGATGTGATATTTTTCACAATACTTGGCTGTGACTGCTGCGATAAGCTGTTCATACTTCCGAATTCCCCTGTTTCATCGCCCTTCCTACTGAGCTTTTGTTAGCTCAATTTTTAAGATGCTTTTGTTGTTATTGTTAAATTGTTGCTAGTTATTATTCGAAAAAAGCGTTAGGCACTTACCGCCTTACAGGGCAGCTTTAAGTCGCGGTAAAGCTGCCCCCTAATGAATTGCTTGCTTGTTCTCAAGCGTCGGTCGTGACAACTAAGCGATCTTGTTTTAACGACAATCCGAAATAGCACGACTCACCCTGTCTATTTATTAAACTACGATCAAAATGACATCGTTGTCAATTTAATTGAAAATTAAATATTAAACCCAACGAAATAAATAAATTAAAACAATTAAATACAAACACTTAAAATAAAGCCTTGCATATTGACAACAATAACAAAAACCTACTTAAAGTGCATGTTCGAAAAAGCTAAACTCACACTATTAATTTCCTGATATACTGCGAATTATTAGAAGCTTAACGGGCAGCTGGGTTGCCATTTAAAGAGGGATGAATGAGCACAAGCAAGTCATTAACAGCAGCAAGCGGCGCAACAATTAAAGATGTTGCTAAGCACGCCAATGTGTCGATAAAAACTGTATCTAGAGTGCTAAACGAAGATGACAACGTTCGTGATAAGACCATTGCTAAAGTGAAAGCGGCCATCACAGCGTTAGATTACAAGCCCAATCTACATGCCCGTAAACTGCGTAAACAAATGTCGTATATGCTCGCAGTACTTCATTGCCATCCTGAAGAACCCATTGCCAGCCGTTTGGTGCAAGGTGTTTACAACGGCTGCAATAAGGTTGGTTTCGATATGCTACTGCACCCATGCGAACCAGATAGTGACAACTTAGTTAACGAAATTGTTGAAATGGTGCAGCGCACACAGGTGGATGGCCTGGTGGTTGGCCCGCCGCTGTCAAACAATAGTGAACTTACTTCAACACTTCATAAACTCAACATCCCTTTTGTCAGCCTGGCTCCTAAGCTGCCTTACCCCTACCCATACGTCGCATCACAAGAAAGAGCTGTAGCAAAACAAGTTACTGAGTATTTAATTTCGTTAGGACATAAAGCCATTGCGTTAATTATTGGCCCCAGTGGTCACGGTGCAGCTGAGTGGCGACTTGAGGGTTACCAAGATGCCATGAAAGAGGCTGGTTATGAGCTACCTGAAGCAATGATTATTGAAGCCAAGGGGGATTTTACCTCAGGTGAGAAAGCAGCACGCAAGTTACTTAATAGCGATGTTAGGCCAACGGCAATTTTTGCGACCACTGACAGTATGGCATGTGGCGTTTACAAAGTTGCCGCGCAACTAAACATTAAAATCCCAAGTCAGCTCTCAGTCATTGGTTTTGACGATGTTCAGTTGGCTCAACAACTTTGGCCAGCTTTAACCACAGTGCGCCAACCAACCGCGGAACTCTGTGACAATGCAGTTCGTATGCTAGTGAGTATGGTGAATGAAAAACGTTGGGATGTCGAAAATACAACTGACTTAGACTGCCAACTGATCGTGCGAGACAGTACAGCGCCCTGTACTTAGCCCTATAAATTCAGCATATGCTCTAAGTCTTTAGAGCTTTGCAATTTCATTGCTACGCTGTTGTCTCGCTATTGAAGTTACTGCGAAATCTCTGGCAGGTCGCCGCTAAGCCCCATCGCTTGTTTAATCATTTGCTGTTTCACCGCCGGAATGTGATTGATTAACCCCATGCCTAGGCCACGTAGCAATTTGATTGGCGCGATTTGTGGCGTGAAACTCTGCTTGATGGCTTCCATCGCCGTAACCATTTCAAGCGCTTCTGCGCGTCGCCAGCGGTTATATTGACTGAGCATTTTATCGCTGTACCATGCGCTGTTAACGCTATTAGCACCAGTAGCGCTTGGTTGCGAGCTGTTTTCACTGTGATAGTGCTCGCTAATAAGCTGGGCAAGGCTGGCTGCATCTTGCAGACCTAAGTTCACTCCTTGTCCTGCCAATGGGTGAATCGTATGAGCAGCATCACCAATGAGCACAGCGCGCCCTTTAGTAAATTTATGGGCTAAACGCATGGTAAGCGGGTAACTTTGTGTGTCACTGGCTAACGTCACTTGGCCTAGCTTGCCATCTGAGGCAGCGGTTAGCGCTTTTGATACTTCGCTAACGTCTAACTGTTGCAAGCGCTCGGCTTCTTGTGGCGAAGTGGACCACACAATTGAGCATTGATTGGTATTATAAAGCGGCAAAAATGCCAGCGGCCCTTGAGGCAAAAACACTTGCCATGCGGTGTCTTGATGGCCTAACTCACAATCCACTGTCGCCACTAACGCGTGATTGTCGTAGTCGCGAAACGCCATGGTCATATCAAGTTGTTGACGCAGCCAAGAGTTTGCGCCATCTGCGCCCACTACCAACTTGGCCATCACTGGCATTTGGCTGGCAAAACTGGCGAACACTTCATGGTCGCCCATGGCAATGTTTTGCAATGGCTCTTGGGTAAGTAAGCTAATGCCGTTATCTGCATCAGCTTGTTGCCATAGTGCATTGCGGATCACTTTATTTTCAATGATATAGCCTAAGTTCTCGCGATTACGCGCGTCACTTAATTGATTGATATCGAAATCTAAAGCGCCGATATTTGCCTTGTCCCAAACATGCATATGACTATAGGGCTGCAAACGCTGCTGGGTAATTGCTGACCATACGCCAAGATTATTAAAAAATTGCTCACTGGCAGCATTAATCGCACTAACTCTAAGCTCTGGCGCTTGCGCAAGCTCTGTGGGCTGGTTAGGTTCAACAATAGCGATGGTTAAATCGGTTAGCTTTCTGACCGCTAAAGCGAGACTTAAGCCAACCATACCACCGCCAATAATAAGCAAATCGTATTTCTGCATTCTTTATTCCTGTATCTCGCGCTTAGCGCCAGTAACCCTCAAACGTCGCAACCCACAAGCCTTAGTAACCCATAGTTTTATTGACAAATGCTTTTTGCAAAGGAGAGAGATAGTTCATGACTTTCAAGCCAATATTACGTCCCGCCAACAGTGGCGGTAGGTCATTAGAAAACAAGGTTACCATGGAGTCGGTGAGCTTGATAATCGCTTGCTGATCAGATTCGCGCATAACTTGATATTGATTAAGCAACTTGGCATTACCTAGGTCAAGTTCGCCGCTGGCAATTTGTTGCTGCACTATGTCAGCCAGTACTAAGTCAGCCAGTACTTTGACATCTCGTAGCCCTAAATTAAAACCTTGGCCTGCAATCGGGTGAATCGTGTGTGACGCGTTACCCACCAGTGCCATGCGGTGATAGCTTTGCTGCTCGGCTTGCACTAAACTGAGCGGGAAAATAGAACGTTTACTGGTTGACTGAATACTACCAAGCCAACGCCCAAACGCCTGTTCAAGTGCCAAACAAAATGCTTTATCGTCAAGCTCGCTTATCTGCTGCGCTTGCTCTGGCGGTAAAGTCCAAACTAATGAGCATTGCTGATTGGTCATCGGCAACATGGCAATCGGCCCATGCTCAGTAAAACGTTCAAAAGCGCGATTATTGTGCGGCAGCTCTGGACAAACGTTGGCGATCACCGCCCATTGCCCATAATCTTGTTGTGAAGTGCCAATTTTCGCAACCTTGCGGCACAGCGATTGGCCACCATCACAAGCGATTACAAGTTTTGCCTCAATATCAATAGGCTCAGCTTGAGCGCCAGAAGCTAGCTTGATATTGGTATGCTCAGCCTTGATAGTTAGCTGTTCAATTTGGCTATCGGTGTACCATTGAATTGGCTTGTTATGCTCATCGGCTGTTTTGAGTGCAGCAAGTAAGCCATTGGCGATACTCGCGAGCGGAATAACATAGCCAAGCGCTTCAACTTGGTGATCTTTTGCCTTAATACGCGCCTTGCCATAGTTTCCACGATCTGAAATATGAATCGTTTCAATCGGGTTAGAGTCATCTGCCATTAGCGCCCATACACCAAGCGAACGCAGGTACTCAACACTGCCATGTGAAAGCGCGAGCACGCGATCATCAAAGGGATTAATTTGGCTTGGTTCAAGCTTGGCCGCTTCAATAATGGCAAGTTTACTGTGCTGGGCAATGTTAGGCTGTTTTAACAAGCTAACCGCCATCAATAAACCAGACAAGCCACCACCGACTATGCTGATATGGACTTGTTGTTGAGTTTGTTCTTTCGTCTGTTTTGAAGTGCTTTGGCTCATATTGCTACTTTCAGCGCTCATACCACTACTTTTACCAACCAGTTCTTATTTTGACTCAGCCATTAATGCTTCAATCGCATCAACCGTTTTAGGTGCGCTGACCGTTAAATTTTCATAACCGTGCTCGGTAACTAGCACATTGTCTTCAATGCGCACCCCTATGCCCTGCCACTTGTCTGCAACATCACTTCCTTTGGGAATATATATGCCAGGTTCTATGGTCATCACCATACCTGCAACAAACGGGCGCAACTGCTGACGCTCTTCGTTGGCGTGATAATCACCCACGTCATGCACATCTAACCCTAGCCAGTGGCCTAAACCATGAATAAAGTATTGCTTACACGCTTTGTCAGCAATTAGCTCGGTTAAATCGCCCGTTAAAATACCAAGGTCGTATAAACCTTTGGTGAGGATGTCGCAGACCAAATCATTAAGCGCCGCTAGTGTGTTACCGGGTTTGATAGCCTCAATTGCCGCCTGCTGCGCATCAAGCACTAGCTGATAAATCGCTTTTTGTGGCTCGCTAAATTTACCGCTCACTGGAAACGTTCGCGTAATATCAGCCGCATAGCCAGCGAGTTCGCCGCCTGCGTCAATTAATAGCAAGTCACCGTCATTTAATGCTTCATTGTTGTCGGTGTAATGCAAAATATTGGCATTGTCGCCACCGGCAACTATTGAATTGTACGCGGCATACCGCGCGCCATTCACGGCAAACTCATGCAGAAGCTCTGCTTCAATTTGGTATTCAAACTTACCCGCTTGCGTGGCTTGCATCGCTCTTTGATGTGCTTGACCGCTGATCACGTTCGCCTGACGCATTAACGCAATTTCACGCTCGGTTTTATGCAAACGAAGTTCGTGAATAAGCGCTGAGCAGTTCACTAAACTCGCTGGCGCACGCTTACCAATGCGACTTTTAGCGGCAACTTGCGAAAGCCAGTCGGTGGCAAGCGCCATGGTTTCACCGTCATCAAAGCAGCACAACACTTTGTCGACCTGTGAAAAATGCTCAACCGCAAATTCATCGATATCATCGATGCTAAGCGCTTGCTCAACACCAAATTCTTGCTTGGCAAGTTCAGGACCAACGCGGCGACCGTGCCAGACTTCCATTTGTGGATCTTTATCGCGGCAAAACAGTACACTTTGTTGCTCGGCAGACTTAACCAGCATCAACACCGCTTCAGGTTCATTAAAACCCGTTAAGTAGTAAAAGTTTTTATTCTGACAAAACGGATATTCGGTATCATTGCTGCGCGTTACTTCGTGCGCAGCGCTTACGATGGCAATACTGTTGCTTGGCATCGCGTCAAACATGGTTTGACGGCGCGCAACGAATTCTTCAACAGGTAACAATGTATGTTTTAGCATGAACCGCCTAATGACTTTTCTCGGTTAGTGAATAGTTAGCTTAATAAATGATTAGTGAATCGTTTTTTTATCGTCTGTGCTTGGCGGGCTAGCAAGCTCAGCAAAGCACAGTAAAACAGAGACTTTTACATACTCCGCAATTTCGTAATAAGCTTGCTCAGTGGCTTCATCATCATCAATTTCATCGGATAAATTAGCGATTTCACTAAAGTCAGACAGTACTTCTTTAACATCTTCAGACGCCACTGCATTGTCTTTTTGCTGCAAGCCATAACCTAAGTTAAAGCCCTGAACCCAGTGACCCAAGCCATTGGCGCGCTCTGCGATGGTATCGTCATCATCAGGCAGCATTAATTTAAAGCCAAACGAGTCATCTAGTAGTGACTGCCAAATTTCGCTATACACTTGCTTGATGGCCGATTTAACTGCCAATGGAAAGCCTTCGCCGTTGTTAAACATATCGTTAAGCATGGCAAGATAGTCAGTGCTTTCAAATTCATAACCTGAGGCAATTAAGCCGGTTAATACGCCATGAAGTTCACTGGCATGAGCTTGCAGGCTTTCTGCACTTAATGTGGCTTGCAAATCAGCAAAGTCGAGTAAAGATTGATCAGACATAAAAGTTCACAAATGTCATGGTATTAGATACCGCTAATCGTACCATTGCCAAGCCATTTGACTCCAGTTAAAAACACCTAAGCACAGGCTTTTGTCAGCTTATTTGGCGTTTGATCAACAAAAAATGCCGCAAACTCAGTAAATTCACCAGCTTGCGCAACGAACTACTTGCATCTGCTTTTTCAGATGGCTATAGTTCGAGGTTATTATTGATTTATAAGGAATTCGCTCCGCCGATGCGCAATAAAGTTGAAATATCCGTCGCAGGTCGAAAGCTTAAAATCGGTTGTCCAAGTGGGCAAGAAAGTGCGTTATTCGCCGCCGCTGCCGAGCTAGACAAGCGATTGGCCGCATATAGCGACAGCGAAACCATTGCGACAACTGAGCAGGCAATGACTATGGTCGCGCTTAATCTTGCTCATGATTTGCTTGCGGCAAACAAGCAACGAGAAGTTGAACAGCAAGAAACCCAAAATCAAATCAACTTATTGCAGGAAACCATAGAACAAGCCCTGGTTTCGCAAATCGATAAGTCTGCATAACTTGGTCTAAACCGGAACAAGTTATCATGAATAGCAAGGTATGGCTGGTGATTAGCTTACTCCTTGCCATTATCTTGTATTGGCAGTATCAAGCTGCAACACCTCAAACCACTAGTGGCGATCGCCACTCTGCTAATCATTGGACTAACCAAGCAAATAGCCAGTTAGAAAGCCCAAATAAGTCAACACATTGGGTAGACAGCTTTAGCCTGCAAGCTCAAGCCTCGCAAAATAGCCAGACCAATCCCCTTACTGACACCATAAATGATGCACAAAGCTCACTCGATGATGATGAAGCGACAGAAGCGTCAGCGATTAAGCGTTGTCCATTTGCTGAGTTCACCGACCAAGAGCATCAACTACTTGATAGCCAATTAACGGCATTTTTTAATGAAGGATATGCGGTTGATGATATTGAGCTGCGCAAACTAGGTTACATATTTTCCGCCGATAGCGGCGCCAGCAACCACCATAAACGATTGTTTTTTAGTGACTACCTGCAAGACAATCCAAACGACAGTATCGCCGTACATCAACTGCTCAAGGCCTGTTTGCAATTACCTCATGACAAAGGCTGCGGCGAGCAACTCGATACCTTGGTAGCGCAGTCAGACAACGACAATGGCTATTTGTGGCTGCAACTGGCCACCAATAAACTAGTTCAACGAAAGCCAAGCCAATTTATTCGTTATCTTGAGATCGCAGCCAGTAAAAGTCGTTTCGATAATTACTATTTTAATTATGTCGACCTTTTCCTCAGTACCAGCATCGGCCGCATCGATATTGCCTACACTAAGCTGAGGAACACTGCCGATGAACTGGCCTCAGCGCAATTGAATAACCTAAGCTATTTAGTCGACTTCTGCACGGGCAACCTCAATAAGTACCAAGATAGCTGCCTGAGGCTGGCAAAGTCACTTGATGGCAATAGCAAGAATGTTGATCTGCAAAGCTTTGGTTCGGGGTTGCTTAAAGAAATTTACCGAACATTAGATGACGACGAAGCGCTCGCCGAGCAGACAGCGCTTGACCAGCAACGTTACAGCGAGCTTTACAACCAAGATTGGGTCAATGCTCAATCGCTAATGCAATATGATCAAGAGCTGATGGTCACTTGGCTAGAAAACGGTAAACTGTTTGGCGAACAAGCAGCAGTCACTGCTTTGCTTAGCGAAGCGAAGCTAAAATCTCTCAATCCTGATTATCTGCCCTGTCCTCTTAACCAATAAGAAGCCGAACGAACAAACTCCTACTAAGAATTAATCACTTAGCTCAAAAGGTCGGCAAACGATCCATTTAGCCAATAAATTACTTAATCCGTAATAAGAATTTGCTATACTCAACACCTGTCTTCTGGGATGTGCGTAAGTTAACTATGTCCCTGAGCCGATAATCTTTACCCCAGGGTTTCATTTACTGGCTATTGAGCAAGCTCGGCTTGTACCGAGAAGCCTACGGTGAGCATATTGATTCCCGCCTTGAGCACACGGTGTTCAAGGGCTGACGTTGGCTACGGCATTCTGGAAGCAGCTCTTTTCTTTTTTCTCGCAACTTTTCTGTAAACGTTGTTTAAGCTAGTTGGTTAACTACTTCTAATACAAACCATTTATTACCTCCTTGCACTGCTTGAAGCCTTTTCGGCTTTGGCAAAATTTGGTCGCGTTAATGTATCCAATATTGAGTATAAATACATAACCAGCAACACCAATAGTGCAGCTATTACAAAGACCCAGGCACCGCCCAAGAAGTCGAGCATGGCACCACCACCTAACGGTGCTAAGGCAAATCCAATATAATAAAAAGATGCCGCACCAAAATAAGCACCGCGCAAATGAGTCGGCGCTAGACGGTCAATATGGACATTCATGGTCGGGAACAAGATGGCTTCACCAATACTAAGAATAACCACTGCGCCAATCCATCCCCAAAAAGCCGTAACCGGGTTTATCGCCATCCACACTTGCGCAAGTGCCAGCAACACTAAACCCACTTGAATTCGGCTTGTTAGCGATAGCCTTGCCATTATTTTTAACAGCACGAACTGCAAGCAAACAATAACTGCCGCATTGGCAAAAATCATACTAGAGATAAGCTTCATCAACTCTGGTACATCTGCTCGGGTAAGGTATTGGATGAGTGTTGAATCCATCTGCGCATAAACAAACTTGCAGATGATATTGGCGACAATCAAGCATTGCAGTACCCTGTCTTTTGCCAGTATTTTCAGAGTGTCCAGCATATTGGATTTAGGCTTGTATGACGCTTTTTTTGTCGCTTTCGACTTCGCATTTTGAGATTTTTGATTAGCTTCTTGCTGAACTTCTCTTTCGTTTTTAGCCTCTATCTCTCTTTGAGTAGCTTGCTGATTCGCTTGTTGATTAGCTTGGCGATTTGCTTGGTATCTCGCAAAGTGTCGCATGCCATAAGCAAGCAATAGCATCCATAAAGCAAACGCTCCTGCTGTCACTAAAAAACCCGACTGCTGACCAGTAATACCGATATATACGCCAGCCATTGGACCAATTGCACAACCCACATTGATCACAAAGTAACGGGCTTGCAAACCCAATTCGCGCACTTGTACATCGGGTAGAATATCAGACACTAATGCTTGAGTGGGTGGATCCCAAATCGCCTTCGATATAGAGCAAAGCGCGATAACAATGACATAGCCAGTAACGGTTTCCACATTGGCTAATAACACGAATGAAATCACATACAGGCTACCAGCGCTGAACATAATAATCTTTCGGCCAAATTTGTCTGACAGCGCACCGCCAAAAAAGCCAATAAACACAGAAATTACCGCAGCGCCCGATAAAATTAACCCAACTTGCGTGGCCGAAATACCAAACGATTTGTAAAGCATCACCGCCAAGAACGGCCACACCATATAAAAGCTGCCACGCGTAATTAAGTCGCCAAAGAGCACGATCCACATCAACCTTGGAAACTGTTTAAGCTGGTTAAACGACACTTTACTTTCCATTAAATTTCTCTGCTTTATACGAAGCCAACGACATCTGGCCCCTATCAATACACGCAAGTACCTCGCCAAGTTACTTTACAAAACCAGTAAAACTCCCTATAACGGCAACGTTTTCTATTAACTTTGCTTTTTGATCACATAAATGGGTGACATGGTAACAACTCAGGCTAGCTGCAACACACAGGCTCCTATTGGTATTTTCGATTCAGGTATTGGTGGACTTTCCATTGCGCGTTGTGTTGCGCAAAACTTGCCAAATGAGCAGCTAATTTATGTCGCAGATAGTGGCTTTGCACCATACGGCGACAAAAGCCATAAAGACATTATAGCCAGAGCTGACTTTGTTGCTAACTTCCTGATAAAGCAGGGGGTGAAAGCCATTGTTGTGGCTTGCAATACGGCAACTGTCGTCGCAATTGAAGAGCTGCGCGCAAAATATACGTTACCGATTATTGGCGTAGAGCCAGCAATAAAGCCCGCAGCCAAACAATCTAAAGCCAAGTCGGTTGGGATAATGGTGACACAAGCTACGGCCAAGAATGATCGCTTTCTCAGGCTTGTTGAAAGTTACAAGCAAGATGCACAAGTACATATTCAACCGTGCCCCGGCCTAGTGCAACAAATTGAACAAGGCGACCATGAAAGTGACACTTGCCAAGCGCTACTCGATAGCTTTATCGCCCCACTGGTCGATAAACAGATAGACACCTTAGTGCTCGGCTGCACTCACTATCCATTGATAGAGCAACAAATCAAAGCTCATTTACCAGCAGGTATTGAGTTACTAGAAACCGCCCAACCTGTCACCAATGAGCTTATTCGCCGGCTAACACTCAATAATCTGCTGGCGCAAAGCGATATAGAGATTCAGCGCTTAACAGCCGCTCAAGGTTACCAAGTCTATTCCAGTGCACTAACGCAAGCGCAACAGCAAGTTATTCAAACCTTTTGGCCAAGCAAGTTGAGTTTTCACAAACTATCACGCTAATAATTCCTACCGAGCCGAATAAGCCATTTAGACGTCTAGGCGTAAAAAACTTTTCATCAATCTTCAGTTCGAGTAGAATGGCGAAAAATTTGTCGTGGCCTATTTTTAGTATTGCGATTAGTTAGCTTCATTAGCCTTATTGGCTAGCTAAGTTAACTAATAAAATCCTATCGGGTTGAAACTGCGTAGTAGCAAACAGCTTGCACTATGTGCATAAGCGACAAAAATTACCCTATTTCAATGATAATTGAGGTTTTATGTCTAGACACCTATTCACCTCTGAATCTGTTTCAGAAGGTCACCCGGATAAAATTGCCGATCAAATTTCTGATGCGGTATTAGACGCAATTATTGCTCAAGACAAGCATGCTCGTGTTGCTTGTGAAACTATGGTTAAAACTGGCGTTGCCATTATCTCAGGTGAGATTTCAACATCAGCTTGGGTTGATTTAGAAAGCCTAACGCGCAAAGTAATCAGTGATATTGGTTACACTTCATCAGATGTCGGTTTTGACGGTGAAACTTGTGGCATTATGAATCTGATTGGCCAGCAATCTTCTGAAATCGCACAAGGTGTTGACCGTGCAAAACCAGAAGAGCAAGGCGCTGGTGACCAAGGCTTAATGTTTGGTTACGCGACTAACGAAACGCCAACCTTTATGCCTGCACCGCTTTACTACTCTCACTTATTAGTCGAGCGCCAAGCAGAAGTACGTAAGTCTGGTGTACTACCTTGGTTACGCCCAGATGCAAAATCGCAAGTGACGTTTGTTTATGAAGACAACAAGCCAGTTGCGATTGATGCAGTTGTATTGTCAACCCAGCACAACCCTGACATCAGCCAAGAAATGTTGCACGATGCGGTAATGGAAAACATTATCAAGCACGTGCTACCAGAAGAACTGCTAACTGCCGATACCAAATACTTTATTAACCCAACGGGTAGTTTTGTGATTGGTGGTCCAGTAGGTGACTGTGGTTTAACAGGGCGTAAGATCATTGTTGATACCTACGGCGGTATGGCACGTCACGGCGGTGGCGCTTTCTCAGGTAAAGATCCATCAAAAGTTGACCGCAGTGCGGCCTACGCAGGTCGTTACGTCGCGAAAAATATCGTAGCCGCTGGCCTTGCTGAGCGCTGTGAAATTCAAGTGTCATACGCCATTGGTGTGGCTGAGCCAACGTCAATTACCGTTGAAACCTTTGGTACGGGTAAAGTTGCAGAAGACAAGCTAGTTGAACTAGTTCGTGAACACTTCGACTTACGCCCATACGGCATTACTAAGATGCTTGACTTGCTACACCCTATGTACCAAGAAACAGCAGCTTACGGTCATTTCGGTCGCGAACCTTATGAAAAAACGGTTGATGGTGAAACCTTCACCGCATTCAGTTGGGAAAAAACAGACAAAGCTGATGCATTACGCGCAGCTGCTGGCTTGTAAGCCAAGCATATATCACTAAGAAAAAGCGCTAACGTGAATCACGTTAGCGCTTTTTTTATTTCTAGCATTGTATCTGCATTTAGGATTTAAACTTCGCGTAGCAGTTACTCATATCTGAGTGCATGCACTGGATTGCGACGCGCAACCCAAGCCGCATTGCCACCAACGGTAAACCAAGCAATCAACAGTGATAAAACGCCAACGCCTAGGCAAATCGGTGCAATCCACCACGCATCAATGCGATATGGAAATGCCTGCAACCAAGTTAGCATAAAGTAAGCTGCGAGTGGCCAGGCAATAATATTGGCGAGCATCACAGGTTTAGAAAATTGCCAAATCAGCAGCTTAACAATATCTTTTACACTTGCGCCCATCACTTTTCTGATACCTATCTCTTTAGTGCGACGCTCAACGGTAAAGGCAGATAAGCCGTAAAGCCCCAAACAGGCAACAATAATTGCTAGTACTGAGAAAGCTAAAAATAATCGAGCTGTAGTGCGTTCATCTTGATATTGAGCAGCCATCATTTCAGATAAAAATTGCAAATTAATGGGGTGCTGCGGAACATTGCGCTGCCAGATATCTTCCACTTTATTCACAAGCGCAGGCAGATTTTGCGTACTAAAAGCAATATTAGCGATTCGAAAACGGCTTGGATTAAGCGTAAACACCGTTGCGCGAATGCCAAACTTCATCGAGCGAAAGTGAATATCAGGTATCACCCCAATCACCCTGAACTGATGATTTTGATTGACTAACGTTTTGCCAATGATGTTCTCAGGATTCATAAAACCAAGCTTTTTCACGGCCGTTAAATTGAGAATAATACTCGCCTGTGAGTTTTCTTTTTGTGCCTCCGGTGTTTCAGTTGCATGAACAATACGATCGCTACCAAAATCTTCACTAAATAGTCGCCCAGCAATAGGTTCAACCTCGTAGGCTTCAAAAAAACCGAAATCCATGTTGTGATAGTTTAAGAACATTGGCTCAACTACATCGCCATAATCATTTGGTTCAAGCAGCCTAAACTGATCGTTGTTTTCGTCGTCTTGTGTCGGTGCTTCCGAGCTAAAGGTCACAGAGTTTACTTCGGGTAAGCTAAGCAACTCTTGGCGCAAGCTTTGTAACCTGTCGGTGGCAGTGCGCACGTTAAGGATTAGTTTGTCTTCACTTTTAAAGCCGACATCAGCCATGGTCGAATACAAGGTTTGTCCATACACAACCACTGTTGCAACCACTAACGTTATCGAAGCGGCAAACTGTACAACCACCAAGACACCGCGCATCTTTGTCGAATTAGCTGATTCACTGGCCTTACTCGCTTTTAAGATATGACTCGGAAGAAAACGTGATAAGTACAATGCTGGATAAATGCCTGCAAGAATACCTACCACAGTGGCTACTGAAATAAGGACAAGTAACAAACTTGGATCATCAAAAAGCTGCAGTTGCAAACTCGTGCCAAGAATTTGGTTGTAAAAAGGTAATACAATCTCTGATGCAGCAACCGCAAACAATAGCGCGACAAACACTAAAATAATCGCTTCGCTAAGAAACTGCACCGCCACCTGTTTACGTGAAGCACCAAGTACTTTGCGCATGGCAACTTCCTTCGCCCTTTTGCTCGCCTTGGCAGTCGCTAAATTCATAAAGTTAATACAAGCAATGATTAACACAATTAACGCAACCACCGAGAAAGTGCGGATCATATTGGCGTCACCCATAGGTGTTAGGTCGCCCATATTACCGGCATCCTGTTTAGCATTGAGGTGCAAATCGGTGAGCGTCATGACCTTGATATTAAAAAAGTCTGTTACCTTTCTGCCAGCTGCTTTATCACCTACAAGTTGCTGCCACATCGCGCCAAATGGGCTTTCGTTATCTAACCAATAGTTGATTCGCTCTTGAAATTGCGCTGCACTCACCTGCGGATTTAACTTAAAATAAGTGTAAACATTTACGCTGGTCCAAGTGTCCAACACATTATTTCCCGGCGGAAAAAGTGCCGGTTGCAAGTAGAACAGCATATTAATATCAAGATGGGTTTCACTTGGCAGGTCTTTGACAACGCCAGTAATCATTACGTCAGCAGGGCCCTGCGGGCCAACACAACAAACTGAAAGCGTTTCACCAACAACATCGGTACGACCAAAATATTTATGAGCAAGCGCCTCTGTCACCACTAAGTTCATCGGCTGGCTAAAAGAAGACTGGCGATCACCGTGAATAAAAGGCAATTGGAAAACGTCTAAAAAGCTACCATCAGCCATCGTGATGGCCTCATCGAAGATGTTTTCACCTTTGCGAATGGTCAAATTCCACTGAATCAAACGAACGCCTGTTTCAACTTCTGCACGCGCGTAATCTCGCACGGCTTCCATAATTCGACCAGGCGATCTCACCGTTAAAAATGGTTGTCTATCTGGCATGGTATAGGCGGTATGAATGCGAACAACTTGCTCATGCTCTGGCAACCACTTGTCATAGCCAGTCTCAGATCGGACAAATAGCATGATCAAAATACAGCTCATTAGCCCAACAGCTAAACCAAAAATATTAATGGCAGAAAAGACACCGTTTTTAACGATATTGCGCCACGCGGTTACTAAATAGTTTCTAAACATTTTGACTTCCTCGCTTAGGCCGCCCGAACATTTTCAGTCACGACATGACCATCAAATAAATTAATGGTGCGTTTGGCATAATCCGCGTGCGCTGGGCTATGTGTCACCATCACAATCGTTGTGCCACCATCGTTAAGGGTGCGCAGCATATCCATCACTTCCTGCCCATGAGCGCTATCAAGGTTACCGGTTGGTTCATCGGCAAGAATTAGTTGCTGATCACCAACAATGGCACGCGCCACTGCGACGCGCTGCTGTTGACCACCAGAGAGTTGGCTCGGCATATGGCCCGCACGATGACCAATGCCTACCTTATCCATGATATGGGTGACTCGTGCTTTACGCTCAGCCGCGGGGATATTGTGATAAAGCAAGGCGAGCTCAATATTTTCCGCCACGGTTAATTCATCAATTAAGTTAAAGTTTTGAAAAATAAAGCCTATGTGCTTTTTGCGTAGCGCTGCTAATTGCCCTTCACCATAGCCTGAGACATCCTCCCCGTTAAACAGGTATTGACCTCCTGTTGGTGAGTCCAACATGCCTATGGTATTGAGCAAGGTCGACTTACCGCAGCCAGATGGCCCCATAATGGCGACAAACTCACCTTGGTCTATTTCAATATTGACGCCATTGAGCGCTAAGGTTTCCACTTCATCGGTTTGATAAACCCGCGATAAGTTATGTAGTTTTAGCATCTTGTTTTTCCTGTCGTTAATTTTGTCATTAAGTCTTTTGCTATCTCTATCAAACTGGCGAATAGTTGCTTGGCTAATTGAGCGCTAATTAAGAGCAAATTGCTCGTTTATTTATCAGAAAGCGCCAAGCGCTCAATATCGCGATAGCTGGTGTAGGGGCTAGTGATCACCTGCTCACCTTGCTCAAGGCCGTCTAGCACTTCAATAAACTGGTTGTTGCGGCGACCAAGGCGAACCGTGCGTTTTATCGCTTCGCTGCCATCTGGCGCAACGACAAAGACCCAACTACCACCGGTATCTTGGTAAAAGGCGCCGTTAGGTAGCAGTAAGGCTTTGCTGGCATCTCCCAGTGTTAATTTGGTTTGTACGGTTTGGCCACGGCGAATACCGCTTGGTTGCTCGCCAGCGAAGGTAAAGTCGACTTCAAACTGGCCATTTTGCACTTGTGGGTAAATCTTGCTAATCGTCAGCGGGTACTGCTCATAGCTCGCCTGTTGGCCAAGATCAACGCGGCCAAGGTAGAACTCATCAATAAAGGCAGTGACTTTATAATCATTGGGCGTGTCTATTTGCCCTAAACGCTCACCTCGGCCAATACTTTGCCCGACTTCAACATTAAAGCCTGACAACTTGCCAGCCACGGGCGCACGAACATTCATGTTTTCTAAATTTTCACGGGAAATCGCCAAATTGCTTTCTAAACGCTCACCCGTTTGTTTTAAAAAAGCCAGTTGCGATTCCTGCATACGAGTATCTGACGCTTGGCTTTCTAGTGTCACTTCCCGCTGGTTGATATACCACTGCAAGGTATCACGGGTATCATCAAACTGAGACTTTGACACAGCACCACTGGCCACTAATTCTTGTTCACGCGCCACTTGGCGCGTCAGCAATTTAATTTGGTATTCAATATCAATTAAGTTGCGTTTATGGCGCAAACGATTTTGCTCTAAATTGAGCTCAATCGAGCGCATATTATTAAGCTGCTCTGCCACTCTCGCCTCGTTACCTAAAACACTCAATTGCAAGGAGGCATTGGAAAGCTCAACAATTAAGTCTCCTGCGGCAAGCGCTGCACCATCTTCTACTAAGATTCGTTCAACCCGACCACCTTCAATCGCGTCCAAGTACAAGGTTTTAGCTGGGGCTATGCGACCACGAACCGGAATAAAATCTTCAAAGGTGCCACTGGTAACGGTTGAAATTACCACTCGCTCGCTATTAATCGCGAGCACTTTACCACTGGTTTGCTGGCTAATATTAACCCCTAGCCAAAGGGAAATGCCGAGTATGGCTGCGCCGAGTACCAATTTAGGCCAAATGCTTTTTTTCTTTGCTACTTTGCGATCCATGCCTGCCCCTGCTTTTGCTTGCCCTGCATGTGGTGGCTGCGCCTGCTCTTGACTTGCCTTTTTTGTGACGGCTTTTAATGAGTTATTCATATGCTTACTGTCTGCTCTTAACTTGTTCTGGTCTTATTTAGGCTTTGCTCTGCTCTTAAACAACACCATGTTAGTTGCTTGGCTGCCACATCTACTGCTCTTAATGATTTTCTTATCGAGATCATTGGCGCAAACTTTGCGAGCTAACCTTTAGTGATTGAAAACAAATAAAACAAGAATCACACCAACACAGTTAAATATTGATTTTTATAGACTTTTTATAAAACACTAAGAAATACCAATGAAAAAACTGTACGTTTATGAACACTAGGTGTACGTTTATGAACAGTTTGGACAAGAGATTGCTTTGAAAAGTAAGTGCTATAGAAATAAGTACTTTGAAAGTAAGCACTTTGTATGCACATACCCAAACGCGCACAAAAAATTAAATTAAGATAGTTAAGAGAGTTAAGAGAGTTAAGTGAAACAACAGGGTCATATTCTTATTGTCGATGACGACCAAGATATCTTGGTTGCTGGCAAGCTATTACTGAAACGAAAATTCAGCCAAGTCGACATCTGCAATCGACCAGAGCAATTACCAAGCCTACTGGCTGATAACAGCTTTGATGTGATTTTGCTGGATATGAACTTTGGCCCCGGCGAAAGCTCTGGTCAGCAAGGTTTTCACTGGCTAAGCCAAATTCAGCAACTAGCACCTGAAGTAGTAGTGATCATGATCACAGCCCACGGCGGCGTTGATATTGCCGTGGAGGCGATCAAACAAGGTGCGACCGACTTTATCGCCAAGCCTTGGCATAACGAAAAAGTAATTGCCACAGTGACTACTGCGTTAGAGCTTAAACACACCCGCGCCGAGTCACAGCAACTAAAAGTGACTAATCAAGCCTTGGTTCAAGCAACCACAACCCTTAGCGATGCCATTATTGGCAACTCCCCTGCGATGCAACAGGTGCATTCACTGGTCAGCCGCGCTGCACCAACCGACGCCAATGTATTGATTTTAGGAGAAAACGGTACAGGTAAAGAGCTGATCGCTCGTGATATTCATCGTCAAAGTAAACGAGCAGAGCAGGTATTTTTATCGGTCGATTTAGGGGCGATTTCAGAGTCACTGTTTGAAAGTGAGCTGTTTGGTCATAAAAAGGGCGCATTTACGGGTGCTCAGCAAGACCGAATAGGCAAAATTAAAGCCGCCGAAGGTGGCACATTGTTTCTCGACGAGATAGGTAATCTGCCACTTCACTTGCAAGCCAAGTTACTGACCGTTTTAGAGCAGCGCAAAGTCACGCCGCTAGGCAGCAACAAGGAAGAAGCGTTTAACGTTCGTATTGTTGCTGCCACTAATGTTAGCAAAGCTAAGTTATGTGATGAGCAGCACTTTCGCCAAGACTTACTATTTCGTTTAAACACGGTGGAAATCACCCTACCGCCACTGCGTGAGCGTCGCCAAGATATTATTGCTATCGCCGAGCATTTTATTAACTTGTACTGTAAAAAATACCAAAAAGCAGAATTACAACTTAGTGACGAAGCGAAAGCCGCTATGCTTGATTATCAATGGCCCGGCAATATTCGTGCACTGCGCCATGCGATAGAACGTGCCATTATTTTATGCGAGGGTGACACCTTGAGCCCGCAAGACTTCCAATTAATGCATGCCACACCTAGCGTCGCTTCATATAGCCAAGCCGATAAAGCACCAAACACTGTCAGCTTGCCAGACGTGTTAAATCTCGATGCCATTGAAAAAATGGCGATTGCTCAAGCATTAAAAAAGCACGCTTACAATATCAGTCACACCGCTAAGGAGCTGGGTTTAACACGCGCTGCACTCTATCGCCGGATGGAAAAACATGGGCTTTAAACAATTTTCCCTGCGCATTATTAGTCGCACCATATTAGCGATGATTTCATTGCTCTTGCTCAGCTGGTTGCTTAGTCAGCCTGGTTATCATGCTGCCAGCATATTGCTGACCGCGCTGCTTATCGCCCAGCTTTATGAATTAATTCGCTATGTTAATAAAACCAATGGCGAGCTAGTGCGATTTTTCGAGGCGGCGCGCCATGCAGATTATTCTCAGCGTTTTGATTTAAGTGAGCTAGGCACTGGCTTTGATGAACTTGGCCAAGCCTTTGGTGATATTCTTGAGCGTTTGCAACAGGCGAGAAACCAGAAAGAGGAAACTCTGCGCCATCTCAAAGCGGTAGTTGAACATGTCCCTGTGCCACTAATCAGCCTAGTTTCGACTGAAAAGAATACCCACAACAAGCTTACCTTATGGAACAATAGCGCACGACGCTTATTCGGCACCCACTCAGTCACTAAGCTTAGCGACCTTGATAAATTTCACCCCGACTTTAGCTCACGCCTTGTCAGCCTAACACCCGGTGAGCGCTCACTGATCACCATCAAAATTGACGATACCCCTCATCAACTCAGTATTGCAGCGACCGCCATCACCATTGGTCAACAGCTGGAATTATTGATCAGTTTACAGGATATTCAATCTGAGCTAGATGCTGCCCAGCTCAGTGCATGGCAGGACTTAGTTCGGGTGCTAACCCATGAAATAATGAACAGCATTACGCCAGTCGCGTCGCTGGCAAAAACCGCTGTTGATTTGGTTGATGACGTCGCCCAGCAGGTAACGAATCAACCAGAACTAGTCGAAGAGCTCAACGATGTCACTGATGCAGTCAATACGGTCGCCAGACGCAGCGACGGTTTAATGCAGTTTGTTACCAGCTACCGACGGCTAACTCGCTTACCACCGCCGAATAAGCAGACCATCAAACTGAGCGAGTTTTTTGACAATGTTGAGCGCCTTGCTTGCCAACATTGGTCGAGCAAAGGTATTCAATATCAGTTTAGAGTGACCCCTACTAGCCTGACGCTAACGGCAGATGCCGATATGTTAGAACAAGTACTGATTAACTTATTGCAAAATGCCGAACATGCCGTTGCAGAGACCAAGCAAGCTCAAGTTAACGTAAGTGCCAGCCTTAATGCCCGTGGCCGTGTGCTGATTGAAGTCAGTGACAATGGGTGTGGTATTAGCGAAGAAGTTGCAGAAAAGATCTTTGTCCCATTTTTTACCACAAAACGCGAAGGCTCAGGAGTTGGCTTAGCACTGACCCGACAAATTATGCTCGCCCATGGTGGTTTTATAAGTTTGGCGAACCACGATACTGCTTATGAAGCTCGTACCAAGCAAAAAGAAATGGCCTGCACATTTAATCTAACATTTTAAGGAACTCATATATATACATGGTGTTATGAATATTTGTTGGCCATTTTCTGGGTAACATCAAAACATAGCGCGGCTCCCCACTTGATTGACTCACAATAACTATCCCATTCTTCATTTGAAATTAATAAATCGTTTGCGTTCTTGGGGTGCGTTACTGAATGGCGAACTCTAACAAGGTGATTAAACTCACACCATTTGTCACCCGAAAAGTCAGGACGAGGCTTTAAATCCAATATTTTACAGAACGCTATAATTAGATATTTGATACGATCAGATGTACCCAAGCTTTTCTCATCAAGCAATGCTTTCCGTTCTTTATTACTCAAATCGAAATACAAATCTTCAACTTTTAGCAGAACCAGCGCGAGCTGCCTAAAGCAGTTTAGATAACCATCAACTAACGAAAAAAAAGATCTGATAATATTGCGCCTCTCAAATCCACTATCACTGTTTGCAACAACGATACTATTCATATCTGAAACTAAAATACCTGATACCATGAAGTAGTTATCTAGTTCAGCAGTAAATTCAGATTCTAAGCTCATCACAATTCCTTGTTTTTTAAATCCATACTCAATGCACATTATTTGATTGAGGTCACTTCTTCAAACAAACCTTTGTTAGTGTATGTGCCTAATAAACTATGCTGTAAACTTCACTTACAGTAAATCACTGTTAGACTTGATGTAATGATTTACCTGAAAGGTTTATCTCTATGCAGCCTACTGACCCTAATCTGCCCTTAATTGCGATTTATGCACTTACTATTGTGCTAATTACCGCCCTACTAATTTCAGCGATTGCAGCAATTGTCGCCATTAAAAATGCACCAGAAGCGGCTTCGAATTCACTTAAAGAGTTCTTCAATGGTGGTAACTCGCTAAAAATCCTGACCGTTTTTGCAATTTTAGTCACAACAGCTTACTTAGCCTTAGCGGGGCAGTTATCGGAGGCTGCCATCGCTTTACTTAGCTCCATTGCGGGCTATGTGCTGGGATCACTCAAACGTGAAGCCTAATTTCCAGTGTGAAAATTTTAGTAAGCAGTCTTGTTTTTTACCCTGCCAACCCCAATCTTGTAATCATTCTAACAAGCTGATTTTTAGACAATATCGCAATGCGTAACCCTCGAATTTACCTTAATCAGGCATTAGCCGTGAATACTCAAGTGCAATTATCTGATGATGCCTTCGGTCATGTGGTCAGGGTATTGCGATTAAGCGATGGTGACTCGATTACTTTGTTTAATGGGCAAATTAATGAAGGGAAAGCAGCTCCTTACTATGCTCAATATCAAGCACGCTTGGTCAATGTCACGAAAAAGCAGGCATTTGCGCAAATAGAAAGCGAGCAAATTGTTGAAAACGAGTCGCCGCTAAATATTCATTTGGGGCAAGGTATTTCGCGCGGTGATCGCATGGACTTCACCTTGCAAAAATCGGTTGAGCTCGGGGTGCAAACCATAACACCACTATTTACCGAACGTTGTGGCGTGAAGCTTACGGGTGATCGCCTCAAGAAAAAACAAGAGCAATGGCAAAAAATTGTCATTAGCGCTTGTGAGCAAAGTGGCCGTTGCTTAGTGCCAGAAGTGAAAGCGCCAATTAGCTTAAGCGAATGGCAAACACGGCAGAGTGATGCGTTAAAATTAAATTTACATCCGCGTGCCGAGCACTCGATTATGAGTTTGCCGGTAGAAACCAAGCAAGTGCGCTTACTGATTGGCCCCGAAGGTGGGCTCAGTGACGAAGAGATTAACAGCGCCCGTGATGCTGGCTTTACCGATGTATTGCTTGGGCCACGCGTATTAAGAACTGAAACTGCCGCGCTAACTGCGATTACGGCATTACAATGTCGCTTTGGCGATTTATAGGAAACAGTATGACGATTAAACTTGGGGTCGTAATGGACCCAATTTCTGAAGTAAAAGTACAAAAAGACTCGTCAATGGCGATGATGTTGGAAGCACAGCAACGTGGCTACCAATTATTTTACATCGAAATGAATGACTTATACCTTGAGCAAGGTGAGTGCCGAGCAACAGTTCGCCCAGTAAAAGTCTACGATGATGCCGAGCATTGGTACGATTTAGACGAAGCACAAGATATCTCGTTAACTGACCTAGACGCAGTATTAATGCGCAAAGATCCGCCGTTTGATACTGAATACATCTACGCTACTTACATGCTAGAGCGCGCCGAACAAGCCGGTACCTTAATCGTTAACAAGCCACAAAGCTTACGTGACTGTAATGAAAAATTATTTACCGCCTGGTTCCCTGAGCTTACGCCAAAAACACTTGTGACTCGCAGCAGTGAGCGAATTCGTGCATTCCACCAACAAGAAAAAGATGTGATCATCAAGCCACTTGATGGCATGGGTGGTTCATCGATTTTCCGCATTAAAGAAGGCGATGCCAACGTTGGTGTGATCATTGAAACTTTAACCGCACACGGCAGTCAATATGCTATGGTACAAGAGTATATGCCAGCAATTAAAGACGGCGATAAACGCATTTTAATTGTTAACGGTGAAGTGATGCCATACTGCTTAGCGCGTATTCCGGCGCAAGGTGAAACCCGTGGCAACCTAGCCGCCGGTGGTAGCGGTGAGCCAAGACCCCTGTCTGCTAGCGACAAGCTGATTGCAGAAACGATTGCACCAGAGCTGAAAAAACGTGGTTTATTCTTTGTTGGTCTTGATGTAATCGGCGATAAAGTTACTGAAATTAACGTCACTAGCCCAACCTGTATTCGTGAAATTGAAGCGGCATTTGCCATTAACATTTCAGGCAAGTTAATGGACGCTATTGAGCAAGAATTGGCTCAGCGCTAACTCAGTTGCAATATCAAAAAAGCTGTATCAGAAAAAAAGGAGCACTCGATGGAAAGTTTAGAAAATCAGTTGTTAATTGCTATGCCAACCATGGGTGATCCTTTTTTTAGCCGCACCGTCACCTATATTTGTGAACACAATGACGATGGCGCGATGGGGCTGATCATTAACTTGCCAGTCGAGCTCACTCTGAACGAGTTGTTAGAGCAAATTGACGCCGACAAACCTCAGCTTGACTCGCTTGAGCAACAAGTACTGACCGGTGGCCCAGTTGCTCAGCAACGCGGCTTTGTGCTGCATAGCCCGCAAGATTGCTGGTCAAGCTCACTCGCATTAAGTGATGAAGTGATGATCACCACCTCAAAAGATATTTTAATGGCACTAGGTACGGAGCAAGCACCACCACAATTTATGGTTACCCTTGGCTATGCTGGCTGGGGCCCAGGCCAATTAGAAAAAGAAATTGCCGAAAATTCGTGGTTAACCACGCCTGCTGATAACAAAATATTGTTTGAAACACCCATCGAGCAACGCTGGCAAAAAGCGACAGAAAAGTTAGGTATCGACCTTGCTCATCTATCATCTGATGTTGGCCATGCCTAGCATATCAAAGCGCTAATCCACTTAGCTTGAGCTATACATAACTGCGAATACTGCACTTTGTTAATTCTCTTTGGGGATAACAAAGTGTAGACTTACCTCCTATTATCATCACCTTAAAAGCAAGTAGCGTATATCTCTACTGCTCTGGCTTTTATCGCGAACATACAATCATCTTGAGAGTTACATTCAATGGCGAAATCCAAGCGCCCTGTCGGTGAACGCACCGCCCTAGGTTTTGATTTTGGTAAAAAATATATTGGCGTTGCTGTTGGCCAAGAAATTACCGGTACCGCCTCGCCACTTGGCTCAGTTAAAGCGAAAGACGGCATTCCTCAATGGGATGCACTGACTAAATTTATCGAGCAGTGGCAGCCTGATTACCTGATTGTTGGCTTACCGCTGAACATGGATGGCAGTGAGCAACAACTGACCCGAGATGCCAAGAAATTTGGTAATCGTTTATTTGGCCGATACGGAATCACGGTTGAATTTAATGACGAACGCTTAACCACAGCAGCGGCAAAAGAATCGTTATTTGCCCGTGGCGGTTATCGTAATCTCGCCAAAGATAATATTGACGCCGAATCGGCAAAACTGATTGTCGAAAGTTTTTTTGAGCAGCTTTACGGTTAAGTTTCAAACTAGCGCATTAATGGCTTATCAACTCAGGGATCATTTCTTTGATTAATATCTTATCGATTATTAGTCCACTGCTCATCTTGGCATTGCTTGGTTACTTAATCACAAAACGTCAATGGCTTAGTGACGGCCAGCTAAGCGGATTAAGCAAAATCACCTTTACGATTTTTATTCCGGCCTTCTTGTTTTACCGCATGGCAACCGCCGACTTGGCCAGTGTGTTAAACCCATTACCAATAGCCGCTTTTTATTTACCCGTACTGCTTTGTTTTGCACTGGGGTTTACGCTTAACTTTCTGCTCCATCCCGATTACAAAAAGCATCGCGGCGGCTCTGCGGTATTTGCGCTAGCTAGCAGTTATTCCAACAACATAATTGTTGGTTTACCACTGCTGCTCTTGGTCATCGGTGATAGCGCACTGCCCATTATATTTCTAATTGTGACCTTCCACAGCGCGATGCTATTTGCGCTAACTAGCGCGATTGCGGCGAGCCAACATATTGAAGTTAAAAATAACAGCGCAGTGCAAGGTATTAATTGGCTAAATTTTGCCAAACAAACAATCACTAACCCACTCGTTTTTGGCATTCTATCTGGCTTGCTGGTGAATGCGCTCGGCATAACCATTCCAGCATTAATCGCTCGACCACTTGAAATGTTAGGGCAACCAGCCATCACCTTAGCATTGATTGCGCTTGGTGCCTCGATTGCCAAATATGATATCCGCGGTGAACGCCGCTTTATCGCGCTTGCCAGCTCAATTAAATTGATTATCTTACCGCTGCTGGTTTACCTGATGGCAAAATATGCTTTTGCGCTGGATACACTTATCGTACAAGTGTTAGTGATCTTAAGTGCTTGCCCAACGGGCGTTAATGCCTACTTAATTGCTCAGCAACACCAAGTTCACCGTAAAGCCGTTGCCAGTAGTGTGGTAGTTAGCACAATTTCAGCTGTAGTCACCCTGCCACTTTGGCTGATTTGGCTTGGCCTTGCATAAGCAATATGTAGCATGATTTTTCACCTAGTTTTGAAACTAGAATGTTTGCAAAAGTAAAATGACACTAAGCACCAGCCGTATCGATAAATTTATCGCAAGCTACCTGAACATCAGTCGTAAGCAGGTACGTTTGCTTGTCGCGCAACAGCGTGTTGCAGTTGATGGCGATATTGCCGCTCGCGTTGACCAGCTTGTTAATAAGTTTTCGGTAATTGCACTGGATGGCCGAATCATCCAGCAACATAGCGCTCATTACTTGATGCTGCACAAGCCTGTTGGGGTCGTGTGTGCAACCAAAGATCAGCAGCACAACACCGTTATCGACTTAATTGACGAGCCTTATAAACACGAACTGCACATAGTCGGTCGCCTTGATTTAAATACCTCTGGGCTGGTGTTGCTGACCAATGATAGCCGCTGGTCAGAAGCCCTGACCGATCCCAAACACAAAGTTGAAAAGCACTATTTGGTCACACTTGCTAATAAGCTCACAACTGAATATATCGACGCCTTTAATGATGGTATGTACTTTGGTTTTGAAGACATCACCACTCAACCCGCCAAGCTCACTATTCTAGATGACTATCATGCTCATGTGGTGTTAACCGAAGGAAAGTACCATCAAATAAAGCGTATGTTTGGTCGATTTCGCAACCCTGTTATCGCACTGCATCGACAACAAGTTGGTAATATCGTACTGCCAAAATCGCTTGCTAGTGGCAACTATCGACCGCTATCTCAAGATGAAATCTTACGCTCGAAAAACTAATAGTTTGACGCCATTCCCCTTCAATAGGCTTCGTCTAAATAAGAGCGAATTTTGAAAGAGAGCCTTTTAATGCCCTTTAAATAAAATTCTTGTAGAGAACATACCACGCTCTAAAGTCTAAATAGTAAAAGCTAAACACCAAACCTCAGGCATACCAGCTTAGCTGCACAGGTACAAAGCTACACAGGTACACAGCTCCCCCAAACTTCTCTTAGCTCAGCTGTGCAATTTATAGTCATCGCAGCAAGAAAACTTGTGCCAAATCAAATTATTATTAAGTGCTTATAAAAAGCCCTAGATTTATTTGCCCTCTTGATTAAACTTAAATCCAAATAAGATCCAGATCACACATGATAATTATTATCATTTGCATTGATTTTATAAATTAGATTCTTTAACCTATTGCGCGATTTAGAACAATTACTTCACCAAACCCAGTCAGAAGGCAACGCATGGCTTTACCCATGTTGTTAGCACTTAGTTATTGGGTCATCACACGAAAGACGAGGATAGAATGAAAGTTAGCTCATTGACGAAAATTGCTGCAGCACTCTTGGTTGCAACCACATTAACTGCTTGTGTTGACGATGGCGACGACGGCGCGCAAGGCCCTGCTGGTGCAGCGGGTGCTGCTGGTCAAAACGGTACTGACGGTGTTAGCGCACTGGTAACCCGTGACGACGTTATCAAAACCAATGCAAATATCGCTTATGCAGCTTACTCAGACTCTCTAATCAGCGCACAAACGCTAAAGGAAGCGCTTGAAGATTTAGTTGCTTCTCCATCTGACGCAACGCTAGATGCAGCAAAAGATGCATGGTTAGCAGCGCGTGAACCATACGGTCAAACAGAAGTGTACCGTTTCCGCGAAGGTCCAATTGATGCATTAAAAGCAGATGGCACTATCGGCGAAGAAGGTGACGGCCCAGAAGGCAAAATCAATGCTTGGCCGCTAGGTGAAGCAATTATCGATTATGTTGCGCCACAAGTAGACGGTGATGCTGGTCCAGAAAGCGCGGCGAATGCGTTATCAAACAATATCATTGCTAACACAGCCGACTACCCTACTATCAACGCTGCGACATTACGCACTACCTTCGAATTTGGTGAAGACGAGCGCAACGTAACCACAGGCTACCACGCCATTGAATTCTTACTTTGGGGCCAAGATTTAAATGCCGATCAAAGTGGCACAGGCCCGCGTGATGCAACAGGCGGCCAACGCCCTGCTTCTGACTACTTCACTACACCAGGTACTTGTACTTCAGGCCCTGACGCTGCAGCGGAGCAAATTTGTGAGCGTCGTGGTGACTACTTAATCGCAGCAGCCGATCTACTAATTGAAGATTTACAAGCAGTTACTGAAGCTTGGGAACCGGGTGAAGGTGTTCACTACAAAGCATTTACCGCAGGTGGCGACGAGTCTCTAGCTCGCATCTTAGAAGGCATGGGTCGTTTAAGCTTCGGTGAATTAGCGGGTGAGCGTATCAATATCGCACTAGTAACTGACTCACAAGAAGATGAGCACTCTTGTTTTAGTGACAACACTCACCGCGATATTTTCTTAAACGCAAAAGGTGTTCAAAACAGCTACAACGCGACTTACACACGCATTAACGGCGAAGTCGTTGACGGTGCTTCTATCCACGACTTACTAGTGGTTGAAGGCGAGCCTGAGCTAGCTAACCAACTACGTGGTTCACTAGAAGCGACCATGGCTGCAGCAACGGTAATTGATACCAAAGCAAAAACAGGTATGCCATTCGACACGCTAATTCAAGAAGGGATTGAGCAACCAAACGTGATTGCCGTGATTGAAGCTTTAGTTGAACAAACTGACGATATCGAACAAGCAATCGACGCGTTAAACGTAACCACTAACGATATACGTCAAGACACAGATCAAGATATCTAAGCACCTACTCCAAAGGCGACAGCGTGATATTTGTCGCCACATTCAAGGATGAAACTGGATAGGGATACCAATTGAAATAAGTACTTAAACATTCAGCGAGAATAAAAAGGCTCAGAGGCAAGGCATTGATTGCAGAGAATGGTTACTCCCTTGTCAAAATCAATAACGCAGCATATGAGCCTTTTTAACTCGCCCTTTGGGAGCGTGTCAGCGTCGCGATAACTTCGCAAAATTTATGAGATGTAGAACAACTATATCAACACAAATTTGGCTGGTTCTCCCACCGCTGACATCGCTCTGAATTGCTCAATTAATTAATTCAATTGGTATAAGGGATAGGCTCAACCGAGCCTATCCTTGTTTTGTTTTCACACAATTAGCAGAGCACGAGCAAGTAGTAAACAAAACACACTTAACACGCTTGGAAGTTAGCAATGAATAGTAATCCAATCAGCAAGGCATATAGCTGTTTTAAGCAACGCTTGGATTATTTAAGTAAAAAGCTCAAACAGTTTTACAAGATTATTTCACAAATCAGAGGGGCAGATTTTTGAAAGCACATCATTTAGCAACATTAACATTATTACTTACCACCACTATTGGCTTAACCGCTTGTGGTGGTGGCGGTTCATCAGAGCCTGATCCTGTGACTCCACCAACAGAGCCACCCACTGCACCTCCGACAACTCCTGAGCCGCCAACTACGCCAGTGCCAACAGAAGATCACAGTGGCCTAACACCGCTAAGCGCAGAGACACCGATTAAAGACGAGTACCTAGCCGGTGGTGATACCACCTTATTTGTCACCAACGAAGATGCGTTTAGCACAAGGCCTGAGGCGATTGCTGACGATTTTCGCTTAGATGGTTTTTTTACCTCTGGCGATCATTTGTTTAGAACACCTCATGAAGATATTGGGCCACTACTGAATACCAGTAACTGCCAAGGTTGTCACTTAAACGACGGCCGTGGCGTAGTACCTGCGTCAGCAACCGCACCTATGTTGAGTATGCTGGTTAAAGTTGGCCGCAGCGATGGCAGCGCCGACCCGATCTACGGCGATCAAATTCAACCATTTGCTGAGCAAAGCTTTACTACCTCAGATTTCAATTCAGGCTTGCCAGTGCACAATGGCTCAGTTAATGGCACCGAACTATACGGTGAAGCTTTCCCATTTATCGAGTATGAAATGGTTGATGGCAGCTACCCTGACGGCACTAGCTACCAACTAAGAAAGCCAATTCTGAAAATTCGCGATTTAAGCTTTGGTGCCTTTAGCGACGATATTCGCTTTTCACCGCGTGTTGCGCCACAAGCGTTCGGCGTTGGCTTACTGGCGGAAATTCCAGCCGACAATATTTTAAAACTGGCGGATCCTAACGACGCTGATAACGATGGTATTTCCGGTCGTGCCTCTATGGTCACCAACGCTATTAGCGGTGAAACTGAGCTTGGCCGCTTTGCTTACAAGGCGCAAAACCCAACGGTTCTGCAACAAGTGGCAGGCGCCTATAACGGCGATATCGGCATTACCACCACTATATTCACCAATGAGCCATGTACCGATGCGCAAATAGCTTGTCAGCAAGTGGCAGCGCAAGAATCTAAAGTTGGCGATGACGTTGATTTTTCCAATCGCGAGCTGGCGCTGGTTGAGTTTTACAACCGCGTGTTAGGGGTGCCAGCGCGTCGCGGTTTTGATCGCGACAGCGAAACATGGAGTGATGAAGTTACGCAAGGACGTAAACACTTTTTTGACTCAGGTTGCACCTCGTGTCATACCCCGCGCCACATTACCCAAGAAGCGCCGGGTAGTGTCTTAGGTCAGCTAACTCTAACCAGCTTAGAGCCTAATCCAGCGCCTATTGAGATTTTATCGAACCAAGTTATTTTCCCGTATACCGATTTGCTATTACACGACATGGGCGGCTCTTGTCAGGTCACGCGCGAGTTAATCGACGGGCAAAGCTGTAATTCAAACGCGCAAGAATGCTTGTACGTGCAGCGCTGTGAAGGCTTGGCTGATGGTTTAATTCAAGGTGATGCCAGCGGCAGCGAATGGAAAACACCAGCACTTTGGGGCTTAGGCTTAGTGCAAACCGTTAATGCTGATTCTACTTTCTTACACGATGGCCGCGCCCGCAACATCGAAGAAGCAATTTTATGGCATGGCGGTGAAGCTGAAACGGCAAAAAACAACTTTATGCAGTTAAGCCAAGCAGAGCGTGCACAGCTGCTGAGCTTTTTGGAAAGTTTATAAGTGATGAAGTTTAGCCAAATTTCTCCTAACGCAATAGCAACCGCGGTCGTGGCTGCTATTGCCACCTTAAGCTCAGCACCAGCTCTAGCTAAGTCTGACGATGCAAGTATCGCCCTACCCGCTTCCTTACCAACAAAGCCCGGTGGTGAAATGACCATGAAGCGCATTTCGACCCGCAGCTATATTTTCCCCGGCGAAAGCGTTAAGGGTAAAGCAAAACTAGATTTTTGGACGGGTTTTTCGCTGTTTCGTGATCCTTGGGTAATTGCGCCAAGCTCGACCAAAGACAGAGATGGCCTTGGCCCATTGTTTAATGCGCGATCTTGTGTCGCCTGCCACCAAGGCGGCAGTCGAGGTAAAATGAGCAAACCCGGTGAGCATTTACCCACTTCCTTATTAATTCGCTTGGGACCAATTGCTGAGCGTTATGCATCAGAAAAGTACACTAACGGACACAACTATGGTGGCCAAATCCAACCGCGTGCCATTAAGTTTAACCATGGTCGATTAGAAAAAAGCCCAGTCGGTGAAGCTTGGTTAGATCTTAGCTACAAAACCATTGATGGCGAGTATGCCGATGGAACCCCATATCAGCTACAAAAGCCTAGCTACCAATTAACGCGACTTGCCTATGGCAAGATTAGCGAAGGAATTGCACCTTCACCGCGTTTTTCACCAAATGTCTTTGGCGCAGGCTTACTTGACGCCATTAGCGAACAAGACTTGCTTGCGCAAGAAGATGCTGACGATACCAATGGTGATGGCATTAGCCCACGCTACAATCGCGTCGCAGATCATGTCAATGGTGGTATTGGCGTTGGACGTTTTGGCCTAAAAGCCAAACACCCTAGCCTACAGCAACAAGTGGTAGCAGCGTTTCGCGATGATATAGGCATTACCAATAATGTCTTTCCACAAGAGTCTTGCGAAGCTGCGCAGCTAGAATGTTTCGCCGCATCAAAGCTCGGTGGCCACAAAAGCGTGGAAATTCCAGATAAATTAGTGAACTTGGTAATGGCCTTTAGCCAACATTTAGGCGTGCCACCAACGCGTAACCCGCAATCACCGCAAGCACTAAAAGGTCGTCAGCTATTTAACCAACTCGGCTGTGCTAGCTGCCATTCCCCAAGTTACACCACAGCCAGTAGCTACCCAGATAACAACCTCGCCAATCAAACCATTTGGCCTTACACCAATCTTGCTTTGCACGATATGGGTGAAAGTCTTGCTGATGGCGCAATGGAAGGACAAGCAAGTGGTCGCGAATGGCGAACACCGCCACTTTGGGGCATTGGCTTGCAACAAGCCGTGCTTGGCGAAGCCAGATACTTACACGATGGTCGTGCTCGCTCAATTGAAGAAGCTGTGCTTTGGCATGGCGGCGAAGCACTACCAGCCCAGCAGAAATTTAAACAACTTAGCGCACAAGAAAGAAACGCCCTGCTCACTTTCTTGCATTCAATTTAGGAGCTGCCATGACTAGCTACAACAAAATTTTAAGTTCGATGATTATCGCCTTTGCCTTAACTGGCTGTGGTGGCGGTGGTGGAGGCTCAAGTTCAGAGCCTTCGACTCCTTCTACACCAAGTACGCCATCAACACCAAGCACGCCGTCAACGCCAACCACCAATGTTGATGAAGAATTTGCTAAATGGTTAACCGATATCAGTAATAACGTAATTATTCCAAGCTATCAGCGACTGGAAACCAGCGCGATAGCACTGGAGTCGTCGGCACAAAACTTCTGTCAACTAAGCTCACCAAGCAATAGCGACCTGAGCGAAGTGCGCAGCGCATGGCGAGCAATGAATGCCAACTGGCAAGCAGCACAATGGGTGCGTGTAGGCCCAGTGCTAGAGGAAAGCCGCAACTTTAAAATGCAATTGTGGCCAGATACCAATGATGCAGTAAACCGTGGTCTTAGCAATTTATTAGCAACCAGCGAAACCATTACCGCAGACATCGTTGCCACGCAAAATGTTGGTGCACAGGGTATTCCGGCACTAGAGCAATTGCTGTATGCCCAGAGCAATAACTCACTGCTAAGTGCCAGCGATAAAGATAAACGCTGTGAAGCACTGGTCGCAATTTCAGCGAATGTCGCCAATATCTCTGGCGATATTTATGACGGCTGGCGCGCTGACAGCGGTAATTTTGTCGCCGAAGTGACCAGCGGTACAGGTGATTTTACTAGTCAAAAAGATGCGGTTGAAGAGTTGGTTACTAACTGGCTAGAGCACGTTGAACGAGTGAAAGACGAGAAAATGCTAGAGCCATTAGCGATCAGCGCACCAGGTATTCCAAGCATTGCCGAATTCACGCTAAGCGACGAATCGATTCCAAGTATTAAAGTGAATTTAGATACCTTCCTAAGCATTTACACGGCAGGTAATGGCCACGGCTTTGATGACATTTTGACGGGTCATTTTGACCAATCGGCGATTGCTAACTCGATGACTGAAAAGCTCAATGCTGCCATCACCAGCGCTGCAACATTAAATGGCAATTACGCCGACGCGTTAAACAATGAAGCAAGCCGCACCAATATTAGTGAAGTGGTGCAAGCAGTACGTGAAATCCGCGATGTAATTTCCACAGAATTTGTGCAAACCACAGATATTAACATCGGTTTTAACTCGAACGATGGCGATTAGACGCGCAGATAATGCAGTAAGGATTAAGTAGTAATGAACAACAAATTTTCTAAACTTGCTATCGCTCTGGGCGTAGCATATTCGGCATTAGCAGCAAGTCATATTAGCTATGCTGCTGAGAGTGCCGCAGAAAACACAGCTGACGCTAATGCGACTCAACAAGCCAGCACTAGTAATGCAGAAAAAAGCATTGAAGTGATCAGTATTTTTGGTCAGCGCAATCAATTGGCCACCGCAACAGGCTCTGCTTTTGTACTTAACGAAGAAGCGCTTAACCAATATGAGTTTGACGATATTCACCGCGTGCTACAAAGCGTGCCTGGCGTTTATATTCGAGAAGAAGACGGTTACGGCCTACGGCCTAATATTGGTCTGCGCGGCGCCACCACAGAGCGCAGTAGTAAAGTCGCGATAATGGAAGATGGCGTATTGATCGCCCCTGCCCCGTATGCTGCACCAGCTGCTTACTATTTCCCTAATGTTTCACGCATGGAGCAAGTGGAAGTATTTAAAGGCCCAGCGGCGATTAAATATGGCCCGAATACCATAGGTGGTGCGATCAATATGGTTTCGCGTCAGATCACCGACGATACTGATAAACCGCTAAGAGAAATTGATATTGCCGGTGGTCAAGACGGTTACCTAAAAGGTCACGGCGTTTATAGCCAGCGCTTTGAAAATAGTGAATACGGCGATTATGGCTTTTTAATTGAAGGTATTCATTTAGAGTCCGACGGCTTTAAAGAGCTACCAAATGGTGATGACACAGGTTTCGTCAAACGCGAGCTAATGTTCAAAGCTGACTTCTCACCAGCGAACAGTAAGTACTATCAACTGTGGCAATTTAAAGCGGGCTATTCCGATGAAGAGTCAGATGAAACTTATTTAGGCTTAACCGATGCCGACTTTGCGATTAATCCACACCAGCGCTACTTGGCCAGCCAAGACGATAAAATGGACTGGGAGCATTATCAATTCCAAGTGTCGCACTATATTGATATTACCGACAGCCTGAGTGTATTTACTCAAGCTTACCGCCGCGATTTTGACCGCGATTGGGATCGCTTTAACAGCTTTAATACCAATCGAAGTATGCAAACCATTTTAACTTCGCCTGACACCGGCTTAAACGCCTTGTTTATGCAGGTATTGACCGGTGAGCGCGATTCATTAACCACCGAAGAGCAACTGCTATTTACCTTGAACGATCGCAAGTTCTACTCGCAAGGTATTGAAAGTAAGTTATTTTGGGATACTCGTTGGTTAGCTGCTGATGTTGCCATTGATGCAGGTTTACGCATTCATCAAGACCAAGTAGAGCGCAATCACAGACAAAATAACTTGTTGATGCAAAATGGTCAGCTAGTCAATTCTGGCATCGCGCAATCAACCATTACCGATAATGAAGATACCGCCACAGCAGTTGCTAGCTATGTTAATGCTGACGTTGATTTTGGCCAGTTAAACCTGACCGCAGGTATACGCATTGAATATATTGATGGCGAAGCGAAGGATTTCTTAGCGGGTACCACAGAGTCGGATACCGATACCGTGGTATTGCCCGGGCTAGGTGCGTTTTATCAAGTTAATGATGAATTGGGTTTCTTATTTGGCGTCAACAAAGGCTTTGTACCAAACAGCCCTGGTCAAGACACAGATATTGACCCAGAAGAAAGTTGGAACTATGAACTTGGTATGCGCTTTAGCAACGAGCTGTTCAATGCTGAGCTCATTGGATTTTATAACGATTATGAAAACCTTAAAGGCACTTGTACCTTCTCTTCAGGTTGTCGAGACGACCTAGACGTTGAATTTAATGGGGGTGAAGTGGAAGTTGTGGGGCTTGAATCAAGCATTCAAGCGGAATTTGCCATTAGCCAATCGCTAACCATGCCAATTAACATCGCTTACACCTACACAGATGCAGAGTTTCAGAATGATTTTCAGTCGACGTTCTCACAATGGGGCAATGTTACGAAAGGCGATAAGTTACCTTACTTACCGGAAAATCAGCTCAGCGTTGAAGTAGCGATTGCTCATGAAAACTGGCGTGCGGCGTTGCTATTTAAGCACGCTGACGAAAGCCCTGAAGCCGCCGGTACTGGCACTGAACTTGAAGGTTTAATGACAGATGAGATTCAGCAATGGGATTTCTCTGCTTGGTATCAAGTCACCGATGCACTGCGCACTTATGTCAAAGTCGATAACTTGACTGACGAAGAAGTGATTGTCTCACGTCGCCCGTTTGGTGCGCGCCCAGGCAAGCCTCAGCAAGCCAGCATTGGCATTAAATATAGCTTCTAGTTTGTAGCAAGCCCTAACTAATGAAGAGTGCAGAGTAAAGAGTTCGGTACCAGTATGAGTATTTCTAGAAGACGTTTTTTATCTTTTACAGCAAAAGGCACAGCTGCCATCGGTATAGGCGTTGCTGCGGTTGGTGGTGGCCTGATTTATTCCCATTCAGCGAGCGCAGCGCAGCATTGGTTGATCAGCGCCAGCACAGATAAATCGGGGAATCACTACGCCGCCGCTTATCGCGTAAATGGCGAGTTAGTCAGCCGCGTTAAGCTGCCGGCACGCGGGCACGATATTATCAAGCACCCATTTAAATCGGGTCATGCGATTGTTTTTGCCCGTCGTCCCGGCCAGTACTTTATCGAAGTGGACTTTAACCATGGTGAAGTGGTCAAGCAAGTATCACCTCAGGTGGGTTCTCACTTTTATGGTCATGGTATTGGCAATCAGCAGGTATTGATCACCACGGAAAACAATTACCAGCAAGGTCGCGGCACAATTGTGGTACGTGATATCAACACTTATCAAGTGCTTGAGCAATTTGATTCCGGTGGTATCGGTCCGCATCAATTAGCTTATATGCCTGATAACAAGCATATTGTTATTGCTAACGGCGGCATACTCACGCACCCAGATCAGCCACGAAAAAAACTAAACTTAGAATCCATGAAGCCGAACTTGGCCTATATGGAACTAGAATCAGGCAAGGTAGTGGATAGCTTTGAGCTGGATAATCATCAACTCAGCATTCGTCATCTTGATGTCAGTGAAAAAGGCAAAGTGGTTGCAGGTTTGCAGTACCAAGGGGCGAAATCAGACCTTGTCCCGTTGGCCATCGCCCATCACGGTGAAGCAAGTTTACAGTATCTCAGCGCTAGCGAAGATATTTGGCGACGAATGAATCATTACACCGCTAGCGTATGTATTGATAATGCTGCCAACCTTGTTGCTATTAGCTGCCCACGCGCGGATATGCTGACTTACTGGTCGCTTAATAATAATAGGTTTATCGCCAAAGAGCGTTTTTCAGATGGCGCAGGGCTTGCCATGAGCACTGATGGTAAAGGCATTATCGCCACCAGCGGCAAAGGACAAATATTGCCAATCGGCCAAGCGAACAACCAAGATAGCAGCCAAACTAGCGTATTTGTTGATGGTATTAAGTTTGATAACCATTTGGGCTATCTGACTGTAAGCTAAGAGATAGCTAACATTAAGCCTCATCGCTTTGAGAAAATGTTTTGAGGAAATTGAATAAAAAATGGCGAATTAGCAGCTGCTAATTCGCCATTTTGTTTTTAAATAAGCTAGCACTAAAACCCTAACTCATTTTTATCTTTATCTTCTTCCATACCAGCAAGTGTAACCCCTTGCAGGCCACCAGTACCACTTTGATCATTCGAGCGCAGTTTAATCATTAAGCGCAGATCATTTGGTGAATCAGCATGGTGCAGTGCATCGGCATAGTTGATTAAACCCTGCTGATAGAGTTCAAACAGCGCTTGGTCGAAGGTTTGCATCCCTAACTCGTTCGACTTTTCCATCACTTCTTTAATGCTGCCTACTTCGCCTTTTTTGATCAGTTCAGAAATAAACGGAGAATTAAGCAGAATCTCTATCGCGGCAACTCGGCCGTGGCCGTCTTTCGTTGGGATCAACTGCTGCGCAACAATACCGCGTAAGTTTAACGCTAAATCAAATTGGAGCTTTTTATGCTGCTCTGCGGGTACCAAGTGCATAATACGGTCTATCGCTTGGTTGGCATTGTTAGCATGCAGCGTAGCGATACATAAATGACCCGTTTCAGCAAACGCCAGCGCATGCTCCATGATTTCTTGCGAGCGGATCTCACCAATTAAGATAACATCAGGTGCTTGACGCAATGAGCTTTTTAGCGCCGCATCAAAGCTTTCGGTGTCTAGCCCCACTTCACGCTGAGTGATCATGCTTTTGCCATGCTCGTGAACAAATTCCACCGGATCTTCAATGGTCAGAATATGCCCGCGTGCGTTCTTATTGCGGTAACCAATCAAGGCCGCCATTGAGGTCGATTTACCAGTACCCGTACCGCCGACAAATAACACTAAACCGCGCTTAGACATCACCACATCTTTTAAGATTGGTGGCAGGCCCAAATCGTCAGCATCGGGAATATCAGTAACGATACGACGAATCACCATGCCAGCCATATCTCGTTGCCAAAACGCTGAAACACGGAAGCGGCCAATGTCGTCAATGGAAATCGCAAAGTTACATTCTTTCTCTTGGTCGAACTGCCCTTTCTGCTTGTCATTCATGGCATCGTGCACTAGCCCTAGTGCTTGGTCAGGTGATAGCACTTCTTGGTCGATAGGCTGTAACTCACCATTAATTTTCGCACTGACTGGCAGCTTGGCGGTGACAAACATATCAGAGGCTTCGTTTTCCACCATGGTTCTTAGTAGTTGATGAAAGTCCATCATTTACTCCTTAATCTTTTACTACAAGCTTTTCGCTAGACGCTAGCCTGTCTACCTAAAAACCTTGGAACTGGTTTTTATCAGCCGCTTTTGATGCCGCATCTTGGCGAGTAATCAAGCCACGGTTAACCAAGTTCAATAAACACTGATCCATGGTTTGCATACCATGTGACATCCCCGTTTGAATAGCGGAGTACATCTGCGCCACTTTATCTTCACGAATCAGGTTACGAATTGCAGGTACGCCGATCATAATCTCATGGGCAGCAATACGGCCACCGCCGACTTTCTTAACCAGTGTTTGTGAGATAACCGCGCGCAGTGATTCAGATAACATTGAACGCACCATAGATTTTTCTTCGGCGGGGAATACATCGATAATACGGTCAATGGTTTTAGGGGCTGAGGTGGTATGCAGTGTACCGAAGACCAAGTGACCAGTTTCTGCTGCGGTCATGGCAAGGCGAATGGTTTCCAAGTCACGCATCTCACCCACTAGAATCACATCGGGATCTTCACGCAGCGCTGAGCGCAGCGCGTTGTCAAAACTTAAGGTATCACGATGCACTTCACGTTGGTTAATCAGACACATTTTGTTGTCGTGGACAAATTCAATTGGGTCTTCAATGGTTAAAATATGGTGGAATTTACTGGCATTGATGTAATCAATCATGGCTGCCAGCGTGGTTGATTTACCCGAACCGGTTGGGCCAGTCACTAACACTAAACCACGAGGGTTGTCAGCGATGTCACGGAAAATATCAGGACAACCTAAGTCTTCTAAGGTCAGTACTTTACTTGGGATGGTACGAAATACCGCTGCAGGTCCACGAGCCTGATTAAAAGCATTTACCCTGAAACGCGCTAAATTTGGCACTTCAAAGGAAAAATCCACTTCCAAATGCTCTTCATATTCTTTACGCTGTCGGTCGCTCATAATGTCGTAAACTAAGGCGTTTACATCTTTGGCATCAAAGGCAGGAATATTTAGCTTACGAACATCGCCATCAACGCGAATAGAAGGTGGCGTACCTGTCGATAAATGCAAGTCAGATGCATTATGCTCAACACTAAAGGCTAATAATTCGGTAATATCCATAAGAACCTCTTATATCGGGTAAATTTTCATTAATCACTATGAACATTAAAGACAATTTAACGCAAATCCAACAACAAATAACCAACGCCTGCCAACTTGCTAATCGCGCCCCTGATGAGGTGCAATTATTAGCGGTTAGTAAAACAAAGTCGGCAGAGGTGGTGATGCAAGCCTATCAAGCGGGTCAGCGCCACTTCGGTGAAAACTACGTTCAAGAAGCCGTTGATAAAGTGTCTCAATTGTCGCATCTGTCAGGTATATGCTGGCATTTTATTGGGCCTATTCAGTCCAACAAAACTCGACTTATTGCCGAAAATTTTGCTTGGGTACACAGTGTCGACCGAATTAAAATTGCCACGCGCCTTAATGATCAAAGGTCTGGTCAAGATACTCCCCTGAACATCTGTTTACAAGTGAATATTAGTGGTGAGCAGGCAAAATCTGGCACGACAATTAACGAGCTAAATGAACTTGCGGCCTATGTGAATAACTGCGAGCACTTAACCCTACGAGGTTTAATGGCTATTCCACAAAAACAAGCGCCAATGTCTGTTTTTAACGATATGCACCAATTGTTTACTGACTTGAAAAGCCAATATCCAACCATAGATACATTATCAATGGGAATGACCAATGATATGGACTCGGCAATAGCTGCTGGCTCAACCATGGTACGCATTGGTACGGCCATTTTTGGTCGCAGAGATTAGCACTGCATAATCAAAAAATGAGCAAATAAGATTAGATAGAACAAAAACAAAAGCGAAAAAGCACAGAGAACTTTATGAATAAAATTGCATTTATCGGCGCAGGCAATATGAACCGCGCGATTATAGCAGGCCTAGTAAATAATGGTGTTGAACCAAGCAATATCACCGTATCGAACCCTTCTGCGCCAAAGCGCGAAGCCCTTGCCAATGAATATGGCATCAACCAAACCTCAAGCAATAGCCAAGCTGCTGAGCTTGCCGATATCGTCGTACTGGGGGTTAAGCCACATTTAATTAGCACCGTTTGCCAAGAGATTGCCGAAGCCATTGAGATTGAGCACAAGTGTTTTATTTCTGTGGCAGCAGGTACCACTATGGCACAAATTCAAGCGGCGCTAGGTGAAAATAAATCGGTGATTCGCGCCATGCCTAATACGCCATCACAATTAGGATTGGGTGTTACTGGTGCATTTGCATCGGAACAAGTCACCGACGAGCAACGGGTAGCCGCCGATCGTTTGATGAAAGCAACAGGTATTGTTAAATGGTTAGCGCAAGAATCAGACATCGACCACATTATTGCGGTTTCGGGCTCAGGTCCTGCTTACTTCTTCTTATTTATGGAAGCAATGGCAAGTGAAGCTGAACGCTTAGGTTTTAGCAGTGCTGAAGCGCGAACCTTAGTACAACAAACTGCACTAGGCGCGGCACAAATGGTGGTAGAAAATGATGTTTCTATCGGTCAACTACGTGAAAATGTCACCTCAAAAGGCGGCACTACACAAGCGGCGCTAAATGCCTTTACCGAAGGCGGCCTACCAGAGCTAGTGAGCAGTGCAATGCAAGCTGCAATAGCCAGAGCTAAAGAAATGGCAGCAAAATAATTTAACAGTTTTTTATTGGTTTAAGCTCGATCATCAAGGCACTGTCACCTATGATTGAGCTGTTTTCTTAACTAGGAGTTTTTAATGGAAGCAGTCGTTTACTTGTTACGATTTTTCTTCGACGCCGTCGTTACCTTGCTTATTCTTCGCGTATGGCTACAGATGGTACAAGCCGACTTTTACAACCCGCTTAGCCAGTTCGTTGTTAAAGTCACCAACCCATTGGTGATACCATTTCGCCGAATTATCCCCGGCATAGGCGGACTAGACATTGCTACCATAGTCGTAGCGTTATTTTTCGCCATTCTAGAATGGGTAGTTTTCCAAGGACTTAGCACAGGTCAAATTGATTTCTTGTTTGCCATGTATTTAGGGACGTTGGCGCTAATTAAACAAGTTGGCTTCCTGTTGTTTATTATTATGCTGGTAATGGCAATCATGAGCTGGGTGGTACAAGGCTACAATCCAACCATGGTCATCTTCCAACAACTCACCGAACCATTCTTACGCCCTATTCGCCGTGTAGTGCCTGTTATTGGTGGGTTAGATTTGTCGATTTTAGTTGCCTTTTTAGCGTTAAACGTCGTCAATATTTTGCTAACTGGCGCCGTGCCTTACTGGGGTGGGGTTTAATCCCACTTCAGCGATATTAGCTATAATTGATAATAATTACTTTCGAATGGAGATTATCATGAAATCAATTCGAATCTGGCTGACAAGTGTGTTTGCACTTATCGCCTTCACGTTGACTAGTACAACTGTCAGCGCAGAGAACATGAAAACCTTAGGGTCAATGGATGTTCACTATATGGCGATTGGTGCGACCTTTTTAACGCCGCAAGTTGCAAAAGCTTACGGTATCGAGCGCAGCAAATATAACGCGCTAATCAATATTTCTGTCATGGACAATACTAAAGCCAACAAGCCTGCTAAAGCGGTAGCTATTTCTGGCACAGCGCAAAACTTAACGGGCCAATATAAACGCTTAGATTTTGAAGAAGTGCGTGAAGGTCAGGCGATTTACTACCTCGCCCAACTCAATTTTCGCGACAAAGAAAAAGTTAAATTTGAGCTCACCATTACTGATGGCAGCGAAACCCATGAGCTAATGTTTAATCAAACCTTTTACGTTGATTAACTCGCCAAGAATTGACTCAGAGACATTTGTACAAAAAGAGCTGCTTTAACAGCTCTTTTTTATTTAAATCAACAAATTTACTGCTATCGTAGTTATGCTAGGGCGTGTTGAACTTTCAGGGTTGTTTTTGCAGCAGTCTGTTTGGGTTTTATACAAGGCGGCACTTGTGCAGTGTAGTATTCTCCATAAATAAGTGCCAACACGGTAGAAAATTCAAACAGACGCTGCCCTGCGGGTTCATCTAAACAAAATTCAATCTCGAAAGATAAAAACGCCCTAATAAGGCAACCTTAGCAACACTATGGATTAACAAGGAAAAAGGAATGCAGTACACCTATTTTCGACTATTGGCAATTGCCAGTGCCGCGCTTACCGCTTGGATAACCTCTATTGCTGATAGCAATTACCGCAGCTGGAGCTACCAGCACGACATCAATGATTTTGGTTTTGCCAATTACTCACCAAGCATATTCGGCACAATAACGACAATTTTGCTTTTAATTGGAATCTTTTATAAATCCCCCAAAGACCTCGGCACTAATGCAGGTTACATCACCTTAGGCTGCATGGCCTATGAGCTATTGCAGCCAACATTAGGGACCGGCGTATTTGATTGGCAAGATATTGCTGCTGTTGCGATCACAGGGGGCCTGCTTAGCTACGGATTAAAACGCTTGCAACCTAAGCTATATCTAAATGCTGCCAATTGAGCTTTATTTATATAGATAGCAAGTCTTTACTTATACAAACCACTTAATGATTGTCACAAGGAAAGAGAATGATTGATTTTAATAATAAAGAAGTATTTAAGCTTAAACAAAATGCAGACTATGGCGAGATGGTTACCGAGCTGTTAATTGATGGCGAAGAAATCATTGATGCGTACAAGTCGATGCGTGATGGTGTGGTATTTACCAGCAAACGCATTATTGCGGTCAACGTACAAGGGATTACAGGCAGTAAGAAAGACTTTACCTCGCTGCCCTATAAAAACATTGTTGCCTACTCAGTGGAAACCTCGGGTACTTTTGACTTGGACTCAGAGCTGGAAATCTACTTTTCAGCACTGGGTAAAGTGAAGTTTGAATTTAATGGTCAAGCGTCAATTTTAGCTATTTCCAAAGTAATTTCTGAGCATACGCTTTAACGCCAATCATTAATTAACTGGCAACTGATTTTGTTACTCAAGTTGCCAGTTAAACAACCTAAATTACCCTTTCACCCTGCTGCCTATTTTGTGCTTAAGCGTTTGTGCTAGCCACTCGCCTTTCATATTAATGACTAACCCTAGCATAACGACAAAAATCCCTAACCATTGGCCACTTGTGACTTGTTCATTTAAAAACACCATGGCACAGAGTAAACCAACCACTGGCACAGCTAAGGTTAAGGGCGCTACTTGGCCTGCGGGATAATGCGCCAGCAAATAGCTCCACAAACTGTAACCCAGCATCGACGCGCAAACCGACAAATACAGCAATACACCAAGGCCAATTAGGTTAAACGACTGCAGGCTAGCTAAAATTGCTTCTTGCCCTTCGAAAACAAAACTGGCTATTGTAAAAGGAATAAACGCGAACCAAGACGACCACACCACTAAGCCTAGGCCTACACTACTGTTGCCCGCCAAATAACCCTTTTGATTAATTTTGCGATTTATCACGTTACCACTGCCCCAAAGTACGGCTGAAGCAATCGTTAGGGCAAAACCAATCGCCGTCATCTCTGTGGCCTGCTCGCTATTGCCAATAATCACTAAACCAAGACCTGCTACTACCATCGCCACTAACTGCGCCGGCTTAATCGCTTCGTGCAGAATTAACACCGATAAAATTATGGTAAACAGTGCTTGAGATTGCAGCACTAACGAAGCAAGACCCGCGGGCATGCCAAAAGCAATTGCACAAAACAGCAAAGCAAATTGGCCAAAGCACAAGGTTAGCGCGTAAAGCGCTAGCCAACGCCAAGGAATATTTGGGCGTTTTACCAGTAAACAGCCAATCACACCGACAAATAGAAAACGGCCTGCGCCCATCATTAGCGGCGGCATCTGCTCTACGCCCCAAGCAATCACAATAAAATTAAAGCCCCAAATAGCGACAATAATTAGCGCAAGTAAACTATCTTTGAGTGACATCCATACACCTCAGCAAAGTTGCTTCACCGCCAATTGAGCGGCGAAAGCTTATTTATGAAAAAACAATAAGAAAAAGCCGTTAGCTAATTAATCGGCAATAGACAGCAGCCAAATCAATCAGCAACGAGAAAACAAGTTGAGTAACTAACTTAGCAAGTAAACACAAAGAGCAACATACACAATTGCTTCACTCAATATCAGTTTTTTGTATAGCAATGACACTTGGCGACAAGTAACGGCGGCATATCCTTTTCATTGTTTTCCTGTCTTAGAGTACTCACTTATCGTTTGCCCTCTGCCGCTTCTACCCAGCACCTGTGATTAACGGTATAATGCGCGCAAATTCAATTCCCGATTACACCTGATCAGAGCCCACATGAGCAAAATCGTTTTAGCCACAGGCAACCAAGGCAAAGTAAAAGAACTTGCAAACTTACTTGCAGAGCACCAGATTGAAGTATTACCACAAAGCCAATTTGACGTGCCGGATGTTGCTGAAACTGGCACTACCTTTGTTGAAAACGCCATTATCAAAGCACGTCATGCGGCAAAGATCACAGGTTTACCAGCGATTGCCGACGATTCCGGGTTAGAAGTGGACGCGTTAAATGGTGCGCCGGGTGTTTACTCTGCTCGCTACTCTCATGATGTCACCGATTCAGTGAGCGACGCTACAAATAACGATAAACTCCTCAGTGCACTAGCAGATGTGCCAGCAAGCGAGCGTACCGCTAGATTCCACTGCGTATTGGTCTATATGCGTCACGCTGATGATCCAACGCCTGTGATTTGCCATGGTGTATGGGAAGGTTCAATTTTAACGGAAAAACGCGGTGAGCAAGGCTTTGGTTATGATCCTCTGTTTTGGGTGGAAGCGCATCAATGCAGCTCAGCAGAGTTAGCGCGTAGCGATAAAAACAAGCTTAGCCATCGCGGTAAAGCGTTAGCACAGCTCGTTAAACATTTTTAATGTTTTGCCTTGTACGTCTAAGTAAAAAAGACCAAAGAAAATAAAACCATGAGTTTATTGGTTCAACAACCGCTATCGCTATATATCCACATTCCGTGGTGCGTGCAAAAATGTCCTTACTGTGACTTTAATTCGCACGGTATGAAGTCTGAATTGCCAGAGCAAGCCTACAAGGCAGCACTGCTAAAAGACTTAGACGATGATATCACCCGCTTTAACCTGAGCGATCGTAAGTTACACAGCATCTTTATTGGTGGCGGTACACCAAGCTTGTTTTCAGCCAAAGCAATTGGCGATATTCTGGCGGGCGTTTTTGCTCGCTTTGATCACGACAATGATATTGAAGTCACGCTAGAAGCCAACCCTGGCACCGTTGAGGCAGATAAGTTTGTCGGCTTTGCCCAGGCCGGCGTTTCACGGCTATCGATTGGTGTACAAAGTTTTGAATCAGACAAGCTGATTAAATTAGGTCGTATTCACGACAACCAACAAGCAATTCGCGCTGCCGAGCTAGCCAAGAGCTGTGGGGTAAAAAGCTTTAATTTAGATTTAATGCATGGATTGCCGGGGCAGTCGCTAGATGCTGCCATGGACGATTTAGCCCAAGCCATTGCACTTAAACCAGATCACCTATCTTGGTATCAACTTACCATTGAGCCAAACACGGCCTTTGGCTCTAAACCGCCGAAACTGCCAGAAGATGAAACCTTGTGGGACATTCAAGAGCATGGCGTAAGTAAGCTAGCCGATGCTGGCTATCAACAATACGAAATTTCAGCCTACAGCCAATCAGGTAAACAAAGTAAACATAATTTGAACTACTGGCGTTTTGGCGATTACCTCGGTATTGGCTGTGGCGCACACGGTAAAATTACCGATAGTGCCAACGGCAAAATATATCGCACCGTCAAAGTAAAACATCCAAAAGGTTATCTTGAGCAAGGCCGTCCAGCGTTGGATCATCTTAATAACGTCACCCTCGACGAATTACCGTTTGAGTTTATGATGAATCAATTAAGGCTAAGAGAGTCATTTGATATCAATCGATTTACACAAACTACAGGCTTAGCGTTGGCAACCATTGCAGAGCCACTGGCGCAAGCCTCAGCCAAAGGTTTATTGCTCAACGACCAGCAAAACTGGCAAGTGTCAACGCTGGGGCATCGTTATTTAAACGACTTACTAGAGCTGTTTTTATAATGAAAGAAATCACCGCCTTAACCAAGAATTCTAATAGCCCAGAAGAAGCTGTGTTTACCGCCCAAGATCATAAGTTTATGAAAAGGGCTATCGAGCTTGCGCAAATAGCCGAGCAGCATAATGAAATTCCGGTCGGCGCTGTTGTTGTCTATCAGGGTGAAATTGTAGGCGAAGGTTATAACCGCTCAATCATGGACAATGATCCGTCAGCTCACGCTGAAATGATTGCAGTGCGAGAAGCGGGAAAAAAGCTAGACAATTACCGCCTTATCGATTGCACTTTATATGTTACCTTAGAGCCCTGCCCCATGTGTGCAGGTCTGTTGGTGCATAGCCGAGTAAAGCGTGTGATCTTTGCTGCGCCCGATGAAAAAACTGGTTCGGCTGGAACTGTGTTTAATCTAACCCATGAGCCAAAATTAAATCACTTAATTGATGTAAATTCGGGCTTGATGCAAGCCGAATGTAGCGCTATGCTGTCGCACTTTTTTAAGCGTCGTCGCGCTGAAATTAAAGCAGCAAAAAAACTACGCAAACAAATAGCAAAGCAGGCAGAGCAAAACGCTCAACAGTAGCCAATTTATCAATAAGCCATCAGATAGTTATTGCGATATGACCCAGAGTAAATCAACACCCGCCAAACAATTGCAAGGCAAGCAAAAAGAAGAGCAACAATTACTGCAAGTATTTAAGTCGCTGATCAAGCAAGGTACTTATCGCTCGCAAGAAGAACTCGCTTTTGCTTTAGCCCAGCAAGGATACGAGCATGTCTCTCAATCCAAAGTATCGCGTATGTTGGCAAAGCTCGGCGCAGTTAAAACCCGTAATAGCCAAAATGAAATTTGCTACAACCTGCCAGACGCACTCATTATCCCAAAAACCAAGCACCCAATTGAAACCATTGCGCTGGATTTAAAACACAACAACTACCAAATTGTGTTGAAAACAGGTACCGGTGGTGCACCACTGATGGCGCGAGTATTAGATTCACTGGAAGAATCAATTGGTATTCTGGCGACCATTGCGGGCGATGATACTGTGCTGATTATCCCTGAAGATATTTCACAAATCGAAGCGATTTCTCAAGCGATCATCGATATGCTAGATATTCCAACAAGGCGCGACTAACTCTTGCGCCTAACAACCAACTCTTTAGTGTTGTATCACTTCTACTAACACACTCTCGTCAGCGCACTTCTTTCAACACACTTATTTCCAATACAGTTAACGAGCTGATTAACTAACAAGCCCCATAAACAGCTTACTCCCAATAAATTCTATAACACCAACTTAGCTCCATACGCTCAAACCTCAAAAGCCCAGCTTTACACAACATTTACATAGAGTCAGTTGTGTTAAATTTAGCCGCTTTATATATTGTTACCCATCAAGGATATTTGTGTTGCAAGAGGTTCGCTATGAAGTTATCCCCCTTCATTAACCCGATACTAGTTCCTGCGCTGACTAGTTTGTGTATGTTAACCGCTTGCGGCGGCTCATCAGGCGGAGGCAGTGATGACAGCGCACAAAATACGACAACACCGCCTGCTGATACCACACCACCAACAACGACTCCCCCCGCGCAAAACAATGCCCCTGTTGCAAATGCGGGCGAAAATCAATCCATCATGTTGGGTGATAGCATTTCATTGAGCGGTGCACAGAGCGCAGATAGTGACGGCGATATCCTCAGTTATTTATGGGCGATTACCAGTGCGCCAAACGGCAGTGCCGTTTCACTCACCAATGCAGTGAACGTGAATACCAACTTTACTCCAGACGTTGCTGGTGACTATGTGATTAGCCTTACGGTGAGTGACAGCGAACTTGAACACACAGCCAGCGTCACGATTACCGTCACCCAAGCGAGCCAAGAAAACCAAGCTCCTATCGCTGACGCGGGCACCAACCAAAGTGCCAATGTTAGTGAAGCAGTGTTAGTTTCGGGAGAAAATAGTCGCGATCCCGATGGCGACAATATTACTTACCAATGGGCATTTACTGCGATGCCCAAAGGTAGCCAAGTAACACTGACACAAGCACAATCGGTTGCATCCTCTTTTGAATTTACCCCTGATGCCAGTGGCGACTATCAAATACAGCTCACGGTAAATGATGGTGAAATCACCTCTTTACCCGTTAGTATCACCATTGCCGCCCAAAGCAATAACCTTGATATCACAGATAAAATTTTTGTTGAACAATCTGGCAGTTGTGCCGAATACCTAGGCACGTATCAGTCAAATGTTGACGATATCAAACGAGGCTTAGCGTTTAACGGCAGTGTCAGCATTAGCGCTGATAGTAGCGAGTGTTTAATTCAAGTAAACCAGATTCCAAACCACGACTTTAACGACCAAAGCGCCCGCTTTGCCAATGATGTGCAAGAGGTGCTGTCTAGCTATCGTATTCCTATCAAACCTGAGCCAAGCGCTACGCCTGCTAATTTGATCATCGGCACAACCGAAGCCATTATGCTTAACGGTGTGACGCTCGATATATTAGCGGCAGCTTGTTACGGCGTGGGCGACGAACCGCTAGGTCGCGAAAAAATTGGCTGTGGCGCAAATCAAAACGACAATCCATGGCGCTACGATCCGATGTCGCCACTTAATACCTTCGGCACCGATATTCACAACGCCCATACCCAACCAAACGGCAAATATCACTATCACGCTAACCCGGTTGCTATGTTTAGCCAAAGCTGCGAAGCAAATATCGCCTCGCCAGTGATTGGCTTTGCCGCTGATGGCTACCCGATTTTTGGTAGCTGCTTTATTGACTCAACAACCGGCGAAACACGCAAGGCACTTTCCAGTTATCAGCTCAAAGACAATGGCGGCCCAAGACAAGCCGTTGATGGTTTTCAAACCCCACAAGCTGGCGTTGGCGATATTGCCAGTAATAACTACGACGGCCAATTTCGTGGCGATTGGGAATATGTTGAAGGCACCGGTGATTTAGACCAATGCAATGGCATGGTAGTTGACGGACAATACGGTTACTTTGTTACCGACACCTTCCCTTGGGTGATCAATTGCTATAACGGTGAGGTAAATTCATCATTTAGCCGCTCGACTGAATTAGAACGTCGCAGCCATAGCCATAGTGCTAGTCACAATGCTAGCCACGACGAGATGCATGAAAACGATATTGGGCATGAACATTAAAGCTGAGCACAATCACTAAAATTAGTACTTCAATGCAAGATAAAAAGAAGCTAAGAGTATTTGAGGAAAATCATTTCACTGCTAAATAACAAAAGCAGCGCAAACAAAAAAGCCTGAGGGCTATTCCATCAGGCTTTGTTTGTAGTAGGCACTGCGGCGGCTACTGATTTTTCGTTGTGTATCGCGAAGCATGCGCTTGCGTTGGATACTAAGTTGTATTCGACGTTTATTTAACGGCATAACAACCTCCTTTTTTGTCAAATATTGAAGTCAAATCGCGAGAATTTACTACATCCTGTAGCAACATCACGATTACATATAGGCATAATAACTAACCTATATGACTCTTTTATGACAAATCTTGACTGATCAGTCAACAACCCAGCATATTTTTATTGTTACCATAAGTAACTATCAGGCCTAATAATGGCGCGTCTTGAAATAAAATCTATTCAGCGCTTTTATCAATTGGCTTGTTTGTACTCGCATCAACTATTCGCTCTGAAGCTCCATTAGGCACTCCATTAGACAATCCATTAACAAGGCCATTACGCACCTTTTCATCAAAGTATGACAGCGTGTGATAGTAGCGACGAATATTCTCTACATATTTCACAGGTTCATCACCACGGGCATAGCCGTACTTCACGGTTTTGTAGTACTTCTTTTGCTTGAGCAGTGGTAATCGCGGTTTAACATCCACCCAGCGATCGGCATCGCCACCTTGGCGCTGCGTGATAATGCGCGCGTCGTTAACATGACCAAAGCCTACATTATAAGACGCCAATGCAAACCACATGCGATCGGGAAACGGAATGCGATCAGGAATACGGTCAATTAAACGCTTAAAGTACTTTGCCCCACCCGCAATACTTTGCTCTGGATCTAATCGGCTAGTCACGCCCATTTGCTTTGCTGTTGGCAGGGTTAGCATCATCATGCCTCTTACCCCTGTCGGCGAACGTGCTTTCGGGTTCCAGTGGGATTCTTGATAGCTAATTGCCGCCAATAACTTCCAATCAATATCTTGCCCGTATTTTTCAAATAGTGGCTGATAGGTTGGCAGGGTTGTTTCAATCGCCGCTAAAAACGCTTGCGTATCAACATAGTTAAATTGTTCGATATGGCCGTAGTATTTGTCATCAAGCGCCAGCAAAGTACCATCGTGATGCACTTGCCCAAAAAATTCTATCAGGCTAGCAATAATCGAATCATCACTGTGTTTACTGACCAGCCAAGCCAACGGCTCCGCTTTTTTAACGGTAAAACCAATGCTGATATCTGGGTAGTAACGACGGTTAATTGCTAGCACATGGCTATCCACTATCGTGTAATCAATTTCCCCGTTAAGCACTTTGAGCAATAACTCTTCACTGTCAAACTCACTACTTTCTTGCCAAGTTAGTGCCTCATGCGTTTGCTGCAATTCAACAAGGTTTTCTGCGTGACTAGAGTTGGCAGTAACAATTAACGAGCCGGTTAAGTCTTTCAGCGCCCGCGGCCGTTTGTTGCCTTGGCGAAACACTAACTTTTGGCTAACAGAGTCATAACTAGGGGCAAATTCATATTGGCTAAGGCGATTTGGCGTGACCGCTAATCCGGCAGCCAGAAAGTCAACTTCCCCAGAATCTAGTCGAGGGAACAGTTCGTCTAAGCTGTAACTAGGCATAATGCGTAATTCTACGCCTAAAGATTCAGCATATTTTTTTGCTAATTCATATTCAAAGCCAGCTGGCCCTTCCGCGCCAAGGTAATATGAATTGGGTCCATAAAGGGTGCCAACGGCGACATAACCGCGTTCAAGCACACGAGAAATATTCGGTCGGTCAGCTTCTTCTTTACAGCCAGAAATAGCCAGTACAACCACCGCGAGCGACAGTTTAAGAAAGTTGAACAATTGGTTGGTTTTTTTATAGTAAATGTTCATACCTAATCATTGTGTCGTGAATTGAAAAACAGTTAAAGCACTTTTTCACTTTTTGCCGCTACGCCAAGGTTTTAGAGCCATTGCTCGTTAAAATCTTACAAAGATTTTGCTGTTTAATACGCCTCTTTTCTCCTATAATACGCGCGATTTTTACCCCATGTTTTCACCACGGAATTTGGTGCATGGTTGGTCTGTGTTTTACCGTTAAAGATCCGTGGTGACAAGCAACTAATTTACTAGTGAGTAAACTAATGGCGATGTTGATCCAAACCCTTCGTGGCGCTCCGGCACTTTCTGACTTTAGAATTCAAAAACTATTAACCCAATGTGCTGAAGCTGGCCTTCCTGTTAACGACATATACGCAGAGTTTAGCCACTTTGCTCATTTATCAGCAGAGCTTAGCACTGACGAATCAAACGTACTCGCCAAACTGTTAACCTACGGCCCAACCATTGAAGAACACCAGCCAAACGGCACTTTGCTATTAGTGACGCCACGTCCTGGCACTATCTCGCCATGGTCATCAAAAGCAACCGACATTGCCCACAACTGTGGTTTAGACAAAGTTATCCGCCTAGAGCGCGGTATCGCCTACTACATTAATGGTGAAACGCTAACGGTTGAGCAAGAAAAAGTACTTAACAACTTGTTGCATGACCGCATGATGGAATCAATTTTTGCTGAGTTTAATGATGCACAAGCATTGTTTGCGCAAGCAGAGCCAGGCGAATTTAGTTCAGTAGACGTACTTAGTGGTGGTCGCGATGCACTCGTAAAAGCGAATACTAGCCTAGGCTTAGCATTAGCTGATGATGAAATCACTTACCTAGCAGATAACTTCGCCAAACTTGGCCGCAACCCTCACGACATTGAACTTTATATGTTTGCTCAAGCAAACTCAGAGCACTGCCGCCATAAAATTTTTAACGCTGACTGGACCATTGACGGCGTTAAACAAGAAAAATCACTGTTTAAAATGATCAAAAACACGTTCGAGGAAAACCCTGCTTACGTGTTATCTGCCTACAAAGACAATGCTGCGGTTATGGCTGGCTCTGAAGCAGGTCGCTTCTACCCAGATCCAGAAACGAAAGAATATGGCTACAGCCACGAAAACATTCATATTCTGATGAAGGTGGAAACCCATAACCACCCTACCGCTATTTCCCCGTACCCAGGCGCAGCAACTGGCTCTGGCGGTGAAATTCGCGATGAAGGTGCAACGGGTGTCGGTTCAAAACCCAAAGCGGGCTTAGTTGGTTTCTCTGTTTCTAACTTACGTATTCCAGGCTTTGAACAGCCATGGGAAATTGATTACGGCAAGCCAGACAGAATCGTTACTGCACTCGATATTATGCTCGAAGGCCCATTAGGCGGCGCAGCGTTTAATAACGAATTTGGCCGCCCTGCCATTACCGGTTACTTCCGAACCTACGAGCAACAAGTTAACTCATTTAACGGCGAAGAAGTGCGCGGCTATCACAAGCCAATTATGATTGCAGGTGGCTTTGGTAACATTCGCGAGCAACACGTGCAAAAAGGTGAAATCAACGTTGGCGCTAACCTCATTGTACTAGGTGGGCCAGCGATGAATATCGGCCTTGGCGGCGGCGCAGCATCGTCAATGGCATCTGGCCAGTCATGTGAAGATTTAGACTTTGCTTCAGTACAACGTGATAACCCAGAAATGGAGCGTCGTTGTCAGGAAGTGATCGACCGCTGTTGGCAGCTAGGCGACGAAAACCCCATTCTATTTATTCACGATGTTGGTGCCGGTGGTTTATCAAATGCCTTCCCTGAATTAGTGTCAGACGGTGGCCGTGGCGGTAACTTTGAACTACGTAACGTACCAAACGATGAACCTAGTATGGCACCACATGAAATTTGGTGTAATGAATCACAAGAGCGTTACGTTCTAGCGGTTTCTGACGAGCAACTACCGATTTTTGAAGCGATTTGTCAGCGCGAGCGTGCGCCATTTGCTGTGGTTGGTAAAGCCACCGAAGAAGAGCACTTAACGGTAACAGACGAACACTTTGCCGATGACGAGCACAAAAACAAACCAATTGATCTGCCGCTTGACGTGTTATTAGGTAAAACACCGAAAATCATTAAAGACGTTAAAACGACAACAGCGGCGGGTGATGAAATTAACCTAGCGAACATTGATGTTGCAGAAGCGGCAGACCGCTTACTGCGCTTACCAACCATCGCCGAGAAAACCTTCCTTATCACCATTGGTGACCGCTCAGTTACCGGTATGGTCGCGCGCGATCAAATGGTTGGCCCATGGCAGGTGCCGGTTGCAGATTGTGGTGTAACCGCAGCTTCGTTAGATTCATACCACGGTGAAGCGATGGCGATGGGCGAACGCACACCAGTTGCTCTTCTAAACTATGGCGCTTCAGCACGTTTAGCAGTAGCAGAATCACTAACAAACATTGCTGGTGCCGATATTGGCGACTTAAACCGCATTAAACTTTCGGCTAACTGGATGTCGCCAGCAGGCCACCCAGGCGAAGATGCCGGTTTATACGAAGCGGTAAAAGCGGTTGGTGAAGAGCTTTGTCCTGAGCTTGGCTTAACCATTCCTGTGGGTAAAGACTCAATGAGTATGAAGACCCAGTGGGAGAAAGATGGCGAACAAAAAGCGGTTACAGCTCCTATGTCGCTTGTGATCACGGCCTTTGGTCGCGTTGAAGATATTCGTAAAACAGTAACGCCTCAGCTACGCACCGATCAGGGCGACACTCGCATCGTTGCGATTGACCTATCTGGCGGTAAAAACCGTTTAGGTGGTTCATGTTTAGCACAGGTTTACCAGCACTTAGGCACAGAAACACCGGATGTTGATGAAGCTTACCTGCTACGTGGCTTCTTTAATGCGATGCAAACCTTAGTTGCCGAGGGCAAGCTATTGGCATATCACGATCGCAGTGACGGCGGCTTGTTTACCACCATCGCCGAAATGGCGTTTGCTGGTCACACAGGTGTTACCGTTGACCTAAGTGTGTTTGAAGGCACAGATGCCGAAGTTCTGTTCCACGAAGAGCTAGGTGCGGTAATTCAAATTCGCGAAGATGATATGGAAGCGATTCACACCATCTTCTCTGAGTACGGTATTTTAGATTACTGCGCAGACGTTGCTCGTATTAACGACACAGACATGATCACCTTTACCCGTAACGAGCAAGTGGTACTGGAAAACTCGCGCACCTACTTCCGCACCGTGTGGGCAGAAACCACTCTTAAAATGCAAGCAATGCGCGACAACCCAGAATGTGCGCAAGAAGAATTCGATGTTAAATTCGATACCGAAGATCCGGGCTTAAATGCTGAATTAAGCTTTGATATCAATGAAGATATCGTTGCCGACTTAATTGCAAAAGACGCACAAACGGGCACTAACCCTAAAGTGGCAATTTTACGTGAGCAAGGAGTGAACTCGCATGTAGAAATGGCAGCCGCTTTTGTTCGCGCTGGCTTTAACGCAATTGACGTACATATGTCAGACATTCTGGCAGGTCGTGTTGATTTGGCTGACTTCCAAGGCTTAGTCGCTTGTGGTGGTTTCTCATACGGTGACGTATTGGGCGCTGGTGAAGGTTGGGCGAAATCCATTTTGTTTAACGCCAATGCTCGCGAAATGTTTAAAGCTTTCTTCCACCGTGAGGTAACTTTCTCACTAGGTGTGTGTAATGGCTGTCAAATGCTATCAAACCTAAAAGAAATTATTCCGGGCTCTGAGCACTGGCCGCGCTTTGTGCAGAACGAATCTGAACGTTTTGAGGCACGTTTCTCGCTGGTTGAAGTGCAAGAAAGCCCATCTATCTTCTTTAAAGGTATGGCTGGCTCACGTATGCCAATTGCAGTATCGCATGGTGAAGGTCGCACCGAGTTTGTTTCAGATGAAGCCATTGATGCAGCCAACGACTCTGGCACCGTTTCAATGCGTTATGTAAACAACTACGGCGATGTTACAGAAACTTACCCAGCGAACCCGAACGGCTCGCCTGATGGTATTACGGCGCTAACTACGACTGATGGTCGCGTGACCATTATGATGCCGCATCCAGAGCGTGTCTTCCGCACAGTCGCCAACTCATGGCATCCAGATTCGTGGGGCGAAGATTCACCTTGGGTACGTATGTTCCGCAATGCACGTAAGTTTATTGGCTAAGAATTACTAGCTAGTAAATCTCACGTATTCCAAGCCCGCTTAATGCGGGCTTTTTAATATCTAAAACACCTCAAATTAAATTGATACCTATACGCCATAGGTATCAATTTAGCTTTGGGTTTAACCTATTGACTAGTATAGGGAAACTCTTTACGTTAGAGTGACTGTCGAAGAATTAAGCGAAAAATTGATGTTTTAGCATAGTTTGTTACTGCAGTTACTTAAACGCTTAACAACCAACGCAAAGGATTGCCCTAAAAATGAAAAATTTAATATTGATAATAGTATTCATTATTTCAGGTTGTGCTACTACCTATGGTCCAAATGGTATGACAGGTGGATACAAAGAAGAAATGGTTGATGATAGTAGCTATATCGTTTCTTTTTTTGGAAATGGTTACACAAGTGAACAGGAAGTCTGGAACTTTTGGATATATAGATGCGCAGAACTTACAGTAGAGAAGGGTTATAAACTATTTTCGCTAAAACCTTCTGATAAACATGCATTGCGCTATAACCAGGATCAGTATCAATTGGTTGAGTTCTCAATGCCAAATGATAAGAGCAATATGGGGCTTATTCCCGCTCAGTTCTATTACTACTCAGTGACTACATATTCTTCTAAAGCTTTAGTAAACATGTACAACCCTCCTATCGCAAGCAATATAAATAGTATGCAACTATTAGATGCTGAGTATATTCTAGAGCAACTTAAACCATACATTGATTCCAATGCAAAAGCCGCTTCGCCAAACAGAAAATTGCTCTTGATTAGATCGGCTGTTGAAGCAGCAATAAAGGCTAAAATGCTTAATGAGAAAGAAGCAGAAAGACTGAGAAGAATAAGTATTTAAGCTAAAAGTAATTATTAAATTACTTTGATAGGACTAATAAAAATAGGAATAACAAATTGATCACACTAATCTGGTGCCTAATTTTGGCAGCGCTACTTCCTTATATTACTAAAGCGCCGTTGGCCGCGGCGATGAATAAATTAGGGGGGTATGACAATAACCACCCTAGAGAGCAACAAACGAAATTAACTGGTTTTGGTGCTCGTGCCCTAGCAGCCCATCAAAATGCATTTGAATCGCTGATTGTCTTTACCGCTGCGATTTTACTGGCAATTGCGACAAATACCACAGGCGAAACAATTCAAACTCTTGCCATTGCTCATATTGTTTTAAGAGTTGCCTATCACCTACTTTACCTACTCAATATTGGCCTTTTACGCTCAATTGTCTGGGGATTCGGCATAGCCTGTTCATTTGCCATTATGTGGCTCTGTATTCCGAGTTAATCGGTGCCTACCGAGTCAAAAAAGTAGCCATCTGGACAGAAGTATTTTGCTCGTTTAAGTAAGTATCATTTATTATTTGGTCGGGGCTTAGAACTATCAATGCTATTGCAAGAAATGTACGAAGAGTTTCGAGCCACTTTTCCAGAAATTACACTCAAAGCTGACATCGTTCACATCAAACTCTGGGATGAACTTGATCCAAGTTTCGCATATTCGTGGTTTGAAAGTTTAGCGAATGCCATCAATCATGAGATGTCCAAAAGTAGCGAACCTGTCCAATATAAACCAATTTTCGAGTACTTTAGACAAAATTACCTCTTTGAAAATGATGATATTAAAAACTGTATAGACGTAGCGTTTGTCGAGAATTTATTCTGGCGGGTAAAAGCAGAGCATGCATCACCCTATTGGGCATTAATGCCTGATGTTCTTAAACAACTGTATATTCAGTTTCATGGTCGAAGCCCCTTCTAGTTCTGTTGTAAAAAAACAAGGAATATTAGTGAAACATTTAACTATTGTTGTTTTAACAATCACGTTATTTGGTTGTGCCAGCGGCCAATTAGATCTTTATAACGCTAACGGTAAGAAAGTTGGCGAATGCACAGCAGGTTATGACTGGCACCCATACGGCGTAGAAGACTCAGTCGACTGGCTACTTAATTGGTGTGCGCAACAAGCGATCGCCCAAGGTATGGAGGTCGCAAGAGTTTCCCAACCGGCTATTCTGCAAAAAGACTATTCTTACCCTAAGCCCACTGCTGCTGATTATTGGACGAAAAAATCTTCGAAGGCTGCATTTCACGCCAATATTATTACGGAAACGGAATACGGCTATATTCTGGCAAATATTGAAAACCAATTTTATTTAAGAAATGTTGATGCGCAAAAGCAATTTGAGCAAGGTGAGATCAGCGAGGAAGATTATCGCCAGTTATTGGAAAAGTCAGCGCTTATTTTCTATGGTGACTAAACCTCACAGATCAGCAAAGTTTGTTAAGCTCACTATTGATTATCTCACTATTGTTTATCTCACTAGGGAGGCAGAGTTATGAACATGAAGCCGTTAGCCATTTGTTGCTTGTTCAGCTTTTTTCAGTTGTCAGCACACGCCACTGAACTGGCTGAAAGTGCTGGAAGCGCAGATAACTCTGCGTTTTCCAACCTAACTATAGACTCCGTATTTAACACCCCCCACTTTTATGTTGAGAGCAATCTTGAATTTGCGTTATTGCACGAACTAGCCCATGCGATTATTGAGTTAAATAATATTCCAGTATTAGGTGGTCGAGAAAAAGCGGCGGATCAAATCGCTACTATGTTTATGATGCTAAACAGTCGCGACGTAGAAGATGATTTGTTAGATCAGATGATTTCCATTTCCGCGGAATGGATGATTGAATGGCAACAAGAAGTAGAACACTCATCTATTGCTTTTTGGGATGTGCACCCATTGTCGATTCAACGTTTTTATGACGTTACTTGCCTGATGTATGGCGCTGCGGTGGATAAGCTAGAGCGAATCCGAAAAGAGGCGTGGCTTCCTTATCAACGCGCTTGGGATTGCGACCTTGAGTTCAAACAAAACCGAGAAACATTGAGCTGGCTTGCCGACAACTACAGTTATGTAACCTTCGATGAAAACTGGCACCCTGTTCCCAAAGTAAACGCCAGCGCTGTTCACCCAAAAGTTAATGTGCAATACATAACGCCCTCTCGTCCCGCGCACAAAGCCATACTAGAGTGGTTACAATCGTCCGAGCGTGTTGCCTATATTCTTGGCCGAGTAAATGAAGCGATCAAGCTACCCAAGCCAGTAACCATTTATTTTGAAAGCCAATGCTCTGGCCCAGATGCTTGGTGGAACCCCAAAATTGATGGCATTATTGTTTGCTACGAGTTGATTGAGCAGTTTGAGCAAAATGAAAAACGCTTAAAGCCTTTAATTAATAAGCTTAAAGGTGAAGCGAATCAAAGCCACTTGTTCTTGTTTCCTAGCAAATACGAAACGCTGATATCAAAGCAAAAAGGCGTTCTTAGAGAGCGTTTTATTCAAATGATGGATCAGATGCTAGAGCAAAATAAAGATGCCCAATCAAAATAGCTGTTACTTGCTCACCAGACATTTCCAAATATTAAAGGATTAATAATGAAATACCTTCTTTTAGCTATAGCTCTTCTAATTCCAAATACCGCTTTTACTGAAAGCTCAGTCAAAATACATGCACTGCACAAGGAATCATTTTCTTGTATTGAACATTGGGATGGACAGTTCGAACATCTTGGTGACGCATTAGGCACTGACTGTGTCATTCAAGAACTTGTCGGGGAAAACAACAGATATTTCCTGAAATCATATGTTGCTGATGGTTTTAACAATGAGGATTGGTTTGGATACAAAAAAGAAGTCCTTGCACCTTGTGATTGCACAATAGAAAAAATTCACTCTAATCCAATTACCAACAAACCGGGCATAATGGAGCCAGGAAGAGCGAGTTCAATTTTGTTTTCTATGGAAGATAGAACAAAAATTGTATTAGCTCATTTGGACGACATAGTTGTTAAAGAGGGGCAAAAAGTTAAAGCTGGTGAATTAGTCGCTAAAGTTGGCAATAATGGTTACTCGCGAAATCCACATATTCATGTTGCGGCATGGAAAGATAAGACTCCTTTGCAGATTCAATTTGATCAAAAGACATTGGAGTTGAAAGAACGAAACTTAATAGCAAAGTAACCAAGCCTTTTGCCTTAGGGTATCTATACTATGGCCATTTCTGTAAGTAATTAAAAAGTAAACCGTGATTATGATTGCTAAGACTCCGAAACCGCCCTACTACGCCGTGATATTTACTTCCTTGAGGAGTGAAAATGACACCGTTAATGGCACTACTAATGACGATGGCTATGCAAAAACCGCCGAGCATATGGTTAATTTAGCCAGTCAGCAATCTGGATTTCTTGGCATTGAATCAGCGCGTGAAGGTCTTGGTATCACCGTCTCTTATTGGCAAGATCTTGAATCTATTCGAGCGTGGAAGGTGAATGCTGAGCATCAACTAGCGCAGCGCAAAGGTCACGAGCTTTGGTATGAAAGCTTTAAAGTACGTATTACGAAAGTTGAGCGCGATTACGGTATTTAATCGCTACTATTTTTGCGTGGTTTGATAGGAGCATAGGCCGTTAGCTGCATTAAAGTTACATACACAAAAGTTACTTGCACGAGAGTTACTTGCAAGAAAGCTACTTGTACAAAAAAAACTGAAAAGCCTTTCCTATAAGGGCACTCAAGGTAACATCATATAGAGCTGAGCAATAAACACAAAGGAGCAGCAATGTCTTTCACCGCCATTAACTTCAAAGAAAAGTTCGATAAGTTTGCCGAACAATGGTCGCCACGCGTTATAGCTGAGATGAATAATTATCAATTTAAACTGGCAAAGGTGGAAGGTGAATTTGTTTGGCACCAACACAACGACACTGATGAAGTGTTCATTGTAATAAGTGGCACATTAACGATCGAATTTAGAGATGGTAAGGTAACGCTACAAGCAGGTGAAATGTATGTTGTGCCCAAAGGTGTTGAGCATAAACCTGTAGCGCAAAGTGAATGCCAAATTATGCTGGTTGAACCTAAAGGCGTGGTCAATACCGGAGAGGAAACCTCTGACTTAACCGCTGAAAACGATGTATGGATTTAGGGTTTAAGGTTTAGGGTTTAGGGTTAAGTATTCAAATTTACATCTCGTTACGATTTAAACGTTTGTATTTGTCATATTTTGCGAAGACTATAGAACTTGTTGTTCGTTTAACAACCAGTAACAAATAACCAAGCACTGAGCTATACCAAACACTAAGCAGTAATGTATCGCTGTTAACCGTCATTTGTCATAGATAAAAGGATTTACCGCATGAACAAACATGGACTCATTTGGCTTATCGCCCTGTTAGCCACACATATCTCGATAAATAGCCACGCTAAAGATATCAATTTTTCATTAGGTACTGGTTATCCCTACCTTGTTATCCCAGAAGTTTCATACTCCGCTAGTGGTGGCCAGCAACGCTTATATGCAAATTACAAATTAGGTTTAGATGACGGCTTTGCTATCGGCTTTGAACATGGCCTTGATTCTGCTAATCAACACGCCATTGGCATATTAGTCGGGGCGATTGGCGCACAAGACGACGAGCGACCATGCCCCAATAACGATGAAGAAAACGGTATTGCTGAGGGTTTAGCCAGTGTCATAGCGTGCAGCATAGTTGAAGTATTCGACCATGAAACCACAAACGGTATCGGCTTATCGTACAGCTACAATCATCGCGGTTTGAATAACTCTGGCTTTCGTATTCGCTTTGAGGCTGGTTACGGCGAAGGGGTTGATAGTAAAGAAAAGCGCTTTGATGGCGCTGTTGTGCTGAGTTATCAGTTTTAAGTTGTCGGTTATAAGTGAATAGCATTTGAGATATTTCTTATCAGTTCAGGGAATACTAAGGCCACGCGGCTATTCAGGTGTATACATCGAGTAACTGGTTAATAAACAGCACCTTTCTCCAAACAAACACTCGTGTTATGGTTAATTTATATCCCTCAACATAACAAAAACAACAAAAATAACTAGGACAAGAGATGACAGACGCAGCAATTTTCTATCCCGTACTCGCACAAATTTTATTAGTGATCTTATTGTTTTTTACACTGGCGGCACGAAAAGCTAAAGCGGTAAAAGCAAAAAGCGTTGATTTAACCAAAACAGCCACCGATTCAAGTGCTTGGACAACAGAGGTTGTCAAAGTATCAAATAATATTGCTAACCAATTCGAAACTCCGATTTTATTTTTAATTCTGTGTGTTATCGCTTTTGTTTTGGGGCTGGCTGATAACATTACTGTTGGCTTAGCTTGGGCATACGTCGTGTTTCGCTATATACATGCCTATATCCATATCGGTTCAAACTATGTGCCCTATCGAATGCGCACCTTCGCCGTATCGTTATTGATTATTTTAGCCATGGCTATTCGTATTGGGCTTGAGATAAATACCATTACCTAAATAAAAAAGTGCTTAAGTAATCTTGCGAGTATCAGTGAGGTTACTTAACTCGTTCTATTTACCTAGCTCTCTGTACTTAGGGCAAATTGTATAGAACGACTTACAGCACACGAACAAGACAACTATGGTTGCAGTTTATGCCATACAAAATTACCAGTGTAGTGCTTGGTTTATATGCCTTAATTGGTTTAGCGGTTTGTTATTTTTATAATTTTATAGATTGGTTAAGCCTATTCGTTGCTGTTTTGAATTACGCGCTACTACCTGCTTTGGGCGCCTACTGGACTTGGCAGAAAGTAAGAGTCGGTATGTTAATTGCGGCCTTGTATTTTGCTTTTCAGAGTATTCGTCGCGTGAGCCCTGAGAGCTTTTTACCACATATCGCGCCAATATCGCTGTCTTTTCCGTTGGGAGACTTTACTTCAGGAAATGGACTATTAATTGATGTGTTTGCGATTACCATGGTTATTATTTTGCTTACTTTACAAGCCAAAGCTAAGCATTAATTTAAGAGCCAACTGCTGTAACAAGATAGTTAACGTTTAGGAGAGGAGCGCCATGAATATTCAATTGGATGATTTATCAAGTGAGCAAGTTATCGCGTTATTACAAGAACACCTTGATGATATGCAGGCGACCTCACCACCAGAGAGTAAACACGCGCTTGACTTGGATGGGTTAAAACATCCATCGGTAAAATTTTGGTGTCTTTGGGATAACAAAACACTGGCAGGCTTCGCCGCCTATAAGCAACTAGATAGCGAGCACGCAGAATTAAAATCAATGCGAACCTCGGCGAGCTACAAAAATCAGGGTATCGCTACCCGCCTGTTAACGCATATTATCAGCGATGCTAAAACCAATGGCTATACACGAATCAGCCTAGAAACTGGTTCGATGGCATACTTTAAGCCCGCTCGTGCCCTTTACCAAAAGCATGGTTTTGAATATTGTTCACCCTTTAGTGACTATGCTGAAGATCCCAATAGCAAGTTTATGACCTTGAGTTTGTGATGAGTAAGCGTTTTACTTCAAGTTGGTTACGGCGCTGCATCGCGACTTGCCTCGCCACATCGCTTACAGCTTGTGTTGTCGTGCCGGTCACCGATCATAGCTATCAAGCAAAATGTGAAATTTCTTCGGACAGAAAAATATTAAAAATAGTAGATGGTTATAAGGATAATAATACTTATTACTCTATTTCTGGCGTAATATTGCTGCCCATTACAGGTATTGTCTCTGGCGCATACGTTGCAGTAAACAATATTTATCACCTTGGTGAAGAAACCATTGTTTGCGGCAAGGAAACGGCTAATGGCGGCTCAGAAACATCAGCTAAGTAGCTAAGCGTGTTCGCGCGCTAGTCTAGCCAAGCTATAGCCTATTCGTATCACTCTGCTTTGCTCACTTATACCAATTGAATTAATTAGTTGATCAATTATGGCGTAGGAAAAAGGCTCAGAAACAAGGCGTTATTTATTGTTAACTAGTTGTTCTAATTTCAAAAATAACAACGCAGTTAATGAGCCTTTTAACCAGCCAGAATAATCAAGTATTTATTGAAATTGGTATTAATATTAAAATTTAGAAACTAGTCGATGAAAACCGTTTTTTATACCCTACTTGCACTTTGCGCCTTTGCTGGCAACTCTATTTTGTGTCGTTTAGCATTAGGCGAAAATACGATTGATGCCGGCAGCTTCACCAACATTCGTCTAATCTCTGGCATTGCTACTTTAATGATGATTTACGCCTTTGTTAACTTAACAAACAAGTCAGCAAACAAGGTCAGCGAAAGCGTTGCGAAAGACTCAAACACGCACCCGCAAAAATTAGCGTCACTAAAAAGTGCGACTGGCACTTGGTGGGCTGCTGCTATGTTGTTTACCTATGCCGTAACCTTTTCTTATGCTTATGTAACCCTAGATACAGGTACTGGCGCATTGATCTTATTTGCCACTGTGCAACTCACGCTAATCATGGTTGGTTTAATAACGGGGAATCGCCTCAATACCTTGGAATGGCTGGGCTTACTATTAGCCTTTTCAGGTTTTGTTTATTTGGTTTTGCCAACGCTAAGCACGCCGTCGTTAATCGGCTTTGTCTTGATGTCTATTTCAGGGATTGCCTGGGGGTTTTATACCTTGGCCGGCAGGCAATCGATGAATCCACTTGCCGATACCAGTTTTAATTTTTTAAGAACCCTGCCATTTGTCATTGTGCTGTTGGCATTGACCATTGCAAACGCAGATATTAGCGCGCAAGGCGTGGGCTATGCTGTGATGTCTGGTGCTGTAGCTTCTGGCTTAGGTTACACCATTTGGTATAAAGCCCTACCTAGCCTATCGGCCATACAAGCCGGAGTTGTACAGTTATTAGTGCCGATATTAGCGGCGGTTGGCGGCGTTATTTTCGCTGGTGAAAGTTTATCGATGCGTTTAATCATTGCATCGTTAACGATACTAGGCGGCATACTGCTTGTGATGTCTTCAAAGCACTTGATCGCGCTAAGTGTCAGCAAGCCGAGCAAACAGGGTTAGTCGCATCGACTGTTGCTAGCAGTAAGTTTAAGCCCGTTCTTCCTAGCCCCCCCACCCTAGTCTATTGAGTGTTATTTACGCTAGCTCTTGTCAAGTTGCATTGACCTGTTTATGTTGTAGATTGGTGTTTTCGCTATACCTTTTAGCCAAAACCTTTTAGCCAAGCATACTCTTAAACAAGGAAGTGCAATTGTCTGATACAAATCACCCAATGCTCACAGGTAGCTGTTGCTGCGGTAAAGTGAGCTTTTCGCTAGCAGATGATTTTAGTCAATTCTATTTTTGTCACTGTCAGCAATGTCAAAAGCTAACAGGCTCTGCCCATGCAGCGAACTTATTAACCGCACCTGAAAATATTCAATGGCTGCAAGGAGAAGAACTACTTAAACGCTACGATCATCCAAGGCGTTCATTTACGAAAGTATTTTGCACTGCATGTGGCTCAGGTTTACCATTTTTAACGCAAAGTAAATTGTTTCTCATTGTGCCAGCTGGGTGTTTAGATACGCCACCGGCAAAGCAGCCCGATGCACAAATATTTTGTGCCGAACAAACTGATTGGCACCAATTAGGTATTGATGCACCAAAGCACGATGGTTTTCCGTGTAATGACTAATTCTACGCTAGTGTCCCAAACAGACGCTCAAGCAAGTGCACAATCAGATACTAGCGCCAATACTCAGGCAACTAATAAATTTAAGGCGCTGCAGGCGATGGGCGCTGGTGAATTCGCTCACCTTAATGGCTCATTGATTGAACACTTATCATCAACAGCACAGCTATTAAGGAAATGGCAAGCTCGCACTGTGCTATGCGATGCTGGCCTTTATCATGCGGCCTATGGCACCGCAGGCTTTGACGAAAAAATGCTTTCCCTTGCACAAAGAAGCGACGTGGCAATCTTGATTGGCAAGGAAGCTGAGGCACTTGTTTACTTGTATTGCTCTTGTGATCGCGATTTCACCTTCTCACGGCTTGGCACCAGCAATGAAATTCAATTTAAGGGTCGTTTCACTGCCAACACCTTTAACTTAACCCAACAACAAGCCGAAAACTTTTGTGAATTAACCGTTGCCAATGAGCTTGAGCTGGTTATCGCTAGCGATCAATTTCGGCAACAACATGGGCAAGGGTTAAAGCAGCTTTTTAATAAGATGAAACGCTGGCTGAGCCCATATGCGATTGATGCCTATGAACGTGAACTATAAGCGAACAAGAAGCTAGCTAATAGCCAAGAGCGGCAAACATGCATCAACAATTTACGATTAGCTCATCGCCCCCCAAGCCAAGTGAATTTATAGCCTTGCGCGCTAAAGTAGGTTGGGGAGAGACTGACCCAAAACTTGCGCAGACTAGTCTAACCAATTCACTATATTGCTTAACTGCATATCACCGGGAGCAATTGGTTGGCATGGTAAGAGTCGTTGGCGATGGCGCCCTATTTTTCTATGTTCAAGATTTAGTGGTGGATCCTGACTTTCAACATAATGGCTTAGGTACGGCCTTGATGGAAAAGCTAGAATGCTACCTTTCTGAAGTTGCAAAGCCTGGCGCCACAGTTGGCTTATTTAGTGCTCATGGAAAAGAAGCATTTTACCAAGGATTTGGCTATACCAAGCGCACAGGTGAGCCTTTGGGCTTGGGCATGTGTCGCTTTATTTAATCTTTAATTTTCAATACTAAACTTTTAATAGTTAACTATTCATACTCGACTTTTCATACTCAACTTTTCATGTTTAACGTTAGGTATTTTACAGTAGTGAATAGCGATAACGATATCGTACAACAAGGGCAAGTAATTTGATAAAAATAAGCCAACAGCAACTTAAGGATGCCGCCGCGAGGCAAATTATTAGCCCGCAGCAAGCAACTGAACTTTATGCCTTTTTCGAAGAGCAGCAAGCCAACGTCGCTCAATTTACCTTTACCCATGTGCTCTACTACCTAGGAGGATTGATCGCCATTGGTGCCATGAGCCTATTTATGACGCTAGGTTGGTCGTCTTTTGGCGGCGCAGGTATTCTAGCAATTTCCACTGTATATGCCGTACTTGGCTTGTCGTTAACTCATCACTTTGCGAACAAACAATTAGCGATTCCAGCGGGTATTTGCGCAACATTTGTGACTTGTTTAACGCCACTCGCCGTATTTGGTTTGCAACAATGGCTAGGGCTGTGGCCTGATGATAGTGTCTACCGAGATTATCACCGTTATATTGCATGGCATTGGCTGTATATGGAATTAGCAACATTGGCGATAGGTACGATTATCGCGTGGCGTTATAAATATCCTTTTTTAGTCATGCCCATTGCCGTCACACTTTGGTATTTGACTATGGATTTAAGCGTCATGCTGGCTAAAAGTACTGACTTTGAAACCAGCTGGGAGCTGCGTAAGCTCGTTTCCATGTATACCGGATTATTAATGGTCGCTTTGGCGTTTTGGGTAGATATTCGTGCCAGAGCAACGAGTGTAATCAATCACAAAGACTACGCTTTTTGGATTTACTTATTCGGCGCCATTGCATTTTGGGGTGGTCTTTCACTACAACACTCTGATAGTGAATTAGCCAAGCTCGGCTACTTCGCCATTAACCTGACAATGATCGCCTTTGGCGTATTGCTGGTGAGAAGAGTATTTGTTGTGCTTGGGGCGTTTGGCTGTAGCTTTTATTTAGGTCATTTGGCTTACAACGTATTTGAAGACAGTTGGTTTTTCCCAATTGCATTATCATTAATTGGCCTGCTGATCATTTATTTAGGCGTATTGTGGCAAAGGCACGAACAAGTAATTAGCCAACGACTGCAATCAATTTTGCCGCTATCGCTGCAACAATTACTTGCCAGTAAACATGGCTAGTTGTTGGCAATAAAAGAGCAAACATCAATGGTGAAAAACATGCAGAGAGTTGTTGTTATCGGCTCAAGTTGCAGTGGTAAATCAACATTCGCGATGAGGCTCGCCAATTTGATAAATTCGCCATACATTGAACTAGATTCCCTGCATTGGTTACCCGATTGGCAGGAGCGACCAGACAGCGAATTTCGCCAATTAGTGCAACGAGAGGTCGATAAAAACTGCTGGGTGATTGATGGCAATTATGCTGTCGCTCGTGATCTTTTATGGCCAAAAGCGACAACCATCATTTGGCTTAACCATAGCTTTGCACGCGTATTCTATCGCGCGATTCGTCGCTCAATTATACGTGCGACGACCAAACAAGTACTTTTCGCTGGTAACATTGAAACATTTAAACAAAGTTTTTGTTCGAAAGATTCAATTATTTGGTGGGTACTAACGACCTATCACGCCAAGCGCCGTAACTATCGAGCTTTATTACACCAGCAAGCGTCAACAGGTACAAAGGTCATTGAATTTACTTCCCAAAGACAAATAAACACCTTTCTTACCTCGCTCGCCAAAGCTGATGTTTAACTCAAATTAAAACTTTCGCTAAAGCTGTTACTCAATATTAACTAGCGGTATTAATTTTAAATTTATTATAAGGTTAACTCAGCGCGTATTGCTGTGAGCACATACACGATCAATACGCCCTACTTATAGCAATTGAATATTCATGGAGAATGAGATGAAAAAACTACTGTGTGTACTGGGACTAGCAACAGCATTAACGGCATGCTCAGACAATGAAGTAGGCGATGTATCACTCGGTTTGTTTACACTCAAAGATATTAAAATTTCATCGCTACAAGATGAAGTTGTAACTGGCGTTACTTGTCATATTGCATCAATTGAAGCGGATTTAAGCCTATCGGATCCCAGTGACAGCTCGATTTCTTGCCGACAAACGGGTGACATTACGCCAGCAATGATTGCGCAAATTGACAAATCGGCATCTGGTGAAGTGGTCTTTAGGCAATCGAAAAGTATCTTTTTCAAGAGCATGAAAGTCAGAAGGATCTACGATCCGAAAAATCAAACCCTGCTGTATTTGTCTTACACCACCAAAGAGACCGAGGGAAGCTTTAAACATAGCTTGTCAACAGTGCCACTTTGGGGAACACAAGCTTATATTGAGCCTCAAACTTTGAGCAGTAACTAGTTGGTATGCCTGATTAAAGTAAAGCTATGGATAACCAGCAAACAATGGAGAGTGATTAATGAATATCAACACCACACTTATTGGTGAAATGATACTTTGTTCGATTATTATTGGCGGAGCACTTAGCTATTATTTTGCGAGGCGTAAAACCACTAGCCCGAAAATAACTGCGGCTGTTGGTGCTCTGCTATCGATTGTTCCAATTCTAGGGCTTATATATGTCGCACTATTAGCCCTAAAAGACGATATTGCAAAAACCTAGTGTGTAAAGCTTGAGTTGGGAAGCTTGAATTGGAAAGCTTAAGTTGGAAAACATAGTTTGAAATGGCTAGTTTGAACAGCATGGCTCCGAAAATATCATCGTATGCGCTAACACCACAAAACAAGCTAGTTTATCCAAACCTGATTATTGACAGAGAATAACGATTAACGTGGATGCTGAATTGCTAATACTCTTGCTAAATCTCGCCATTGTGCTCGTTGCTTATGGCTCAATTTATCCTAAGCTTGCTGGCAACAATGCGAATAAAATAGCACTATTTGACCTACTTGCTAGCGGATTTGCCTTGCTGGTTGTCGGCACTAAATATTGGGGCACAGGCTTTGAGTTTTCTTTACTGTTTGTGGAGGTCAATTGGTTTTGGTTTACCTTGGTGACTTATGCTTTAGTCGAGTTTCCTATTGCCTATTGGTACATTAAAAAATACAAAGTCAATTTATCCGAATAGTCTGTTGAAAGCTTAAAGATGAGAGGATGCTATCAGCTAAGGATTACCCATGATAAGCCATAAACGGCGGTTATTTAATTCAAAATTGCTAGTTTGTTTTATCTACCTGGGTAGTACGCCAATTCACTTAGTGCATGCTAACGACTTTGATAACGTAAATAACAACAATAACATACAAAAGGAGAACAGAATGACAGCAACAGGCAGCTTTACGGTAAGACTAGATCCTCAGCAAGATAAGAAAACGCCCGCCGGAAGAATGTTGATCAACAAGGTTTACAGTGGAGATATACAAGGCACAGGTGTTGGTCAAATGATTAGCAAGCGTACCGAGAACGGTAATGCGGTTTATTATGCGATTGAAGAAGTGCACGCGTCCCTCGCCGGCAAAAAAGGAAGCTTCACCTTACTTCATTCTGGTGTGATGTCAGCCCAAGGTCAGCAACTTTCCATCACGGTAATGCCAGGCTCTGGCGAGGGTGAATTCGCAGGAATTTCTGGTGAATGCATTATCGAACAAAAAGACGGTGAGCACTTTTATCAATTTAATTATCAGTTCTAACGCTTTATGCTAGGGCTTTATTCCAGAGCTTTGCGCTAAACAATACACCTCTAGTCGATTAGTTACGACAAAATGAATACCGAACACACGTTATGAACAACAATCAAGAGCCCACTAGCCCAGCTACTTGCGAACATCGCCTATTTGTTTATGGCACATTGGCGCCAGGAAAACCTAATGAGCATATTCTAGAAGACCTACAAGGTGACTGGCAAGCAGCCACCGTATCGGGAACTCTTTATGCCGAAGGCTGGGGCGCAGCCATGGGCTACCCAGGAATAGTGCTGACTCAAGAGCAGCTAAGTAGCGTAAATCAGGCCGAACAAGTGCAAGGCCAGCTCTTTACCTCTGAAGCTCTGCCAGCTCATTGGCAACGATTAGATGAATTTGAAGGTGACGGCTATCAACGCGTTGTAGCCCAAGTACGGCTTTCCAGTGGTGAACAAGTTCCAGCCTACATATACACGCTAACCAAGTCACCAGCGTAGCATTGACGGTTTATATAAACAGTTGCTCAATGCACTCTTTTTAAGGTCGACTTACATTCAATTAAAACAAGTAGCACCAAAATTGAATAGAATAAGGAAAAATAAGGAAAAATCATGAATATTTGGGTTGATGCTGACGCCTGCCCTGTCGCCATCAAAGAAATTATTTTTCGCGCTGCAGAGCGCAAACAATTAATGACCACACTAGTCGCAAACCATAGCATGCGTACACCTAATTCGAAGTTTGTGCGAATGCTGCAGGTTTCGTCTGGGTTCGATGTAGCCGACGATGAAATCGTGCAACGCCTTCAACAAGGCGACTTAGTGATAACTAGCGATATTCCGCTTGCCGCCGAAGTGATTGAAAAAGGTGGGCAAGCGCTTAGCCCGCGCGGTGAACTGTTTACCAGCGCAAATATTAAAGCTCGCCTAAATGTTCGCGACTTTATGGACACCATGCGCGCCGGTGGCGTAAATACCGGTGGGCCATCAGCGCTTAGCCAACAAGATAAAAAAGCATTTGCCGACCACCTTGATCGTATTCTAAGCAAGCACTAACCAAGGAAGCCTCAAAGCTAAAAGAAAAAGGCTAAAGGAAAAAGAAAATAGAAGTGAAATTAGTGTCAGCAGATACAATTTACACTCAGGTGTTCAGCGTTTTCCTGCGTACTGCTTTTTTTATACCAAGGTTTTAATATAGCCAGCCATTTTTTTCCTATTCACCTCGGTTCACTAAGTTCGCTTGACTAGCTTCTGTTTGCTGGCCGTTATGCTAGACATTAAATCACGAATGGTTTCGTGTGTAGAGAAGTGATAGCTCACTTAGACTTGGTTTACTTTTATGTTGTGTAGAGCCCATTCATTACTAACAAATTAGTAGACCAGTCTTTGTTTTAAACGCATCGTCTATATATTAAGTCATTGCCAAATATAGCTTTTCAGCGACCTCCTGAAACCGCTTTCATCACTTGCAACGGGTTTAGTTGCGCAAAACTTCGTGCTAGATTAATCAATAACGCCAGCTTAATAACGGGTATTCTCAGTCTGTGTCAATCAAGGCAGCGATAAAAAATAGTTCTCTTTCTGTGCTACTACAATGCGTACTTTGCGTTAGTTTTCTGCTCGCCTTGCCAGCCAACGCATTAAAGCTAGAACCAGTGACCATTAATATCGCTAATCCAATGCAAGCCTACCCTCCTTACCATTGGCTAGAAAATGGCGAAATAAAAGGGCTAGTGCCGGATATTATTGAAGCAGCCGCCAAACTGGTGGGTGAAGATGTTGAGATAAACTATGTACCTGTACCTTGGTTGCGGATGTTTTCACTAGCAGAAAATGGCGATATCGATGCTATTTTCCCCGTCAGTTTTAATCAAGAGCGTGCTAGGTATTTAAGTTTCGTGCCAGAAAGTATTGTGATGGAGCGCATGAATTTAGTTTCATCTAGCGCATTTGATATCAATTTCAGTGGCGACCTAACCGCACTTGCCAACTACAAAGTCGCTGGAATCGTTGGTTACTATTATGGCGAAGCCTATACCAATGCGAATTTAGAAACATTAGCGCTTGCCAATGAGGAGCAACAAGTCGAAATGCTACTTGCCGGACAAGCCCCACTGGCGCTAATGGATGCCAACATCTTGCCTTACTATGTCAATAAACTTGGTGGTGAGCGTGAGCATCGCATTAAAGTGCTTGAACCCCATTTATATGAAGCTCCTCTGCATTTGGCTTTTGCTAAAAATGGCCGCTACCCGGCGCTTGTCGAACGGTTTAATTCTGCACTGGCGAAATTAAAATCGACGCCCGACTATCAGAATATTTTGCAAACGTATCTTAGCCAAGAATAACGCAAATTAGCCAATAAACTGGCAACTTAATCATTCTTTAAACAAACAAAAACATAATTGAAAGCCAATCAAGCTATGCTAGGTCTTGTAAAATCAAGCTATTCGCTTAATACTTTTTACAAATTTAGTTATTGAAATACACATGAAAGAACACGATTGCTCTCCCCTAACTGACTTTATCGAATACCCCGCAGAAGAAATGTTAAGCCGCTCTGCGGACTTTTATGAGAACATTAAACGTCGCCATAGTATTCGTAAATTTAGCGACCGTCCGGTAGCACGAGAAGTTATTGAAAACTGTATCAAAGCCGCAGGCACAGCACCTAGCGGTGCTAACCACCAACCTTGGCAATTTGTGGCAATTTCTGATCCAGAAATTAAGCGCCAAGTACGTGAACAAGCGGAAAACCATGAGCGCGGTTTTTACAGTGGCCGCGCGGGGGACGAATGGTTAGAAGCATTAAAGCCATTAGGAACCGACGATCAAAAACCTTACTTAGAGATCGCTCCTTGGTTAATCGCTATTTTTAGTGAGAAAAAAGGTGGAATCACCAAAGGTGAAGAGAATACTAACTACTATGTGCATGAGTCTGTTGGTATTGCTACTGGCTTTTTGATCAACGCGCTTCATAACGCAGGTTTAGCGACGTTAACGCATACGCCAAAGCCGATGTCGTTCTTGAATAAGATTTGCCAACGTACCGATAATGACCGTGCGTACATGCTGTTAATTGCTGGCTACCCAGCGGACGATGCAACCATCCCACATCATGCTACAGTGAAAAAGTCGTTAGACGATATCGCGACCTTTTTATAGCGAAAAATCGCAGCGCATAAGGCAAAGAGCTTAAAGCAAAAACGCCCGAGTTAAGGTCGGTAAACCAAAGCCCTTGGTTTACCGCCTATTTTAAACGATTCCCATCAATGTATTCCTGAACAAATACCTGTAGTTCTGGAAAAAAGCTAAAAAATGCCTGCTCATATTCACCTAAAATGGGCATAACCTCACCCGCAGCTCCGACTAGTTTATTTTCAAATCGTATACGACGACTTACCCCGTTAATGGCGCCTGCTATAGACTGTGGCGATTGGTACTCTACAAGCCAGTTTCCATCAATCATCCGAATCACCATCGCCGCCATTCTTTCAGGCATATGGGCTTTATAGCTACTCAGCTCTTGATACCTTAGATCGGCAAACTCACTAAGTGGCACTTTACAGTACTGGTGCCAAGACTTTGCGAGCAAATGATCAAAAACAATGTCATTAACAATGCCAGCAAAACGTTTGCGCTGAGGGGATAACAAGGTTTTTAACGCGGCGACTGTCGGGTGGCTATCAGTAAACTTGTCTATCGCCCTGTGCAGATAAACCCCTTGGCGAATTTGAGCAGGCAAATACTCCAAATTATTACCTTTAACAAAGTCTCCCATCAAATTGCCAACCCGCACGGCAGGTATATCTGGCGAGAGAAATAAATGGGCTAAATAATTCACAAAACACTCGACTTTATAAGCTCTGTTAAGCCGTTTATTGTTAAGCTGCTCAAACTTGTTGATATTAACTGGGTAACGTTTAACTGCACTGTTGCGACTAGCTAATGTCTAATTCAATATCAGTACAGCCTTTGGTACAGCACACTTTCGCTGGCTGATTTTGGCTAGCCATATTGAACATTATCGGCTGGTGACAAACTTTGCAGCTCACAGCTCGACCCGCCAACACTTTTTTAATGATCGCTTTTTGATCGTTATACGATCGTTTACTATTTTTTTGCAGCGCTTCAAGCGCGGATAAATCCATAACTACATCACTTTACTCAATGATCAATTGTAAAAGCCGCTACCAATTCAAAGCACCGTCACTTACTCTGCTACCTGACAATACCAGCCGTCGAATTGCCCACCAAATGCAGGGCAATGTTCTTGCAACAAGGCTTGATAAGCCACAACATTTTCATAACTCAATGGCATAAATGGGTAAGCCGTTATCTCCCATGGTAACTCTGCATTGGCTTGATATGGGCTAAACGATAGTTTTTGTCCATTTTCTAACAGCATATGACCAAATTTTAGCGCCTGTTCTTGGTTTGGGAAAATAACTGAAAATTCAACTTCATGTTCAACAGCTAAATCGGCACCTTGCGCCTTTAACTCCCAAAGAGCATTACCGATATCATCTTCAGGGAAAAGCGTTAAATCTCTGTTCATTTATTTATTCCTGTACTGCTGTTAAAAACACACCGCTGCTTGTTCATACTGAGTCGGATTACGACAAAAGGCAAAGCGAGCATTAGCGGCGTCGACTTGCTGCTGTTATGCGCTAAGGCTTACATGTTATTATTGGGCATTAATTCTATATTTAAATGCTAGAGCATTAATTTTCTGTGTCTCAACTCGAATTTCATCTGCAACATCAAGGCGATGCAGCCACAGCTCTCGCTATTCTCAGCAAGGCAACTCAGCTTTCGAGCTCGGAATTAAAATCAGCCATCAGCAAAGGCGCGCTGTGGTTAGAAAAAGGTAAAAGCGTTCAGCGATTACGACGGGTTAAAAAGCTGATAAATCACGGTGAAACACTGCACTTTTACTACAATCACACAGTACTTGCACAAGACCCACCTAACGCAACATTGGTAGATGACCAAGAAAGTTACAGTGTTTGGTACAAGCCTAGCGGTATGCTTTCGCAAGGTTCAAAATGGAGCGATCACTGTACGGTTACCCGCTGGGCTCAACTGCATTTATCAGGTGATCGTCAGTGCTATTTAGTGCACCGACTCGATAGAGCTACTAGTGGTTTAATTGTCGTTGCGCACAGTAAAAAAGCTGCGCAAGCATTGACTCAATTATTTGAAAAACGCCAACTAACCAAGCAATATCAAGCGATTGCCGCACTTCCCCTGTTAACAAACGCAGATAAATTTACGGTTGAAGCGCCCATCGATGGGAAACATGCTATTAGTCACTTTAGTCAGCTGGCAATAGACATGGAACGTAAAATTGGACTTTACTTGATTAATATAGAAACCGGTAGAAAACACCAAATTCGCAAACATGCCGCCTATGCCGGCTGTCCGATAGTTGGTGATCGCCTGCACGGTAATCAAGAAGTAAACGAGCACTTCGGTGCTGACCTACAACTTTGTGCGGTAAGGCTTAAGTTTAACTGCCCATTTACTGGGGAACCCAGAGATTACCACTTACCAAAAGATATGCAGCTAAGCCTAAATAACCTCAATTAGCTGATTGAAAAGCGAAAGTGACAAGTAAAGCGGAAAAAAAGCAAGGTAAACGTTCAGATTTGTAATCTGCAAATCTGAACGCAGGGCTTAGGAAATAACGACTAATAACAGTAGTTAAAGTCTTGCTCAGCTAACAAGTTTAGTGAATCACCCACTCGCTTATCAGCGTCTATCGCTTCTAGTAACGCCAGCCCTTGTGCACGTTGCTCAGAGGTTAATGCTTGATAAGGTAAGCGGAAGTTTGGCTGCACTGCGCCAGTCATCATTAATGCGGTATTGATGGCAATTGGGTTGGGTTCACAGAACAACCAACTCATCAATGGCTGTAACTGGTCATTAAGTGCCGAATCTGGCTTATCCATTAGCGTACGCATTAGCTCTGGCACTATGTTTGAGGTTACCGAAATCACCCCATGTGAATTATGCTGATGACGACCATCGAAACATTCATCGTCATTACCTGACCAGCAAGCAATTCCGCGCTGCTCGTAGTAAGCGATACGATCATTACCAGTGCACTCTTTCACGCCAATAAAGTGTTTATGCTGGGCCAATGGTTCAATAATTTCAGGCGTTAGGTCTTGCCCTGTTCGCCCAGGAACGTTGTAAATAAAGGCAGGGCCAATATCGAGCACTTTTTCAAAATGAACACCAACGCCAACGGTTGATGTGCGGCCATAGTAAGGGTTAATTTGCAGCGCAGCGTGCATACCTGTCGCAAAGCCATTTTCCGTTGCTTTAATTGCTTCACGGGTATTATTGCTACCCGTATTACCAACGATCAGTAAACGATCACCAAACTTGTGGGCACTGTGCGCAATCAGCATCAGGTGCTCTTCCCAGCTTAGTAAATGACCTTCACCTGTAGTGCCACCAACAATAATACCGTCAACACCAGCACTAATTTGGCGCTCAACTAGCTTGTCATAAGTGTCTAAATCAATATCTCCACGCTGATCAAAAGGGGTTTTAACTGCGGTGATCAAACTGGCTTGGTTTAGCGATTTCATGACGTTTTATACCTATTATTTTGTATTGGTTGCGTTAACAGTGGCCGATGTTATCAATTACCCGTTTCAGGATAAAGGACTCTTTTGAGATAAGGTGCTGATATGAAAAGCTATCGGCGCTTAGCTGTGTCACTTGATAAGCATGGTAATTGTCGGCGTTGTTTAAGTCTGCCGCATAGAGGTTCTCATCAACCACTTCGTTCTTGGTGATGGTAAAATGAACGTCGCCAACAAGCCCCCAGTCTCCCATTTCAATCGTTTGCTCAAGAATATCGCCTTTTAAAGACATCGTCATAAAACAAAACTCGAAGCTACCGTCAGGGAAAAACTCAGCGTGTTCAACAAATGGATTGCCTTGCTCGTCTTGGCAATTTCGTACCCACTGCCCTACTAGCTGGTCGCGGCTATATTGGTTCATCAAAAATTCTCAACAATCTTGTACTTGTCTTTTAATTTTGCCACAAGTTCCGTGTTGTCGCGTAGGAACTGATCAAATTTTTGAATAATCTCAGGATGTTGAATTGTGGAGAAGTGGTAAGCATATTGCTGGTGAAAAATTCCTTCAGCTAAAACAATATCGCCCTCACGGTTTAGCTTTTGTAAGGCATAGTTAATTACATTCGCGTCAATATTGGTGGCAGTCGCATTGCCTGCCAACACATGGCGCACAACCGCTAATGGTGTCGACTCTTCAATCACAGCAAGGCGTTGCTTTTTGATCTCTTGTAACCAAAGACTAGGGTGAAATCCGCGAATCGTCGCTAATGACTTTATATCCCGACGTGAAGCCGCAGCACTTTGTTTAGTGACATAAGTACCAGCTGACAAGGTTATGACGGGCACGGAAAAGGTGATGCCTAAGCTATTCGATTGGTCGTTGCGCCAACGAAAATTATCAGGAAACTTAAAATCAATACTGTGCTCTAGATACCACTTATCAAAGCGCTTAACAGGCAAAGCCACAAACTTGAACGTTATGTGGTGAGAGTCAAAAAAAGTGGTAAGCAAGTCACGGGCAAAACTCGGTTGGTGGGTATTTTGCCCATTAAAGTCGAATAGCGGGTAATAACTAACGTCCTCAACCCCGACCAAATAGACCTTGTCTTTAACTGGCTTTTTTATACTTTGTTGATTGCTAGGTTCAGTGGAGGCTTCCGCGCTAAAACTAAAAAAGCTAAAACTTAACAGCAAAAAATAAATAAGTTTCAACAAAACGAGTCCTTATTTAGTCCATTCGGCTTTTATCTATGCACCCTTTCTCAATCTTTCTCAATTGAAGTGCGCCATCAATTTAAAATCGATAATGACAGTTTGTTAACTTCAACCGATTACCGTCGATATTGTAGACGAAAGCACAAAAGGTGAACAGCTAAATAAAGATTCGTGATGCTTATTGATAGTGTCTATTAATTACTTAACACCTTAATACTGCCGTTAACACTATCCAAGGTTAACTTCGTTGACCCGCTGCCAACCACCCCCTTCATTTGTTTGCCGGTAAACAGATTTTTATCCACTTTTAGTCCAAAATCGCTTTTGATGCTGCCATGCATAGTTTCAGCGTTTACTTTAATTTGTGCGTCAGTCGGTAAATAAACTTTAATGCTGCCATTAACGGTATCAATTTTAACTTTATCCACTTGCTCAAGATCTGCAAAACGCGCCGTAACACTGCCGTTCACAGAATGCAGCTTACTTGTTCCGCTAATGCCAGAGGCATCAATAGAGCCATTAACTAAGTCGGCATCTATTCGGCCTAATATATCGCTGACAGTTAAAGAACCGTTAACCAAGTCGATCTCAGTTTCAGTAACATTTGCAGGTAGGTTAACTTGATAATTGACTTTGCCAGAGCTATAGCCTTTACCCCAATCGCGCTTCAGGTACTTAGTTTCAACCATCACTTCGTTATCACGGTGTTCCATCAACACTTTAATGCGCTCAAGATCATCTTCAGAGTCTGCAATCAAAGTTGCTGTTACTTCAATTTGATCACCACTTGCCCGGCCTACTTCAACCCGACCGTTTATGTTTTCAATCGAAAACTCTGCGCCTTGCTCGACTGAAAAAGACTGTTCAATCACCCTTGTTTCTTCGGCAAATACAGACGTTGCTACGCCAGAGCAAAGTACTAACGGTAATAATAATTTAGGGTTTAAGGTTTCCATGTTGATGTCCTTAGATTTATTATCTGAGCTATTGTTAAAAGCTTAGACGTGACCCGCCGATAAAAAGGTTTAAAGGAATATTATAAAATGTTGAATATTCAACTATTGCTAACAGGCAATGAGTTAATGTCTGGCGACATTGTTGACAGTAACTCGGCAATGATCGCCCAATCACTAGCCAAAATTGGCTTAGCGGTAAAACGCAAAGTTGCCGTTTCTGATGATATCAATGATTTGATTGAAGAAATTAACGCTATCAGCATCAAAGCTGATGTTCTCATCGTTAATGGCGGATTAGGCCCTACCGTCGATGATTTGACTGCTGAAGCGCTTGCACAGGTTGCCGATGTAAAAATTACCCAGCATCCCAAAGCATTGACTCATATTACTCAGTGGTGTGAACGCCGTAATTTTAAACTGAACGCACCTAACCTAAAGCAAACTATGCTGCCAGATGGCTGCGATATTGTGCCCAATCACTTAGGTAGTGCCGTTGGCTTTCATCTCAGGCTCAATAACTGCGATATCTATTGTACACCCGGCGTCCCCAAAGAGTTGCAGCTAATGCTGGATAAAGAACTGATCCCGAGCATTGAAAGCCTATTGCCAAAGAAAAGTCATCACCATGTTTCTCGCTATCAAGTCTTTGGCATTGGTGAGTCTAGCTTGCAGAAATTGGTTGATGAAAAAATAGAAAACTGGCCGGAAAGTGTTGAGCTAGGATTTCGCGCTTCAATGCCACTACTTGAATTAAAGCTGACCTCAAAGAGCGCACAAGCAAAAGCTGAAAAAGCAGCATGTTATGAACAACTTAAAGCATTGCTGGGCGATCATATTGTCGCGCAAATTGACGAGGTTCCCCTGACATTTGGCGATCACCTACAAGCCCTACTGCGCGAACAAGGTAAAAAAATTACTTTTGCTGAATCATGCACGGGTGGCATGCTGGCCAGTGCCATGACTAGGGTAGCAGGCTCTTCTGCTGTCTTTGATGGCAGTTTTGTCAGTTACGCAAATCATCAAAAGCAAGTAATGCTTGGTGTTAATGAGCAAACGCTAGTGCAGTATGGTGCAGTTTCAGAGCAAACGGTTCAAGAGATGGCACAAGGTGCACTTGCAAAAACCGAGGCAGATATAGTAGTAGCGGTATCCGGTATTGCGGGCCCAGATGGCGGCAGCGATGATAAACCTGTCGGCACGGTTTGGCTTGCTTGGGGCACGTCGCAAAGTATTCAAACCGTATGTTTGCACATACCGGCAAATCGTTATTACTTTCAGCACTATGTAACTGCCATAGGGTTAGATTTAGCGCGTCGATTATTGTTGGCAAGTGAAGAAACACCTAGGTACATTACTGAGCGCCAAAAAAGCTAGATAATACAAGATATAAGTGCCATAAAATTTGCGTGTTATAGTAAAAATTAATATATTCAATAGTAGTTGTATTGCCTTCCTTTGTTGCTAACATTTTATTTACATTTCAAGTAAAATTTACGTAACGAAACTGGCGGTCTGAAAATTGAGGAATGCATTTTGATAGAAAAAAATTATATAACCAGTGGACGTAATACAATCATCCACAAAGTCAGAAAAATTGACTTAATTATTCTTAACGGTACCCATAACAACGTTATTGTAAGCCATCGTGGCATTGGTGTTTATAAAGGCGTTGTACCACGCAAAAAATCTGAAGCGAAAAAAGCTTACCAAGAAGTTATTGATGTCGGTTCGATTGATGTGTTTGGTGAAGAGAAAAAGCTATTGTTTATACAAGCGTTAGATAACAAAGAGTATAAGATTGATTACACCAAAGAAGGTACGCCAAACTTTATTAAAATCCACCAAGAAAACTACATTTAGCATTAGTATCGACTTCTTAATCGACTGTAGTTAAAGGCGCAACAATGACTAAAGCAAGTTTAGTAGCTAATAAAAAAAATAATATAGACTTGGTTTTAGCTCCAGTAAAAGATACTGAACTTATCAATGAAGCCTTCATTAAAGAGCTAATAAACACTTCTGACTATAAGCCACTTTTTGTTAACTCGGCGAACATAAAAAATGCAATTGCCGAGCTAAACTCAGTATTAAAACCATTGCAAGATGGTCAAACGGGTCGAGAAATCCGTTATGAAATTCTGATTCGAAAAGACGCAACCATTAATATTCAAATCGACAGTGAAGAAATGTTGGCTGAGGCAGAGATTACCTCAGCTATGGGCGGCGCCCATTTAACTGCCAAAGCAATTTTGGATGCAGCAAAAGCTGCTGGTGTCAAAAAAGGCTTTAGTAAAGAAGAGCTAGTTAAAGTTGCTCACATGGCGGCAAAAGCTGAACCTGGAACGATTGTCAAAGATGCTATTGCGCATGGCAGAGAGGCCGTAAATGGTCGAGACGCACGAATCAAGCCTTTAGTGCAAAGCGCACAAGATCGTATTTTACGTCCGAAAGAACAAGATGGTGGCCGCGTCGACATGCGCGATCTCGGTGACATTATTTGTGTGAGAATTGGCGAGCCATTAGCGAAGAAGATTCCACTCACAGAGGGAATCAAAGGTTACACGGTAACAGCGACTCCTCTGTTACCTGAACCAGGGCAAGACACCTCGCTAATTCCTGGCGAAGGCACTGTCGTTAGTCCTAAGAATGAAAATGTGCTTATTTCAACCAAAGTTGGCCTACCCAAGATCATTGATAATGGCATGGAAGTTGATGAAGTTTATAAAATAAACAATGTCGATGTCGGTACTGGTCATATTGATTTCCAAGGCAGTGTTATTATCGATGGTGATGTCTGTGAAGGTATGAGAGTTTCTGCAACAGGCGATATTACCATTGGCGGCTTTGTTGAATCTGCACAATTAACCGCGGGCGGTGATATCACTATCGCAAGCGGTATCATCGGCAAAAAACAGGATCTTGATGGTCAAGATGCCGACATTCGAGACTTTAGAATGAGCGCTACAATTCGCGCTGGTGGAAATTTATTTGCCAAGTATTGCCAATATGCAGACATTCAATGCACAGGTAATGTCCGAATTGAAAACCAGCTAATGCACAGTTTAATTGATGTCGGCGGCGTGCTATGGGTAGGTGAAGAAGATAAAGCAAATGGCAAACTTATCGGTGGCTTAATTAGCGCGTCATCATCGATTCATGCAGGCATTGTTGGTGCTACCGCTGGTAGTAAAACGTTAGTAAATTTCGACAAACCACTTGCGACTTTCGCAGATAAAATTGCCAAAGTCGAAGCAAACTTAGCTGTTGAAGATGAAAAAACAGCAGAGCTACAAGCAGCCAGTAAAAAGCTCAAAAAATTACCACAAGAGCCGAAAATCAAAGACATGTTGCAAAAAGTTGTTACGACTTATCAGTTTCATGCAAAGCGAATGGGTGACATACTTAATGAAAAGGAAAAGCTGGAAAATCAGCTACAGGAGTTTATGGCTTCTGTTTACTTAGAAGCTAACGAAAAACTTTTTCAAAGTGTAGAGTTTACCGTTGGCGACTGCATGGAGCGCACCAAACGAGAATTTCCGCCAAGTAGAATGCGCTACAAGGATCGTAAAATTATCATCGACCCTATCGTGTAAAAGAGTAAGAATAACTTGAACGTAAAACGTCCCCTTATTGCCTCAGCATTGTTTATGTCGACGCTATTCGCCCACCAAGCTAAGGCTGAGCACTGTAATGTTAATTTCAATTACGGTGTGATTATCGAACCCAATCACGTAAGAATCCTTGATAACGGCCAAACGTATGTGCAAATCAATAACGACAACCAACTGTTTGTGCGCGGTAGGGAAATTCTTTTAGAAGCGCAACAAACAGCACTAATCAGTGACTTTAGCAAGGGAATACGCAGCCAAGTACCTGAAATTGTCTTTATCGCCATAGAGGGCGTTGAAGTGGGTTTAAAAGCGGTAAACAAAGTTATTGGTGGCCTAACCGGAGAAAACAGTGCTTCACACCGCAAACTTCAAGAGAAGTTTGATGATATGCAAATGCGTTTGAGAAAGAAGTTCAACCATAGCGATAAAAGCTATTACATTGCCCCGCAGGACTTCGATGACTTTGATGAAATATTTGCTGGTGAATTTGAGCAAGAAATTGAAGAAATCGTTTCTGAGTCGATTGGTACCATATTAATGGCCGTAGGCGAAGCAATGGCAAACCGCGATGAAGAAACTATCGAGCAGCGAGTTAGCACTTTTGACGATAGGCTAGAGAATATGGGCGAAGAGTTGAAATTAGAAATCGGCACACGCGCAAATCAACTGGAGCAAAAAGCCGAGCAGTTCTGTCAAGCCTTATCAAACCTAGACAAGGTTGAAACGGAAATGCAAGTCACGATTTCGGCACTACAAGACTTTAACCTGATCTCAAGTGAACGTTACTCTCACAGCGAATAACCTTCCCCATAGAGCAGTAGCTTTGCTGCTCTAGCTAATTTGACACACCTTGTTACTTAAAATTAATTAGCTCCCTTTTGTTTTTCATCTACAGTCTAATAATGTAAAAAACAAAGAAAAACAAGGGATAGATCAATGAGTAAAAGAAGACGCGACGTTCAAGAACACGAAGCAGATGTTGATATGACGCCGATGCTGGACATAGTGTTTATCTTGTTGATCTTTTTTATAGTAACTACATCCTTTGTAAAAGAACTCGGCTTAGAAGTTACTAAGCCTAAATCAAATAAAACGCCTGCTAACGCCAACCCCACAATTGTTGTAAGCATTTCTGATTCTGGCGTCGTTAACTTTAATGGAAAGTTGGTTGATATCGAGCGGCTACCAGCCCGCATTGAGAACTTTCTTGCAGAGAATTCAACAACTACAGCCATTGTCATCCCATCAGCAGAGACAAGACACGCTGATGTCGTTAGTGTTATTGATCAGATTAAAACTTTTGATGAGCTTACTATCGCTTTTGGTAAGACTCGACTTTAAACAAGCAGTATGTTTTAAATTAAGTGCAGCGTAGTCGCCTTTATCTATATCAATATGCGTATAGTAAACGCCCATCAACGCACACAATCCAAAGTACACAAACTATAGTGTACAAACCATATTTTAGACGCCTATGTTGCACGATTTAGAATTTCTTCTTTAGCTTAATAGGCTAAACAAAACATATTTTAAGCCCTAGGGGGCTATCACACCGGATTTATGACACTGTGTGCTAATTGCATTTGTATTCTTCTAACTTACGCTGCGCCAGTAATTCAGCTTCTTGCTGGCTTTGAACTATATCAAAAGGTAGGTAGGCTTCATGAGCTGACTGCAACATATACTGTACTAGGCTTTTAGGAAGAATAAAGACGACATATATACAGCCATTTTGTTTAGCCCAACGCTGTAAGTTTGTAAGTCCCTCTGTGACCTCAGCACTTCCACCTTCAAACTTTTCCAAATCAACAACTCTAACCCAAGCAGAACTGGTGACAGCCTTTGCTAGCCTTTTAACTTCATCAGTGTAGTTATCAGTAGCCTCTTTGTTCCATGTACCTTGAAGCAGAGTATAGAGGCAATTCCCCTTTACCCTAACTTCAAATTTTCCATGAGCAGAAAATAGCTGCACACTCACTCCCTAAACCAATATTAAAGACTACTCATCTGCTTTACCCAATTGCTAAGTATTTAATAGCACTGAGTAGTTAGAATCATTGTTACGTAACATATCTAGCATGTGATAGATATTATTTCATACACGAAAAAGCCCCTATCATAAGACAGGGGCTTTTCTTAATTAGATGCCTAGCGATGACCTACTCTCACATGGGACCTCCCACACTACCATCGGCGCAGTTGCATTTCACTTCTGAGTTCGGCATGGGGTCAGGTGGTTCTACA
>NZ_JBQRUO010000004.1:0-326681 GCF_053485855.1 Thalassotalea montiporae
CCGGGTGGTGGAATTGGTAGACACAAGGGATTTAAAATCCCTCGCTTGTAAGAGCGTGCCGGTTCAAGTCCGGCCCTGGGTACCATTTCATCTGAATCGGATAGTAAACACATGAAGCGGCTGTAGCTCAGTTGGTAGAGCACCACCTTGCCAAGGTGGATGTCACGAGTTCGAGCCTCGTCAGCCGCTCCAATTCCTCTTAGGAAACAAAGTCTTTGCTAATTTAGCATTAGTAAAGCATCTCAAGTTTTGAGATTCGCTTGCCTTGTTTTTATAAGGGATAAGCACGAAGCGGCTGTAGCTCAGTTGGTAGAGCACCACCTTGCCAAGGTGGATGTCACGAGTTCGAGCCTCGTCAGCCGCTCCAAATTTTACTGCTCATTCTAGATGAATAGTGGCATTAACAATTAACTAGTTGTTAGTTGTAAACACAGTGCCCGGGTGGTGGAATTGGTAGACACAAGGGATTTAAAATCCCTCGCTTGTAAGAGCGTGCCGGTTCAAGTCCGGCCCTGGGTACCATTTCATCTGAATCGAATAGTAAACACACGAAGCGGCTGTAGCTCAGTTGGTAGAGCACCACCTTGCCAAGGTGGATGTCACGAGTTCGAGCCTCGTCAGCCGCTCCAAATTTTAAATCTCAGGTTTCTATATATCCTAGGTTAAAATAGACTTTGTTATGCCAACGATAACAAAGAAAGAATAGTCGACTAGACTATTTGACAAGAAGCGGCTGTAGCTCAGTTGGTAGAGCACCACCTTGCCAAGGTGGATGTCACGAGTTCGAGCCTCGTCAGCCGCTCCAATTTCTCAAAGAGAAGCTAAAATACTACCCCCGAGTCGTAGTGATATGGCGGGTTGGCAGAGTGGCTATGCAGCGGATTGCAAATCCGTGGACCTCGGTTCGACTCCGGGACCCGCCTCCATAATGCCCGGGTGGTGGAATTGGTAGACACAAGGGATTTAAAATCCCTCGCTTGTAAGAGCGTGCCGGTTCAAGTCCGGCCCTGGGTACCATTTCACTATGATCAGCGGTTAGTAACTAAGTTTCATTATATTGCGGCTGTAGCTCAGTTGGTAGAGCACCACCTTGCCAAGGTGGATGTCACGAGTTCGAGCCTCGTCAGCCGCTCCAACTTCCTAATAAGCTCTTATCAAAATACACAGATAATATTCACTATATAATTCTCCGTATTCATTTCTTATCTTATTTGTATTTTTTCACTCGTTACGCTAAAAAACGTTGTTACCAGTTTGTCCTCGCTACAACTACTTTCATCGAATAATTTACGCATGCTAAAGCCTCAATGTATAGCGCCTTTGAAAACTCAATTGGGTAATTATTTTAGTGGCTAACCTATAACGGTTAATATGTAATCCGTATTTAACAAAGTGTTAACAAGTGTGAAAAAAAGTTACCTTAATTCCGCAATTGTTTATAAATTGCTATTCACTTTTCTGTAGTTTGAATGCAATATGTAGCTAATATGTAATTTTACGTTAGTACTTTTTCAGGCGTCTATATAGGGCGTGCAGTCGAATGAATCGATTGGTTGCTAGAAAAGAATAAGTGCTGGAAGCATTAAATAGGTTTAGTTTTTGAAAAAGCTGGCAGTAAAACTTTTTAATACTTTTATGACAACGCTGATAATGATCAGCATTATGTCTTATGTGTTATTTGTGTCTAGTTTATCGAAAGAGCTAGAGCAACCTAACAAGTTCCCAAGTATTGAACTCAAACAACAAAGCGTACAACCGCTTTCTACCTTAGAGCAAGTCTACACAGATGCCTTGCTACTCAGTAATATCACCAAAATAGATAATACATTAGCGATCAGTTTTACTGATGAAACCGGGCAACGAAAAACAATCGCCTTAAGGCCTGTACTGCTTAAAACCTTCGTTGATATTGTTCTGCCGCTAACTGCCTTGGTCGCTGTCGCTGCGATCATGTTTATGATGTCGGGGAAATATCATCGCACTCGCTTAAATGTCAAAATGGCAGCTTTAGTTAGTAAAGCAGAGCAAACCGCAGATGTTTTTGGTAAGGAATTAAAACCTGACGAAGGCCAATCATCTCTTACTCGTATCAACATGGCCTTGGATGGCTTATCGTCTTTTGCAAACGAATATCACGCGCGCTCGATTAATAATGCCCATCGCGATCGTTTAACTGGTTTAGTGAATCGCCATCGCTTTTTAGAGCATATCACGGAAAGGTTGGGGGAGAACGGGCAGGAAACTAAAAAAAGCGGTTTGCTGTTTATAGATTTAGACGGCTTTAAGCAAGTTAATGATTCATTTGGTCACTCCTTCGGTGACGAAGTACTTATTCAAGTTGCGGAGCGTTTATTAACAATAGTACGCACTGAAAAGTTGTCTTATGAATGTAACGACAATTCAGGTCTTGAATACAGCCTTGCCCGTTTAGGTGGTGATGAATTTACCTTGTTTGTGGAGGATTTATCTGAGTCTTCACGAATGATTGAAATTGCCAAAAATGTACTAAAAGAAATAGAAAAAGATTTCGTGCTTGGTAATAAAGAGATCAAGATCAGTGCAAGCATTGGTATTGCTATCTATCCAGACAGTGCTAATTCTCCAGAGGCATTGGTTCAAATGGCAGATGTTGCTATGTACCGTGCAAAGAAAGAAGGCCGTGGTATTTATCGCATCTACTCTCCAGAAATGGGCAGTAACATGAGGCGATACCATTATTTACTGGAAGAAATGCGTGTCGCACTTGATACCAATAGTTTTACACTTTCGTTTCAACCGATAATTAATGTAGATGGCAGTGCCATTAGCTATTTTGAGGCATTGGTTCGTTGGCACCACCCAGCTGAAGGTAGCATTGCACCAAGCGAATTTATTCCAATTGCAGAAGACTCTAACTTAATCTTAAAACTGGGCGATTGGATATTAGATGAAGCCTGCCGACAAATGGCCGCTTGGTATAATGCGGGTATGTCTAAAACTCGTATTTCGGTAAATTTATCGGGTGTGCAGCTAAAGCATCGTTCTTTGTATCAATGGGTGATGGCGAGTTTGAATAAAATTGGCCTGCCACCAAGTTCATTGATGCTTGAAATTACCGAATCCTCATTTATCGATTTATCTGATAATACTGTTGATGAGCTTAACAAGTTGCGCAATGAGGGGATTATTATTGCGATTGATGATTTTGGCACAGGCTTTAGTTCGTTATCGTTATTGGCTAATTTGCCAGTCGATGTGCTAAAAATCGATAAATTATTTGTTAGCCAAGCAACAAAAAATACCAAGTACAATAAAATTATCCAATCAATAGCCGATCTCTCTAAGCAACTAGATTTAAAAGTCGTTGCCGAAGGTATTGAAGATATCGAACAATTAGAACTGCTCAAGTCTTTAGGTATTGTTTATATCCAAGGCTATTTGATTAGCCGCCCGCAAACTTCAGCACATGTTGGTGATAAAGTGTTAAAACAAAGTGTTAGTCACCTTTCTATGACTGGTACTGGTGTCTGGCCACCACAAAAGTCACGCGTTGTGAGCTCGGCATTAAGTTAATTCATAACTTTCGATTTTTAAGTCTTCTCTATTCAAAGCTCTTTACTGGTCAAATGTTTTTAATGGTATCAGTTGCGTATTGATACCTAGGCAAGTTGTTTGGCTAGCACCTCAAAGTTCGAACTTTCATAAACTTACGATTGTAAAGTATCGTAAATCTAATTTTGTTCTCTACAGCTCACAATTACTATGACAGTCGTTAATCGACCTTCATTTTGGCGAGTACTACAAAATTAGGAATAATGTGTGAAGAAATCGAGTTCTAAACCTTGTTCAATTCTGACATATCGGCCGACAGCACGCGCAATCACGAAAGTATCCAATACTATTGTGTGCACTGGGCTGATATTACTTGCAACAGGTTGTGCTTCTCAGTCAGCGATATCAGAATTAGCAAAAAAGCCGCCATTACCAGAGGAGTGGCAAACACAAGCCGCTAAAACACTAACCGACCAACCACAACACGCTATAGAAAGAACAACGGGATCTGCGTCAGATACTCAATTAGCAGTGGGTGAGCTAACATCGAATCAAGGTGTAGCGGATGAATGGCAGTTAATTGTCAACAATGAATTACTCAATAAACTTATTCGCGCTGGCTTAGTTAGTAACTATCAGCTAAAGGCTAGCTACCAAAATTTGTTAGTTACGAAAGAACAGTTAAATATTGCAGACGCTAGCGACTTTCTCGAACTATCACTTGCCATCAATCAAAGCCGGCGAAAATCGGTTAGTGCTGAGCAAGCAAGTTTTTCCAATAGCGCCGACCTAAGTTTACAGCTAAGTTACGAGCTAGACATTTGGGGCAAATTGTCAGCGGAGCAGCGGCAAGCGCAGCTTGAATATTCAGCGGCTAAACTTGATTTTAGCCAAAGACAAAACGCCCTTATCTCGCAAATCGTATCTTCATGGTATGCCTTGGCACAAGCCCAATCGCTGGTTAACTTGTACCAAGAGCGTGCGGCTAACTTATTAAATAACCTCGATATTATCAATGCTTCTTATAAACTTGGTTTAACTGATGCGCTTGATGTTTACCTTGCACAAAATGAACTTAACAGTGAGCAAGCACGTGTTGATGCTCAGCAGCAAGTGGTATTGGAGCGTCAACGGGAACTGGAATTATTAGTTGCTAATTACCCCATAGGGCGTTTGGTTAAAAATACACGCTTTGAATTGCCAACATTTGCCAAACAAGCCTTGAGTGAATTACCTGCTAGCGTGTTAACCAATAACTTTGAGTTGCAATCAAGCTGGTTGTCTTTGCTCGCATCCGATGCGGGTGTTGCCGTTGCTCATAAGCAGCGTTTTCCATCACTTAGATTGACGGCATCAGGCGGAGATAGTAGTGACGAGCTGGGAAATCTACTTTCAGGAAACCCGTTCACTTGGTCAATTAGTGGTGCAATCACAGCACCTTTGTTTAATGCGGGTCGACTTAAATCCCTTGAACAACAAGCGCGTTTGCAAGTTAAAGCGCAAGAGCAAGCCTATTTAGATCAGGTGTATAGCAAGTTTGCTGATATCGAAAACCAAATTAGCAACCACACAGCATTAACCAAACAACTTAACCATATTCAGCAAGCGAAGGATAATGCCATTGCAGCGGAAGACTTGTCTTTTGATCAGTATTTAAAAGGCTTGGTGAATTACACAACTGTGCTTGAAGCTCAGCGTAGAGCATTTGACGCACAAACCAACTTGGTCGAAATCACCCATCAAATTATTCAAAACCGCATTGCCATGCTAACCAGTATTGGCGGTAAAAACATAGGCGCTTTGCTCGCTGACGGTAATTTATCTAAAAGTAATAACGACGCGATAGCATTGGCATCGAGCACGCTAGCAGAAACTCAGCAAGTGAATACAGACTCTAACCGTGTAGAAAAACATCATGACGTTCAATAAAAAACTAACCCGATTTGGTGTGCCAATCCTTGTATTGGCAACCTTTATTATTGCGGCTAATCTAGTGGCAAGTAATCCGCCGCAAGCTAAACGCGGTAAACCGAGTGCTGCACCACAACTTAATGTTGCCGTGCAAACCATTAACAATGAAAAACTAACGCTAAAAATTAGCAGTTACGGCACGGTACAGCCAAGAACACAAAGCATATTAATGCCGCAAGTTGCTGGTGAGATCACCGCAATTAGCGACAACTTTCGTGAAGGTGGTTTTTTTGAACAAGGTGAAGTGCTGGTTAAGTTAGACGATAGAGATTACCTGGCAGATATTAATATCGCCAAAGCCAATTTATATAGTGCTAAGCAAGCGTTAACAGAAGAATTAGCGCGTGCAGAGCAAGCAAAACAGGATTGGCAGCGGTTAGGTAACAGTGAGCAAGCCTCGGAGTTAGTGTTACGAAAGCCACAGTTACTTGCCGCCGAAGCTGCTGTGTATTCGGCAGAGGCGCAACTAGCAAAGGCACAATTGTCACTAGAACGCACTGAAATTAAAGCACCCTATACGGGACGAATTCTCAATAAAGCTGCAGACCTAGGGCAAGTTGTGTCAGCGAACACTGAGCTTGCCGAAATATTCGCAGTTGATTATGTGGAAGTCCGATTGCCAATTAAGAACAATGATCTGCCCTATATGAATCTGCCAGAGCGCACTCGCTTTGATAACCAAGCAAAAGTTCAACTGCCGAGTGTCACCATATATTCAGAACTCGTGAATGAACAGCAGTGGCAAGGACGAGTGATTAGAACTGAAGGCGCGTTTGATCAAAATTCGCAACAACTCTTTGTTGTTGCGCAAATTGATGACCCTTACGGCGTGGCTTCTACCAATGGCTTACCGCTTAAAATTGGCCAATACGTACGAGCTGATATCGAAGGTAAATCGCTGAGCAAGGTCATTAAAATCCCAAATAAAGCCATTTACCAGGGCAGCTATGTGTTTGTGGTTAAAGACGGTTTGTTAAAAAGGCAGGCAATCAATATTGCATGGCAAAACAAAGAGTTTGCGCTGTTAGAACAAGGGTATACGAAAGGGGAACAAGGATATACGCAAGAGGAACAAGGGCTTACGGAAGGCGATTTATTAGTATTGACGCCTTTAGGGCAGGTAAATTCAGGAACACCGGTTGCTGTAGTGGCTAAAGATGGTCTTAACCTCAACCTAAAACTAAGCCAAAACAAAAACCAAGTAACAAACGCTTCTGGGCAAGTTGATCGCCATCAAAAACAGCGTCGAGCTAAAAACCTCGATGCTGGTAAAGAGCAAGTGTCGAAAAGCGCACGGACGAATAAGGAGCAGGCACTATGATAGCTTGGTTCGCCCGTAATCATGTCGCGGCAAATTTATTGATGATCACCATCTTAATGGTGGGCTTGATGTCAATGAATTTACGCATACCGCTCGAAGTCTTCCCGTCATTCGATTCTGATGTGGTCTCCGTCAATATCAGCTTACGCGGCGCGACGCCAGAAGATGTTGAGCTTGGTGTGGCCATTAAAGTGGAAGAGGCAGTGCAAGATCTTGAAGGGATCAAAAAGATCACTAGTAGCTCGGTTGAAGGTGCAGCGACAATTAATATTGAAGCAGAATCTGGCTATGATGCCCGTGAATTATTGGCTGATATTAAAAGTCGAGTCGATGCAGTAAATACCTTTCCGGCTGACGCGGAAAAGCCGGTAATTGCGCTTCGTCAACGTCAACGTGAAGTTATTGCCGTCACCATAGCCTCAAACTACAGTGAAAAAGAGCTTAGAGAGTTTGCGGAAAAAGTGCGTGATGATCTACTCAGGCTGCCTGAAGTAACCCAACTTTCACTTGATGCCGTGCGAAACTATGAAATCGGCATTCATTTATCACAAGACAAGCTGCGCGAGTTTAATTTATCGCTTAACGCTGTGGCGAATGCTATCAGTAATAGCTCTGTCGATTTATCTGCCGGTAACATTAAAACCGAAGGTGGTGATGTACTGGTCCGCAGTAAAGGCCAAGCTTATCGACAAGATGAATTTGAAAGTATTGTTGTAAAAACAAATCCTGATGGCACGATTGTTAAGCTAGGTGATATCGCCAACGTCAATGATGGTTTTGAAGAAACCCCGATGAGAGCGCGTTTTAACGGCCAGCAAGCGGCATTAATTGAGGTTTATCGAATTGGTCAGCAAAATGCGATTGAAGTCGCTGATGCGGTCAAAGATTACATTGAGCAGCAGCAATATAGCTTGCCTGCTGGCTTTACCCTAAGCTATTGGGATGATGACTCAGAAATTGTTAAAAGCCGCTTAAACACGCTGATTAGCAATGCCTTGCAGGGCGGCTTCTTGGTACTGCTGTTATTAACCTTGTTCTTGCGTCCAAGCATCGCATTTTGGGTTTTTATTGGTATTCCCGTCAGCTTTATGGGCGCCTTTGTATTTATGCCAATTTTTGATATTTCGCTCAATATCATGAGCCTATTTGGCTTCATTTTAGTGTTGGGCATCGTTGTTGATGATGCCATTGTCACTGGTGAGAATATTTATCGTCATAGCCAGTTTGCCGAATCAGGTTTACAGGCAGCGATTAAAGGCACGGAAGAAGTCGCAACTCCAGTGACTTTTGGCATTTTAACCACAATCGCGGCGTTTCTGCCGCTGGCATTTATTGAAGGCACCCGCGGTGCTTTATTCGCGCAAATTCCGATTGTGTTGATTCCAGTTTTACTGTTTTCACTCATTGAATCTAAATTTGTTTTACCGTCCCATTTACGCCATTTAAAATTGCGACACGAAAAAGAAAACACATCTAAATTACAGGCACTACAACAGAAATTCGCCGATGGTTTTGAGCAAGCCATTATTCAGTATTATCAGCCGATATTAGCGCTTGCCGTGCGCAACCGTTTAACCACCTTAATGGGCTTTATCGGCGTCTTTATTTTAATTTTATCTTTTATCACCAGTGGCTGGACTAAGTTTACGTTTTTTCCACGTATTCCTAGCGAAACAGCACGTGCTAATTTAGTTATGCCGGTTGGCACCAGCTTTGACGTCATAGATGGCTATGTTGAGAAAATGGCGAATGCAGCCATTGAATTACAAGAAAAGTATCTTGATGAACAAGGGAATAGCGTGATCACCAATGTGCTTGCCATTACCGGCGGTAATAATACTAATATTGGTCGCGTTCGATTTGAAATTTTGCCAGCAGACAAAAATGAGTCAGGTGTTACTATTCGCCAACTCGTCAATGAATGGCGCGGGTTGATAGGGGCATTACCAGGCGCTGAAAGTTTAACTTTTCGCGCAGAAATCGGGCGCGGCGGTGATCCCATTGATGTTCAGCTATCTGCTACCGATCTCGGTTTGTTAAAAACAGTCGCAGAAGAAGTTAAAGGGCGCTTGGCAACTTATCCGACAGTGTTTGAAATTGCCGATAGCTTATCCAATGGTAAAGAAGAGATACAAATCGAATTAACAGAGCAAGGTCACGCCATGGGCTTGTCGGTCAGCAGTGTCACCCAGCAAGTACGCAACGCCTTTTTTGGCGCGCAAATTCAGCGTATTCAGCGGGGCCGAGATGATGTGCGTGTGATGCTGCGTTTTCCATTAGCAGAGCGTTCAGCAATAGCAAATCTCGCCGATATGCAAATATCAACTCCACAAGGTGGCAATGTGCCATTGTCTCACGTTGCCACATTTAAGGCTGGTAAAAGTCCGTCAACCATCAGCCGCATTGATCGCTACCGAACCGTTAATGTTACAGCCGATGTTGAAAAAGAAAGCACTAACATGACGGTACTTAATGCAGACTTAAAACCTTTCTTGGATGAACTTGTCGTTAAATACCCTGGGGTAAGCTACTCACTGGAAGGGGAAGCGCGTGAGCAACAAGACTCGTTTGGCAGTCTGTTTTACGGCTTAATTTTTGTGTTCTTTATTATCTATTGTTTATTAGCGATTCCGTTTAAATCTTACTTGCAGCCAATTATTGTCATGTCTGTTATACCATTTGGCGCTATTGGTGCAGTGATTGGCCATTGGATCATGGGCATGAATTTAACCATTATGAGTCTACTGGGATTAATGGCACTCATCGGTGTGGTTGTGAATGACTCCTTGGTACTCGTTGATTTTGTCAATAAAAAACGGGCAGAAGGGGCAAAGCTAATGGAGTCGGTGTTAATTGCTGGAGCTGCACGTTTTCGCCCAGTAATGCTCACGTCGCTGACGACCTTTATTGGTTTGATGCCGCTATTGTTTGAAAAAGCGACGCAAGCTCAGTTCCTAATTCCAATGGCGGTATCGCTAGGGTTTGGGATTATATTTGCTACCTTGATTACCTTAGTTTTAGTACCCGTTAATTATTTGCTGGTGGAAGATCTAAAAAGCGCGTTAAAATTTAGTAAAGACGCTGGGCAGCTCTCTGCTGTCAATTAATCAGTCGCAGTGTTCAGAGGTCTTGGTTTAGTGCCATTACCACTCAACATTGCGATGAACTAAGGATACAAAATGGATAATACTGACTGGCAAGAAACCATTTTCTCTAAAATTATTCGCCAAGAGATCCCAACCGAATTACTTTATCAAGATGAGTTAGTTACGGCTTTTCGTGATATTTCACCTAGAGCCAAATCACATATACTGATCATTCCCAATAAATTAATTCCAACGGTCAATGATGTCACTGAAAATGACGAATTGGCGCTTGGTCGTTTATTTACTGTGGCTAAGAAACTGGCTGAGCAAGAAGGCATTGCTGAAGATGGCTATCGGCTGATCATGAATTGCAATAAACATGGCGGCCAAGAGGTTTATCATATTCATATGCATTTATTAGGCGGTCAACCCATGGGGCCTATGGTAAGTGTGTAGCTACCTTATACCAACATCATTCAATTAAATATTCATTCGACTAAAGGTTGATTGATTTTTACTTTGCAAAGAAGCGGCTGTAAAAAAGATCAATAAAATGATGAGTATTTACGCATAAGCTATTTGAAATAGTTTGTATACTTTTCGTTAATACTTGATAATATGCCGCGAAAACCAAGGGGTGCGGGTATATCGAAATTACTTTTAGTAATGTATACCTGCTGAGATTGCTGACTTCTCACATTGTATTGTTTACTTTGTGTTGAAATGCAGAACCCTTATTACCTGATCCGGTTAATACTGGCGTAGGGATGGTTAGCACATCATATCTGCATTCTCCGCCGTTTGGCACCTAAGCATTATGCTGTCGCTCTAACGATATCTGCGTCTGTTTTGGTTTTTACTCAATTTCCTATAACAAAACGCCGATTTTAGAGAAATCGAACGAGAGTATAATGAAAACAAGACAATCAATTCTTGCCGCTGCGATTACCAGTGCCATTTTTTCTTCTGTTGTTTATGCTGAAAATAACAACACGACTTCGCTAGAAGAAGTAGAGGTGATTACCGTTACTTCAGATTTTCGCGACACTAACTTACATAAAATTCCTGCTTCATTAAGCGTGTTATCGGCACAAGACATTGCCAGTTTAAACGCACAAAACTTAGAGGAAGTGATCTCTATCGCGCCTAACGTGAACTTTTCGGCAGGCACTCAGCGAGCGCGTTATTACCAAATTCGTGGCATTGGCGAACGCAGCCAATTCCGTGAGCCAATTAACCCATCGGTTGGTATTATTATTGATGATATCGACTTTACTGGCGTTGGCAGCATTGCTTCATTATTTGATGTTAACCAAACTGAAGTTTTTCGCGGGCCACAAGGAACCCGCTTTGGCGCCAACGCGTTAGCTGGTTTAATCAACATCACCACAAATGCGCCAAGTAATGATTTTGAAGGCGCAGCTAAGCTCACAGCGGGTAATTACGGTAGCTATGGTGCTGGCCTTGCTTTATCTGGCCCTGCAACAGATAGCGTTAACTATCGCTTTGCATTAGAAAAATACCAAAGTGATGGCTTTATCGACAATATTCACTTAAACCGTGATGATACCAATGATCGCGATGAGCTTACTGCTCGAGGTAAACTTGCCATTACACTTAGCGATGACCATCACCTAGATTTAGGCTTGTACTATTTTGATTTTGACAATGGATATGATGCATTTTCGCTCGATAACAACCGTCAAACACGCTCAGATCAACCGGGCTTTGATCGCCAAGAAACTTATGCATTAAGCGCTAAATCTCATTATTCAGGTTTTGATTTTGGTGAGCTTGTTACCATAGTTACTCATGCCGACAGTGATATTGACTACGGTTATGACGAGGACTGGAGTTTTGTTGGCTTGCATCCATTCGAGTACAGTTCAACTGACCATTATTTCCGTGAAAAATCGAGCTCAACATTTGAATTAAGAGCTGTTTCAAATAACCAAAGTAAATTGTTCAATGGTACAACGGCATGGGTTGCTGGATTATACGCTAAAGCAGAATCAGAAGAGTTGCTGCGTGAATACACCTTTGCTGATGGCGACTTTGGGTCAAACTTCGATACCGATACGATTGCTGCTTATGTTCAACTAGACAGCCAATTAACGGAAAAGCTGACGTTAACCTCAGGCTTACGTGTAGAAGAACGCAGTGCCGACTACGATAACACCGACGGTTTAACATTTAGCCCAGACGATACTATGGTAGGTGGTAAATTAGTCTTGTCTTATCAGCAAACTGAACAAGCATTAGTCTTTGCTTCAATCAACCGCGGTTATAAAGCCGGTGGCGTTAATACCGATGGTAGTTTGCCTGCTGAACTTCGAGAATTTGATCCAGAATATTTATGGAACTACGAATTAGGCTACAAATATAGCTTCGACGACAACTCGGGTTATGTTCGCGTGACAGCGTTTTACATGGATCGCACTGATATGCAGGTCAACAGTAGTCGCACAGACGTTAGACCTGACGGTAGCGCAGAGTTCATTAGCTATTTAGGTAATGCTGCAGAAGGGAAAAACCAAGGGGTTGAACTTGATGCTAGCTGGCAACTAACTGAAAGTGCAGAAGTTTATGGTGCGTTTGGCTATTTAGACACTGAACTACGTGATTTTGTCAATCAGGAAGGCGTTGATTTAACTGGCCGTGATCAAGCTCATGCACCAAATTACCAAGCGACATTGGGCGTAAATGCGTTTATTAATGATCAAGTGACATTTAACGCTAATATTATTGCCAAAGACGACTTTTATTTCTCAGACAGCCATAACGAGCAATCAGACGGCTATGAGACGCTTAATGCGTCCTTAACTTATGAAATGAATGACTGGCAAGTCAAAATTTGGGCGCGTAATATCACCGATGAAGATTATAAAACTCGTGGCTTCTTCTTTGGTAATGATCCGCGCGATGGCTATCAAGCTAAGCAATATTATCAGCTAGGTGAGCCAAGAGTTTATGGCGTTACACTGGACTATCAGTTCTAGTAAGCTTTTCACAAATTAAGCAGTACGCTACTTAATTAGCAAAGTAACCAGCAACGTAACAAGTAAAATGACCAGCGCATCAAACGTAAAAATTTGATGCGCTTAATCTTTGCATCAATAAGTACATCAAAAAATGCATCAAAAACCGCATCTAAAAAGACGACATAGTGGAGAAGGTAATGCAAATATCCATCGATTTAAGCCTTTATCCGTTGGCACAGCAGGCCTATAAAACCGAAATATGGGCATTTATTAACGCCTTGAAAGCAGACGCGCAAGTGAAAGTCGTTTCCAATGGCATGAGTACTCAGGTGTTTGGTGAGTATGATCACACACTCAATTTTGTTATGGCGGAAATGAAAAAAGTACATCAAACGGTTGGCAGTGCGGTGTTTATTCTCAAGATAATTGCCGACGACCGCTTTCGCGAATATCAAAACTAATCTGTACAAGATAAGGCAATAAGCAAATAAGACTATAAGCATAACTATATGTGGCAAGAAACCTATCAATATTATAGCCAAATGGCTGTTCTGGAAATAATCGCGGTGATTACCGCTATGGCTTACGTAATTTTGGCTGCGCGTGAGCATATTTTGTGTTGGCCAGCAGCACTCATCAGCACGCTTTTATATACCATTATTTTTTATGATGTGTACTTATGGATGGATAGTGCGCTGCAAGTTTATTACTTTGCCATGGCAATTTATGGTTTTTATTGTTGGCGTAAGGTGCGGGCAAATGATGGCGCTCTTGCCCAAAACAAGCAGCAAACAGCGACCGTTATTCATCAACAGCCACTAATTAAGCATCTTAAAGCGATAGTTGCGCTTTCGATCACGTCAATTCTTGTGGGCCATTTCATGGCAAACAATACGCCAACGACTTTCCCATACTTAGACGCAGCAACTACGGTTTTCGCTGTCTATGCGACTTACTTGGTGACTCAAAAAGTACTTGAAAACTGGCTGTACTGGATAGTGATCGATCTTGTCTCCATCTACATTTATATCGAAAAAGGGTTAACGCCAACGGCACTGTTATTCGTTGTCTATGTGGTTGTTGCTATTGTTGGTTACTTCACGTGGCTTGATAAATATAAAAGGAACTATCAAGCGTTAGCTGAAGGTCACGACAGCTTTGCAGGTGTCGATAACAAAATAGTACAAGGTAAAAGCTAGCAAGCTTGTGTGTCAGGTTTGGCTGTTAGGTTTGAGTGTTTTTAGTACTTTATGCCAGTAACGATTGGAATGAACAATAAGCAAAGCAAACACATTAGATACAGTGAACAAAAGAGTAACAAAAGTTCACCTAGATTCATTGAAAGTATTAATTCTGAGCTTGCTAGGCTAAATTGCTTTGTAGGTAAATCACTTGAGATCACTAAAATTAATTCGGGCTTTAGCCAACAAGTTTTTAAAGTATCTACCGTTGAAGTAAGTTTTACAGGAAAGGACAATGACAAAAACAAGGACAAGAGTAAGGAAAATAAGCCTGCAACTTGCTTAAAATCGTCCGATACTGCCATTGAAACTGAATTTTATATTGCTAAGTGCTTTAGCGATAAAAAGACAGCACAATTAGAAGCTTTTATTCAGCAGCTTTTAACTGGCAAAGCGTTATCCCCAAAAACTATTTACTGCGAAGGACAGTGGCTAGTTTCAGAATTTATCGATAAACCATTATTGAGCCAGTTAGCAATCAGTGAAGAAGAAAAGTTAACCATTGCGACAAGCGCACTAGCCAAGTTTCACAGTACGTTTAACATCGACTTAGATGCGAGAAATATTACTAAGCTAGATTTAGTCGCGGTACTTAGTGATATAGTGTTAAAGGTCAAGGAGTTGGAGATACGTTTGGCTGAAAGTGATCAGCAGCTCATTAGCAAGGCAGTCTCCTTTGCGAAAGCGTTGCAACATGATGTTGATTTATTCTCTATTCAAAGTAAAGCTACCAAAATAAAAGCCAGCAAGGTTAAAGCAAGCAAGGTTGAAACGAGCAACTCAATAACCCAGTGCACGGCCACTAATAAGTCACATCAACAGCTTCAGCATTCCGCAAACCTTGTCGTTGTTCACGGAGACTTGAACTACACCAACCTATTAGTCAGTCAAACCAATAAAAACACTGACGCTTATATTATTGACTTTGAATCAGTGGCACTAGCGCCAATTGAATATGATCTTGGCATGTTGATGGCGATAAATAATGTTCCTTTGTCTTTAACTGAATTAACTGTGAAAAAATACTTGAAATCTTCGCCTAAACTGCGTGAAATTAATCTCGAAAAGGTTACGCGTTACGTATTTATTTCTTCAATAATCAACTGGTTATGGTTTTTAGGACAAACGGGTATTAAAATTAACAGTAGCCGTGTAGAAAGTTATCGGGCGATGGCCTTGAAGCAAAAAGGTTACGCAAAAATGGTACTTTCTGCGGTTTAGCATTAGCTGCTTTATAAATACTTCACTATTTTGCCTTAACCTAAAATAAAAGTCGGTTAACCGCGTTCGACCACTAACAATAACTAAGGTAAATCATGTAAAAAGACGTAAAGCGGGCGCAAATTGAGACCAAATTGAGGCTAAATTGAGGCTAAATTGAGACAGGGTGCCAAAAAGTTACGATTAACCGTAATGCGCCTTTCCTGCTATTTTCGCATAATTACAGTAACTAAATTATTAACCTGTGTTGGTCGTTGTTTGTGAACTGGAAAGCACTTATTGAAAACCGCAATCGCTTTTTCTGGCTGCTGCATACTGCAGGCTGGTTTGGCTTTGCCTTAGTTCAGTTCCTTGGCTCTTTGCTGCATGATTTACGTGACTTATTTGTTATCGTTATCTTCTTAAACAGTTATGCTGGTTGGATGCTAACTGTACCTTTGCGCTACGTTTATCGTCGTGCTTGGAACTTGTCACCAATAAAGCTTGTCGCCGTTGTTATCTTAAGTTCTTACGTTACCGCTGTAATTTGGCAGGTGATTAAAAACATCAATTATTGGGAAATCTATAAGCACGGTTGGCAGCCTGAATTTTGGTTGTATTACACCAAATCGAGTGTCTGGTCGTTCTACATTATTTTGAGCTGGAGCTGTTTGTATTTTGGCATCAAGTACTACCAGATGCTGCAAAAAGAAAAGCAAAATGTATTACAAGCGAATACCGCTGCCCATCAAGCACAGTTAAAAATGTTGCGTTATCAGTTAAACCCACACTTTTTGTTTAACACCCTTAATGCCATTTCTACGTTAATCTTGGTCAAAGAAAATGATACCGCTAACGGTATGGTCACCAAACTTAGCGAGTTCTTGCGCTATTCATTGGATAAAGACCCAATGAAGCGAGTCACTTTAACTAATGAAATACAGGCGCTACAGCTTTATTTAGATATTGAAAAAGTCAGATTTGAAGAGCGCTTGCAAGTCGATATAAATATCACCGATGACTGTGCTAATGCTTTAGTGCCGAGTATGGTTTTGCAGCCATTGGCTGAAAATGCCATCAAATATGCGATAGCAGTAAAAGAAGAAGGCGGTACGATAGCTATTACAGTAAATCGCTTTGGCAATGATTTGTTGATCGAGCTAGCCGACAATGGCCCGGGTGCCGAGATCAAAAATGGTAATTTACATCGCGAAAATGGCGTTGGTTTAGCAAATACTCGAGAGCGTTTAGCTGCGCTTTATAAAGATAATTTTTCACTGGTAGTATCCTCAAACAAGCCTTCAGGTGTTAAAGTAAATATCAGAATTCCCTACGAACTTGGACATTAATAGGACGTTAATATGACTGCCACGCTGTCTACCATCATAGTGGATGATGAGCCGTTAGCACGTAAAGGTCTTGCCATTCGTTTAGCTGCCCACAATGACATTAATATCGTTGCTCAATGTAGCAATGGTCGTGAGGCGATTGAGGCGATTAAAACGCATCGCCCTGATCTTGTTTTTCTAGATATTCAAATGCCAGGCATTAATGGCTTTGAAGTCATAGACGCACTAATAGCGCAAGGTTTACCTATGCCTATGGTGGTTTTTGTTACCGCTTTTGATCAATATGCGATTAAAGCCTTTGACGTACATGCGGTTGATTACTTAATGAAACCTGCTGACGATGCACGCCTTGCCCAAGCAATGGATCGCATTCGTGAACACCTGCAAAGTAAAACCGATGCAGAGCACAAGAATAAGCTCGTTAAACTGGTTAGCGATGTGACAGGTAACGATCAAAACACTATTTTGGAAGAGTTAGCTAACAAGCAAACAGTGTCACTTTCACAGTATTCTGATGTTTTACCCATTAAAGACGGCGGTGAATTAAGCCGAGTTCCCGTAAACACTATTTCATGGATTGATGCAGCGGGCGACTATATGTGTGTACATACTGAAGAGGGTACGCACATTTTACGTAAAACTATGAAGCAACTAGAAGAGTTGCTTGATCCACGTATATTTATTCGCAGCCACCGCTCGACTATCGTCAATAAAAATTACGTGCAGAAGTTTTGTAGCCAGCTTAACGGCGAATACTACCTAGTGATGAACAGTGGTAAAGAGCTCAAAGTTAGTCGCAGTTATAAAGACAAGGTTAAACAGGCGGTTACTCAGTAGTTTATCCATTTTATAGATAGCTGTTTTCACCTGAATGCAGCTATTTTTCTGACTATCCCATCTTTTGTCAAATTGCATAGGTTTGCTTGATTTTCTATATTAGGCCATAACCACAGCTATCCTGTAGATTCGATTTACCCTTCTTTACATTAAAACCCATTGACTGTCGGTTTTATTTTTGGCTTAATACCCATCGTCAATCGGTTTTAGTAGAGGCTCATATGAAATTAGGTGAGTTAGAAAAATTAGTGCTGCAGTACTTGTGGCAACACAAGTCCGCAGATGTGAAACAGGTATTTGCTCACTTTGAAAGAATTCGCGGTGGTAGTTTAAATACTTATCAAAGCACGTTAGATCGTTTGTTTAAGAAAGATCTGCTGGCCAGAGAGAAAATTGGCTATGCCTTTCACTATCGTCCTCGCGTTGAAAGACACGAATTGATTGGTCAATTAATCAAGTCGGTCACTAGCGATTTTGTCACTGAAGACGATAACAGCCTAATTGCTGCATTTTCTTCTATGTCGAAAGACTTTAATGTCGAACAACTGTCTAAGTTAGAAGCATTAATTGAAGCGCAGAAACAAAAGCTAACTGACGAGAACGATTAGGATTTCACGATGGAAGTGTTGTTGAACGTGTTGGCAATTTTCTCGATCACTTTTGTCGTGGCAAATATTTTCTTGTCTGCGCTATTTTCCATGATCAGCCAACAAGTTCTCAATATTCAAGTAAACTCTCGCAAGCTCATGCTATGGTCTATTGTGCTTTTACCTTGGCTAGTTAGCTTAGCAACTTCTGGGTATTTGTTTACCTCCTATCACACCAATGATTCATTAACTGGCTATGGTTTTCCCCATTGGCATCATATGGCTGACTTTCATTGGTATAGCTGGCATGGCGTCAGTGTGATCGTCTTGGTTAGCTATGTTGTCTTTGTGCTTGCTCGTAGTTGCAAAAAACTTTGGCTTCATAAAAAAGAAGTGGCAGCTTTATTAAATTTTGCCAATGAAAAAGAAGCTGGCGTCTACCAACTAGAAACGGATAACGCCTCAGCATTTACCACAGGTTTTTTTACTAAAAAATGCTTTGTCACCACAGGGCTTATCAATCAAACATCTGCTGAAGAATATGATGTGGTGATCAAGCATGAAAAAGCACACAGCTTAGCCAATGATCCATTTAAGAAATGGCTGTTTTCGCTGCTATGTGCGTTTTTTATTAAACCGATAGGGCAACGGCTTAAATTACATATGACGCTTGCGATGGAGCAAGCAGCAGACAATGCTGTGATTGAAAGCGGCACACCAAAGCTATTTGTAGCTAGCACTCTAGTCAAAATTGCTAAATTTAATGCCCAAAGTAGCCTGTTCAAGAGTAATGACTTGGTCGTGAATTTTGGCGCTGATGTACTCGAGCAACGCATTTATTTTCTGCTTGATAAACTGAAATTAGCCCCTGTACATAAAGGCATTACAGTCATCTTATTGACCTTGTTAGTGGTTATTTCAACAACTTCTATCGACGGTATTCATCACTTTATGGAGACCTTATTTAGTCATTAGAAGCTAGCCATTAAAAGCTAAGCATTAAAAGCTAGGCATTTTTTATATTTAAAACCGATTCTTGGTGGGTTTTAGCTGCCTGTTTCTACTATTCGTACTAAAACTTATTTTGTGGAGCTCAATGCCGTTTTGTGTAAGCAAAGCACAGATTGGTTCAAGGATAAATAACCTCAAATGAATGAGGTTAAGCACTTATACACTTATAACTTAAAGGTTAGACGCATGTTTTGTGGGAAAAATTTAAACTCAAAACCGATTGTGAATCGGTATTTAAAGGGGGTTGGCCGCGTAGGACTCTGTTGTATCGCACTGTCCGTCAATTTATTGGTGGCAGCATCAGCTAATGCCGCAGAAGCCATTTCGTTGAATAAAGCTATTGCCTTGTCGTTAAAGCAGCACCCAGAGCTGGCAACATTTACTTATAAGACTGAGGCCGCACAGGCACTTGTTGAACAAGCTGGGGTAGGAACACCGCTAGCGGTAAATGCTATGGTCGAAGATGCGTTTGGTACAGGGAGTAACTCTGGTATTAAAGGACTGCAAACGACACTGAGTATTTCGTGGCTACTCGAAGACGATATTATTCGTTCACGGGTAAAGCTCGCAAACAGTGAAGTCGCAGCCGCAACGATCGAGCGGGAAATTAAAGCCATTGATATCGCAGCTGAGACAGCGAGTATTTTTATCACCATACTTTCCCTGCAGGAAAAGCTAAAGCTTGCCAAACTGGCCGAGCAACAAGCGCGAGCTGTAGTTAAGCAAATCAGTAAGAAAGTTAGTGCCGGTAAGCTGTTTGTTGTTGATGAGTTGCGAGCAAAAGCGGCGCTGTCAATGTTTACCCTAGAGGTGGAAGACTTAGCCCATGAAATAGCCGCTTCAAAGGCGCAGCTTGCGGCGCAGTTTTCTGATAGCTGGAGTGGCGAGAATGTCAGCGGTACTGACTTTGATGTTGTTGGGAACTTGGCTGACATTCCAAGCGTTAAATCACTGGATACTGCATTGGCAAAGTTAACATCCAACCCTGTGTTTAAGCGCTTCTTAGCCGAACAAGAGACTAATCAATCTGCCATTGATTTAGCCATAACGGAACAAGATCCAGCTTGGCATATATCAACCGGAATAAGACGCAATGAGGTCGTTGATGATTACTCGTTTACCGCAGGCATAACCATTCCATTTGGCACCAATCATCGGAATAAGTGGCAAATTGCAGCGCTTAAAGCCAAGCAAAACCAAAGCAGAGCCGAGTCAGATGCGCTGTATCAGCGCATCTCAACACAGGCGTTACTGTTAACCCATAAACTAAAGCACAACCTTCACGTTATCGACGGCCTGACAAATCAGTCGATTCCTTATTTGCAACAAGCGAGCAGCAAAGCTAGTGAAGCCTATCAATTAGGCAGCTATCGCTATACCGACCTCTATGCGGTTCAGCAAGAGCTGATTAATGCGCAGTCACAATTGATAGATGCTTATACCAATATTCAACAATTTAACATTGAGTTAGAACGATTAACTGGCACGTCAGTGTCAAGGTAAGAGAGAAGATAATGAAACTTAAATCAATAGCCGCAGTTATCGCGTTAAGTCAGCTAGGTTTCGGATTTTCGATATATAGCCAAAGTGCCAATGCCGAAAGTCAGCCAGTTGAAATTCAAGCAGAAGTAGAGAAGGGGCCAAACAATGGTCGTATGCTGCGCGATGGTGATTTTGCCATTGAATTGGCGATCTTCGAAACGGGTGTGCCCCCCGAATTTCGTGTTTACGCTACTAAATCCGGTCAGCTGATAAACGCACAAGACGTTGAGGTTAACGTTAAGCTAACGCGCCTTGGCTGCGGTGTTGACGACATTAACTTCTTCGTTGAAAACGACTATCAGCGCGGCAACATGGAAATTTACGAGCCACATTCATTTCTGGTGACGTTAACGGCGAACTATCAAGGAAAAAGCTACCAATGGTCTTATGATAACTTTGAGGGACGTACTCAAATTCCAAACGCACTTGCACAGTCGATGGGGATTGAAACGGAAGTGGTCGCGAGTCAAAAAATGGAAGAGCGGTTAAAAGTTTATGGCACGCTTTCGTTACCCGCCAACGCGACTCGTAATATTGCTGCACGCTTTGCCGGCGAGGTGAAATCACTAAGCGCATCAATGGGTGAGAAGGTCAAAAAAGGCCAAGTGCTCATGACCATCGAAGCCAATGAAAGCCTACAAACTTACCAAATAACATCGCCAATTAGCGGTGTGATTACCCAACAAAATGTTGGTGTTGGCGAGCAGTCTGGTGATCGTGTGCTGTTTAGCATCACTGACACCAGCAAGCTGTTAGCGGATGTCAATGTTTACCCTATGGATCAAGCGAAAGTCACATTAGGTGCCAAAGTTGATATTCATATTGCTGGTAGCGAAACACCCATAAAAACTGTGTTAACGGAGTCGCTTTATCAATTAACTGCGCTGCAAGCGAAAGTTTACCGCGCGGTAATCGATAATAGCCAAGGGTTGTTTAGCCTCGGGCAATTTGTCACAGGGCAAGTACTGGTAGATACCTATACGGTCGAAAAAGCGGTTAAAGCCGAAGGGTTACAGGCATTTCGTGATTTTACCGTGGTCTACGGTAAATTTGGTGACCAATACGAAGTACGCATGCTTGAACTCGGCCGTAAAGCAGGCCCTTGGGTGGAAGTGCTTGGCGGTATACCACTGGGCACAGAATACGTGACCACCAATAGTTACATCATCAAGGCCGACATTGAAAAGTCTGGCGCTTCACACGATCACTAGGAATTGATGATATGTTGGAATCGATTTTAAAATTTTCTATTGAGCGCAGTAAGCTGATACTAGTATTTGTGTTTGCGATTGCCATGTTAGGGCTTTGGAATTTCCAAAAACTACCGATCGACGCCGTACCAGACATTACTAACGTGCAAGTAGTTATAAACACGGAATCTGCGGGCTTTACACCATTGGAAGTCGAGCAAAGGGTGACATTTCCGATTGAAACCGCGCTTTCAGGTGTTCCCAACCTAACCTACACCCGCTCCGTGTCACGCTATGGCTTGTCTCAAGTGGTTGCCGTTTTTAGTGATGAAACTGATATTTATTTTGCGCGCCAGTTAGTGAATGAGCGTTTAAGTGCCGCTAAGTCAGAAATACCCGCTGGATTCGAGCCTGAATTAGGCCCTATATCAACGGGGCTTGGTGAAATCTTTATGTTTACGGTGGACGCTAAAGCAGGGGCAACTAACTCAGATGGCAGCGTAATCACATCAACCGATTTAAGAACTGTTCACGACTGGGTTATTCGCCCGCAACTAATGCAAGTAGAAGGGGTGGTTGAAGTTAATCCCATTGGCGGCTATCAGCGCGAGATCTTAATTGCCATAAACCCAGATAAACTGCTGATGTTTGGCTTAAGCCAGCAAGACTTGATCAAGGCTGTTGGCACGCATAACCAAAATCGCGGTGCTGGCTTTATCGAAAAAAGTGGTGCCCAGTGGTTGATTCGTTTACCTGGCCAAGTCGATAGCGTTGAGCAATTGGCTAATATTCCGTTGCCATCAAACTCTTTAACAGCTAAAGCTGGGCAAATTCTGCGCGTTAAAGACGTGGCTGACGTCACTGAAGGCAAAGAATTACGCTCAGGTGCAGCGACCCAAAATGGCCGTGAAGTCGTGCTTAGTACAGTGTTTATGCTAATTGGTGAAAACAGCCAAAAGGTTGCCAAAGGAGTGGGTGAAAAGCTTGAGGAAATCAGCAAGTCGTTGCCACAAGGTATAGTGGTTAACGCGGTTTATGACCGTACTAAGTTAGTCAATAAAACCTTAGATACGGTTAAAATGAACCTGACCGAAGGTGCCGTGTTAGTGATTGTCGTGTTGTTTTTACTGCTTGGTAATATCAAAGCAGCATTGCTAACCGCGCTGGTGATTCCTTTTGCCATGCTAATGACAGTAACTGGTATGACCCAAACCCGTACGAGTGCGAATTTAATGAGCTTAGGGGCATTGGATTTTGGCTTACTCGTCGATGGCGCGATTATTATCGTCGAAAACTGTTTGCGCCGTTTAAGCCACGCTTCAAAAGGTAAGATATTACCGGTAAAAGAACGCTTAGTTTTGGTGTATGACGCAACCCGAGAAGTGATCCGCCCAGCACTATTTGGTGTCTTTATTATCACCGCCGTTTATCTGCCCATCTTTGCCTTGTCAGGGGTAGAAGGAAAGATGTTCCACCCCATGGCGATTACCGTGGTGATCGCTTTGATTAGCGCCATGATTTTATCGATTACCTTTATTCCTGCCGCTATTGCCTTAACGTTTAAAGGTAAAGTGGTAGAAAAAGAAAACGTGATTATTAAAGCAAGCGTTTCACTTTATCAACCAATTCTAACGTTCGTGTTAAAAGCACGTTGGTTGGTGGTAGCAGGTGCTGTGGCGTTGGTCAGCTATGCCGGTGTGATGAGCACACAAATGGGCAGTGAATTTGTTCCGAACCTCGATGAAGGCGATATTGCCATGCATGCGCTGCGCATTCCAGGTACTTCGTTATCGCAATCTATTGCGATGCAAAAAGCACTGGAAGAACGGATCAAACAACTGCCAGAAGTTGAGCGAGTGTTTGCCAAAGTGGGCACGCCAGATGTCGCCACAGACGCCGTGCCACCGAGCGTTGCCGATAACTTTATTATTTTAAAACCGCGAGATGAATGGCCTAACCCAAACAAGCCTAAAGAAGCTTTAGTCAAAGAGTTGGAAGCGTTAGTAACCCCTGTGCCAGGTAATCGTTATGAGTTTTTGCAACCGATTCAAATGCGCTTTAATGAACTGCTTGCGGGTGTGCGTGCTGAGCTAGCCATTAAAGTATTTGGCGACGACTTTGATACCTTAGCCGAACTTGGCAAGGCGCTAGAAAAAGCCATTGTGAACGTTGACGGCATTCGTGATGTGCAAGTAGAGCAAACCAAGGGTTTACCTGTGTTGACCTTTTCTCCTAAACGCGAGCAACTGGCGTTATATGGTTTGAGCCTTGCGGACTTCCAAGCTCAGGTAGCAATTGCTATGGGAGGCAAAACCGCGGGTAAATTTTATCAAGGTGATAAACGCTTTGATATTGTTGTGCGGTTACCTGAACAACAGCGCCAAGACGTGGATGCCTTAGCCCAATTACCGATCTCAGTGCCGATCTCATTGCCAAATTCAGTGTCAGAGAAGAGCTATGTACCGCTGCAAGAATTAGCCAATATCGAGATGGTGGTGGGTGCTAACCAAGTCAATCGTGAAAACGGCAAGCGCCGCGTGGTAGTTACTGCCAATGTCCGTGGCCGAGACTTAGGCAGCTTTGTTAAGGACATTCAACAAGCGGTTGATGCCAATGTTAAACTGCCAGCGGGCTATTGGATTGAGTACGGTGGCACCTATCAAAAATTGCAATCTGCCTCGCAGCGTTTAAGCATAGTGGTGCCTGTGACACTAGTACTGATTATTGGCTTGTTGCTACTAGCACTTGGTTCAATGAAAGATTCTCTGATTATTTTTTCTGGGGTGCCTTTGGCCTTAACAGGTGGTGTTTTTGCCCTGATGATCCGCGATATACCTTTCTCAATTTCTGCCGCGGTTGGCTTTATTGCGCTTTCGGGCATCGCCATTCTTAATGGCTTGGTCATGGTGTCTTTTATTCGCGATTTGATTAAACAAAACTATGCGTTAGAAAAAGCAATTATTACCGGCGCCTTAACCCGACTTCGTCCCGTACTTACCACGGCTTTAGTGGCATCACTAGGTTTTATTCCAATGGCATTAAATACTGGCATTGGCTCTGAAGTTCAAAGACCGTTGGCTACGGTGGTGATTGGCGGCGTTATCTCATCAACCATTCTAACCTTGTTTGTTTTACCAGCACTTTATCGTTTGTTACATGCAAACGATAAACAACAAGTATCAGCAAACAACAACTTAACAACAGCAAAAGGGTAAATCGATGTTAGGGAAATTCAAATTCACTTATTTGTGGTACCCAATGTTAATGCTGGCAGTCTTGGTTTCTTTTGAAACCTTGGCTCACGGCGTTGATGACAGTACACGTAACTTTCTCGAAAACAATACCGGCGTACAAATATTACCGTTTATGTACATCGGCGCGAAGCACATGGTAACAGGCTACGATCACTTGTTGTTCTTGGTCGGTGTGCTCTTCTTTTTAAGAAGTACGCGTGATGTTTTGCTGTATGTCAGCATGTTTACGATTGGTCATAGCTTGACCTTGATGACTGGCGTGTTAGCCAACATTCAAGTCAATGCCTACCTGATTGACGCCATTATTGGATTATCTGTTGTTTATAAAGGTTTTGATAATTTGGGTGGTTTTAAACATTTCTTTGGTAAACAGCCGGATCCGAAAAAAGCCGTGTTGATTTTTGGCTTATTCCACGGTTTTGGTCTAGCCACCAAGATACAAGAGTTTGCATTACCGAGTGAAGGGCTGGCGACAAACCTTCTGTCGTTCAATTTTGGGGTAGAGATAGGGCAATTCTTAGCACTGATGTTTATTCTATTGGCCATTAATTTCTGGCGTCAATTTGAGAGTTTTAACCGTTTTGCCAAAACCACCAACACCGCGCTGATGAGTGCGGGCTTTATGCTAGTTGGCATGCAGCTCACAGGCTTTATTGTCCAGTTAGCCTTGTCAGTTGGTTATGCCAGCTAGTTTTATCAATTTACATCTTTAGTTAACAATTATGAGAAACATTTTTATGGAAACCAGTCAAGTTAATCAAACCAGTCGCTCGCTAGTGAAAGCGACCATTAGTTCACTCGTTGTCGCTGCAATCGCATTAGTGCTATTCATTCTACCTGCAGAATACAACATCGACCCGACAGGTGTTGGTCAAAAATTGGGGCTAACAGTCTTTAATGAAGCCGGTTCAACACCAACCACAACCGCATCATCTGATGGCGAGCAAGATGCTGTTTTACTTACCGTACCAGCAGGTAAGGGCATTGAATACAAGTTGAGTATGAACAAGTTTCAAAAAGCTACCTACGAGTGGGTAACCGATGGTGGTGCGTTATATGTTGACTTACATGGCGAGCCAAAAGGCGATACCACAGGCTATTTTGAGTCTTATACCATTGCCAGTGTTGAAGAAATGAAAGGGAGTTTCACTGTACCTTTTGACGGTTCACACGGCTGGTATTGGAAAAATAACTCAGACAAAGACATCAACATTCAACTTCTTTTCAATGGCGACTATGTCATTGAAGGTCTTAAATAACAGCGAATAAGGAAAAATTATGAAAGCTTTAACTCAAAAAATAACCCGAATCATTTTAGCCTCGACGCTTATTTTCACCTCATCAGCCTTCGCCCATGGCGACGGCCACGGTAAGCTAGATAAAAGTAAAATTATTCAAGCTGCGCAAACTTCTGCCAAAATGTTAACCTTTAAGGACAAAGGCATGTCAGTGGGAAAACTTGATAGTTCTTGGAATAAGGTAGCTAAAGGTGCGTTTAAGCTCGTTGAAGAAACCGATAATGCTATTGTTGTTAAAGCGACTAATACGAATAACCAACAAACCTTGCTTTTTAACGTCAGCAAAGGCGGAAAAGTGCTGGATGTCAAAGAAGCCAAGTCACAATCTGGTGAGCATGGTCATAGTCACGGGCACGCTCATTAAATTTAAACGAGTTGTTAGCATGCACTGTGCGCATAGATTTTGAACTGTGCTTAGTGCTTATAATCCGTATACGACGAAGATTATCTTCGTCCTTATTGAACATACAGCAGGCCCGACATTTCTTATTGACTAGTGATTACCTATTTTGAAAATATCTTCGTGAATACTAACCAAGTCATCATTAACCACTTTTTTGTGTTGTATGGCTTTGCTAAGTGGTGTGTGAGTAATTTTGCTTTCGCACTCGCCAATCATAATGCTGGATTTCTCTAAAAGAATCGCTTCAATTGCGGCGACCCCAAGTTTAGTAGCTAATATTCTATCTTTTGCAACGGGTGAACCACCTCGTTGAATATGGCCAAGTACACAAATACCAACATCGATATTACCCTGTTGCTTTAGTGCTTCGCCTAGCGAGTGAGCGCCACCGGGCCAAAGGTTCTCTGCAAGTACAATTAAATAACTGTGCGCTTTGTTTAGCTTTTGCTGTTCAATATCAGCAATTATCTCGGCTAATTTAGCTTCTTGCGCTAGTGGATCGAAATTTTCAAAGGAAATAATTTGCTCTGCGGCACAGGCGACCCCAACATTAAATGCGATGTGGCCACTATGACGCCCCATCAACTCCACAACGAACACTCGATCGAAGGCATCAGCGGTATCACGAATTTTATCAATAGCATTAATTGCGGTGTTAATCGCGGTGGAAAAACCAATTGTAAAGTCGGTGCCATCTAAATCATTGTCGATGGTGCCAGGCAGGCCAATTAACTTACCCTGCCAATGATCTTGTATGGCTAACATGCCGTTGAAAGAGCCATCACCACCAATCACAATCAAGGCATCAATATTCTCTTTGATTAAACAGCTAACAGCTTGCTTAATGCCCGTTTGGGTCATCATTTCTGGGCAGCGAGCGCTTTTTAAGATAGTACCGCCTTGATGAATAATATTGGTTACGTTATCAGGCGATAAAATGCAGTAATCTTGATTGATTAATCCGTTGTAACCGTGGTGAAAACCATAGCAAGTAAGCTTGTGGTGTGCGGCGGCTAGGATGATAGCTCGTATGGCAGCGTTCATTCCAGGGGCATCGCCACCGCTGGTAAGTAGCCCAATCTTACGTGGTTTTTCGCGTGTTGCCATCGTTATTCACTCCTAAGCCTTTTGAAATATTTGCTGACATAACCGCATGTTTACAATCCTTTGTATTCTGACTATCGTAGTTTAATTCAACTAACTTAAACACAGATTGTGTTAAATCAATAATTTATACCGAGGGATTGTGTTAATGATGAGCTTCATCAAACGTGGTAAACAGTTTGCAACCGTCATATTTTGTTCTTTATTTTTAACGGGTTGTAGTTTTACTTTCGTTTACAACAATCTTGATTGGTGGGTTGATTGGTATCTAGATGACTATGTCTCACTAAATAAATCACAGAAAAAAGTGTTTGATGCCAAGTTTAGCGAGTTACATGATTGGCACCGAGCAACACAATTAACTGCTTACGCAAAACAATTAACGTCGCTAATGGAGCAGGTGAACCAAGGCATTACGCCAGAGCAAATTGCTGAGCACTTACAGCAAATGAGGGCTCATTGGGTTAATTTGCGCGAGCATGCAAAGCCAGATTTGATTGAGCTTACCAGCTTACTCAACCAAGAACAGCGTCAGGATTTATTAGAAGGTATCGCTGAAACTAATCGAGAAAATAAAGAGGAGTATGAGGCAGAGTATCAAAACCTGACACGCGATGAATGGGTTAAAAAAGAATGTGTGGAGCAACAAGAACAATTCAGAAAATGGGTTGGCAAGCTCAATAAGGAGCAAAAAGCTCAGCTTTGTGTTTTGAGTGAAGGGTTTCAATCAACCTATAGCCATTGGTTAACGTATCGTCAGGCTTGGTATCAAGGCTTTAGCCATGCACTAAGTCCTGAGCTAAATAAAGAAACGTATCAGCAACTGTTTGCCGAGCTTATCTCTTCGCCAGATGACCTAAAAAGTAAAGAGTATGTCGCAATACAAACACAGAATAATCAAAACTTTTCCGATATCTTTTACTATATGATGCACAGCCTAACGCCTAAGCAGAAAAATCGTTTTAATAACCGCCTACAAGATTATATCGACGATTTGAACGACTTAGCAGATGATTAGTGCGTTGAATCACATCACCATCGCTGTTAGTGATATAGATCGCTCTTTACGGTTTTACACACAAGTGTTGGGAATGAAAGGGGAAGTCAAATGGAATACAGGGGCTTATCTAACACTTGATTCTTTGTGGTTTTGTTTGTCGCTTGGAGAGGTCAAGCCAAGCGAAGACTATAGCCATATTGCATTTACTATTGCGACGGATAAATTTGACGTGTTTCGTCAATTACTCACCAAACAGCATGTGAAACAATGGCAGGAAAACACAAGTGAGGGAAATTCACTTTATATCCTAGACCCTGACGGCCACAAATTAGAAGTACACTGCGGAAATTTAAAAAGTCGATTATTATCACTAAAGCGTTCACCTTATCAAGGGCTTGAATACCTCTAAACCAGCAATTTGGCTTCTAAAGGCTAAAGGCTAAAGGCTAAAGGCTAAAGGCTAAAGGCTAAAGGCTAAAGGCTAAAGGCTAAAGGCTAAAGGCTAAAGGCTAAAGCTGCAATTCACCAGTTCTATATTATCCGTATTAAAAAATCCGTATAAAAAAAGCGAGTACTTTGGTACAGGTACTCGCTTTTTTGAATGAAAGAAAATTAGCGCAATAAGCCTATTTCATCTTGTTTTAGTGTGCCATTTAGTGCTTTAACAAATCCTTGGTTACTTTAAGCACTTTCATAGTATTTGTTGCACCAACTGTTTCCATTAAATCGCCGTGGGTGAATATGACTTTGTCGTTTTCTTTAAAATCACCGTGACTAACAACAGCTTTTAGTACATCTTTAGTTAACGATTGATCTGTGCTTTCGGTTGAATCAAATTGCACTGGGTAAACACCACGGTAAATAACCGTTTTCGTTAACGTTTTATGATGGCGCGAAAGTGAATAAATCGGCAATCCTGAGGTAATGCGCGACATAATTTTCGACGTTTGACCTGATTCTGTTAAGGCGATAATCGCTTTTACGCCTTCTAAATGGTTAGCTGCGTACATTGCTGAAAGTGCCAAGGTTTCTGAAATTTCAGTAAACATTAACTCAATACGATGTCTCGACATGTTTACTGAACGGTGTTGCTCCGCACCCAAACATACTGCCGCCATCGCGGTTACCGTCTCTACTGGGTATTTACCAGCAGCTGTTTCAGCTGACAGCATAACTGCGTCAGTGCCATCAAGAACCGCGTTTGAAACGTCCATCACTTCTGCACGCGTTGGCATAGGTTGGCTGATCATAGTTTCCATCATTTGTGTTGCGGTGATCACTACACGGTTAAGCTGACGGGTACGAGCGATAATGTGTTTTTGTTTACCAACTAGGGCAGGGTCGCCAATTTCCACACCTAAGTCACCACGCGCCACCATGACCACGTCTGACGCTAAAATAATTTCATCTAACACTTGGTCGTCGTTAACCGCTTCTGCGCGTTCGATTTTAGCGACTAGCCTAGCGTTGCAGCCAGCTTCTTGGGCGAGCAAACGCGCTTCGCGCATATCAGCGGCGTCACGTGGGAACGAAACAGCAAGAAAATCAGCATCTAGTTTAGCCGCTAGTTTAATGTCTTCTTTATCTTTATCGGTTAATGCAGGCGCCGTTAGGCCACCACCTTGGCGGTTGATACCTTTATTATTCGATAGCGGACCACCGACAACAACTTCAGTAAATACTGATGTGCCTTGAGTGTTTAGAACTTTTAGTTGTACTCGACCATCATCAAGTAACAAGACATCGCCACTGGTCACATCATTAGGCAATTCTTTGTAATCAATACCAACTTTTTCTTGCGTGCCTTCACCTTTAGGTAAGGTGGCATCTAACTCAAATTTATCTCCAACGTTTAACTGTATAGGACCGTCTTTAAACGTTGAAACTCGAATTTTAGGGCCTTGTAAATCGCCCAAAATACCAACGTAAATACCAACCTCAGCTGATAGTTCACGCACCATATTTGCGCGATTGATGTGATCTTCAGGTGTGCCGTGCGAGAAATTTAAACGTACAACATTCACGCCCGCTGCCAGTACCTTTTTTAGTGTTTCTTTATCGTCTGTTGCTGGACCTAAGGTAGCAACAATTTTGGTTCTTCTAGGCATTTTTGTGATTCATCCTGTGTAAGTGGGTACTAAAAAAGGCATACCTAAGTATGCCTGTTTTTTATTCTCTGCGTTCAAATCTTGAGCTACGCAGACTGTCTTTAACTTTTTTGAGGTTGTCTCTAAATTTACTGCCACGGCGCAGAGTAAAACCAGTTGCTAAGATATCTACGAGCGTTAACTGGGCAATGCGAGAAGACATTGGCATGTATAAATCGGTATCTTCGGCAACATCTACTGAAAGCACTAAACTACACTCTTTGGCAAGTGGAGAGCCGTCGGTAGTAATACCGATGACAGTGGCGTCGTTTTCTTTTGCTAGAGCCGCAACTTCCACTAAGGCTTTAGTACGACCTGTGTGCGAAATCACTATAACCACGTCGCCTTGCTGGCTATTGATAGCGCTCATGCGTTGCATCAAGACATCATCAAAGTAAACAACAGGTACGTTAAACCTGAAGAACTTATTTAAAGCATCATGTGCGACAACAGCAGAAGCACCTAAGCCGAAAAACGATATTTTGTTGGCTTGTGTGAGCAAATCAACGGCGCGATTAACGGCGGTTGTATTTAAGCTTTTTCTTGCTAATTCTAAGCTCGCCATGGTTGACTCGAAGATCTTTGCTGTATATTCATCAGCAGTATCATCTTCATCGACATGTCGGTTTACATAGGGTGTACCATTTGCCAAGCTTTGAGCTAAATGCAGCTTAAAGTCAGGGTAACCTTTAGTGTCTAATCGGCGACAAAACCGGTTAACGGTAGGCTCACTAATATTGGCTTGTTTAGCCAAGGCAGCAATACTTGCGTGAATAACTGTATTTGGCGACGCTAGAATGACTTCAGCAACCTTTCGTTCAGACTTACTAAAGGTGTCTAGCTCGTTAGCGATCTTTTCTAAAATGTTCATATAATTTTTCCAGATCTTTTTTGCTAACTGTAATTTATTTTCTCAATAAATAACAGTAAAAATGTAAATTTATTACAATATTTCATTAGATTACTCTTATCTGTTGAAAATAATCTCGATGTGTAATTAATAGCCATTGCTCAGCTGCTATAATTACAAGCGACACATTAAGGTAGCGACTACATACGTATGAAGTGTAGTAAAATTACAGAAAGTTCTTTACTGCGCTTATAAGTAGCGCTAAATTAACCGCAAATGTAGTTTAGTTACAGCATGTAAACTAGAGATTTATATATGAAAAATGCACAAAGCAGCCCAGCAGTTGACGTCGTACTATTTGGAGTACTTGGAGATTTATCACGCAGAAAGTTACTCCCTGCACTTTATCAACTGGATTTAGCTGGCCTGCTTGATGAGAGCACTCGTGTTGTAGGTGTCGCCAGACAAGAGCATTCAAACCAAGATTTAGTCGACTTTGCCAAAGAAAATTTAACGCAGTTTGTCAAAGAAGGGTTAAATGAAGAGGTACTGAGTCGTTTCTTAGCACGCTTGGTATATCAGCGTTTAGACTTCAAGCAAACTGAAAGTTACGTAGACTTAGCGAATACGGTAGCAACAGACAAAGAACGTATTTATTACTTCTCAACACCGCCAGCTATTTATGGTGACATCACCGAAGGCTTACACAAAGCTGGCTTAATTCAGTTAAAAGACCGTGTAGTCATGGAAAAGCCAATTGGTCATTGCCTTGAGTCATCTAAAGTTATCAACGACATGGTGTCCAAGCATTTTGAAGAAAATCAGATTTACCGCATCGACCATTACTTAGGTAAGGAAACGGTACTAAATCTATTGGTACTACGCTTTGCCAATTCCTTGTTTACTAATAATTGGGATCGCAACCATATCGACCATATCCAAATTACCGTCGCCGAAAGTGTTGGTATTGAGGGACGTTGGGGCTTTTACGATGAAGCTGGCCAGATGCGCGACATGGTGCAAAACCACTTATTGCAAATTCTGTCACTACTGGCGATGGAGCCACCAGCCGATTTGAGTGCTGACAGTATCCGTGACGAAAAACTAAAAGTTATCAAAGCACTATTGCCTATTACTCGCCAGAACATTAAAGAGAAAACGGTTCGAGGCCAGTACACTGAAGGTTTCTTAGCAGGTAAAGCGGTACCTGGATACCTTGAAGAAGAAGGTGCCAACAAAAATAGCAATACGGAAAGCTTTGTCGCGATTAAAGCAGAAATAGATAATTGGCGTTGGACGGGTGTTCCTTTCTACTTGAGAACGGGCAAACGTATGCCAGCCAAACACAGTGAAATTGTTGTTCACTTTAAAGAGCAGCCACATAACATCTTTAAAGATAGCTATGCTGATTTACCTGCAAATAAATTAACCATACGATTGCAACCAGATGAAGGTGTAGAGCTTGAGGTCATGAATAAGATCCCAGGTATCGCATCACAAATGAACATCCACGAAAACAAGTTGGATTTAAGCTTCTCAGAAACTTATGAAAATGAACGTGTGGTTGATGCTTATGAGCGTTTGATGTTGGAAGTTATCAATGGCAACCAATCGTTATTTGTGCGCCGCGATGAAGTGGAAGCCGCATGGAAGTGGGCTGATAGCATTATTGATGCGTGGCAAGCGAGCAATGATAAGCCGAAACCATATGCAGCAGGCTCATGGGGACCAGTGTCGTCAATTTCACTGATCGCTCGTGATGATAGACAATGGGTAGAATAATAGATGTATAAAATTAACGAATTTGAATCTCGCGCAAACTTAGACCAAGCGCTTGCTGATCAAGTGGCTGAAATTCTAGTTAGTGCAGTAAAGTTAAAAGGTAAAGCAAGCATTGCCGTTTCGGGCGGTTCGACACCAAAAGGTTTTTTTGCCGCACTTTCCAACATGGAGCTGCCTTGGAAACAAATTACGGTAACGTTAGCCGATGAGCGTTGGGTTGATATTACTGATGACGCTAGCAATACCAAGTTAGTTCACGAAAACCTACTACAAAATAAGGCACTAGACGCTAATTTCTTCCATATCAAACAAGGCGACGAGCTTACAGTTGAAGTACTTTCAGACTTGAACCTTGCTGCAGGTACTACAGTGTTGCCATTTGATGTGCTGATTTTAGGCATGGGTGAAGACGGTCATACAGCGTCACTGTTCCCGTGCAGCAACGAAATCCATTCAGCCTTATCACGCGACGCAGCACCGCTGTTAAAGGTTGTACCGCAAACGGCGCCACACGAGCGCATTACCTTTAGCTACGCATACTTAGCGCAAAGTAAAAATACCTTTTTACACATTTGTGGCGATAGCAAGAAAGAAGTACTAGAGAAAGCACTAGCGGACTCTGACGCGACGCAAATGCCAATTCGTGCATTTTTGCACCATGAGTCACTTGAGACTCAAGTATACTGGGCAGAATAATGATGAATCCCCAAATTCAAGCGATTACCGAACGAATCATAGAACGCAGTAAGCCTACTCGTCAGGCTTACCTAGATAAAATTGAACGAGCAAAATCGGACACAGTCCACCGTGCCAGTTTGTCTTGTGGCAACTTAGCACATGGCTTTGCTGCATGTGGCAAAGAAGATAAAAATAAGCTTAAAGGCTTGAATCACTCAGATATTGCCATTGTATCGGCTTATAACGATATGCTTTCGGCACATCAGCCGTACGAAACGTATCCAGCGATTATCAAGCAAGCAGTCTCTGAAACTGGCGGTGTTGCTCAGTTTGCGGGCGGTGTACCAGCAATGTGTGATGGTGTCACCCAAGGTCAACCGGGTATGGATCTTAGCTTAATGAGCCGAGATGTGATTGCAATGTCTACGGCCGTTGGCTTATCACACAACATGTTTGATGGCGCGTTAATGCTTGGCATCTGTGACAAAATCGTCCCTGGTTTGTTATTAGCGAGCTTAACCTTTGGCCACTTACCAACAGTATTTGTGCCAGCTGGCCCAATGCCTTCAGGTATTCCTAACAAAGAAAAAGCACGCGTTAGACAACAATTTGCCAAAGGTGAAGTGGGTAAAGAAGAGCTGCTAGCAGCGGAATCAGCGTCATATCACAGTGCTGGAACTTGTACATTCTTTGGCACCGCTAACTCTAACCAGTTAGTCGTTGAAGTAATGGGCTTGCATTTACCGGGTGCATCTTTTGTCGCGCCAAACACAGAACTACGTGAAGAGTTAACCAAAGCAGCGGCACGTCAAGTCACTCGTCTAACACAGCAATCAGGTAACTATTTACCAATTGGTAAAATGGTTGACGAGCGCTCTGTAGTTAATGCTATTGTGGCCTTACTTGCCACTGGTGGTTCTACGAACTTAACCATGCATATTATCGCATTTGCTAAAGCTGCCGGTATCATTATTGATTTCCAAGATTTCAACGACTTGTCGGACTCAGTTCCGCTGATCACTCGTATTTATCCTAATGGTCATGCCGATATTAACCACTTCCAACAAGCAGGTGGTATGGCGTTGTTATTCAAAGAACTAATCGGTGCTGGCTTACTACATGAAGATGTAGAGACGATTTGTGGTCGAGGCTTAACACGCTACACCCAACAACCTGTGCTAGAGAATGGCAAATTAGTATGGGTAGACAGTACTGATGTTTCTGGCGATCCAGAAGTGATCGCAACTACAGCACAACCATTCAAGCCAGACGGTGGTTTGAAAGTACTCAAAGGTAACTTGGGAACTTCAGTGTTAAAAACGTCTGCACTTCGCGATGGCAGTACAGTGATCAAAGCGCCAGCCGTTGTTTTTGAAGATCAACACGAATTAGAAGCTGCATTTAAAGCAGGTGAGCTTGAAAAAGACTTTGTTGCGGTAGTGCGCTTTCAAGGGCCAAAAGCACGCGGAATGCCTGAACTTCATAAATTAACGCCACCTTTAGGTGTTTTGCAAGATAAGGGCTTTAAAGTAGCGCTAGTGACTGACGGTCGTATGTCTGGTGCATCAGGTAAAGTGCCTGCTGCTATCCACTTGTGCCCAGAAGCACTAGACGGTGGTTGGATTGCTAAAGTACAAAATGGCGACATGATCATGGTTGATGGTGAATCAGGCGAATTAACCTTGTTAGTTGACGAACAAGAGCTAGCACAGCGTCCGTTAGCTAAGTTTAATGTTAATGGCCACCATGAAGGTATGGGACGTGAGTTGTTTGGCTTTATGCGTCAAAGCTTGAGTTCAGCTGACACTGGCGCATGTTCACTATTTGGTAATCTTGAGGGTGAGCATTAATGCTCGAGAATGTAGTTAATATTGTCGCCGATATTGGTGGCACTAATTTAAGAATTGGCATTGCCCAGCAAGATGGTAGTTGCAAAGCATTAACTGTTTACCAATGTGCTAAATATGCAAGTTTGGCGGAAGTGGTTGCTGATTTTATTGAAAAAGAGCAGTTGTCGGGTAAAACAATCAATGCATGTTTTGCAATAGCATGTCCGGTCGAAAATGATCTTGTGGTTATGACCAATTTACCTTGGCAATTTTCAAAAACACAATTGAAATCTGCTCTTGGACTCAACAAGCTACTGCTTATTAATGACTTTACCGCAATTGCTCACGCGATCCCTATGCTGAGTGATGAGCAAAAAGTTCAAATTGGTGGTGGTGAGTCAGTCGCTGGTAAACCTATTTCAGTTTGCGGGCCGGGCACTGGTTTAGGTGTAGCGAACCTAATTCAAGAGCAAGATGCCCAACAGCAAGAAACTTGGTTAAGTTTGAGCGGCGAGGGTGGACATGTCGACTTTGCGCCTGTTGATAAACAAGAAATCGACATATTGGAATTTTTACTGACGAAATATCAGCATGTTTCGTATGAGCAGTTGCTTTCTGGCTTGGGGATTGAACAAATATACCAAGCGCTTGCCAGTAAAAATTCCTCGGTTGAGAGCGAGCTAACCGCACAAGATATTACCGCTCGTGCGTTATCAAATGAGTGTGAAGTATGTGCTCAAGCTTTAGCACAGTTTTGCAAAACACTTGGCAGCTTTGCCGGTAATCTAGCATTAACGCTAGGCAGTTTCGGCGGAGTTTATATTGCTGGTGGCATAGTTCCAAGATTTATAGAGTATTTTAAAGGCAGTGATTTTAGGCAACGTTTCGAAGAAAAAGGCCGTATGTCTGGTTTTAACCAAAGCATTCCTACCTATGTGATTACTGAATCTCAACCTGGAATTTTGGGTGCAACCGCATACCTTCTTCAAGACAACCTTCAACACGATTTACAAGACGATATACAAGATAAGAAAGAGGCATTATGAAGGATTTAAAAAAATGGCAACTGGCGCCATCTGAGCTATTTGCAATGGGACCAATTGTGCCTGTACTTGTTATCGAGCATGTTGAAGATGCGTTGCCAATCGCTGAAGCGCTAATGGCTGCTGACATTAACGTATTAGAAGTTACACTTCGCACACCTTCTGCGTTGCAGGTTATTGAGACCATTGCTAAGAATTTACCAGATGCTGTAGTTGGCGCAGGCACTGTGACTAACCGTGAATTATTGCAAAGATCACGAGATGCTGGCGCTAAGTTTGCTATTAGCCCAGGGTTAACCAAAGATTTGCTTAAAGCGGGTAATGAAGGTGATATTGCATTAATTCCAGGAATATCCTCGATTTCAGAATTAATGGATGGCATTGACTTTGGCTATGATCACTTTAAGTTCTTCCCCGCTGAGGCATCAGGTGGCGTTAAAGCAATTAAATCCATTGGTGGGCCTTTCCCTAACATCAAGTTCTGTCCAACGGGGGGGATTAACCTAAACAATGTTAACAACTATTTATCTTTAGGTAATGTTGCATGTTGTGGTGGCTCTTGGTTGGTCTCTGACAACATCATTAAGCAGAAAAATTGGACGGCAATTACTGAGCTGGCGCAAGAAGCTTTGGCTCATGTCGAACAAGCTAGCGTTGTTAAATAGCGGCTAAGTTAGTTATTTTAAGATAAAAAACCAGTCGTCATTGACTGGTTTTTTGTTAGGTCAGCCTAAAAGTGTCGGATTAGTCGCTATTCTTATTCTTATTCTTATCGTCAAAGTCGCTAATTGAGATAGTGTTATTCAAGGAAATAACATTTGTTTTGCTGATGCGGTGGCGATATATTTCGCGTAAATAATAGATTGCATTTTTAACGTTATCCAATGTTAAGCGGATGTCATTAATTGACGTAAACTGTTTGTTGTCATTAATCAGCTCCCGATACTTTTTCTCATACATCGGCTTAATGGCATACCAGTTAGTGTCGAGAATCTTGGCCGGATTTTCAAACTCCAATAGCAACTTGTCGACGTCTTTTACATCGAATTCATCAGCTTTAATAAACTCAATAATTCGCTTGTCTACTGTATCGTCAAATCGATAATTATCATTTGCAAAACAACGCTTTATATATGCAACGAAAAGCGTTAAGAAGTCGTCGCTAAGGCAAGGGCTTTTAGCTATTAACGTAGTTAGTGACAAGTTTGCAGAGGCACCAATAACAAGGGCGTAGCGTTTTAAAGTGGTATTGGGAAATAAATTATTCAGGTGCATTTTTAATTTATTTAAATCCATATACGAAAGCTTATAGTCTTTCGGCAGTGATACGATTGAAACCACAGAAGAGCAGTTTTTATAAAAGTGTAGCTTTTTAAGTACTGAAGCATCGTAGTCATGCTTTTTATAGTGTTCGAGGGCGACACGATATTGATTAGACTCAATAGGTAAAATACTGATGCCTTCGATGGCTTGAGTTTGTTTATTAAAGTGCGGCAGGTCGATTGAGCGATAAAAAAGATCATCAATATCGAGTGATTGTTCGTCGGCATTGAATAGCTTTTTACTTTCACCAGAATGTTCGCTATCTCCAACCACAGATTCTGCATAAGCAATTGCTACAGGGCCTGCCAAACTCATAAATAAGTCATTGGCGTCGAGCCGAATGGTTTCGCCGATATCAATACCCGCGCGTCTGAAGTAATTTTCGTCGTAATCTGTGGTAACCGCTTGCGCTGTTAAAATATTGAAAATCTGCTGACTAATATATTGATTAGCGTGTCGTTCCATTGAGTTAACATCAATAAATTGCATACCACCATCTTTATCGTTTTGCTCAGCGTAGCGCATGATATCGTTGGAAATTAACATCATCGCATTCCAAGGTCGTATGTGCGGTATCATGTTAGTAATTGACGTATTTTCATTATCCATGCTGTAGGAGAAATTCCATTCTTCCGACAGATACTTACATAACAGGCGGCCTGCGTTGATATGTAGGGCTTCCGACGTTTCGACGTACTGATCTGAAATATTGGGTAAGATACAGATACCGCTAGTAAAAATGGGCTCAAATACAAACGATTGATTGTGACTGGCTAAATCCCGCTCCGACTTTGTATCGAATGTTTTATTCATATACGAATATTGCTGAGCCAAACCAAATTCTGACGCCATGCCAGAGCCAGTGCCACCACCAGCGCTAAATATGTAAAAATACAAGCGCGATTGGTTGGCTTTAATACCGCATGAATCTATTAAATACGAGTGAATAAACTTCCAATCTTGATTAGTGAATTGATCGGTATTTTTGTTCAGTATTATTTTCGCCAAATATTGGCCGAGGATAGGTGCGTTGCCCGCACCGCCTGCATGTACTTCAGACAGATCCATGATTTTGAGCTTGTTGTAATCTTTTAGGAAGTTATTATCAAAACCCTTGGAGGAGAATCGAATACGTCCTTCGATGTCTTTGTCTAAATCACCAAGCATGACCAAAGGCTCGATAAGGAACACCGGCTTTACTGCTTTTGACGGCTGAATATTAAGGCTGCGCTGAATCCACTTTAGTGGTTTGCTATCGTTTTCTTGCGCTTGCAGCTGCGCGTTGTGAAATTCATCTAGATAGTAATTACGAGCATTGTGAACAAGGCAGGCAACATCTAAGGCGATATTTGAACCACAGCGACCCAAACCAATTAAACAGACTGAGGGAAAGTTTGGTGGTATAAGATCTTCATCTTCTGAAGTGTGCGAATTGGGGTAGACATCACCTCGCAAGTTATCCAAATTTTTAAGTATTAGTGAGACGTCTTTTTCGGTGAAATAATTGTACTTATCGGCGCCAATGAAGTCGCTAGTTTCATTAGTGTTCGTTGCAATCGTACGTTTATTCGAAATCGTTTCCTCTTCTCTTGTAGTAGCATTGGAAGAAGGGGAATGAGCTTTAAGTGACTCTCTTGTTTTACGCTGAGGGGAGTTTACTTGGTTACTAGCTACCTTGCTTGGTTTGTTTTTCTGCATATCATCCTCTCTGGCTTTGTTCCCAACGATTTGTAAGCACTTTTGCAATGCTCAATAAGACGAGCGAGTTCGTCCATAGCCTGAAGATAGTAGATGAATAGAATAATTGCTTAATAGTTAACAAAAAAGTCGGCGAGTGCCGACTTTTCTAAGTGTTCAATTAGCGTAAATCTAACTTTGTTTGATTTGCTTATTTCGCTGTCGATTACTTGGCGATGTATGCAACTAAATCGAGTACTTTATTTGAGTAGCCAATTTCGTTGTCATACCAAGATACAACTTTGACGAAGGTATCTGTTAAGGCAATACCTGCACCAGCATCAAATACTGAAGTGCACTTTTCACCGATGAAGTCATTTGAAACTACTTGGTCTTCTGTGTAACCCAAAACGCCCGCTAGTTCACCTTGTGAAGCAGTTTTCATTGCCGTGCAGATTTCTTCATAACTTGCCGGTTTAGCAAGGTTGACCGTTAAGTCGACAACTGACACATTTGGCGTTGGCACACGAAAAGCCATGCCCGTTAGCTTGCCATTTAACTCAGGAATAACTTTCCCAACGGCTTTTGCGGCACCTGTTGAAGATGGAATAATATTTTGACCCGCACCGCGGCCACCACGCCAGTCTTTTGCAGAAGGGCCATCGACGGTTTTTTGGGTTGCTGTTGTAGCATGAACCGTAGTCATCAAGCCATCTGTAATGCCCCAATTGTCATTGAGCACTTTAGCAATCGGTGCCAAACAGTTGGTGGTACAAGAAGCATTCGATACCACATCTTCACCTTGATATTCGCTATGGTTTACGCCCATAACAAACATTGGTGTGGCGTCTTTAGACGGTGCCGACATGACAACTTTTTTAGCGCCAGCTTTAATGTGTTTGCGTGCTGCTTCATCAGTTAAGAACAAACCTGTTGCCTCAACAACCACATCCGCTCCAATGTCGTTCCACTTTAGCTGCTCTGGATCGCGTTCAGCGGTGACACGAACTGTTTGACCATTTACCACTAAATTGCCATCAACGACATCAACTTGACCGTTAAAGCGACCATGAGTTGAATCATATTTAAGCATGTAAGCCATGTAATCTACGTCAATTAAGTCGTTAATGCCGACAATTTCAATATCTTGGCGTTCTTGCGCCGCTCTAAATACAAAACGGCCGATGCGACCAAAGCCGTTTATACCAACTTTAATAGTCATGTGAATTCCTGAATTTTATTAATGTAGTAAAATTACACCAATAAATAAAAAATACAAGAACAAAACACTTGGTTATGTAATTTAGTTAAATTAAATTTCGGATTGTTACTAAAAAACCAAGAAAAATTAACAGCTTTATACGTTTTAACTGAAGCGTTATGGAAATTCCCATGATAAAATAGTGGAAACATGGCGCATTGATGCGCCGACATCCACTGTATTAACCCTCGGAATTAGAATATGACACAAGAGAAAGCATTGTGTGACATCGGCTTTATCGGCTTAGGTGTAATGGGTAAAAACCTTGTACTTAACCTTGCGGATAACGGCTATAAAATTGCTGCTTTTGATTTAAGCCAAGAAAAAGTAAATGATGCAATTGAGCAAGACAAGGAAGAAAACAAAACAGATAGCCAACGTGTTTATGGTTGCTCGTCTTACACTGAACTCCTCTCACAACTAAAAGCCCCTCATTTAATTGTTCTGTCTGTTCCCGCTGGTGAGCCAGTAGATCAAGTTTGCGAGAGCTTGATAGGCGCCGGTATTCAACCAGACGATATTGTTATCGATACTGGTAATAGCTTATGGGTTGATACGGTTGAGCGCGAAGAGCGTTACAAAAATCAATTTATTTTGTTCTCGTCAGCGGTATCTGGCGGTGAAGTAGGTGCAAGATTTGGCCCTGCGCTTATGCCAAGTGGTTCTCCGTATGCGTGGACTCGAATTAAGCCAATTTGGGAGGCTATTTCTGCCAAGGTCGACCCTAAAACTGGTAAGCCAATTGAGCGTGTTGAGCCAGGTCAAATAATAGAAGGTGGCGATCCATGTGCCGCCTATATTGGCCCAGCAGGTGCAGGTCATTACGTAAAAATGGTGCACAATGGTATCGAATACGCAGATATGCAAATTATCTGTGAAGCCTATCATGTACTTCGAAATGGCTTAGGCATGAGCTGTGATGAAATTGCTGATACCTTCGAACAGTGGAACCAAGGTCCATTAGATAGCTACCTAATGGAAATATCAGTGGAAGTTTTACGTCACAAGATAGAAGATGAAACGCCACTAGTTGATTTAATTCTGGATAAAGCCGGCCAAAAAGGTACTGGTTTGTGGACAGCGGTTAGTAGTTTAGAAGTAGGGTGCCCAGCGCCGACAATTTCACAGGCTGTATACGCACGTTCAATTTCGTCTTTCAAAGATATGCGTGTTACCGCATCTGAACTTTTGCAAGGCCCTGCCCAGAAAACGCTTTCTGATGAAGACAAACAAGCATTTATCACGCGCCTACATGACGCGATTTACTGTGCAAAGATTTGTGCATACGCGCAAGGCTTCCAGTTAATGAAACTTGCAGCCAAAGAGCATAACTGGACACTAGACTTTGCTAGCATCGCTAAAATATGGCGTGCAGGCTGTATTATTCGCGCTGTGTTCTTACAATCAATTACTGAAGCGTTTGAGCGCAACGAAGAGCTAGAGAATCTATTCCTCGATGAATTCTTTGTTGAACAGCTTAATACATACCAAGCGAACTGGCGTCAGGCGGTTGCTGAAATTACTTTGATGGGTATTCCGGCAGGGGCGTTGTCTTCATCATTGTCGTACTACGATTCAATGCGCTCAGCGGTGTTGCCAGCTAACTTATTGCAGGGGCAGCGTGATTTCTTTGGTGCCCATACATTTGAACGTTTAGATAAAGCAGCGGGTAAGAAGTATCATGTTGAATGGTCATCGCAGGAACGCGCAATTCAAAAAATTTAGTAGGTAGACTATGAGCCAGGATCATTATAAAGATAAATTAAGCCCAGAAGCCTATGCTGTGTGTCGACTAGCGGCGACTGAACGGCCTTTTACGGGCAAATATAATGATCACTGGCTTGAAGGAAATTATCATTGTGCCTGTTGTGAACGTCCTTTGTTTTCGTCAGCAACAAAATTTAATGCTGGGTGCGGTTGGCCAAGTTTTTATGATTGTTTAGATGATAATGTCTCGTACTTGGAAGATTTGACTCACAATATGGTAAGGGTTGAAATTCAGTGTAAGCATTGTGACTCGCACCTCGGCCATGTATTTGATGACGGCCCAGCACCTACTGGCAAGCGTTATTGCGTGAACTCTTTGAGCTTGGTTTTTGAACAAGAACTATAGTTCAGACTAATCAAACGACTAAGAATAGCTAGCACCTAAGGGAATAAAGAACACCTTACTGCTCCTAATGGCGTGGAGCAGTAAAGGTACCATCGGTAATCTTATCTAAGGTTGCGCTCGCAACCTTATCGAGAAAGTCAGCATCCAACTTGTGGAATTGCGCAAATGCCATTAATCCTTGCTCGCTACTATCAATATCTTCAGGATCGTAAAGGGTGAGTATTTTTAGCCAAATGTAAGCTTGTTTAAACTCTTCTTTATCTGTAAAGATGGTCGTAATAGATTTGAATATCTCAGTGTTTACTGGCGCGTCATCGGGCTGTAATTCCAATGCATGAAATAGCAGATCTAAGGTTTTGTCGGGATCGCGTTTAATATAATAAGTGGCCAAGTTAAATTGCGAAGCAGCGGTTTCTAATGCTTTACTTCCTTCCATCGCTAAAAATTTTGCGAGCGCGCCTTCATTTAAATACCGTGACCAGTGATAAAACAATAACTCGGGGTGTTCAGAGCGCAGTGTTTCTTCACTTAGCTGCTTGATACGCTCTTTTGCCTTTATTGCATTATCAATACGGTTACGTTTTTTGTACTTGAGTTTGATATGTTCTATTTGCGAAGCGTGATCCATACAAGCAGCATACTCTTCGTAAGCGATTAACAAATCGAACTTTTGCTTATCTGCACCTGTCTGTGTAAGTGCGTAGTTGTGATAAATTGTTTTTACACGTTCTTTCTTACACCAAGTATCTTCAATAAACTCTTCACACATGTCTGGCGATTCTTTGCATATTTTCGCGAGATCTGGTCCTGTATCGCAAGCCATTAGTAGCAAAGGAGAAAGTAGTAGTAAGGGTAAATGCTTCATTTAATACTCAAGTAAACTTGGAAATTTTTATGTAGGTGGTAGCGAAAACTTTCACTGTGCATTACAATGTCCGCCGCATCAAGCAAGTAGCTATTATTAATCATAACGTCATATTAAAACATTGATAATAGTCAAACGATCACTTCATGGAAATATAAGGTTTAAGTAATGACTTCTCATCTTGAGGAACAATATCAAGCAAGCTGGCAAGAGCGCCAAACATTCGCCGAAAATATGTTACCTATTATCAGCCAACTATTCCGTAATAAAGGAATTGAAGTTGCTGTTTATGGTCGTTCTCTCGTTAATGCTTCGGCTATTGATATCGTCAAAGCACACAAGTCTGTCGCATTACACGAAGAAAGTAAATTACGCTTACGCGAGAGTTTCCCATTTTTAGAAGCGTTAACCAAGATGTCATTATCACCAGCGCGCGTTGATATTGGTAAACTTGCTTACAATTACCTATTTTTAGGTGGTGCAAATGGTTTAACGATTGAGCAGTACTTAGAAAAAGAACTTGCTGACAGTTTAGCTGTCAATAGTGAAGAGCCAGCAGCACAAGATGTAGTGCTTTATGGTTTTGGCCGTATCGGTCGTTTACTTGCTCGTTTGTTAATTGAAAAAACGGGCCCTTCGTCAAAATTACGTTTACGCGCCATTGTTATTCGCCCAGGTAAAGAAGGTGATTTAGCAAAACGTGCTAGTTTACTTCGTCGCGATTCTGTACATGGTTCGTTTAACGGTAGCATTACTATTGATGAAGAAAACAACGTTATCAAAGCTAACGGTGCTTTCATCCAAGTAATCTACGCGAAATCACCAGCTGATGTTGATTACACTGCATACGGTATTAACAATGCGCTAGTAGTTGATAATACCGGTATTTGGTCAGACGAAGAAGGTCTAGGCCAGCACTTACAATCAAACGGTGTGGCTAAAGTACTATTAACGGCACCAGCTAAAGGTGATATCAAGAACATTGTTTACGGTGTAAACCACGATATGATCTTAGCGGAAGATAAAATTGTGTCAGCGGCTAGCTGTACAACAAATGCAATCACGCCTGTACTTAAAGCGGTAAACGATAAGTTTGGTATTAAAAACGGCCACGTAGAAACGGTTCACTCGTACACTAACGACCAAAACTTAATTGATAACTACCACAAGTCGCCGCGTCGTGGTCGCAGTGCGCCACTTAACATGGTTATTACTTCTACAGGTGCAGCTAAAGCGGTTGCTAAGGCATTGCCTGAATTAAAAGGTTTATTAACGGGTAACGCGATCCGTGTTCCAACGCCAAATGTTTCTATGGCAATCATGAATTTAAACCTTAAAGAAGCAACTACCACTGACGGTTTAAATGATTACCTACGTGATATTTCATTAAACTCAGATCTACAAAACCAAGTAGATTACACAGCGTCAACTGAAATTGTATCAACGGATTTAGTTGGTTCTCGTTATGCGGGTGTTGTTGACTCTCAAGCAACGATTGTTGATGAAGATCGCGCTGTATTATACGTATGGTACGACAATGAATTTGGCTACAGTTGCCAAGTTGTGCGTGTTATGCAAGAAATGGCAGGTATCTTTGTACCAAACTTGCCAGCAGCATAAACTAGCATTTATGGATTACGATTAAAAAAGCGCTTCGGCGCTTTTTTTGTGCTTGTTGAAACTTAGGCAGCTTATTTCAACTAATAGTCAAAGCGATTTTAAAGAAATATTCACTGAGTTAGCCATTAAAAATATTAAAGCTTTGCGTAGTTTTTCCGATAAATAGATCAGGAACACTAACGTGTTAACAATGTCATGTAATGAGAGGTAGTTATGGCTTTAACCATCGGTTCTTCAACACCAGTGAATGTGGATGGTGGAAACGCACTAGAAGTAAAAGGTGCACAGCGAGAAAATAGTCAAACAGAAGTGGAAGGCCAGATCGCTGTTGATCTCATCGAATCTAGCCTTGCTGGTGGCCAAGTAAGCCCACCGACAGCGAGCTCGGGTAACAACATTAATATCAAAGTCTAACGTTTGTTTAAATCGCTCACTGATGTTAGCAAACTATATACAACGCGCAGGCTTTGGTAAGCCTGCGTATTTTGTTGCTTGCTTTGCAGGCCCTTCGGGAAACAATCGATATAAGTAACGGCTGTTTGCCTTTTCTTCACCGAATTCTTCTTTCATTGCTTTAGTTAGCGCGCGAATTGCTGGCGATGTGTTAAATTTCAGATAAAATTCGCGCACAAAGCGGATCACTTCCCAATGCGCTTCGGTCAACTCTACATCGTCTTGTTTTGCCAATTCAGGTGCGAGTTCCTCACTCCATTGTTGAAAATCGATTAAATAGCCGTGTTTATCGAGTTCTATTGTTTGATTGTTAAATTGCATACTATTGCCATGTAATAATTTGATTTGCAGCTTCAGTTAGTGCAACAAGTGCTGCCATTGAGATAAAATTCAACGCATCATCAGTCGCTAAACCTCGTGCCAAGTAGTGATGCTCGATCACAAAAAGGTTTTCTTTGCCCACTAAGGCTAAAGCGTTTTGTAGGATAGGGTGATTAATGTTGTAAACGCCGTCGTCTAATAAAATAATTCGGTCACTGCTTTTCATCACTGTTAAAGCATTCGTAAAACTATCGCTGCTAAATGAAGATGTTCGGATAAGGTGCAAACTTGCCATTGATAAACCTTTAGAATGTTAATACTGCGCTGTGTTCGCTAAGACGCTGCTGAATTACATCATCAGATAAAACCTCTACGCCATCAATTAATGAGCTCTTGTTTAATGAGCGTTTAGTTAATGATTCTTGGCTGACATAAACGTTTTCTATATCGTAGAACGACAATGCCGCGAAGGTTTTGGTAAAGTCTTTTACGTTTAATGTATTACCATCGCACTGTTGAAGTAACTGAAAAACACCATCGCCAACAAAAAATAGCGATATTTGTTGCTCATAACTGCCAAAGATAAGTGCTAGGTCTAACGCATCTTTACCATGACTAGTCGCAAAAGGTGCTTTCGTATTAATAACGGCTAGTGAAGTTGCACTCATAACTGAATCACCTTATCTGCTGTAGATGTCAGTTCTACCATTTCGCCCAAACCAGATACGGTAAATGCTGGATTTATATTTATTGCACCATCTTGGTCGGTTAAACCGCGTTTCTCACCCGCAGTTATGCACAAATGTAGCGCTACTTGGTGATCGTTATGAAGTTTCACAAAAGCGGCTGGCGCTTGGAATTCATCGTTAGGAATTGACGTTAATGTGCTCGCATTAAGCACACCGTCTTGATAGAAAAAAATACCGTTAATTTGATGCCCAGCCGTTAAAATTGATTCTGCAAATTCAATTACCGTGGCGGTATTGTTCTGATGGGGCGGGGTAGTCACTACCAAAGTATAAACAGACACAGATTTCCTAATAGCTCGTTGTCATAAAGTAAAAGTCGCAAATAAAAAAAGCCCCGTTTTAAAACGGGGCTTTATTATATATTAATATCAATTCAGAATTAATCGTCTGAATTAAATGCGCCTAATAGTTGAAGTAGGCTAACAAACAAGTTGTAAATGTTTAGGTATAACGACACTGTAGCGCGAATATAGTTGCGCTCACCGCCGTGAATAATGCGGCTAGTATCGAATAAAATTAAACCAGACATAATCATTACAATCGCAGCGTTTAACGCTAGTGATACTGCAGGAATAGCGAAGAAGATATTCGCGATACCAGCGATTAATACCACAATTAAGCCAACCATTAAGAAACCACCCATAAATGAGAAGTCTTTCTTACTTGTTAGTGCGTAGCCTGACAATGCAAAGAAAATTAATGCCGTGCCGCCTAACGCTTGCATAATTAATGATGGACCACCAGGTAGAGCAGCATACATATTAAGTAATGGCCCTAGTGAGGCGCCCATTAAGCCAGTGAAAGCAAAAATCCAGAAAATACCGTTGGCTTTGTCTGCTTGCTTGTTAACAACAAATAGTAAACCAAAAGCAACAAGCGTCATGACTAAAGCAGCCATATGCGATAAATTCATGGCCATTGAAACACCAGCAGTAACCGCACTAAACGCTAAGGTCATGCCTAAAAGCATGTAGGTATTTCGCAATACCTTATTAATTTCAATAGCACTACTTTGACTTGCAGTACCTAGATTCATATTTGTTTGCATAAACTTTCCTCTATGAACTTATTTTCTAATTATGTAGATTTGGGCAATAACAAAAAGTTCAAGCCCAAATTGTCAATGCGTGACATATTATGGCACGCAGATTTTAAAAATACTACGCTATTTCTTGCTGAAAGAGATCAATTATTTGTTTTCTTCGATAACAGTCTACCGAATGATCGTTAACCATGCCACAGGCTTGCATGTGCGCGTAAATAGTTGTTGAACCGAGAAATTTAAAACCGCGCTTTTTCATGTCTTTCGCTAGCTTATCTGAAATTTCTGTTGTCACGGGGTAGTCGCTTAATTGTTTTGGGGCATTGACTATGGTTTTATTGCCAACAAACGACCATTGATAGTTGGCAAAGCTGCCAAATTCTTGTTGTATCTCAATAAAGCGGGTGGCGTTGTTTATTGCAGCTTCTATTTTCTTGCGATTGCGAATAATGCCGTCATTTAGCATTAACTTTTCTACGTCATCCTCAGTAAATTGGCTAACCGCGTTAACATCGTAATTTGCGAAGGCTGTTCGATAGTGTTCGCGGCGTTTCAATATGGTATACCAACTTAAGCCTGCCTGTGCCGATTCTAAAACGAGAAACTCAAACAGCTTTTGGTCTTCTTTAACAGGTACTCCCCATTCTTCATCATGGTACTTTACATAATCTGGTTTAGATTCATCTAGCCAAGGGCAGCGACATTTATTCATTAATTCTTAGCCTTTTTGCTTTAAAAATAATAGCTTTGCTCAAAATGAAAGCAAACAAAATTAATTTTAACATTAACGCTTTACAAGCGAATATCAACACTTTAATATGCGCCTCGTTCCCAAGCAAAGGGAACAATTTGGTGAGATGGCTGAGTGGTCGAAAGCACCGGTCTTGAAAACCGGCAGGGGTTTGTAGCCCCTCTAGGGTTCAAATCCCTATCTCACCGCCATATTCTAAAACCTCGCAAATGCGAGGTTTTTTTTTATCTTTTACTTTTTGTTTACAAATAGTCCCTACAGATTGTGTTACTATTCTCCGCGCTGTTTCGCAAATCATTTCATTAAGCAGCAATTAGTTTCTTGAAGGATTCACTATTTGTAAACCTTATTCGTAGACAATGGAATTGTTAGTGTTTTCAATCATTCACAGGCTTTATCTTTGTGTTTCGTAAATTAATTAAATCAGCTTTTCCTACACTAGCTAAATCACAGAAAAAACCTAATTATGAAGCGTTCGCCCAAAGCAAGGCAACTACGGAGGTAGATGCTACTTCACTCAATGAAGCTCAACAAAACGTATCAGCGTCTTCTATACCTTCTATGCGTTGTGAACTTGGTCAAGCGTTCACCAATTACTTATTTAATTCAGAAGTGACAGGCAGTCACGTTGATGAAATCAGTCAATTTGTTAAACAGCAAATTGAGACAATCATTACCACACAGGCAAAGGCAATTATTAACGAGCTGCCTGTGATGCCAGCAACGATTACCGATCTTGCTAATCAGCTGTCTTCCGGTGATTTTGATACCGATTATCTTTTAAAAATTATAGCTGCAGAGCCCAGTATCGCTGCGGATATTATTAAGTTGGCTAATACAACAAAATATAAACGTGGCACCAAAGATATAACTGATCTAAAAACAGCGTTTGTTACCGTAGGTACTGCTGGCCTACTGGAAGGGGCGATTAATGGCTATATCAATGGCTACAAACCCGTTACCAGTGCCTATTTCAAACAATTCGGTGAGCGAATTTGGCAACACAGTCAAAACACCGCTGATTTCACGCAGGAAATAATTAAGCGCCAAGCGCCAGAGGCAGCTGCTAGTGCTTATTTTGTCGGCTTAATCAGAAACCTTGGTGAAATGGTGCTTTTCCAATTGATGGTAGAGGCCTTTAGTTGGGTTGATCCTGACTGCAGACCAAATGCCTTAGTACTCAAGCAAATTATCGACAAGTATTCACTTAAGCTGACTTATATTATTGCAAAAACATGGCAGTTGCCTGAAAGTGTTTTGTTGCCACTTGCCGTGCAGATAAAAGCCACTAACGTTACTCAGCTCATGTCGGTTAAAGACAAACACCCTGTAGCGGCGGCTAATTATGATGCCAATAAACTAAGCCAATTAATTATGCTTCGTCAGTCGCAAAGAATTGATGATGTTGTACTAGAGCAAGAAATTAATAAGCTAATAAATGTACCTGCAACTCGTAAAATTGTAGAAAAATATATGGCTATTGATTAGTTTGTGAGCGAACGGAACGATATTGCAATTTTATTGCAATTAACGCTTTACAAGCGCGTGGGCACGCTTTACTATGCGCACCGTTCCCAAGCAAAGGGAACAAGTTTGGTGAGATGGCTGAGTGGTCGAAAGCACCGGTCTTGAAAACCGGCAGGGGTTTGTAGCCCCTCTAGGGTTCAAATCCCTATCTCACCGCCATATTCGAAAGGCTGCACATTGTGCAGCCTTTTTTCGTTTTAATTATTCAAACAGGGGGTTATCAATAGACCTCTGTTTATTGTTTTTGTAATATCAAACTCATTGCTTTCAAGCTTCAATGGATTGATGTTTAACCTATTTAAAAATAAACCCTTTCTTGCGTCAGAAGATCAAACATTTCAAATTGAGACATATCGCTGGTTGTTGCGTAATTTTGGTGGAGAAGATTTTTACCAAGCAACAAGTTTAATCTTACCGACAAAAGCATATTTTCCTGCTGAAGCAGATAACCCAGAATCCGCCGCTATAGCAACGTTCAATTCAGTTAAGCAACACGCCAATATGGCGACGTGGAAATGCATACTTGAAGCACAACAAGAAGATGCCAACCCTTTCGTTTCTGCAGGTATTGCCATACAAAATGCACCAGTTAGCCCTAATGGAACTTTCCAAGCTACTGCGTCAGATAAAGTGATTATTACCTACAATCCGGTTTTAGTAGGGCAACCTATGCAATTGGTTGCCACGCTTGCACATGAGCTTGCGCATTATTTAACAGCAACGGCTAAAGATGAGCCTCCGGGCGGTTGGGATAACTGGGAGTTTGCAACAGATATTGCTGCGACTTTTATGGGGTTTGGGATATTTATGGCGAACTCAGCATTTAACTTTAGCCAATATGCCGACACAGACTCTCAAGGCTGGAAATCAAGTCGCAGTGGATACCTCAGTGAAAATGAGCATATTTATGCGCTTGCTATATTTCTACTGCTAAAAGATCTGCCAATCAATGAGGCTAGTCGATACCTCAAACCACATCTTGGCAAGCAGCTAAAAAAAGCGATGAAATTGCTTAGTAATTCAGATTTTATAATCAAACTGAAGGCAGTTCAGAAGAATGCTACGTAGTTATCTTGAACTATTCGTGAATTAATAACGCCAAACTTGCAAGCTTACATAAGGATACATGAGGTTAATACATCGAATTAATCGGGTGTAGAGTGCCTCGCAAATTGAGTTGTCTTATACTTTTTGAACGAGTTGCGTAGGTTAATTAATCAAACAGTACAATTATCTTCTTTATCGTTAAAAATCTTCAAATTAGGGCTTTACAAGCTGTGAATCTGTCTTTAATATGCGCCTCGTTCCCAAGCAAAGGGAACAAGTTTGGTGAGATGGCTGAGTGGTCGAAAGCACCGGTCTTGAAAACCGGCAGGGGTTTGTAGCCCCTCTAGGGTTCAAATCCCTATCTCACCGCCATATTCGAAAAGGCTGCACATTGTGCAGCCTTTTTTCGTTATTGGGCTCTAGTGGTTGGAGCCTGAACTAAACCTCAGTTTTCAACACATCGACAAGTTACAGGACAAACACATCTTCACATAGCTAATTGCTCTTCAACAAGTTTTTATGTAACGAGTTATTAACCGTATAGCATTCAATTAAGCAATCTATCAGTTTTACATTATGCTTAAATAAGGTGTGATGTTTGAGGTGCCTTATGCATAGACTGGTTTTATTGCTGTTCCCCATGTTTTTTTCGCTTAGCGGTTGCAATTCAACTGTGCCTCAACACTCTGCGGGTGTCGCCGCCTATAATCCAGACCTACTCCTAGTTGACAAAGCCTTCCCCAAAGCGCAGCAAATAGAAGTTGAATCAAAAGAAGAAATTTTTGCTTTAAGCGATGAAATGAAGTCGGTTGTGCGCAGCAGTTTTATGTCTGAGCGCACCAAGCACAATAAAGCAATGAAGCTTATTCGCCATATTTTTAGTGATAACAATGTTGGTCTTGCTTATCAAAGTAATGCAAATTTAACCGCGAGTGAAACGTATCAAAGCCAGACGGCCAATTGCATGTCGTTAACCATTATGGCGTATGCCATGGCAAAAGCGTCGGGGCTTGATGTTGTGTTCCAAGATGTTCAAGTACCAGAGTACTGGGTAAGAAATGGCCAATATAATTTGCTAACAGGCCACGTTAACTTACTAATTCCTGGTGTTAAATCTCGAGATCCTAATGTTAGTGTTGTGTGGGGTGGTGCTGATATCGAAATTGATTTTGATCCTTTCGTTAAAAAGAAACGCTTTCCTAAGAAAAAAGTCAGTATTAATACGGTTGCAGCGATGTTTTATAATAATAAGGGCGCACAAGCACTTGTTGAAAGCGATTACGACACTGCCTACCGTTATTTTGCTCAAGCAGTAAAAACCGCTCCTGATTTTGCTGCAGGCTGGGGAAATTTGGCTGTACTTTACCGATTCACGGATCAAAACGAGCTAGCAGAAACAACTTATCGTCATGCGATTAGCTTAGATGCAAGAAGCTTAAACACCTTAACGAACCTTTCCATATTGTTAGCAATTCAAGGTCGCTACGATGAAGCACGGCGCATCGACAGCATGATACTCAAACAGCGTATTAAAAACCCGTATTACCATGCCTTGTTAGCAGATGAAGATTTTTATGAAGGCAATTATGAAAGTGCAGCTCGTCATTACCAACGGGCGATAAAACTTGATGATAGCATTCATGAATTTCACTATGGATTAGCTAAAGTGTTTAGTGCCTTAGGCAAAACAAACTCTGCGAAAATAGCAATGAAAAGGGCGATTCGGATTAACAAATATCCAGATGTTGAACAGCAATACTTGGCGAAGCTCAATATCTTAAACCAGTAGTGTCCTGAGCTAATATGAAGCAATTAAGTATTTTATTGCTAATTGTATGCGTTAGTGCATGTACTAACAAAACAACACTTTATCAGGCGCCGCCTCTTTCAGGCACAGTTATCAATCAATCCTCATTACTTGCCCATGTTAAATATTTGGCGAGTGATCAACTCAAAGGCCGAGAAACAGATACTCAAGGCGCACGAGCAAGCGCGCAATATATTAAAAATGAACTTATCAATTATGGAATTGGGCCTTTACCGCAAGTGGGAGGGTATTTTCAGTCTTTTAGTTACCACCTTGGTAGGCAAAAAAACGGTACGAATGTTATTGCGTACATTAAGGGCAATAACGCTGACGAAATACTGTCACCGCGCTATATTGTGCTTTCGGCGCACTATGATCACATTGGTGAGAGTGGTGATAAAGTCTATAACGGCGCAGACGATAATGCGTCAGGCGTTGCGGCACTGCTTGAATTGGCAAAGGTACTAAAAGGCAAAACGAAGCACGATATTATTTTACTCTTTAGTGATGGTGAGGAAGACAACCTTCGAGGTGCCAAAGCTTTTGTAGACCAATTCCCAGGCATTGTAAGAGGTACCTTGCTAAACGTTAATTTGGACATGATAGCTGGGGTTAAGAATACGAGTAAGCTAAGTTACATTAGTCATAATCTTGATCAGTTATTATCTGACCATAAGGAAGAAGAATTCTTACGTTTTCAGTATTCTAGTTGGGTGCCGGTACAAAAGGGTTTTAAGCGTGAAAGGGCGGCAGGCATGTGGAATAAACGTCGATGGAAGCTGGCGAGTGACCACGGCGTGTTTTATCGAGCAGGCATCCCATTCATCTATTTTGGGGTAGGTACACATCAGCATTATCACCAAACGTCTGACACTTACGACAACATTAATAAAGAATTTTTTTGGCGTGCTAGCAATAGTATTTATTTACATCTACGCTATTTAGATCAACATATTGGCGTAAAGTAGTTAACCAACTAGTCAAGCTTTGTTACAATCGTTGGTTATCACCTTAGCTTTAATAAATAGGTAATTTCCTCAATGGAAAAGAAATACATTTCAGCGCAAGAGTTACTTGAAGATTCATTTAAATTAGCAGCCAAAGTCTACGAAGATGGCTTCCGACCAGAGTTTATCGTTGGCATTTGGCGTGGTGGTGCGCCGATTGGTATCGCAGTTCAAGAATTTTTTGATTTCAAAAAAGTAGAGACCGACCATATTGCAGTGCGTACTTCTTCTTACTACGGCATCAACCAGCAAAGTAAAGAAATTAAGGTACACGGTTTACACTACATTATTGAAAATGCTAACGCGGGTGATGGCCTATTAATTGTTGATGATGTATTTGATTCTGGCCGCAGTATTGACGCGCTTATCAAACAATTAAAAGTATTAATGCGCAACAACATGCCAACCGATGTTCGCGTTGCATGTCCTTGGTATAAGCCTAAAAATTCCAAGGTAGAAATTGTGCCTGATTACTATGTTCATGAGTCGGAAGAGTGGTTAGTCTTCCCACATGAACTTTCGGGTTTAACGCCAGAAGAGATTGCTAATGGCAAAACCGATTTAGCGAATATTAAAGATCTATTCGTGTAATCGCACTGCCACAGAAAAGGAGCATTATGCTCCTTTTTTATTGCCCAAATTTTGCCTTTTGATCGTTTGTTAACTCAATTTGAATAATTCATTCACCAGCGCACTTTTGCTCTTTCTTGTTAACAAAAGAGAAATCAACATAATAATAAGTGGAACCATAGTGAAATTTTTAACGACAATAATGCTTGTTTTAAGCGTTATCACAGTGACACCTGCTTTTGCAGAAAAAGCGCCGACAGTACTCCTTTCTATTGATGGCTTTAGCCAAGAGCAATTCGAATTACTTGCCCCAAAACACTTATCATCATTAAGAGATAAGGGGTTTTCTAGTAACGCGTTACTTCCAGTTTATCCAACAAAAACCTTTCCAAATCATATCTCTATCGTCACAGGCAAGTATCCTCTTGAGCATGGTATTATTCACAACCGTTTTTACAGTCGAAAACGAAACAACCTCTACAGCATGGGCAAAACTAAAGAAGATCCAAGCTGGTTGCTCGCCAAACCTTTGTGGGTGTTAGCAGAGGAACAAGGTGTAACTGCGGCCACTTATTTTTGGCCAACATCTGACGCTAATCTATTTAATACACGTCCCACTTTTTACGAAATTTATGATGGCAGCCATTCTAATCGTCAACGGTTGATGCAAGTAGTTGATTGGTTAAAACTACCTAAAGACAAACGACCGCAATTTATTACCAGTTACTTTTCGGTTGTTGACTCAGCCAATCACGAACATGGGATAGATTCGAGCGAAGCTAAAGCAGCAGTGGCTGAAGTAGATCAGCTAATAGGTGAATTTCTTGATGTGCTAGACGAAAATGATATTCAAATCAATTTGGTGATTGTGTCTGATCACGGTATGGCGCCAATCAAGAATAAACTTTTACAGTCTAAAGTACTGCCAAGAATATTGTCGAAAAACTCCCTAGTGGTGAATGGTCAAACACAACTTTATGTTTACTCGAACAATAAAAAGATATTAGCGGAGTCTGCAAAACGGATAAATGAAAAAGGCCAAGGGCGTTATCACGCTTATTTACCTGAAAGTTATCCAAAGCATTGGCGTTTCGCACCGACAACACAAGCTCAAGCCGACGTACTACCGAATTTAATTGTTAACGCGGCGCCTGGTATCATTTTTATCGAAAAAAAATATCAAACAGCAGCAACTCATGGTTATGACATTGCCGATACAGCACAAATGGAAGCTGTATTTTTTGCGTCAGGCCCTAACGTCAAGCCAGGAAAGGTAGAAGCATTTGAAAACATTCACGTGTTTAACTTTATCGCAGAATTAATTGGCGTAAAAACGCCAGCAGACAAGCATGCCATTAACGAATATATTGTTGATTAATGCAAAGTCTTAAGCTTATACATAAACCTTTAACTAAACTTTATAGCTAGACAATAACGATGAGAATGAAAGGGCGAGTTATTAAGGGCCATCAAGTTGCTTCTGGCAAAGCCACTGACTCGCCATTTTCTGAAGGTACAATAGTGTTACAAAAACCTTTCTTTAAAAAGTTAGGGCTAGATTTATCCCGAATGTTCAATGGCACAATTAACTTGGAAATTGAGCAAACTGGTCAAGATCTAGTTCAAGCGCTCGGTCAAGAAACTAGTCAAGAGCCCTGTCAAAAGAGGCATGCAGAGCTGAGCGATCAGTTAGGTAAAGCCGACTATCAATTTAAAAACGTTAAATGGACAACAGACTGGCCAGCAGAGGATTTTGATTTTTATTCTTGCCAAATTGCTTATCAAGGAAAGTGCTATTCAGCGTTTATCTATCAACCCAAAGCAGAAACTAAAGTAGGGCATTTTCAACCGAGTAACGTGGTTGAACTTATTGCGCCTTTTATTGAGGGTTTAAGCTATGGAGATGAACTTGAATTGTTAATCAATTGAATCGAGAATCAATGACTAAGCGCTTTAAAAAAGTGCTTTAAATAAGTTCATTAGCTCGGCATATTGTGTTGGTTGGCCAATGGCCCAAAAAAGAGCCAAAATAAAAACACCGCCAAGCAAAAAATAAAAAGGCAAATAACAAAAAGCCCATCAACTAGATGGGCTTTCTAATTTAATTAACTCGCTACAATTTTGCTTAGAATGCAGCGTTGTTTGGTGTACGAGGGAACGGAATTACGTCACGTACGTTTGCAATACCTGTTGCATAAGCGATTAAACGTTCGAAGCCTAAACCGAAACCTGCGTGTGGTACAGTACCGTAGCGGCGTAAATCACGGTACCAGCTGTAATCAGCTGGATCTAAGTCCATTTCTGCTAAACGTGCATCTAATACATCTAAACGTTCTTCACGTTGTGCACCACCGATAATCTCACCAATACCTGGCGCAAGAATATCCATCGCGGCAACTGTTTTACCGTCTTCATTAAGGCGCATGTAGAAGGCTTTAATGTCTTTCGGGTAGTTTTGCAGAATAATTGGCGCACCAACATGTTCTTCGGCTAGGTAACGCTCGTGCTCAGAGTTTAAGTCGATTCCCCAAGACACTGGGTTTTCGAATTTCTTACCACAGTTTTCTAAGATCTCGATAGCGTCAGTGTAATCCATGCGTACAAAGTCGGTACTGATTAGTGCATTTAAACGATCGATAACGGTTTTATCAACGCGTTGTTGGAAAAACGCCATATCATCAGCGCGCTCTTCAAGTAATGCTTTTAGTACATACTTCAGCATGTCTTCAGCCAGATCTGCAGCATCTGATAAATCAGCAAATGCGATTTCAGGTTCTACCATCCAGAACTCTGCTAAGTGGCGAGAGGTATTTGAGTTCTCAGCACGGAAAGTTGGACCAAAAGTGTATACTTTTGAAAGGGCGCTACAGTAGGTTTCAACGTTTAGTTGACCTGATACAGTTAAAAACGCTTCTTTACCGAAGAAGTCTTCGCTGTAATCTACTTCGCCTTTGTCATTGCGTGGTAGGTTTTCCATGTCTAACGTGCTCACACGGAACATTTCACCTGCACCTTCACAGTCACTTGCTGTGATTAATGGCGTTGCAATCCAAAAGTAGCCTTTCTCATGGAAAAAGCGGTGAATTGCTTGTGCAAGCGTGTTGCGCACGCGTGTTACCGCACCGCCTAAGTTTGTGCGAGCACGTAAGTGCGCTTGCTCACGCAAAAATTCGATGCTGTGACGCTTAGCAGCCATCGGGTAAGTGTCAGGGTCTTCAACATAACCTAGTACTTCAACACCAGTTGCTTGAATTTCGAACGCTTGACCTTGGCCTTGAGACTCTACCAAAGTACCCGTAACTTTTACTGAACAACCAGTCGTTAGTTTTAAAACTTCTTCTTCGTAATTATTCAGATCATTCGGAACAACAGCTTGGATGGCGTCGAAACATGAACCATCGTGAATAGCTAAAAATGAGATACCTGCTTTTGAGTCGCGGCGAGTGCGGATCCAGCCGTGCACAGTGATCTCTTCATTAACAGGGAATTTGCCTGCTAAGACATCAGTAATTGAAATAACTGACATTGAATGACCTCGTTTTTCGTTATAAATAATACATAATTTTAGGGCGTATTATGTTAACGTGACTATTGCGTTTAACAAGTAATAATTACTTAATTTAGCTAATTAATTCGTGAACTGAATGTTTACACTAAAAATGTTGTTATTTTGGATGTAGTTAAGATGGATTCAAACAAGCAATGGCCGGAAGTAGACCGCCGAGAAAACAAAGACACTTGGGTTAACATATTACAGTGGTTGTCATTAATTGGCTGGTTTTTATTTTCTATCGCCTTAGTTGTTTCATTTTATGCAGCACCGGAACGTTCTTACGGTATTACCCGTTATAAAGGCATTGAGGTAAGAGACTATTGGGTAACACCACTCACTGATTATTTGTATGTGCTATTGTGGGTGACCGCATTATTAAGCCTCGGTAGTATCATATTGAGTCATTTTCGCACTCGCCGCGCTACCGATAATAAGTTTTATAACTTCGTACTACTTTTTGTGATATGCGCGGCTTGGGTATTTTATATTGCAATTAATGCTTATTGGCAGTCTTAAATCCAATATTAAACTTTCATTAGAAATGTATGATGTTTCCTAGCAAAGATCACTCATCCTAAGCAATTGAACACTAATCCTTAGTAATTGAACACAATATAAAACTATTGAAAGCAGTGTTTATTATCTAGCGCCAATGCAATTGCTGAAACAAGCTTCTGTAGGTGTTCATCACTACTTACAAAAGGTGGCATTAAGTAAATGAGTTTACCAAACGGGCGAATCCACACACCTTGCTCAACAAATAGTGCTTGAATGTTTTCCATATTTACCGCTTGCTTGGCTTCAATAACACCAATTGCTCCTAAAACTCGCACATCAGCAACACGTTGATGTTCAGCTAAAGGCGAAATCAGACTCGTGAGCGTTTTTTCAATACGGCTTACTTGCGCTTGCCACTGGTTTTCCATCAGCATTGCTAAGCTTTCATTGGCAACGGCGCAGGCAAGTGGATTGCCCATAAACGTTGGGCCATGCATAAAGCAACCTGCTTCGCCGTTACTGATGGTTTCTGCAATGTGTTTGGTGGTCAGCGTTGCGGCAAGTGTCATATAGCCGCCCGTTAATGCTTTACCTAAGCACATAATATCGGGCGTGATATCTACCCATTCGCTGGCAAACAATTTACCAGTACGCCCAAAGCCTGTGGCGATTTCATCAACGATCATCAAAACATTGTACTCATCACATAATGTTCGACATTCAGCTAAATACTGCGGGTGATAAATCCGCATGCCACCAGCACCTTGTACAATAGGCTCAATAATAAAGGCGGCGATTTCTTGATGGTGTTGCTCAAACAGGGCTTTTAGTGGCGCGATATCGTTTGGTTGCCAGTCCTGATCAAAGCGCGTTTGTGGCGCGTCGGCAAAAAAATGTTGGTTAATGGAATTGGCAAATAGCTGGTGCATACCGTTAACTGGGTCGCATACCGACATCGCAGCAAAGGTATCACCGTGATAGCCATTTTTTACCGTTAATAATTTGTTTTTTTCTGGTTGACCTAAGCTATGCCAATACTGAATTGCCATTTTAAGCGCAACTTCAACCGCAACTGAGCCGCTATCGGCAAGAAATACTTTCTCAAGCCCCTCAGGTGTTAACGTTACTAGCTTTTTACAAAGTTCAATAGCCGGTTCATGAGTTAAACCGCCGAACATAACATGTGCCATTTGCGCTAGCTGGCTTGATACCGCTTGATTTAGGCGAGGGTGGTTATAACCGTGAATAACTGCCCACCAAGACGACATACCATCAATAACTTGTCGGCCGCCTTCTAATGTTAAATGCACGCCATTGGCACTTTTTACCTTAAAGCTAGGTAAAGGGTTAGTCATTGACGTATACGGGTGCCAAATATGTGCGCGGTCAAACGCTAAATCGTCTGTGTATATATTACTCATATGTTAACTTGTTATTCTGGTCTGCGTTGACATCTTTTACTTGGCGGCTAGACTACTCCTAAATTTATTCGCTGGCAATACAGCAACGACGGGCACACTATGACAGAAAATTTATCTCAGGTTCGACACAATTGGACAATCGAACAAGTTAACGCATTATTTAACAAACCGTTTAATGATTTGATGTTTGAAGCACAAACTGTGCACCGTGAGCACTTTAATGCCAACGAAGTTCAAGTCAGCACCTTGTTGTCGATTAAAACAGGTGCCTGCCCCGAAGATTGTAAATACTGTTCACAGAGCGCTCGCTACAAAACCGATATTGAAAAAGAACGCTTAATGGAAGTTGAGAAAGTGCTGGAAGCCGCTAAACAAGCGAAAGCGCAAGGCTCTACGCGTTTTTGTATGGGCGCAGCATGGCGTAACCCAAAAGAGCGTGACATGCCTTATGTCACCGAAATGGTGAAAGGCGTAAAGGCGCTGGGTTTAGAAACTTGTATGACGCTTGGTATGCTGTCTAAAGACCAAGCCCAATCGCTACAAGAAGCGGGTTTAGATTACTATAATCACAACTTGGACACCTCGCCAGAGCACTATAATCAAATTATTACTACGCGCACTTATCAAGACAGATTAGACACGCTAGACAATGTGCGTTCTGCCGGCATGAAAGTGTGTAGCGGTGGTATTGTTGGTTTAGGTGAAAAAGCCAATGATCGTGCCTCACTGTTAGTGCAACTGGCAAATTTGCAGCCACAGCCAGAAAGTGTACCCATTAATATGTTGGTAAAAATTGACGGTACGCCACTTGCGGATGTTGCCGATTTAGACGAATTCGATTTTATCCGTTGTATTGCCGTTGCGCGTATTATGATGCCCAAAAGCCATGTTCGTTTATCGGCGGGCCGAGAAGCCATGAACGAGCAAATGCAGTCGCTTTGCTTCTTAGCTGGTGCAAACTCGATTTTCTACGGCTGTAAGTTATTAACAGCGGCGAACCCAGAAACTAACCAAGATATTGCATTGTTCAATAAGCTTGGCATCAATACAGAAACCATTGAGTCGCTTGTTGACGATGGCAGTGATGAAAAGAAAATTCACACCGCAATTAGTGAACAAGAAAACCAAGACCTGTTTTATAACGCTGGCTAGTTTTAACAATTAGCGCGATAGATGAAATTCAAATTTATTGCTGAGCAATTGGCTCAGCAAACTCAACTAAATCGGTATCGTCAGCGAGTTAGCATTGCAGGTAGTAGTGGTCGAGAGATAATTGTTGATGGTAAAAAATACCTGAACTTTTCCTCTAACGATTATTTAGGCCTCAATAATCATCCTGACATTCAAGCGGCGATGATCGAAGGGGCTGAAAAGTTCGGTGTTTCCGCTAGTGCGTCAAGTCTAGTCACTGGTTTTAATTACGCCCATCAAGCATTAGAAGAAACAGCTGCAAATTGGCTCGGGCGAGAGCGTGTTTTGCTTTTTAGTAGCGGATTTGCAGCAAATCAAGCAGTAATGCATGCGCTAGGTCAAAAAGACGTGCAGTTACTACTGGATAAACTCTCACATGCATCTATTATTGATGGAGCATTATCATCTCAAGCCAGCTTAAAACGATATCGCCATAATGATTATCAGCATCTAGCCGCATTACTCGCGAAAACGACGGCGGCAAACAATGAGTTAAACACCTTGATTGCAACTGAAGGTGTTTTCAGTATGGATGGTGATGAAGCTGATATTGACGCCTTAACGCAGCTGGCGAATAAAGCAGATGCCATGATTTACCTTGACGAGGCACATAGTATTGGCATCAAGGGTGAACAAGGACAAGGTATCGCGACCGCTGATGTCGATATCGTGATGGCAACATTTGGTAAAGCGATTGCAACCAGTGGGGCATTTGTAGCATGCGATGCAGAGTTACATGATTATTTCGTTAATTTTGCAAGGCACTATATTTATTCAACGGCAATTTCACCGGCTATAGCGTGGGCGACTAAAAAAAGCATAGAGACGATAAAAAAAGAAATTTGGCGACAAGAAAAGCTTTCTTCTCTAACAAGGTTATTTAGTTGCCAACTCGATAGCAGCATAGATTTGGTGCCTACCACATCATCAATCCATGCCATTAATGTTCAAGAAGAAACTAAAGCGTTAGCAGCGAGCGAAAAACTAAAACAAAAAGGAATTTGGGTGACAGCAATTCGGCCACCGACAGTGCCGAGCGGTACATCTAGGTTACGTGTAACCATTTGTGCGAACCATAAAGAAAGGGATATCATATACTTAGCAGAATGTTTAAATGAGGTATTGGTGTAATGCCAAATACGTTAAACCAAATAAAAATTGCTAAATCATTTGATTCAGCAACCAATTCTTATGATGTTTCAGCGCGTTTACAGCGTTATAGTGGCAAACATTTAATGCCTTGGCTGCCACAAGAACGGCAGTTAACCGTTATCGATTTAGGTTGCGGCACAGGTTTTTTTACTGAACTTTTATCAGGGAATTTTGAACGCGTTATCGGTGTTGATATTTCTAATAAAATGCTCAATTACACAAGGTCACATCGAAAAGTAGACCATTTGGTAGCGGGTGATGCCTATCATTTACCCTTTCAAGACAACAGCATCGATTTAATCTATTCCAACCTAGTTATTCAATGGTGCGATAACTTAGCGCACCTATTTGAAGAGTTAATGCGAGTGCTCAAACCAGGTGGTCGATTTGTATTTACGACTTTACTTGATCAAACCTTAAGTGAACTTAAGTCTTCTTGGGCACAAGTGGACGATGACAAACACGTTATCGACTTTAAAAAAGATATCGATATTCTCTCAACGTTAGATAGCCAAGGTTGGGAGTTAACATGTCATCATGTGCAAGATGTTATTCTGGAATATGAAAATGTGCTTCATTTAGCGCGAGAGCTCAAAGGACTAGGCGCTAACCATGTACCTAAGAAACAGCATCGTGGTTTGGCTGGCAAAGACAAATGGCAGCGAATGACTCAGGCTTATCAAGACTTTGTTGAGCCGAGCGGTGTATATCCTGCAACGTATCGCGTTTTTTCAGGGCAAGTCGTGAAACCCTTGGCATAAAACACCTGAAATTACTCGTAGCGCTTTTTGCGTACCTTTCAATCGCTAACGCCAAAAAGGCCTCAAAAAAATGCCCCGTAAAAAAACAAAGCACCTTTTCGTAACAGCAACTGATACCGATGCGGGTAAAACCTTAGTTGCCTGTGCAATTGTCAATATTTTAACTAAGGCAAGCAAAGTTGCCGTATTCAAACCAATTTCAGCTGGCTGCGATAACGTTAGCGGGCAGCTAGTGAATCACGATGCATTACAATTACAGCAACTGGCCAATTGTAATCAACCACTTGAAAGTGTTAACCCTGTTGCATTTGAAGAGCCAATTGCACCTCATATTGCTGCACAGACGCTAGGACAAAAAATCAACGCAGTGCAGGTTACTGACTTGTTTAAATCGTTAGATAGTTTCGCGCCTGATGTGGTATTAACTGAGGGGGCCGGCGGATGGCGCTTGCCTTTGGGAGGAGGTCAGTTTCTTTCAGATTTTGCCAAACAAACTGAACAGCACGTAATATTAGTGGTGAACATGAAACTGGGCTGTTTAAATCACGCGCTGCTTAGTTATGAAGCCATCAAGCGTGATGGTTTAACTGTTGTTGGGTGGGTCGCAAATTGTATTGTGCCAATGGATTATCAACAAGAAAACATAACCGAACTCAGTCAATATTTAGATGCGCCGCTGCTTGGTGTAGTACCTAATGTAGAAAACGCCGAGCAAGCAAGCAAATTCCTAGAAAAAGATTTGATTGAACAAATCGCTAGTTCCCATGAAGAATAAAAGCTTGGTTTAATTAGTTATAGTAGTTTGCATCATTAATCTTTTATAGCGAGTTCAGCCAAGCATGCTTGGGCAATAAAGCCTGAGCGTGTTTTGTATTGCTCTGATTTGCTTACTCGATCATCAATTTGCTTGATAAGTAACTCAGGCAGTGTCACGTTGATTTTATGACTCTTACCTAAATATTGTGCCACATCAATTTCGATAATTGCCCAAGTTAGCCCAACATTCGCGGCATTGGTGTCGCTTTCTTTTTCCAGCCATTTATCGATTTGGCTCGCTGGCGGTACTGGCTCCCCATATTCGGCCAAAATCATTAAATGAGCTGTGATCGCGTCTTTTACCTTTTTTAAGCCTTGATCTATTGATTCGCAATTCACTTCACAGCCAGGTAGATCGGGAACCAATACCTGATAACCACTCATAAGGTTGCCAGCAAATTTAACCGGGTAGTGCATCTTAGATTGTCCTTAATTTAACCACTTAACACACCATAACCCTTATAACCCTCTATAGCAAATTGATTGTAACTCCAGCAACCCCTAAAGTTGATATCAAAATAACCCTGGTAACTCTATGCGTTGCACTTAAGATAACCCCGATAACTCTATGAGGCGTGTTAGTGTATACTTACAAATTACTTGAAGCTTTTTTTATAAAGTTGAAGGTCCTGAGGCATGCTCAATAAAAATGGCTAAATCAGTTAGATAATAAGAGGTACTAGAGTTGTTAATGGTAGTGGCTAGACTGCGATTTTAGGCGTTTAAAATGAGTAAAGTTGGAAGTTAATAGCATTTACTTTGTTTATTTTCTCAAACAGATGGAAGCAAATAAACACCTTAACAGATAACTTCTATGAGTGAATTCTATGAGTGAAATCGTCTTAGACGTATAATAGCGCCGGATAAATTACATTCTTTATAAGTTAAGCTTTTAGGCGTGTTAATGAATATAAACTTGAAACTACAATTGTTTACCACAGTTCCGCTACTTATTGCTTTATGCACTGTCTTGTACACGACACGCATGGAATTTAATGAGCTATCGACACAGCTGGAAAATACGTATCGTCAAAATGTAGTGAATCATCGCTTAGAAGAATTAAAAAACTATGTTTCATTAGCTCGAGGTGCGGTTGAACATTTATATCAAGGACAAGCGTTAGAAAAAGATGTTTATCAAGCGCAAGCTAAAGCAATTTTAACCAAGATGCGGTTTGGCTCGGATGGCTATTTTTTCGCTTACGATTTTGACGGTGTAAATGTTGTTCTACCAGGCCAAGAATGGCGTATCGGGAAAAACTGGTACGAGATGGAAGATCTGAATGGTGTAAAAATTGTTCAGTCAATCATAGAAAATAGTCGTGATGGCGGCGGGTATTCACAATACGTGTTTAACCAACCGTCTACTGGCGAAACGGCCAAAAAAATGGCTTATTCGGAACAAATTCCTGAGTGGCAGTGGGTATTTGGAACAGGCGTTTATATTGATGATATAGACAACCAAGTCACTGAAATAGAATCAGCCGTCACCAAACACATTCAATCGGCATCACAAACCATTTTCCTTATTGGTGTATTAGCCACTGTCATGGTGTTTATTACTAGCCACTATTTTAGGTATGGAGAAAAGCGGCTAGCAGATAAAAAGCTACGAGAGTTAAACGAACGCATTTTTCAAACTCAAGAGGAAGAGAGCAAACGCTTTTCGAGAGAATTACATGATGGTGTTGGGCAAACGTTAGCCGCGGCAAAGTATTCAATGGAAACGATAAAACTAAAGGTTCAACATCAGCAAGATCCCACAAAAGATATTGAACATGCTGTTGATTTAACGGGGAGCGTAATGCGTGACATCCGCAGTATTTCACACCAACTTCACCCAGGAATTTTGGAAGATCATGGGCTTAGTGCTGCACTTGATGAAATGGGACAAAAATTAAGTAAAAGATCAGGAATTAAAGTGGTTGTTGAGCGTTTAGCTGTTGCTAATTTAGTTTCAAAAGAGCTCAAGTTAGCGCTGTATCGCATTGCTCAGGAAGCAATGACTAATGTTGAGCGTCACGCAAAGGCATCAGAAATATTAGTGACGTCAACATTAGATGAAGACTGGGTTACTTTGGAGATTACTGACAACGGACAAGGTTTTGATTATCACAGTATTCAACGCTCAAATAAGCCGAGCATGGGGATCGGCCTTCGCAATATGAAAGAGCGCATTAGTTTTTATCAAGGGCGTTTAGAAGTTTCTTCGGTGAAGGGAAAAACAAGCATTATAGCGTATATCCCGAAGCACCAATTACATTATAATAACGGCGTTAACTCTCTTACGGACTAAGAAAATAATAAATTTACATGATTAAAGTACTACTTGTTGACGATCATCCAATTTTTCGCGAAGGATTGATGTTCAGACTCAGCCTTGATCCTGAGATTAAAGTAACTAATCAAGCTGAAAATGGACAACAAGCGCTAACCTTACTCCAGCATTTTGAATTTGATGTCGTACTGATGGATATTAATATGCCTGAAATGGATGGTATGTATGCATTAGAGCTTATTAGAGAGCAGCAGCTTGATTGTAAAGTGATCATGCTTAGCATGCATGACAGTAAAGAATATATTTTGTCGGCTATGCGTCATGGTGCGAATGGTTATGTGTTGAAAGATGTACCCGGTGATGAGCTTATTTCTGCGATCAAAAAAGTTGCGAGTGGAAAGTCATATTTTAGCGCAGAGGTTACCGATATTCTCTCGCAAGAATTGACTAGTGAGCAGAGGGTGTCACTAACACGTCGTGAGCATTTAATATTGCGTTTGGTATCGCAAGGATTAAACGACAAAAGAATTGCACAAGAGTTAAATATTAGCGCTCGTACAGTAGAAACACACAAGCGTAATATCAAAAAGAAATTAGGAATAGAGTCAACCATTGGGCTTGTGCGATATGCCATTGACTATGGCCTAGATAAATAGTTTTAGCAATGTCGTTGAGTTTTTGCCAACCCTAGAATGGTTGTTAGAGCAAGTGTAATTTGAAGTTAGCTTAGTTAGTTGAGTTAGAAAAAGAGGTTCGTTAACTTTTTAGCTAACGACCAAGCCTTAACATTACCAAAAAGTGTCAGAGTAGTGCCTCAGTATTACCAAGGCACTGCCTGCTTAGTCGTTATTCAAATCAATGTATCTTACATAACAGCGTTAAACTTTAAATTGATTTATCAGCCCAGACAGTTGCTCATTGGTTGTTGCCAGCTCGCGGCTACTCGCCATGGTTTGTTCACCACCTTGCGATAAATCATTCACTACGACTTGAATATTGTTCATATTCTGGCTGACTTCTTCAGTTACCGCGCTTTGTTGCTCGGCAGCGGTCGCGATTTGATTGTTTAAGTCGTTGATATGAACAATGGCGTTAGTCATTGTAGATAAGCTAGTAGATACCTGCTCTGTGTTATCAGACGCTAATTGGCAGCTCGCTTGTGTCGCTTCCATTGCGGCTACAGCGTTAGCGGCATCATTTTGTACCTTAGCCAAAATATGGCTAATTTCTTCAGTACTGGTTTGTGTGCGAGAGGCCAGGGCGCGAACTTCATCGGCCACAACAGCAAAGCCTCGGCCTTGTTCACCCGCACGCGCAGCTTCAATTGCGGCGTTAAGCGCCAACAGGTTAGTTTGGTCAGCAATTTCACCAATGACCCCTAACACATTAACAATTTCCTGAGTGTTGTCATTCATGGTGTTAATGTTATCCGCCGCTTGTTCAATTTCACCTTTTAGCTTATCAACACTTGCAGTTGTTGATTTGACTAGCTCTTGCGCTTCGTTAGCTTCTTGCTCAGCTTGGTTCGTGCTATGGGCAGACTGATTGGCACTGTCAGCAACACTGTTCGCGGTCGCACTCATTTCAGTAATGGCAGTAACAACTTGCTCAGTTTCATTGGCATGGTTGTTTAATGCAGTGTGATTCTGCTCAGACTGAGTGGTTAAGCTACCGATATTTTGCGTAATGTGAGCAGAAGATGAAGCAAGCTCTTTAAGCATGTTTTGCAGGTAAGCGATAAAATTATTAACTGATTTTGCGATGTCGGTAATTTCGTCTTGACCAGTAATTTCTAATCGTGAACGCAAATCAGCTTCACCACTTGAAAGGCTAGTAATACGTTCATTAAGCACTGATAAACGATGGGTAATACGATTAATAAAGTAGAGGAATAAGCCAATCACTACTGCCGTTGCAATAACCAAAAACACAATATTTTGAATGGTTTGATGTTCAAAAATGTCTTTGGTTGCTGTGGTTAACTGGTTTTGCGCTTCAATAATATCAGTTTCATAGGCGCCGGTAGCGATTGTCCAACCCCAATCAGGAAATACTTTACGAGCGTAAGCAATTTTGTTTTCAGTTTGGTTAGTTGCCGGGTTGTTAAATGCCATATCTACAAAGGCATCATTATGGCTGCTAAGTTGATTAGCAACTTTAATCGTGTTCGCAATACTTGTGCCTACAATCGATGCTTTTGGGTGCGCTAGTAAAACACCCTCGCTGTTTTGTACCCAGAAGTAACCATTTTTACCAAACTTAGCTTTAGTGATCATTGCAAGCGCTTGCGCCTGCTTGTCGGCTTGTAAACTAGAGATGTATTCGCCGGTAGCAATAACGATATTAAGCGGCTCGAATAATTTTGCGGCGGTAAGCTTGTTTTCTACTTGATCCGTATTTGGGTTTACAAATGCATATTCGGTAAAGCCTACGTCGCTAGAAGTACCAGCATTAACGATATTTCTCGCATAAAATACGCCGTTCTTATCTTGCGAATCTTTTGCTGATGTGCCGATAAGTGAAGGCTTTAACGTGTGGGTAACATAGTTAATAGTGTCTTTGTCGTAACTAAAGACATAGCGGTTGTTACCCCAAGTATAATTATTTAAAAAAGCATGGATATGAGCTTTTGCTGCTGATTTAGCCTCGGTATTATTATAAATAGCCGCCATAGTTTGGTGAATAACCGTAAGCTCTTCGGCAAGCTCTTCTTTTACTTTGTCTTTGTGTGCTTGTTGATAGAACAAGTCGGCTGAAAGGGTAACTGTATCAATTTGTGCTTGCAGGTTTTCTTTAAGTGTTTTTTCTACTGCGCTACCAACGTTTTTTGACTCAGTTGCTAGCACAATATTCTTGGTAAGAATTGTTTCTATAATAGAAATACCGCCGATAATTGCTAGGGCAGCTGTGGTAAGCAAAATCATTTTTGCTTTAATACTAAGATTCATTGCAGTTCTCCTGAGTCGCTTGAAACGTTAGTTTGGTAAAATAAAGTGCCGCTATAGGCAGCACTTTTTTTATGAATCCCTGCTAGAGGATATATTTTGCTGAAACTTGGAAGTAATCTGACTCTGCAGATTCTGTTTGGTAGCGACCAACTTCACCACCGACACTAAAGTGTTGAGTGATGTTTTTGATCAGGTTCAGGCCCCAGTGGTTGCGTTCAACGTCTAACTCGTCAATTTTTACATCGCCGTAATAAAGGCTTGAACGCCATGTTTCTGTCCAGAAGTGACGGTAAGCTAGGGTGTAGGCTTGCGTTTTGTGGATATCACCATCTTTAGCAAGATCATTGATGTTAGCGCCTGGGCTTACATATCGACCTGAGCGACCATCATTGTATGAAAAGCGGAAATCATCTTTACCAAACGTTTTGATACGACCATGGATGTTGTACGCAAACTGGCTGCCATCAGCTGCTGTAGCGTCATCACCGTTGTCCAAGGTACGCATTAAGCCAGCAACTGCCATTTGACCCCAGTCACCTTTTACTGTGTAACGCGCAACTACATCAGGCACTGATTGGCTAATGCCAGATTGTGTTGACGGATTTTCAAGCGCGACTTCTAAGCCACCAGTTGTGTAACGTACTTGGCTTTGACGAATAAATGTTTGACCAACATGCGCACCACCAAAATCTAGCGCATCTGCGATTGATACCAATGGCATAAAGGTTGACCACGTTTGGCCAACACGCCATTTGTCATAATCGATATAGGCGTGACGTAAGCGAAGAGAATGACCGCCTGTTACTGTTTCGGTTGAGCCGCTTGGGTTTTGATCATCGTAAAAATCCCACTCTAAAACAGCTTTTACTGCAGCGTTTTGATATTTAATATTAAAGCGTGATTCTCTAACGTTAAAACGGGTTTCGTTAGTGTCTGGCTTAACGATGTTATTTCCTGTCCAAAAATCTCGGTAGGCAAGATCTCCGTTCACGTTTCTAAAGTCTGCTTTAAAATAGCCGCCAAATGACAGTTTGTGATCTTCGTTTATTTCTACACTGTACTCAGCGAATGATGGAGCACTAGCAAGTGTTGCGCACACTGCTACTGAAACCAAAGACTTCTTCATAATACTACCTTTATTATGTAAATAAATTCGGCTGATGAATGCGCGCTCGACGTGAGAACTATGCAGCCGAAAAACCGACGGCAAAAATACTTGAAGTGTGGATTTGTGTTAACCCGTAGAAATACTGAATAAAGCTAAGGGATTACCCGTAGAAATAGCGAGTTTGTAACTCAAGGTGTTACAAACTTTAAGAATGGGCATTTAGCATGTTAAAAAATCGTTAAAATATGATTTTTTAACGATCAGTGGACACAACTTGTGTGGCGAAAAAATTCAGCAATACACTGTTGCTATGAGTGATGGTATAGATAGGGCGTTAGGCAAAAAAGTTTCACAATTTTTAAATTTTATTTTTCTATTCGCTTAAACGATACAACTTTCGTTTTAAGATTTGCTCAAATTCGATCTACTCAATTCAACTTAAACATTTCAATTTATTCAATTCTATAAAAGTAAGTTGATATAAATCATCGAGATATCAACTCTATGTAGAAAATTGACGAATGACATAGAAACAGCAAAAGGTTTTATCTAGAATAGCCAGCCTTTTATTAAAGCTATAATATTCAACGATGTATAAAGGATCTTACCAAGGAATGTCATTAGGCAAGTACCAAGGAAAGCTAATCAAGTGGAACGATGCCAGAGGATTTGGTTTTATTCAGTCACAAGTGTTAGAAAACAACATTTTTATTCATATATCAGTGCTAAAGCATATCGCTCGAAAGCCTATGCTCGGCGACATGATTAATTTTGATGTGGCGTTAGTAGATGGCAAAGAACGCGCAATAAATGCCAATATTGTCGGTGTAACAAGCTTAGATAGTTATGGCACTGGAAATGAATTTAACTCGCGTTCAAACCCGAGTCACCAGAGGCAAAATTATCAACAGTCAGCACGAAATAATGTCTTTCATACGAACAGAGTGCAAACCAAGCCTAGTAAACTCTATCGGCTATCTATTGCGCTAGGTGTACTAGTCGTTTTTGTGATCGTAGATAAGCTGGCACTCATTCCGAATAAACCAGCATATGAAAGTCAGCATTATCAAGATAAAGCTGTTATCAAATCACAACAGTTTTCCTGTGATGGCCGTCAATATTGTCGCGAGATGAAATCTCGTGAAGAAACAGAGTTTTTTCTCAACAACTGCCCCAATACGAAAATGGATGGTGATAGAGATGGAGTGCCTTGCGAGCGCCAGTTTAGTTATTAATATTAACTACAATCGCTAATTAAAGTGCAGCCTAATAAACATAACTTGAACCTAATGTTTAACAGTCTACAGTTAATAGACTAGCCACTAGATACGGGAGGACTAAATATCTTGTTGTTAAACAAGTCAATATTAACTAACTAAAGCTTAGTAATAACCCAAGGAGAGCTAGATGAGTAGATTATCGACATTTTCTTTGGTACTCGCATTTGCGATATCACTAGCAGGCTGTCAACACACGCCTGTCTCTAATGCACCAACTAAGAGTTTTGTCATTGTTGGTGAATCTAATGCTGGTGGCGTTGAAGCCGCCCAAGAATTACAACTGGCTATAAATCGCAGTCAAACGGTAGGCTGCAAAGCGATATCAGTAGGTGGTTATGGTGCAGGTGGCGAAGGAATGGTGCTTGGTATAGCTGCATTGATCAGCTGTCCTGTCGGCGTTCACATTATTCCGACAGGCTTTCCTTATGATGCCAACACCGGGCTTAAAATTCCCGTAAATTCAGCGGATGTGTTACCACCGCCATTGAACCCTCCACCTACACCTTAATGTTGGTGAATGAATGTATACCAATAAGCACGCACAATGAGCTATACAACTAAAAGGGGCTAGTTAACTAGCCCCTATGTTGATGGTGTTTATTTTGTTGTTTAGCTAACCACTCCCGTAATCTACTAAACCTGAGCTTAGTTAACCTGGCAAACAAAGCCTTTTAAGTAGTAACCCTCTGGGTAGTTGCTCGATACAGGGTGATCAGCAGCTTGGTGTAAGCGTTCTACAAAGTGGCAAGACTTTCCTGCATCTAGTGCGGCATCAGCAACAACTTTCTGAAATAGCGGGGCGTCAAGTAGGCCAGAGCAGCTAAAAGTAAGTAATAAACCGCCAGGATTCAGTAATTGCATCGCTAACATGTTGATATCTTTGTATCCGCGACAAGCACTGGTTAGCTGCGCTTTGTTTTCAACAAATTTGGGTGGATCCATGATAATCATGTCAAAACGAACACCGTCTGCTTTGTATTTACGCAGTAGCTTAAATACATCTTCTTTAACAAATTCTACTGGCGCATTTTCAAGGTTGTTTTCAGCTAAGTTGCGCTGGGCAATATCCAACGCTGCTTGCGATACATCAACATTAGTTACTGAAGCCGCACCTGCCGCCGCGCAATGAAGCGAAAACGTACCTGTGTAAGAAAAACAATTGAGAATGTGTTTATCTTTTGCGTACTTTCCAGCAGCTAATCGAGAATCGCGTTGATCAAGATAAAAGCCTGTTTTATGGCCTGTAGCAACATCAACAATAATGTTAATACCGTGCTCACAAATGACGCGCTCGGTTGACGACTTTTCATTTGCTAGCCAACCCACTTGTTTTTCCAGACCTTCTTTTTTACGAACGTCAACGTCAGAGCGTTCGTAAACACCACAGTCAGGATAAAGTTCTGTTAATACATCAACTAAAGTATGACGATGAAACTCTGCACCTGCAGAAAGTAACTGACAAACAATAATATCGTCGTATTTATCAATGGTTATACCGGGCATACCGTCAGATTCACCTGCGATAAGGCGATATCCGGTAAGCTCGCCTTGATCGATAAACCAATCACGTCGGCTTTGAGCTTGTTCGAGTTTGCGTTTGAAGAAGTCACGATCGATATTTTCGTTTTGATCAAAGGTCCAGATACGAACTCGCATTTGAGATTCAGGTGAATATGCGCCGCGTGCTAACCAGTTGTCTTTACTGTCAAATACATCAACAGTCTCGCCAAGCATAGGTTTACCCTTAACTTTATTCACGGCTTTTGAGAACACCCAAGGGTGTTTGCGGCGTAAAGATTTTTCACGACCAACATTTAAATAAATTCTTGCTGACATATGCCTATACTTAGAGAAAACAAAATTGGGCAGATTGTAGTGAAAGCCGTTTGCCTGTGCAATCAAAGGAGTATAAATATGGCGATATGTTGTCTTGCAAATGTTAGCGGCAAAGTACAAGGGGTGTATTTTCGTGCGTCATGTCAGCAAATGGCGATAGATTTGCAACTTAGCGGCTATGCAAAAAACTTGGCAGATGGTGATGTGCAAGTGCTTGTGTGCGGCGAGGAAGATAACGTCAATAAAATGCTTGAATGGCTTAAAGAAGGGCCGAGCCAGGCTGAGGTTGCCAATGTGACTCATAATCAAGTTGAATATCAGTCTCTTAATCATTTTTCTATTGGCTAACTCATTCACAGGTTCAATCGGCTGTCACCTTGTCTTACATGTGCTCTGCCGATAAACTCGTCTTTAATTTCTTTTTAATTAGTAGCTTAGCTAAATGACGATTTTTGAAAAAAATATGCATTTTATTGAAGTAAAAAACAACACCCTAACGTTTAGCCAAACCACTATCCCAGAGCCTAGTCAGTCACAATGTTTAGTTAAAGTTAAAGCCATTGGTATTAATCGTGCAGATTTACTGCAACGAGCAGGGCTTTATCCACCACCAGCTGGTGAATCAGAAATCTTAGGAATAGAAGTCGCCGGCGAAATTATTGCTGACAATACCGGGCAATTTCAAATCGGTGATCGCGTTTGTTCTATTGTTGCCGGTGGCGGTTATGCGCAATATGCGGTTATTGAAACGGATCACCTGATTAAATTGCCAGACAGCTATTCATTTGAGCAAGGCGCAGCGTTAGCAGAAACCTATTTAACCGCTTATCAAGCGTTGTTTACTATTAGCCAGTTAAACCAGAAAGAAAAGTTGCTCATTCATGCTGGCGCAAGTGGTGTCGGCAGTGCAGCTATTCAATTGGCAAAAGCCAGAGGTTGTTTTGTTGCAGTAACTGTCAGCAGCGAAGAAAAAGCCAAAGCGTGTATTGAGTTAGGGGCAGATGTCGCGATTAACTATAAGAGTTCATCGTTTGTAGACTGGGCTAAACAAGCGGACATAGCGTTTGATGTCATTTTGGATGTTGTTGCCGGTAATTACGTTAACCAAAATTTAAAAGTTGCTGCGTTAGACTCGCGCATCGTTATATTAGCCATACTCGGTGGTCGATATGCAGAACAGCTTGATGTTGCGCGTATGCTACAAAAACGCATCAGCTTAACCGCTAGCACCTTGCGTAGCCGCACTGATCAATATAAAGCCGCGCTTGTTAGCCAATTTGTCAGCGATTTTAGTGACGAGCTGTATCTGCAAAATGGCGCAATAAAACCTGTGATTGATAAGTGTTACTCTTGGCAGGATGTAGAGCAGGCTCATCAAAGAATGTCTAACAATGCCAATATTGGAAAGCTAGTGCTAACAGTTGATGAGCTTGGTTAACATGATTACCCACTAGGCATGATTAACCACTAGGCTAAGCTATTCGCCCTGAACAAAGCTGAATCTTTTCATCGTTTTACCGTTTCGTTCTATGGTTTCATCGAACATGGCCAGTGGCCGAACCCAAAACTCAGGCGTTCCTGATTGTTCAATGCGGCCATAAAGTGGGTAGTAAACCACCATCCATTCTTCAGTTTCGCTGTGCCGAGCAACTTGGGTGACTTGGTATTTATTACCTTTGAAGTGTTGGTACGTACCTAAAGGGATCATTTGGACTACTCCTAAAATTTTTCGCGCAGTGTAGCAAATGTCGCCATATTGAAATAGATAAGTTCATTAAAATCTAATCCACAACGCCTTCACCTTTATGCATTAAATTTAAATTAAACTATTAATATGATTTATTAAAAATCTGATGAATTATGAACATGTTAATAGTTTATAGCCTTTAGTATTTGGTTGTTAAATAGTCTATAGCGCCCAGTTTTTGTCACAAACAGCCTACGTCTTATATCTCCCACCCATAATTAGCATCTGGAGTAGAGTTTGCGCTCTATTTGAATAGTTGACACTGGCTCGACCACTTAACAAATTAGCAATTGAAAACAATAAAAATAAGGCCGTAAACGGCTGCTAATAACAATAATAATTTGCTAATTGCTTTTGGGGAGAAGCACATGAAAACAAGTCAGTTCAAGCGCAATAAAATTGCGTTGGCTGTGATGGCGTCAGCGTATTTGACGTCGCCCAGTATAATTGCTCAACAGGCTCAGTCAGAACAACAAACAGTGGATGAGTCTTTTCTAGAGCGTATTACCGTAACTGCACAAAAACGAGTACAAAATCAACAAGAAGTACCTATTGCGATGACGGCCTTTAGCGGTGAGGAAATGGCAGAGGCTGTTATTAAAGATCTGTTCGATTTACAAAAATCTGTGCCAGGGCTGGGGGCGTTTCAAGCACAAAATGCCACTCAATCTAGCTTTTCTATTCGCGGTGTTGGTACTTCGTCACAAAACTACGGGTTAGAGTCATCGGTCGGTTTATATGTTGATGGCGTTTATCGCGCTCGTCAAAACTCGATGATCAATAACCTTATCGATGTCGAAGGTATTGAGGTGCTGCGCGGCCCGCAGGGTACTTTATTTGGTAAAAATACACCTTCAGGTGCGGTGTTAGTGCGCACAGTGAAACCGAGTCACGATGGTGATGATGGTTTTGTTGAATTAACCGCTGGTAATTTTGGTTTACTGAATGTTGCTGGTGCCATGTCGTTGTCGGCAATTGACGATATTCTCGCATTTCGTGTCACTGGTTTTACTAGTCAGCGAGATGGCATTGTTGATGATGTTAATTTAGGTGACAATATTTTAAACGATCGCGATCGCTGGGGCGCACGTTTACAAATGCTGTTTACCCCAAGTGACTCCTTTGAACTTCGCATTATCGCTGATCAAGGGGAAATCGATGAAATTTGCTGCGCGGCACCAACGCAAGTGTCTAATTTTCAGGCGCGTGAAATACCAGGAAAATTCGGCAGTGATGCTTTTTTGAGCCAGCCGCCGTTTAATGCAACGGTATTTCGCGATGATCAATTTTATGATCGCCAAGTTGCGGTTTCCTTCCTGCCTGAATCGCAAATGACTGATAAGGGGTTGTCGGCGGAAATAAACTGGGATCTAAACGATCAATATACTCTAACGGCTATTTCTGCATATCGCAGCTTTGAAGCCTATGACAATATTGATAGTGATTTTACCGATGCTGATTTATTCGGCACCATCAATGATGCTGAGCAAGATTCATTCTCTCAGGAACTACGCCTGACGTACTCGGGTGACTCACTTGATTATATTTTAGGTTTTTACTACTTCACACAAGACATTGACCTAAACTACAGCTTATATACCGACGATTTATTTAACACGTTTTTCATGGCGAATTTTCAAGGGGCATTAGATCCTTTGTTAAATGGTATTGACCAACTCAGTGCAGCGACAGGTGGCTTAATTGCGCCAACAGCTCAAGCAGCGCCCGGAGGCGTAGGTTTTGATCATGTTGCCACCCAAGAACATGAAAGTTACGCCGTATTTACCCAGTTCGACTTTTCACTAACCGACAAACTTACGCTCACAGCCGGTGTTAGGTACACGGATGAAAGTAAAGATTTGTCCACAGTGTTTAGTGAGAACTTCTCTGATGGCTCAAGTTTTGTACCTTTCTTCAATAGCATTGGCGACCCGAGCGATCCTGCCACTATAGTACCTGGCACGCTTATTTATGGGGCAGGTGTTGCTGCTGCAATATTACAAGGAATTGGTGCAGGGCAAATTGATATTACTTCACCACAGGGGCAGGCAGCGCTACAAGCTTTTGTGCCATTTCAAACGCCGGGTTGGGGATTTCAAGCATTAGGGCCGACAACATCTACCCGTGAAGATATTATCGAAACCCTTGATGATGTCCAATTTACGGGCACGGTTAAGCTAAGTTATCAATTTGATAAGTACTCTATGGCTTATGTGTCTTATGGTACAGGCTACAAGTCAGGCGGCACTAACACTGACCGCATTGCGCCAGGTTTTGATCCCATTTTTGAGGCAGAGACCTCAGAGTCGATAGAAATTGGCTTAAAGAAAGATTTTGCCAATCAAGATTTGCGAATCAATGCAGCTGCTCATTACACAACAGTTGACGATTTCCAAGCCAATACATTTACCGGTAACGGATTTAACCTGCAAAATGCGGGTGACTATGAAATATCTGGTTTTGAGCTAGAGGCAACTTGGTATCCAACCGAAAGCATTGAGGTTAATTTCGCATATGCGCTGGTCAATTCAGAATATAAAAGTTTTGAACGCGGTAACTGTTGGAATGCTTTTACATGGCACACAGGTATTGTTGACCCTGGGCAAGAAAGCACAGATCCCGCGAATCCAAACCCTTTCTGTAACCGAACAGGTGACAGACCTGGCGGCGAACCAGAAGACTTTGCAATTTTAAGCATTAAAAAAGAGTTTAACTTAGCTGACGGTATTTATTCGTATATTCAAGCTGATTATAGCCATACAGGTGATATGGTGCTTGATGCGAGTAACGACCCGTATGCAGAACAAGATGCTTACAATTTGTTGAATGCACGCATATTTGTCAAATTTGAGGAATTAGATCTAGACGTAATACTTTGGGGCAGAAATATTCTGGATGAGGAATACATTAATCGAACGAATTTTAATGTACCGATTCAAGATGGCAAATTAAATGCCTATGTATCAGAGCCTGCAACATACGGTATCACTTTGAAAAAACGGTTTTAAGGGCTCGGTTTTAGAGATGCAGGGGGTAAAAGAAGTCCCCAGCGTCTTTTATCGCTTGATCTCTAAAACCGTTTAACTATTGCCTCAAAGTTTACAAAAGTGCTTACAAGCATGATCGATATGGTGTGTTGCTTAATATTAATTATTTTATCAATTATTGAGCCACGCCATTTTTTATTTATAGTGAATAGAATAGAAAACAGTGTGTTATAAACGTTATTGATCCGTTACTTTATTAGTCAGTTATTTAGACCGTTATAAGTAAAACAGAAGCGCATAGTAAAAAAAGAAAAAAGGAAAAAAGATGTCAGACATTACCAGTGTAAGCGATATTTTAGCAAATCGATATTCAGTTAGAGCGTTTGAAAGCACGCCTGTCAACAGTGAATTACTTCAACAAATTTTTACCAAAGCACAGCAGGCACCGTCTAACTGCAATGTTCAGCCATGGCAGGTATGTGTCGTTTCCGGTAATACATTGGCGACACTGCGCGATAAATTTATGACTACGTTAATGAGTGGCGCCAAACCCAATCCAGAGTTTAACTGGATGCCACAATATCAAGGCATACATCGCGAACGTCAATTTGGCTCTGCTAATGCGTTGTATTCAGCGCTAGGAATTGCGCGCGAGGATAAAAAAGCACGCCAAATGGCGATGGCAAACAATTGGCAGTTTTTCGGTGCACCACATGCAGCGTTTTTCACCATGGACAAATATCTAGATATTATGGGGGCGGTTGATTTAGGTATTTATGCACAAACGCTGTCGTTAATTCTTGCTGAGCACGGTATTCAAAACTGTATGCAAGGCGCGTTAGGGCAGTTCCCAGACCCTGTAAAAGAACTGCTGGGAATACCCCAAGAGCGAGGCATTTTATTTGGTATGTCTTTTGGCTATGCAAAAGCTGATGCAAATGCAAATCAAGCAAGAACAGATCGCGCTAGCACTGACGATGCGGTTCAGTTTTTTACTTAGTTAATCCGCATAGACGATAAACCGCCATTATTTACAAGAATAAACATAGCAGATAACAAATGAAGAACAGTGCGGTTGAACAATCACAGAATACCGAAATTAAACATAGCTATGCAAACGTCTCCGGACTAAAAATACACTATTCGCAATGTGGCGTTCAAAATAGCGACAACGGTGTTATCGTTTTTCTGCATGGCTTTCCAGAGTATTGGGGAACGTGGCGACATCAGCTAGTTGTACTCGGCAAGTCATATCATACGATTGCGCCTGATTTACCCGGCTATAACCTTAGTGATAAACCGAGTGATAACGCTTTTTATAAAATAGAAAGCTTGGTTAAGGTGTTAAGCGAATTTATCGCGCAAGTGTCGCATAACCAGCCGGTTTATCTTGTTGCCCATGACTGGGGCGGTGCCATTGCTTGGCCACTTGTGGCCTTTAATCAACAGCTAGTGAAAAAGCTTGTTATTTTAAATGCCGCACACCCGAGCACATTTACCAGAGAGATGAAATACAATGCCGAGCAACGCTTGCGTAGTGGCTACATCCACCAACTTATCTCTCCTCAAGCCGAAAACTTGTTATCCGAAAACCAATTTAGCTACTTGTTTGATCAAATTATGAAGGGACTTGCAAAAGATCTCGCCACAGATCAGTTAAGAAGTGAATATTTAGCGGTTTGGCAACGACCCGGCGGGATTAACGGTATGTTGCAATACTACAGGGCTATGCCTCAGCTCGCAGCTCGTACCAGAAATAACAATACGCAATCCCAAGCCGCTTCAACCGATAAAGCTGAATCACCATTAACGGCATTAGAAGCAATTACTATCCCTAAAATATTGATAAAAGTACCGACGCTGGTGCTTTGGGGAGCACAAGACCAAGCATTTGTTATCGAGTGCCTAGACGGCTTAGAAGACTATGTACAAGACTTAACGATTAAGCAATTCCCTGACAATAGCCATTGGTTACAGCATGAACAGCCAGACGCGATAACTCAAGCGATTGGTGATTTTGTGACAAACACAGCTCAATGCTAACAGTCGGTTAAAAACAGAGAGATAGAAAAAATACCAAAAGGATAATGTTTTTATGGATACTCAACAGCAACAATCAGTCTTAGAAATAAACAAGCTAAATCTTGCAAATACGCGTGTTGTTTCTGAACCTAAATTAACGTTGCAATCAGGACAAATTCGGTTAGCCGTTGATAAATTTGCGTTAACAGCAAACAACGTGACTTATGGGGTTGCAGGCGAGCTATTGGGTTATTGGCGATTTTTTCCCGCAGGCGAAGAACAGGAGAAATGGGGCAGAATACCGGTGATGGCCTTTGCCACAGTGGTTGAGTCGAATCATGATGAAATAGTCGTAGGTGAACGAGTTTTTGGTTTTTTTCCGATGACGCAGTCACTTGTGATCCAAGCTGGCCAAATCACGCCGTTTGGCTTTAGTGACACAGTGCAGCACCGGCACCAGCTTTCTAGTGTTTACGCTAACTACGAGCGAGTAGCCAAGAATCCTTTTTATAACGAGTCGACAGAGCCTTATCAATTACTAGTGAAAGGCTTGTACACAACGTCATGGCTTATTGATGATTTTATGACCGATCATAACTTCTTTGGTGCAAGTCAGTATGTTATTTCGAGCGCATCGAGTAAAACAAGCATGGCACTTGCGTTTGCCAGTCGTCAGCGTGCCAACGGTAAAGCAGTTAAACTGCTTGGATTAACGTCATCGTCACGGGTAGAGTTTGTGACATCGACTGGCCTATACGATGAAGTGATTAGTTATGATGAAATAGCCAAACTAGACAATCGCAAAGCCAGTATTTTTGTTGATATGGCCGGCAGCCAGCAAGTGTTGGCGAGCGTGCATAACCATTTTGCTGAGAACTTAGTCTATTCTTGCAGTGTTGGCGCGACACATATTGAAGATCTATCAACAAACACTGAGCATAACGCCATTTTACCCGGGGCTAAGCCAGAAATGTTTTTTGCACCAGCACAAATAAAGGTAAAAAGTAAAACCATTGGCGGCGCGCAACTTACTGTGCAAATAGCACAATCAATGAATCTATTTATCGACGAAATAAAGCAGCATATCAAGGTTCAAGAAATCACCAATTTTGAACAACTTAACGATTGCTATTTGAGTTTACTCAGTGGTAAAACCGATGCCAGCATTGGCTTTGTCTACCAGTACTAGCGCACGGCTAAGACTAATTTAGCTAAGGTACGTACACTAAAGGAATAACAAATTAAAAAGCCCAGCTTATCGCTGGGCTCAGACTTAACCGTGTTGCTATGCTCCGCCGAGCATGGCTTTTAATTGTTTTAAAATGACTAGCTCGTCAGCGGTAAGTTGTGGCTTGTCTTTACATCTTGGGTCAGTTTTTTGAATCACATCTATCATTGGGCGAGTGATTGGTATTGGGTCACAGCCATGTCCGGTTTCACATATTAAATCAAATTCTGGTTTCGCTTTTTTGTGGCAATCTAAGCAATTACCACCAAATTTATTTTTAACGTCGTCAAATCCGCGAGCGGTAAACTTGTTACCGTCGGCAGAAACGGCTAGCTCGATAAACTCCCAGTCATTGGTTGTCGGGTTGGTACCTTTGGGGTGTTTTATCATCACTTCACTAGGTACTAACTGAACAACAGAGCCCGCTGGGTATGTACCTTGGCCTTGTTCGGCAATTGCGACGGTGTCTTTTAATTTGTTGGGGAGTAAATTATCTACGAAAAAACCGCGCACTGGTGTCATCTTTGCCAAACAACTAAAACTGCTCTCATCGAATGTTAATTGCGTTTGTTGGTGTTTATGATCTGCCTTGTGGTCAGCGTAGGCATTTAACGAGCCTAGTAAAGCTGCGGTACTTAGCATACCTGCCATTGCCGTTTTGAGAAATGTGTGCCCAAATTTCATTGTGTTTTCCTTTGTTGTTCTACTATTTATTCTAGTTACAGTTCTTGTTCTGGTTCTAGTTTCGTTCTTTGGGATTAATTTGATTAGTGTTTACAGCTTAACCATTAGCTTACCTTTGTTACCGCCGGTAAAAAATAGATTTAACCCTTCAATAGCAGACGGCAGGCCGTCAAGGACATGAGCGCGATATTTTATTTTACCTTGCATTACGTAAGGCGCTAATTTTTGGAATAGCTGTGGAATTTCACCATAATGATCGGGCATTGCAAAACCTTGTACCGTTAAGCGCTTTTTGATCATTTGGATCCAGTTAGGGCCAGGCGGTGGTGTCATCGTTGCATAGTCGGCAATCATGCCACATACGGCGATTCGGCCATGCACATTCATACGATAGTAGACTTTTTCTTGAATCGGCCCACCAGTATTTTCAAAAAATACATCAATACCATTAGGTGCAAGTTCATCTAGTTTCGCCCCTAAATCATCCGTTTTGTAATTAATGGCGCCATCAAAACCTAACTCTTGTGTGATCCATTTGGCTTTGTCTTCACTACCAACAACACCGATAACGTTAAGGCCATCAGCTTTAGCTAGCTGACCTACAAGCGAGCCCACAGAACCCGCGGCACCGGTAACAACTATAGTTTCGCCTTTTTGAGGTTTACCAATTGCGTATAAGCCTTGCGTTGCGGTTAAGCCGGGTAGGGCAAAAATCGACAATATCGCTTCATCGGGTAGGTCGTTTTCAACTTTATTAATGCCTTTGCCATCTGATTTTATGAGCTCTGCCCAACCCAATAAGCCCGTAACGCGATCGCCAACTTGAAAGCTTGGATGTTTACTTTCTATCACTTTGCCAATACCACCACTTCGCATCACATCACCTAGTGCAACAGGCGGAATATAGCTGTTGGTGTCAGGACTCATCCAGCCAAACATCGCAGGATCAAGTGAGGTGTAGGTTTGTTGAATTAAAATTTCACCATCTTCAAGCACTGGTTTTGGCAATTGCACTACGTCAAACAAGTCTTGTGTAATTGGGCCACCTGTTGGTCTAGCGATGAGCTTTATTGCGGTATAGGTGTTTTGTTCCATGTCTATTCCTTGGTATCACTGTTGTTGTAATTAGCTATTTTTTAGGTGTTTATTAGGCATTTGTTTGGTGTTAATTAGTTGTCGGCTAGAAACTGCAAATTTAGTGCATCGCTAACTGCGAAATCGGCTTAACTTTATCTAGGTTTTGTGTCTGAATCAGTTCGTGCAAGCCCTCAGCAAGTTGCTCACTTTGACTGAGTACTTGTTGCCAAATTTTGATGCGGGTTTGGCTGTCTAATTCCGTAAAATCCTTGCGATCAGGTATTTTTTTCAGTGGTAAAGATTCAACAAATGCTTGTGTTGGACAGATCACGACAATGTTGTCGTAATTCTGCGCTCGAATCGGGCGTGATAAACTTTTGTCAAACCAGCCAGCACGCAGTGTTTGACTGAAATGTGGGTAAAGCACTAATCCTGGGTTGTGAATTTTAATATCAAAGTGATAGTCGACAATGCCGCCGTCGCGGTACATCCCCGGTGGGCAGTCGGGAATATCAGCAATTCCTTGCATTACCATAGGAATAGAGCCTGAAGCCAATAGCGCTTGCTTAAGATTGTTTGGCGTCAGGTAGGTGATGTGCGTGGTAAATTCGTCAGGGTCGCTAATGGTCATATCACTGCTTGACGGCTGAAATATGTAACGTTCATATTGGCTGCGCAGTAACTGCCTGTTCATACGGTTACGAACAAAGCTACTAAGTAACCCTGCGCCTTGCGTTAATTTGTTTTCACTAGCGACAAAGCCGTTAGATTTAGCGACAACAAAGTGTGCTTTTCTAATAGGGTTGCTAATAATTTCGTTAACGCCGTTTTTACCCAACACTTTGTCTAACAGGATGCGGCCTGTTTCTGTAATTTCTGCCGCAGTCGGTTTCTTGGAGGCATACACCGTTTGCGAATAATCGGTTGCTAAACGCGTAATGGCTGCAACAGGGTCAGATTGGCCAAAACATGCGGCTCTAAATGCGCCAGCACTAGAGCCCATAATGTTTAGCGGCTGGTTCCTTGCTTTGAAAAATTCACCAAACAGGTATTTATCTAATCCGTATAGGGTAAACCATTTGGGGCCGCCACTTGCGCCCAAGAAACCGGTAAACAAAGATTGGTGAAAACCTTCGGCTTTAATTGTTTCTAGGGCACTTGTGCCAGCGTATAGCTGAATCATAACTCTCCTTTGATAAACTCTTTTTACTAAGCAGCAGCTTTAGTTGCAGCTAGCGTACGTAAATCTTTCCGTAAAATTTTGCCAACATTTGATTTTGGCATTTCATCAATGAAGACAATTTCTTTGGGTACTTTATATTTTGTTAAATTTTCACGGGCATGGGCGATAAGTGATTCTTCGGTTAAATCGGCTTGTTTTTTCACAATATAAATGCGAATTTTTTCGCCCGTAACGGTACACGGTATGCCAATTGCCGCTGCTTCCAATACGCCACTGTGCATCGCCATTACTTCTTCTAGCTCGTTAGGGTAAACGTTAAAGCCAGAGACAATGATCATGTCTTTTTTACGATCGACAATGCGGAAATAGCCGTCTTCATCCATAGTGGCGATATCGCCAGTTTTAAACCATCCGTCTTCAATGGCCTCAGCAGTAGCGTCAGGGCGGTTTAAATAACCTTTCATCACTTGTGGCCCTTTCACCCAAAGCTCTCCGGGTTCATTAATGCCTACATCGGTGCCTTGATCATCAACCAGTCGAATGTCAGTTGATGCGGCGGGTAAGCCAATCGAGCCGTTAAATTCAGTTTGGTTGTAGGGACTAATAGTCACCATAGGACAACATTCAGTTAGGCCATAACCTTCGAGCAAGCGAACACCTGTAATTTCCTGCCATTGTTCAGCAACCGGGCGTTGCACAGCCATGCCGCCGCCTAACGCAACTTTTAACCCAGAAAAATCTAGTTTATCAAAACCTGGGGTATGGATCAGGCCGTTGAATAGGGTGTTAACACCCGTAATTGCAGTAAAGCGGTACTTTGCTAACTCTTTGACAAAACCCGGCATATCTTTCGGGTTAGTGATTAATAAGTTGGTACCACCGTAGGCAATAAAACACAGGCAATTCGAGTTAAGCGCAAAGATGTGATAAAGCGGAAGGGCAGTCACCATAATTTCTTGGTTGGGTTCGAAAACTGGTGTCGTCATCGCTTTTGACTGTTCTAAGTTCGCCACCATATTACGATGTGTTAGCATCACGCCTTTAGATGGACCTGTTGTACCGCCAGTGTATTGTAAAAAGGCAAGGTCTGTTGGTTTAACCGCTACCGGTGTGAATTGGGTATTTTGGCCGACCGAAATCACATGGTTAAATTTAACGGCGTTAGGTAAATGGTATTTCGGCACCATCTTTTTAATATGCTTAACAACCGCATTAACCATAAAGCCTTTTAAACCACCTAAACGATCGCCTAGGCCAGTTACGATGACATGTTCGACCTTGGTTTTATCAACTATCTGGCCAAGCGTATGAGCAAAGTTTTCAATGATCAATATGCCTTTGGCGTCAGAATCTATCAACAGGTGCTCTAACTCACGAGCCGTGTAAAGCGGGTTTACATTAACAATCGTTAAACCTGCTAATAAACCGCCGAACAAGGCAACGGGATACTGCAAACAGTTAGGCATCATAATGGCAAACTTGTCACCGGGTTTTAGATTCCATTTGGTTTGTAAATAGGCGGCAAATGCTCTGGCTTGGTCGGCTAATTCTTGGTAGGTGATGCTGGCATCCATGTTAATGAATGCCGTGTTGTCGCGGTATTGGTTGGTATAAGTTTCAAACATTTCAACCAATGAAGTGTACTTGTCAGGATTGATTTCAAAAGGCACCCCCGGTGGGTAGCTTTTTTCTAGCCACACTTTTTCCATTGCTTATCCTCTATCAAACGATTGTTGTAATTTTTATATTTATTGTTGTTATTATTTTTTTAGTTTTTATTTAATATAGACAGTGTCTAGCAAACTAGACACTGTCTATATTAGGCATTTTTACGTTAACTTTGTAGCTAAATAACGTTATTTATAACACTTCAAAAAGTCCGGCTGCACCTTGACCGCCGCCGATGCACATAGTGATCACTACATATTTTATGCCTCGGCGTTTACCTTCTAGTAAAGCGTGCATCACCATACGAGCGCCACTCATGCCGTAAGGGTGGCCAATAGAAATTGCGCCGCCATTAACGTTGAGTTTCGCTTTGTCGATACCTAAGTGATCAGCGCAGTAAAGCACTTGTACGGCAAACGCTTCATTAAGTTCCCATAACCCTATGTCATCAATGGTCAGGTTGTGACGTTCCAGCAGTTTAGGCACAGCGTAAATTGGCCCGATACCCATTTCATCAGGCTCACAGCCAGCAACGGCCATACCGCGATATACGCCAAGTGGCGCTAACCCTTTTTGTTCGGCAACGGATTTTTCCATCAACACTAGCGCTGCCGCACCGTCAGAAAGCTGTGAAGCATTGCCGCCAGTAATGTAGCCACCTTCTTTCACTGTTCTAACACCAGACAAGCCCTCTAGCGTGGTGTCAGGGCGATTACCTTCATCGAGCGTTAGGGTAACTTCTTGCTTTGAAATATCACCGGTTACCTTATCTTGCACTAGCTTAGTCGCGGTAACCGGCACAATTTCATCATCGAACAAGCCTGCTTCTTGTGCGGCGGCGGTGCGCTGCTGAGAAAGTAAGGCATATTCATCTTGTGCTTGTCTGGAAATGTTATAACGGCTAGCAACGACTTCAGCAGTGTCTAACATGGGCATGTAAATGGCTGGTGCGTACTCTTTAACTTGAGCATCAACCGCGCGGTGCATGTTCATGTGTTCATTTTGTACTAGCGTGATGGACTCACAGCCGCCTGCTACAACTACATTAGCACCATCACCAACAATATGATTGGCAGCGCTGGCAACGGCCATCAGACCAGAGGCACACTGGCGGTCTATGGTCATGCCAGGAACTGAAACCGGCAACTTGGCGGCCATTGCTGCTTGACGACCAAAGTTCATACTTTGGCTACCTTGCTGCATCGCAGCACCAAAAATACAATCGTCTACTTCCTCGCCATTTACGCCCGCTTTGTCTAATGCCGCGTTAATAGCGATTGCTGCTAGCGATGGCGAAGTAAGATCGTTAAAAGCTCCTCTATACGCTTTTGCGATCGGTGTTCTGGCAACAGATACAATAACGGCTTCTCTAGTCGTTGAAGTCATGTTCTTCTCCTTAAGCTTGTCCGGTTAACATTTGCGTGTATTGGTAAGCAGGTTCTTAGCTTGGCTGCATTGCCGCCATTGCTTTTGTTAGGAATTTTTCTGATTGCTTAACACCAGACTCTAATGCTTGCTGATTATCAGGTGCGGTTACCGCTTGCCATTGTTCTCGAATAGCTTCAGGAGATTGTTCTTCTGGCGATAAGAAAATACCGTCGGTTTCGTATATTGTGGCAGTTGCATAGCCACCAGCCCCCGCAGATAAAATAGTGCGATTGGGCGCGTCATCATCGCATAAGGTGAGTAGGCCAGGGGTTACATATTCAGGAGCGAGCATGCCAAGTATGTTTTCAGGCATAAGATCTTCGGTCATACGTGTTCCTGCGGTTGGCGCAAGTGCATTAACGCGAATGTTATGTTTAGCGCCCTCCAGCACTAAGGTGTTCATCAAACCAAGTACTGCCATTTTTGCAGCGCCATAGTTGGTTTGACCGAAATTGCCATACATGCCGCTAGAAGAAGTAGTCATTACGATGCGACCGTAATTTTGCTCGCGCATAATGTCCCATACTGCCTTGGTACAATTTACTGAGCCCATTAAATGAACATCCATGACTAATTTGAAATCATCAAGCGACATTTTTGCGAATGATTTATCGCGCAAGATGCCGGCATTGTTTACCAAAATATCAACGCGTCCCCATTTATCCATGGCTTGTTGCACCATATCTTGCACTTGCGCAAAGTCAGCGACGTTAGCGCCATGGCTCATCGCTTCGCCACCTGCGGCAATGATTTCTTGCACAACTTGTTCTGATGCCGCCGATGAACCGCCACTGCCATCGCGTGCACCACCTAAATCATTTACCACGACTTTGGCACCGCGTTTGGCCAGTGCTAAGGCGTGAGATTTACCCAAACCGTTTCCTGCGCCAGTGACAATAGCGACTTTGCCTTTAAACTCTATGCTCATTCTTCTTTTCCTTGCCTTAAAATTATTAGTTGTTGTCTGAATTATGAAAGATAGCGTGGGTTATTTGACTAATTGGATGCCTATCCACTCAGCTATCAATGCAGGCGTATCAACGCCTTCAATTTCAACAGAAACATTGGTTTTAACTCGATATTGTCCCGGCTTAGTTTCGTCTATGCTTTCAATGGTTGCATGGGCTCGAATCTTACTGCCAACTTTAACCGGCTGGAGAAAACGGATTTTATCGAAACCCGAGTTGATCCCCATATAGGCGCCTTCGATGGAGATGCTAAACTGCTCGGCAAAGTGAGAGAGTAAAGACAAGGTTAAAAAACCGTGTGCAATCGTGCTGCCAAATGGGGTATTTTTCGCTTTTTCAGGGTCAATATGAATAAATTGATGGTCAAGTGTGCAATCGGCAAATTGATCAATTTGCGCTTGAGTAACTTGGTGCCACTCAGTCGGATTGGCTCTGTATCCAACATAACTGGCGATTTCTTCCACTGGAACGGGCTGTTTAGCTGCGCTACTAGCTGGTTCCTTTTCTACTACGGCTTTCGCTTCATTTGACGCTGCTATATCTGATGTTGTCATCTGAATTCCTTATCTTGTCTCTATTTGAGTACCAGTGTTAACTTGTTCAGTTGAAACTCGTTAAAACCAGTTAGCCTGCATTTGGTGGCAAGTATCATCAAGCTCATTCAGCAAGCTTGCCCATTGTTGAATTTGCGTTAACTCATAACGGTAAAAATACTGCGCCGCCTGTAATTTACCCTGATAGAAGTGCTGTTCACTTTCATGATTAGCGTTGGGCAGGGCGGTTGCGGCAATTTTCGCTTGTTTTAACCACAACCAAGCAACAACAACATGGCCAAACATCGATAAGTAATGCACAGAGTTAGCAAGCACTTGATCAATACTTGCAGCACCTTCAGTGCTGCTATTGCCCATTGCTGTCAGTAGTTTGTCTGTAGTGAGGTTTAACGTTGCGACAGCACTGCCTAGTCGCTGAGAATACTCAGTTAAGGCTTCGTATGATCTTGCGTCTTTAATGGTGTCGTTAATTTCAGCCATTAATGCTTGATAGCCTTGCATACTGCCCATCGGCACTTTACGCGCCAACAAATCCAATGATTGGATGCCCGTAGTCCCTTCATGAATTGGATTTAGACGATTATCACGATAGAACATTTCAATGGGGTGTTCGTTCACATAACCCGCACCGCCAAGCACTTGAATGGCAAAATCATTGGCCTTAGTGCCATATTCTGATGGCCAGGTTTTAATGACTGGCGTTAGTAAATCAAGCAGAGTGTGGGCATAAGCACGTTGCTCTTTAGTTTGTGCAGTTTTTTCATCATCTGATAACTGGCTACCTAACATTACTAGTGCAAGTGCGCCTTCGGCGTAGGCTTTTTGCGCGAGTAGCATGCGTTTAACATCGGCATGTTCAATAATATTAACGGGCGGAGATAAAGGATCTTTGCACGATGGCAGTCTACCTTGTGGTCTGTTTTTAGCGTACTCAAGCGAGTATTGATAACCGCCCATGGCAAGTGCTGCGCCACTGGTGCCAACCATAATCCGTGCTTCGTTCATCATATGGAACATATAAGCAAGGCCGTGATTTTCTTCACCGACCAAATAGCCAATTGCGCCACCTTTTTCCCCAAAGCTCAGCGCGGTAGAGGTTTGAGCACGACCGCCCATTTTATGGAATAAACCCGCAAGGGCTACATCGTTTCTATCGCCTAGGCTGCCATCATTGTTAACTAAATACTTAGGCACAACAAACAGGGAAATGCCCTTAACACCTTTAGGTGCGCCTTTTACTCTTGCCAACACTAAATGAACAATGTTTTCGCTTAAGTTGTGATCGCCACCTGAGATATAAATTTTGTTTCCGGTAATGCGATAGCTACCATCATCAGCTTTTACTGCACTTGTGGTTAAATCGGCAAGCCCAGAGCCAGCGTCGGGCTCAGTCATCGCCATTGTGCCAGCAAAACGGCCATCTCGTAGTGGCTTAACCCATTTTTCTATCAGCTCATCACTGCCATGCGCTTGCAATAAATTGGCATTTGCCGTGGTGAGCATGCTGTAGCCAAGCGCTGTACCACCGGCGATAGTGAGATAAACGCCAGCAAGATTGGCGACAATCGGTGGTAGTTGCATGCCATTGAATTCATAATCGGCGGTTGCAGAAGGTAAACCTGATTCATTTAGGGCGTCGAGTGCAGGTTTTAATTCCGGAATGATATGCACTTTTTCGCCATCGAAGGTTGGCTGCTGGTTATCTAGGGTATGACGCAGTGGCAAAAAGTGCTTTTCTGCCACATTTTTTGCGGTTTGAATCACTTCTTTAAAGGTGGTGCGATCATGATCTTGATACCGGCTTCGATCAAACAAAGCATCAGTATCAAACAGCTCGTAAAGTAAAAATTCAATTTCACGCTCATTTAGCATTTTGGTATTCATTATCTTTCTCTTTGTCTTCGCCTTTATCTCTATTTGTTTAACTAGATACTTGGCCTAAGATGATTGAGTTGGCTGTGGCCATAAGAGTTAAACTTTTAATTACAACACCTAATTTCAGGGCTCAATTTCAGGGCTCAACTAAAGCGCAGTTACGCCGCCATCAATGGCAATGCTTTGTCCTGTCATGTAGGTATTTGCTGGTGACAGCATTAACAGCATAGTCGCGACCACTTCTTGCGGCTCTGCAAGACGTTTCATTGGTGCACCTCTAGCCATTTTTTTACGATCTTCATCGTCTGACATATCAGTGACCATATTGGTTAACGTAAAGAAAGGGCAGGCGGCATTAACACGAATGTTGTAACGACCATACTCAGCAGCCGCTGTTTTGGTTAACCCAATAACGGCGTGTTTGGCCGCCGCATAAGAAGATACACCTGGCGCGCCGCCTAGACCTGCAAGTGAGCTAACATTTAAAATAACGCCACCACCTTGACTGAGCATCAATGGAATTTGATGCTTCATACCAAATTGTACGCCTTTAACGTTGACCGCAAATTGCTTGTCCATCGTCGCTTCGTCAGTTTGATGCAGCGGGCTAAGGGCTGGTGCGATGCCGGCATTATTAACGGCAATATCTAAGCTGCCAAACTTCTCAGCGGCCAATTGTGCTAGGTTTTGGCAATAGCTATCTTGCGAGACATCACCTGCAAGTGCAGCTACCGAGTAGCCTTTGTCACTCATTGATTGCTCAACGGCTTTTAACTCTGCTTCTTTGATATCGCCAATCACTAAGTTCGCGCCACGACTGGCTAGCGCTTCTGAAAGTAATTGACCAAGCCCTTGAGAAGCACCAGTAACTAAGACAGTTTTTCCGGTGAAATCTAACATTGCATCCATTTTGTGCTCCTTGTGCTGTTCCTGTTGTATTTTTGTTTAGTTTTTTATTGTGACTTTCGTTTTTTCTGAGCTTTATGTTTGTTGTGCTTTTATTTCTTGCTATTCACGGGTTACACCAAGCGCCATTTGTGCGAGTGGTTTAACATAAGCCCCGAGCTTCATGGCATTTTTATTGGAGGCATTACCCAAGGTTGCACGCTTTGCTACGCCTTGCACTATGGCAGCAAGACGAAAGAAGCTGAACGCCAAATAAAATGGCCAATGTTCGATATTGGAAATATTCATGCGTCGGCAGTAACGCGCTACATATTCTTGCTCGCTTGGAATACCTAAACTAGCGCGATTAACATTCGCGAGGCCGTCAACACTGCCCATACCACCCGGTAATCTGAGCTGCATGCATTGATAGGCGAGATCAGCAAAAGGGTGCCCTAAGGTAGATAATTCCCAATCAAGTACGGCCAGTATGCTGGAAGAATTAGGCGCAAACATCATGTTGTCGAGGCGATAGTCACCATGAACCAGCGCAACGCGTCCATCATCAGCAGGTAAATGCTGAGCTAGCCAATCGTAGAGCATGTCCATTTCTTCAATACGCTCTAATTCTGTTGCGCGGTATTGCTCTATCCAACGTGAAAGTTGGCGTTCAAAGTAATTACCTGGCTTGCCGTAGTCGCCTAGGCCAATGTCATTCACATTAACGCTATGAATTGCAGCCAGAGTTTTGTTCATTGCATCATAGATACCAGCACGCTGTTCGTTGCTAGTAACGTTTTTAAGAGATGCATCCCAATAAATATCACCTTCAACAAACTCCATTAAATAGAACATTTCGCCCAGCACGCTAGTGTCGGTGCATAAATGATAAGGCTTGGCGACGGGGACATCAGTACCATATAACGCACTAATTACTCTAAATTCACGATCGACCGCATGTGCTGATTTTAATAACTTACCCGGTGGCTGCTTGCGCAATACATAAGATTTTTCTGATGTAGTGACTTTAAACGTTGGGTTTGATTGACCACCGTCGAATTTTTCTAGCGTAATTGAGCCGCTAAAATCACTTAACTGACTCGCTAAGTATTCTGACAACACGTGCTCGTTTAATTGATCAACTTCCTTCATGTGTTTTCCTGCTCGTTGACAAAAATTCAGTTGAAATTACGTTATAACGCATGCTTTGCGGCAAGGTTTCGACCTAATTGCATCATATGAACTTGGTCTGGACCATCTGCCAGTCTAAGCGTGCGTTGGCCAGCGTACATATGGGCTAAGAAAGTATCTTGCGAAACACCTTGCGCGCCGTGAATTTGAATGGCACGGTCGAGTACATCAAGTGCCATATTGGGAGCAACAATTTTGATCATCGCGATTAAATCTTGTGCAGCTTTGTTGCCCGCTAGATCCATTTTTTGTGCGGCTTTTAAGGTTAACAAACGAGCTTGTTCAACTTGGCAAGCAGACGTTGCAATATCTTCTCGAATCGATTGCAATTTACTCATCGGTTGACCAAAAACCGTGCGCTCATTAACGCGTTTGCACATCATATCTAAGGCTCGCTGTGCCGCGCCGACTGAGCGCATACAGTGATGAATTCGACCTGGCCCTAAACGGCCTTGAGCGATTTCAAAACCTCGGCCTTCACCGGCAATGATGTTGTCTGCAGGCACGCGTACCTTATCGAAAATCACTTCCGCGTGGCCTTCGGGCGCATCGTTGTAGCCAAATACTTTCATTGGCCTAACCACAGTAACGCCAGGTGTGTTCATTGGCACTAATATTTGCGACTGTTGAACATAACGGTTGTCATTAGTTGGGTCTGTTTTGCCCATAACAATCATGATTTGGCATTGTTGACGGCAAGCACCACTGATATAGAACTTTTTACCAGTAATGACATAATCATCGCCATCACGCTCGATAAGGGTTTCAATATTAGTGGCATCGGAAGAGGCGACATCTGGCTCAGTCATGGCAAACGCTGAGCGAATTTCACCGGCAAGTAAAGGCACTAGCCAACGTTTTTTCTGCGCTTCACTACCGTATTTGGCGAGCACTTCCATATTGCCGGTATCTGGTGCAGCGCAGTTAAATACTTCAGGTGCCCATGCAACTTTCCCCATTTCTTCTGCCAATGGAGCGTATTCGAGATTAGTTAAACCCGCGCTGTATTCACCATAGTTAAGTGGTAAAAATAAATTCCACAAGCCTTGTGCTTTGGCTTTGGCCTTAAGTTCTTCCATTAGCGGCGGCGTAGACCATTGATGCTCTGCGATTTGCTTGTTCATTGAATCTTCATTCGGGTAAACAAACTCATCCATAAAGGCACGAAGTTGATTGAGTAAGCCTTCTACTTTTTCTGAGTATTCAAAATTCATTGTCTTATCCTTTTAACTAAGCCGAGCGTTTGCGTTTGTTGCTACTTGGCTTAGCTTTTGTTCATTGAGTCTTTCGAGAAATCCCTTAAGCCAATTACTTCCTAACCGATCAAGCTCTTAGCCGATTAAGTAACCGCCATCAACATTGATAGCTGCGCCTGTGGTGTAGCTGGCAGCATCTGAGACTAAGTACAACACAGTGCCGGCCATTTCGTCAGGTTCGGCAACGCGGCGCATCGGCACATGTGCCATCGCTTGCTCCAAAATTTTCGGATTTTTCACTAATGTTGCTGCGAACTTGGTGTCAGTTGCGCCAGGTAGTAGGGCATTAACGCGAATATTGAAAGTGGCACACTCTTTGGCAAAGGCCTTTGTCATGGAAATAACCGCTGCTTTAGTAATTGAATAGATACCTTGGAAATCACCTGGCACTACACCATTAATTGACGCGACGTTTACAATTGCGCCACCGCCATTTTTTTTCATTAGTTGCGCGCCTTTGGTTGACATAAAGAAGTAACCACGGATATTCACGTCAACCGTTTTTTGATAGGCACCTAGATCAGTTTCTAAAATATGGCCAAAGTAAGGATTAGCAGCGGCGTTGTTAACTAGAATATCTAACTTGCCGTGCTGCTCGGTAATTGCAGTGAACAATTGCTCAATTTGCTCCATATCACCAATATGACACGGGATAGCTTGAGCACTGCCACCTTCGCTAGTGATTTTTTCGACAACAGCTTCACAACCGTCTATTTTTCGGCTTGATACGATGACATGAGCACCATAAGCGGCAAGCGTTTTGGCAATGCTTTCACCAATGCCGCGACTAGCGCCAGTCACAAGTGCGACTTTTCCTGATAGGTCAAATAAGTTGTTGTTCATTTTATATCCCTTAATTTTGCTTAATTGGGTTTTACTATTTTTTGAATAAATTTGGTTGTATGAGTTTAGTTATATTAATTTTGTTGAATAAATTTAGTTGTAAGTTCATTTATCTTGCTATCAGCGGTGCGTAGACCAACTTGCACCTACCTGTTCAAGGTGTTGATAGTTATTAAAGTAATCTAATGAAATTCGTTCACCAGAGAACACTATTTTGGTCACGCTAGTGTTTCTGATTTGTCTCATTAGCGTTAAACAATGTTGATCAGATAGTGCTAATAATTGTTGAACTATTGCTGCGATAATACCGCCAGAGGTAAAGGCTACGATTGTGTGGTGTTCAGCTTTTCGCGCTTGAATCATCAGTTGTAGAGCAGTGCTTGCTCTTTGTTTGAATACGCCCCAAGATTCTTGGTAGTTGCTGGTACTGCCAGCCTGTGCCCATTTAGTGAAAGCATCATCGAACACTTGCTTTAAATTGTTCTTGGCATCAGGTAACGACGAAAAATAATCGACAAGATCTTGATAGCTTTGCCATTGTTTTTCGCTTTGCATCAATATATCAACATGGTCAAACTCGTTAAGCGCTGCTAATTGGTGGTTGGTAACTTCTTGGTGCGCGGTATTTCTGTATGCCTTATTAAATGCTTCATAGGTCTGATGGTGACGGCACAATTCTCCAGTAAAGACTAAATCCGGAGCTGGCATGGTTTGCCATGCCTTACCTAACATTAAACCTTGCTGATGACCCTTGGGCGATAAACGATCATACTCAGGCTCACCAAATGAAGCTTGTCCGTGTCTGATTAAATAAAGTGAAGCCATGTATTTCTTATGTATGTATTTAGTCGCTATAAAATCATCTTAAAAAGCCTACATAAATAAAACAAATGAATATTAGTAATCTTATTATATTCGTGTTAAGAATAAATAAAGCGTTAGTCATTACTGTGCCAAAGTTACATCAACGTTAGACATTGCAAAGTGATATGAGGATTTACGATGAAAATGGATTTAAATTTGTTTGTGGTATTTGAAGCCATCTACTGTGAAGGGAATATCAGTAAAGCGGCTTCAGCCTTAAACCTTTCGCAACCAGCGGTTAGTCATTCGTTGGCAAAATTGAGAGCACAATTTGATGATAAGCTCTTTATTCGACAGGGCAATCAAATGAAGCCAACAGCGCTTGCAAAAAATGTTATTGGCGATGTCAGAGAAGCACTTCATCAACTGCAAAGCAGTGTGTATCAAGCGCAGAAATTTGAACCTTCAACATCTCGCAAATATTGCACAGTATCATTACATGGCTCGTTAGAAGCTTCATATTTACCGCTATTTGCTGAGCAACTGCTAACAGAATCGCCAAATATGAACTTTACCAGTAAAAGAGTGAGGCGAAGTGAACTCGAAAACAAGTTAGCGAGTGGTGATATTGATATTGCCATTGATATTTTGTTGCCTGTTAGTAGCAATGTCGTGCACCAACAGTTAACCAAAGATAAATTAGTGGTAGTGGCGAGGCAAAACCATCCAATTTTTACTGGTAAGTTGGACTTGCAAAGGTATTTAAGTCAAACGCATGTCGTTGCTTCTACACGTACTTCTGGCCCAAGCTTGGAAGACTACGAATTGGGGCGACTTGGCATACAGCGAAAAGTCGCATTAAGGTGCCAACATTTGTTATCGGCGTGTCGAGTTATCGCAAACAATGACATGTTGCTAACCATACCTGAGAAATCGGCCAAAATGTACCGTGAACTTTTACCCATTAGTATCGCGCCACTGCCAATTGAATTGCCACCGTTGGACGTACATATCTATTGGCATAGCAATGTTGACCAAGATCCTGCAAATACCTGGTTACGCAACAAAGTAATCGCTGCGCAGCAGCCTAATAGTTAAACATTATGTTCTGATGAACATTAAAAATAACGCAGCTGAGTAAGATATCCCGATGAGAATAGCAATAAGAGCCCTTTTAGCAACTAGCTTTTATATAGCAGTGTTTTCAAGCTACGCAGTTCAATTTACGCAAGGTGCAGAAAACTTAGTTCAAAGACAAGAATTCATCACAATCTATTTAGATGTGCTAGTTAATAAAAACGGTGATGTAATAGAAGCTAAACTAGCCTCAGGGCAAAAAGAGCAGGGGATATTTACACAGTTTGCTCTGAAAAAAGTGAGGGAACTTAAGTTTTCAAACAAATCAAAAGATGGAAAAGCCGCCCCTTATTGGTTACGTAACTATCCATATCAAGCGGGTAACATAAGAGCTCTTAATGTAAAAAATATGAAAGAATAAAGACAATAAAAAACCGGAATTTAAGCCGGTTTTATATACTAGGTAAATTAATCGTTAATTTTTCTGTCGAATACGAGATAAACCGAACAGTGATAAAGCTAACAACATAACGGTATTAGGTTCAGGAATTGCTAAGCTCTGCTGAGTACGACCTATCCAATCTACAAAAGAGCTCACTCGAGTTGAACCTGAAAAGTCTCCATATGTATCATCGGTAGCGGCATCGATAGAGGCACCAAAAGAGTGAACACCAGCAACAAACCACTGACCATTCTCTTCTAAAAAGTAACCGCCACCGCTATCACCACCACCGATAATGTATTCTAAATCAAGTGCTGTACCTGAGACTCTTCCAAATGCTGCAATTGGATTCTCAAGATATTCCTGATCTTGCAATAATAACGGGCTTAGCGTCGGGTCAATGCCAAGGGGAGCGTCAAAATCATTCCACAAGATGCGATCATGGCCTTCTCCTGCGAGATTAAACTCATCAATTTCATTTAAACCGGCTCTCTTGTTACCAGGTGGAAGTACAGAGCCTGTTAAGCCATCGCCCGACGCACCAAATCCAACATGCGTACCTACTTGGCCAATCTCAGAATTACCTGTGTATAAGTTTGCTGCAGTAACATTGTTAACAATTGAATCAAGCTTAAGCAAGGCAATATCCCAACCGTCAAAAAGTGAACCAAGTGGGTCCCAATTTTGATGAACTCTCCAGCGCTCGCCGTTGTAGCGATTACCACCAACATCAAATGTTACGTCTGATGTTTGCGAATCATCTAAACAGTGTGCGGCGGTTAACACAAACTGGTCAGAAATTAATGTTCCAGAGCAGATAAAACTCCCCTGACTATTGTTAAAAAACATGCGACCTACAGGGTCAAACTGTGCATTCTGCGCTAAATCAAGGTAGGCTTGCTCGTTTACATCATGGCGTATTACCCCTGCCATCGATTGGCTAGTTATAAAGGCCGCGGTGAGTCCTATTATTATTTTTTTCAAGCTTTAATCTCCTGCATAACTTGTATTTTAGACACTAATCAATACCAAACTTTGAACTAGTGTTAATATAGTGTTAAGCAAATGTTAAGCCTAGAATGTAATAAGTTATAAAAACAATGAGTTAACCTTTAAAAATTTGTTGTAACAAGAACTGCAGTTTATTAAATGTAAATTTAATCGACACTTTAAGCTGGTGAAGTACGTTGAACATACTGAATTATCGCCACTTTATTGTCACAAATATCTGGTTATAAACGATATGTTATTAGGAGTGGTTGAGACCTGATTTTAATGTCAGTTTTAAGTGATGGAGTAGGAATAATAATGGCTATTTGATTTTTTTGCCGATTTTTTTTGATTTTTTATAGCGTGATGTAGAAATGGTCGGGATAGCAGGACTTGAACCTGCGACCTCACGTCCCCCAGACGCACGCGCTACCAGACTGCGCTATATCCCGATTATTTGGTATGTATTTCTTGATTAGAATCGCAAGAAACAGGCTGTATATTAACGATAATATGGACTTTTGCAATCACAAAAGTCCATATTTCTTGTTATCTCGGTTCAACCGATGATTTATTGAACGTTTTGAATCTGTTGATGATTTTCACTAAAACGTTTGATGAAGTGGACGCCATCAATCATTAGTGGAAAATCTGACGGCACCGAAATCGGCGCGGCTAATTGACGCGAATAACTTTGGAAGTTGCCATTTTGATCAATTAATACTGATTTATCCTTGTTAAACACGACCATGCCATTTTCAGTGGTATTGGCTATGACGCGATCGCCTCTTAACTTAAACACATTTTTGCCGCCGGTCAGCTGCTCAGAATGCTCTTGGCAGCTTAACCAGTTCGTTAGTAATGTAGGCGCGATATCCATTTGACTCGTTAAGCGTGAGATTTGCTGCTTACGCTTTTCAGGCCATAAAATTAACGCTGGCTTTATCGATAACATCTCTTGCTCAGAAGCATTACCCAGTGAACTGATAATAATGTTGTCTTGCTGGGCTTTTTGCTTTTGTGCAAGTAGCAGGGCATCAATAAACAACTCAAGCTGGTAAGTACCTTCTTGATCAAAGTAGATAAAATGTAGGCCTTGCGAAAATTCTGCTAACTCTTCTGGAAAAATAAGAGAAGCAATATTATCTCGCTCATTAACACTATCAAAATGCTCAGCAAACCAAGGCATCATCGGTGATGCCTGTTCAGTGATTAGCGTTAAACTGGTTGTCAAGTTGTGCTGCTTTATCGCTTGTAACAGCACAGATTCGGCCATTTCCTGCTTGATTGATGGCTGATAAATGGTTGGTAAACCATAAACTAAGTTAAACCATGCATTATCAAAGGTTGCGTTATCGATATGGTGAGAAAGCTTGATACTCGTTGCAGTAGAACGTTGGCTAAACTGACTAATTTGCTGCTCAGACAAGGTTGCCTTACTCAGTATTACAAAAGTTGATTGCTGGTTATCAATCGCCTGACATTGGCCAATATTTGGGTATTTTGGCATTGGTTGATTAAAGGCTAACGGGCTAGTTTTACGCGCTATATAGTCGCCTTCATTAAACATTCCGTATTTGGTTAGCAATGTTTTAGCTGTGGTTGGGTAGGAAAGCGGTAAAGTGGTATCTTGCTTTAATACATCATATTCAAGGTTAGCGTCGGCCCAAATATGCATCATATGGCTAGTAAAAAAGGCAACGATTAAGCCAAATACAACAAACTTAGCAAATACTGTGCGTTGTAATTTGCTTAAGTGCTTCCATGCGTAATTGCTGACAGTTAATTGAAATGTCAGTATGACTAAGGTCAAAACTAGGCTAATAAACCAAAAAGTGCGTCTATCATCCTGTATTTCTTGTCCTATTAAATCAATGATTTGCCCAATTGAAGACGCATTTATATGGTAACCCAAGCGGTTATAAACAAAGGCGTCGAGCAGTAATAGCAGCAACATTGCAGTAAAAATAATCGACGCTGCAGCTCTGATAAATCGGGTTTTAGGAATAAGTAAGGTAAGGGGGAAGACTAGCAAGACAAAGGTCATAAAGGTTAAAAACGCCATATGACTGAGCCAAGTGCTGACCAAGTAAACTTGGCCAGCCAAGGTTTGTGGCGCCGCTTCATTAACCACATAAACCGTGGCGAGCAATATCGCCGCAATGATATTAAAAAAGGTAAACCAATGCCCCCAGCTAATTAAATGTAATAGCTTCTTGCTGTAGGTTTTCGATTCAAACGACACCATAACGTTTTGTAACTCTTGTTCTTCTTATTTAGTTGTAGTGTTAACCGATTGGCTTAGCGCTTTAGTGAAATTTTCAACTACGGCTTGTCGTTGTTTTTCAGGCACTTGTTGCGTTAGTACTTCGGTTACTACATTACCTAAACACATTAGCGACAAATCTGCACCTGCTTTTTCTTCAATTAAGACATTTAATAGGTTGTCGATAATTTTTTCTACACGTTCGTTGGAATACTTAGATACAATAGGCATAATTTTTTACTTAAATACATTTTACTTAGCGACTTTACTTAACAGCATACTATCAGCTTGCTAAAGCTTGTCAGCTTATAAAGCCGATGTTTTTAGGTTTAGTTAAATCACTAGATAAGATTGAAAGGTGATAAGCGCCATAGTTTATCAAAAGCCTTATCAATATCATACTGACCAGCAATTATGAGTTTAATAATTTCCAATATCGCGCTGCATTTTCTTTCAAAACAAGCTGAAACTGGCGAAGTGCAGATTCGCTACGGCGCAGAATCATTAGCAATTAGTAATAAAATTCAAAGCTTTATGGAATCACTCCATAATATTTACAATAAAAAAGGCAATAAAGGTTACGGCCATTTTTCATCAATGCCAGCAGAAGGCGATGAAGCGCGCTTTGTTGATATCATGGAAAGTTACTTAAGCGATGTACAAGATTTCAACAGCTTTAGCCAACAAGCCACTAACTTATTGAAAAATGAACTGACTAAGTATGACTTAGCCGAAACTGGCTACTTAGTGCTTAGCCATTACGAGCACATGGGCGGTCGCTACTTAATAGCCGCTATAATTCCTATTTCTGAGCATTATTCAGTGGATAGCGAATTAAACATATCTGCCGACCAACATTTAGATACCGACAAACTGCAACTAGCAGCGCGTATTGATTTGTTTGATTATCAGCAAAATCCGTCAGGCGATCGCTATGTCACCTTTATTCGCGGTCGTGCTGGTCGTAAAGTATCAGACTTCTTTTTAGACTTTTTAGGCTGTGAAGAAGGTTTAAATGCCAAAGCGCAAACCCAAGCACTGGTTGAAGCTGTTGAAGATTATGTTGCCGTTAATCAGTTAGACGCAGATGAAAAGCAACAAACACGTAAAGAACTGCTTAGCTACTGCAAAGAGCAAAAAGAATCGTCACAAGACGTACAAATTAAAGAAATTGATAAAATCGTTTCTAACGGTGATGGTGGCGATAGTTTTTACGAGTTCTGCAAAACTCAAGACTATCAAATTGAAGAGTCTTTCCCGCACGATCAAGCAGTAGTGAACAAGGTGACCAAATATTCAGGCTTCGGTAATGGTATTAGTGTTAGCTTTGAGCGTAGTCACTTTGGACAAGATGTCGTGTATAATCAAGCCAATGACAGCTTAACGATTTATAAAGTCCCACCTAATTTAAAAGATCAATTATTGAAGTTACTTAATGATCAAAACGATCAGTAAAGTTGGCAGTAACCATGCCTAATACTTATTTCCAATAATTATCGATAAACGAAAGGATAACCAATGACAAGTTTAACTATTACTCGACCAGATGATTGGCATGTACACTTGCGCGATGGCGAAGTGCTGCCTAACACAGTGACTGATATTAGCCGCTACTTTGGTCGAGCGATTGTCATGCCTAACTTGGTGCCGCCAGTCACCAATGCTGCGCTTGCACAAGAATATTATGATCGCATTATGGCAGCTCAGCCGCGTGAAGGCTTTAAGCCATTAATGGTACTTTATTTAACTGACAACACCACACCGCAAGATATTATTGATGCGAAAAACAGCGGCTTAGTAGTTGCGTGCAAGTTATACCCAGCAGGTGCGACAACGAATTCAGCATCTGGCGTAACAGATGTTGCTAACATCAAAGACGTATTAGCGGAAATGGAACGTCAAGGCATCTTACTGTTAGTACATGGTGAAGTAACCACGCACGATGTTGACATTTTTGACCGTGAAGCTGAATTTATCGAGACCATCTTAACGCCGCTTGTTGCTGCACATCCCAACCTAAAAATCGTGCTAGAACACATTACCACTAAGCAAGCGGTTGAATTTGTTAAAGCAGCAGGTGATAACGTTGGTGCCACTATTACCGCGCATCACTTACTTTATAACCGCAACCATATGCTAGTTGGTGGTATTCGCCCACATTTTTTCTGTTTACCGATTTTAAAACGTAATATTCACCAACAAGCTTTAGTAGAAGCAGCCACCAGTGGCAATAAGAAGTTTTTCTTAGGTACAGACTCTGCGCCACATGCCAAACACGCAAAAGAAAGTGCCTGTGGCTGTGCCGGTTCTTACACCGCACATGCTGCAATTGAGCTTTATGCCGAAGTATTCGAGCAAGAGAATGCGTTAGACCAACTAGAAGCATTCGCCAGTTTAAATGGCCCGACTTTCTATGGTTTGCCGGTTAACAGCGATACCATCACGCTTGAAAAAGCTGCATGGGATGTACCAGAGACAATGGCATTTGGCTCAGATGTTGTGGTACCGATTAAAGCGGGTGAACAAATGACTTGGCAGGTAAAAGGTTAAACGCTGCTCGTTTAACCTGAGGAAAAACTGAATGCAATTATTTGTTAACGACTTAACGGTTATTGATTTTTCATACCTGTGCGAGCAACGCGGCATTGTGGGTGAGAGCTGGGTTGTCGATGTGTTGCTCGATGGCGACTTAAACGAAATGAGCATGGTGCTCGATTTTGGTGTCGTGAAAAAACAAATCAAAGCCATCATCGATGATGCGGTTGACCATAAATTACTGCTGCCAACAGGCTCTAAGAAGTTACGCGTTACTGATTCGCATGTTCGTGAAGGCCACGAATTTGTTGACTTTACCTCAAACCGAGCCAGTTACTTCTTACAATCGCCAATCTGTGCGTTTGCTAAACTAGACTGCCAAGCAATTACCATCGAAGCGGTTACTGAACACTTGATTGAAGTAATTCAAAAGCAGCTACCGGATAATGTAAAAGGTCTTTCCATCAACTTAAGACCGGAAGTCATTCCAAGCGATTTTTATCACTATACTCACGGCCTTAAAAAGCATGATGGTAACTGTCAACGCATAGCACACGGCCACCGCTCAAAAATTAATTTGTTCAAAAATGACCAAGCAGATACTGAGTTAGAGGCCTACTGGTGTGAACGTTGGCGCGACATTTACTTAGCCTCGATTGAAGATAAAGTAACCGAAGAAGAAATTGAATTATCTGTGTTTGCGCGTGACAATTTACAACCCGATCACCAATACTTTGCCTATATGGCCCCTCAAGGTCGTTTTGATATCGCGGTACAAGCGCATGTACTGGAAGTGGTTGATTGTGATTCAACAGTTGAGCTATTAGCCGACTATATTGGTCGCCAACTAAAAACACAACATCCAAATGACACTATTAGAGTGGTTGCATATGAAGGTGTCGGTAAAGGAGCTATCGCCAGTGTTTAAATTGTTCAGCGGTTCAAAATCTTTTTCTTTGTTACTTACAACGAGCTTGGTTAGCTTATCGGCTCAAGCAAAATTAACGTTGTCAGGCGAAGTGATTCAAGGCGGCTTAATTGTTGGCCAAGCGACACCTGGGGCTATGGTGAAGCTAAACGATAAAATGCTTAAAGTGAGTGAACAAGGTGAATTCGCTTTTGGCTTTGGCCGAGATGATAAAACAAGTTATCAATTAATAGTAACCAATCCTGATGGCACTAATGAGCAAAAAACACTAACCCCAAAAACGCGTGAGTACAAAATTCAGCGGATTAACGGTATTAAAAAAAGCATTATGAAGCCCAACCCGAAAGCTGTTGCACGAGCTAAGAAAGACAGTGCACAGGTTAGAGCGGCGAGGGCAACGGATAGTGATTTAACCTATTTTGCTGATGGTTTTGTTGCGCCAATTAAAGGCATAGTGACGGGGGTTTATGGTAGCCAACGATTTTATAATGGCGAGCCAAGAACACCACATTACGGTTTAGATTATGCTGGTGACAAAGGAGATCCCGTTAAAGCTCCTGCTGACGGTGTTGTTACCTTAACTGTCCCCGATATGTTTTACTCAGGTGGCACTATGATTATTGATCATGGCCACGGCGTATCATCGACCTTTTTACACTTAAGCGATAGCTATGTAAAAGTTGGTGATAAAGTAAAACAAGGTGATGTAGTAGCCGCAGTAGGTTCAACCGGAAGGTCAACTGGCCCGCATTTAGACTGGCGAATAAACTGGTTTAATGTTCGCCTTGACCCAGCGTTAGCGCTAAAGATCCAAACGAATAATTAAGCGAATAATAAAGAGCTCAGTGCAAGATTAAAAATCGTTTTTAAAAACCTTGTTTCAAAGCAGTTACTTTTAAATAGTAACTGCTTTATTTTTAACCAAGTGCATATAGATAAACAGTAGGGGGCTTACTTGTCTTTGAAGGGATTTTAAAGGAATTAAGTTATTAATTAACCTTACGTTTTTTACCACTTGCTGCACGTTGTTTGTTTTCGGTTTGCACATAAACGGTATCGGTTGTCGCCATACTGGCGTGGCCTAAGTCTTCAGAAACATCTTTAAGTTCGCGGCCTCGTTCAATTTCCATACTAGCACCTGTATGCCTTAACCAGTGAGTTGTGGCTTCTTTTAATCGCATTGCTTTATTTTCACCTTCATATTGGCGCATTTTATCGTAAGCTTGATCAAATACAGCTTGTACAATGCGGCGTAAATGTCGAGCTGTCATACCGCCTTGACCACGAATTTTCTCAACCAGTACTGTATTTTCATTACTCGATGGTAAACCATAAAGCCCACGCGATAAGCGATATCGCTCAAGAAATGGTAAGAAATCAACAGGCACGGTAACATCTCTAAGCTTTCTACCTTTACCAAAAACTTTTAGCCACCAGTTATCATCATCGTCTAGCCAAAAATGTCCCATAATGGGTGACCAAGTAGCACGCTCTGACAACTCAGAAATACGCAAAAACAAGGTTTTCAAAGCAGCAATCACAAATAAGTTCCGTTCATAAACTGCATCTTCATCAGCCATTTCAACAGCAACATCAAGTACATATTGCCATTGCGCGCTGCTTAAGCGATTAACTTCTTTAACTTGTACGTCAGTAATAAAGTGGCGGCAGTCTTTTTTGGCAATTTGTGCAGGATTACCTAAACAAAACTCTTCACTCATTAGGTAGTTGTAGAAAACAATAATACCTGTGAACATTGATGTGAGAGTTTGCTGTGAAGGACGGTATTTCTTTTTAAGCTGATTAATGTCAAGCGTCTGAGCATTTGCGGTTAGTTTGCTTAATTGGCTTTTTGAAAGTTGTACTTTAAATGGTGCCCAATGTTCATTAGCTGAAGAATAACCGGCAGCTACTTTAAAACGTTCTTGGTTAGATGTACCAATCCAATTAATTGGCGGCTGCCAACAAAAGTCTGCGTATTCAAGAATGTCAGCTTTGCGCAATTGATCAATCGGTGTTTGTTTTTCTAGAAACGACCAAAGTAAGAAACGTTCAACTTCATTTCTAAATCTGTCGTATGTATGTGGAGATTTATTTCTGCCAATATATTCAAGATAAGCTTTTCCCCAATTGAATTGTTCAAGCCACCAAGCCGGTTGTTCGTCAAAGAAGGCGTTAAGCTCTGGATAGTCTTCAAAATCAAACTCGATCAGATCGAAGTATGTTGGATATAAAGGCACAGGGTTGGTTTTAGATACAGCCATATATAAGGTTATTAAAAACAAATAATTAGTATGATTATCACAATGAAACTAGTTTAAACGCCTTAAATCACTATGTCCAATACTAAAGAGTATTGGACATAGTAAAGGGTGGATGCTTGTAAAGAGATTTACGTTTAAATGCCAGTCCATACACTACTACTTTTAATCCTTCTTCTTTTTTGTCTTCGACTACACATGCTTATCAAAGCCTTGAATATTTAAAGTTTGTATAAAAATACGAATCTTATAGATATTGTCTGTAATTCTTTTCGGTTTTTCGCAATGTTCTTTATTCGCTAGAATAAAATTTCTACAGTGCTCATAACACCCGATGCATCTTGTTTAATTGCTGCTTCACGCTCTTGCTCGGTTAAAACCCCAACAAATGGCGTATTACGCCTTAGTCGCCGCATTTGTGGTGTGTCTTCAATCATTGCGTTTAGAAAAACTTCTGGTTGATCTATCAGTTCTAAAATACTGTACCAGTTAATAAAATGACTATATCGAATTTTCTTTTCATCGCGCTGTTGCTCTAGCCTGTTTTTTACTTGCTGCACACTATGAGTATCCGCTAATAATTTTTTAGCAATCGCATGATGAATCGCAATTATTTGGCGATCTATATTTTCATCTTTGATGCTTGTCTTCTTGATAGCGTAAGGTTTTTTTCGCCGTTTGTTAAAAGATTGATAACGCATTTAGTGAAAATCCCGTGATTTAGTGTTCAAACAATCAAGCTCTTTCGACAAATCTATCAATTTTCCAGCAATCACATGTGTCACGCTACCTTCGCGTTCAAGAATGCCGGTTACTTTTAAGATTTTAGCTGTCATGTAAGGTTGCTTTTGTGCTCTGGAAGTTGCCGCCCATACCACAACATTGATATTACCAGTATCGTCTTCTAACGTAATAAAAGTTACGCCACCAGCGGTACCTGGTGCTTGTTTTCCTGTGACAACGCCTATAACAGTGACTATAGACTTATGCGATTTCTCACTTAGTTCGCTCATTCGAGTGAACTTGCTCAGTTTACCTGCGTTAGCGAGTAAAGTAATTGGATGGCTGTTAAGGCTTAGCCCAGTGGCATCATAATCTTCCAGTAAAGCGTCGAATTCATTGGGTGAAAAATCAAAATCCTGCTGCTGGTCAGTTACATTTTTGCTAAAAAGTGGCAATTCATTTTCTTTACTCATTAATTGCCACCGAGCCTGATAACGATTTCCCGCAATACATTGAAAAGCATTTGCGCTGGCTAATTGTTCTATTGTTTGTCGACTAATACCTATTCGCTTTAACTGCTCCATATGAGTAAAACCTGATTTTGGTCTGTTGGCAATCAAGGTTGTTGCTGCTTGTTCGGATACTCCCTTTACTAGACAAAAGCCTAAACGTATTGCTTTAGTATTGTTTTGATCGACCACGTTATGCCAATAATCAGATTGATTAATGCATACTGGTAGTATCAAAATGCCATGGCGTTTAGCATCTTGAGTTAATTGTGACGGTGAATAAAATCCCATTGGCATGCTATTGAGTAGCGAAGTGTAAAATACTGCCGGATAGTAATATTTTAGCCAAGCTGAAACATAGGCCAATACAGCGAATGAAGCTGAGTGACTTTCGGGAAAGCCGTATTCCCCAAAACCGAGAATTTGGTTAAATATTTGCTCTGCAAATTCAACATTGTAACCGCGCTTTTTCATTCCGTTAATGAGCTTGGTTTTAAACTGAAGTAACTTTCCCGTTTTTTTCCAACTGGCCATTGCTCTGCGTAATTGATCCGCTTCACCACCGGAAAACCCAGCTGCAACCATTGCCAGCTTGATCACTTGTTCTTGAAAAATCGGAACGCCTAAAGTGCGTTCTAACACTGCTTTGACCGCTTGTGATGGGTACTCAACAGCTTCTTTTCCATCACGGCGCTTTAAGAAAGGGTGCACCATATCACCTTGAATTGGTCCTGGCCGAACAATAGCAATTTGAATCACTAAATCATAATAGGTGCTAGGCTTAAGCCTAGGCAACATACTCATTTGTGCCCTTGATTCAATTTGAAATAACCCAACAGTATCGGCTTTCTGGATCATCTCATACACGTTAGGGTCTTCAGGGAGTGCAGTAATTTTAGCGATTGTTAGCGAGTGCTGATAATGCTGGCTAATCAGTGTAAAGCATTTGCGAATTGCACTTAACATGCCTAAAGCAAGCACATCAACTTTCAGTAAGCCAAGGGATTCTAAATCATCTTTATCCCATTGAATGACAGTCCGCTCTGCCATGCTTGCATTTTCAACTGGCACTAGTTCATACAAAGGGCCAGATGAGATAATAAAGCCGCCAACGTGTTGAGACAAATGACGAGGAAAGCCTTTTATTTCATTTACTAACTCAATGAAATGTTGGCTTTTTTTTGAATTGGAATCTAACCCTAACTCAAACACTTGAGTTTGCCAGTCCAAGCTTTTATCACGTCGATTAATGTTCTTGATAAAATATTCAAGCTGAGTTGAATGTAAACCTAGTGCTTTGCCGACTTCTCGAATTGCACTTTTAAGGCGATAAGTAATGACTGTCGCAGCTAGTGCGGTACGTTCACGACCATATTTTTGATAGATATACTGAATGACTTCTTCACGCCGTTCATGCTCAAAATCGACATCAATATCCGGTGGTTCATCTCGCTCTTTACTAATAAAACGTTCAAATAATACTTCAATCTTGGTTGGGTCAACCGCAGTTATTTCTAAACAATAACAAACAACCGAGTTAGCCGCAGAACCTCGGCCTTGATATAAAATTCCCTGTGCTTGTGCAAACATTACAATGTCATGAATAGTTAAGAAAAAATAGGGATAGTTGAGCTCCTCTATTAAATCGAGCTCTTTATGAATTAACTGCTGAGTATTGGGTTTAATGGCACCTTCAAAGCGTTTAGCCGCTCCTTTTTCTACTAATTCACGTAAATGAGCAATGGCCGTTTTACCCGCAGGCACTAATTCTGCTGGATATTCATATTTCAGCTCTTGTAAATTAAACTGGCAGCGTTTAGCAATTTCTATTGATTCATTTAGCCACTCTTGTTTGAACAATTTACGTAATTTTGCCAATGATCGCAGGCAGCGCTCGCTATTAGATAAACGCTTATCGCCAAGTTCATCAATGGAAATGCCATCTTTAATTGCTGTTAAAGTATGCTGAAGCTTTAAGCGGTTTACTGTGTGAAAGAGTACCCCACCACAAGCTGTCACAGGTAGATTAAGTTGCTTAGCAAGTGATAAACAATGCGTTAAATGCGCAGATTCATTGTGTAATAATTGTCGTTGTACGCCTAGCCATGTACGAGAAGAATGGTGTTTCAATAGCCAACTGCCCCAATGGTAATCACTTTCTTTACCTGCTGGCAGCCATATAACCAAGCAATGTTTTAATGACATCAGATCCCATTCTTGAAGACTATAGTGGCCTTTTTCTGTTCGTCTTCGCGCATTGGTGATAATACGACAAAGCTCAGCATATGCTTGGCGATTTGGGCACAGCAGTACAACTTTCAACTCACCTTGAAGTGAAAATACGCTGCCAACGATGAGTTGTATTGGTAGTTCATGCTCTTTAATCGCTGTATGAGCGCGAACAACACCTGCAACAGAGCATTCGTCGGTAATTGCGATGGCGTGATAACCTAGAAAGTTTGCCTGTACTACTAGTTCTTCGGGATGAGAGGCACCTTCAAGAAAAGAAAAGTTACTTTGACAAAATAGCTCGCTATACATGATTTATTACCATTAGTTACCAAAAACGCTCTAATCTTTAGCTAAATAGCCCATGAATAAACCACTGCTGATTGTGATCGCGAAATAGCCAAAGCCAACGTCCCTGCTCGCTCCGACCAATGAAGTAATCACGAACAACCTGATAATCATCCCACCAGCCAGCAATAATACGCTCTGGCGCAGAAACTATTTTTACAGGCTCTTTCAATGGTGATGGCGTAGTTAATAAGAATGTTGGTCTTAGTTTTGTCGATGATGGCTGGCTATTGACTGAAAACGGAGGGCATAGCTGATTGGCGATTTCTGGTCTAGCATCTTGCTTAGTCGCTAAGCCTTTTACTCGCTCTTGCCCTAATTTTGCGATCAAGTTAGTGACTAATTCTTGCGCTGACAATTCTCCTTGAGACCCCAAAAACAAGTCATTAGCTTGTGTTCCTTTTCTGGTGAGCCGTTTGGTTGTTAAGGTTAATCCAATAATGGGTTCAACAAGCTTAATTGAAGCTAAATTTAGTTCTGTTAAGGCCAGCCATTTATCCGATTTATATTCACCTTGTAACGCGGTAATGGTTAATACAAGGTTTTCACTATTGCGTTGATGTAGACATAAGTTTAGCTCTGTGGCGAGCATATCTTTCAATCGTAGATGCTTTTCTAGTAGCAAGAATTGTTTCAATAGCGGCTTAGATAAGTACTGCTGATTGCTCACTTCATAATACAATTCAAGGTAGTGTTCAAAAGGCTCAGGTGGAATATAAAACTGAACCGGATGTGGAATTTTCCCCGTGAGTTGGCCAATATAATGAACAACTTCAACATCAAATCGCGTAGAAAGCTCAGCTAATGGCACCTTGAGCAAGTCACCCAAGTGGCCAATCCCGACCTTTTGCAGACGATTAACCATGTTGATATTTAAATCGGTATGAACAAGACTCTGTTGCTTAATTTGCCTAGTCAGCCAGTCTTGATTCTCGCTCAGTTTATCTAATTTCTGTGTCGCCAAAAGCTTAGCGGCAAAAGGCGAATAAGCACAGGCGTAGTGATATTCGAGCTTTAGTGTATTTAGGTGCTGCGACAACACTTGCCAGTAATGTGCTAGATCTCGATATAAGCTCAACATGTTACTCACACGCAGTAATAAGCCATTAGCAGCAAAGATCGTAATATCGGCTGTTTTGCTGTAAAGCCAATGCGCAATATGCTTTAGCAGACGCTCCTCAACCTTTTTATCATACACTTTCACCTCAAGTTCATGACAAAGTGAAGCTGCCGTACCTAGCCCCATACCAAGGTTAATTCCTTGGTTTTTTGCGTATTGATTTAGTTGAATCACTTCATTACTTTTTTCATCAACAATAATTAAAGCTTGCTGAGCTGCCGGTTGATAAATAGAACTAAGCTGTAGTGCAGGAAAATGAAGATAAAGCCACAAGTTCATTATTAGCCTGCTTTTATTTGCGGAAATTCAATAACGTTATCTGCTTTGTTAGGCATGATCAGAGCTGGCCATTGATTTGTCATATCAATACTAAATGATGAGGATGGCCAACCAAGTTTACGTTTGTTAATACGCGCAGATAATCCTTGCTGTTGAGGGGCAAGTGAAAGGCTTAGCTCAAGCGGTAAACCAACAGATGCAGTGCTACTTTCTTGTAAAACAAACAGCAAGCTATTCCCTGTTTCACAGGCTATTTGTAAGCGTTTTGCCTGATGCAATTCAAGTGGCTGATCAGCCCACATGACCAAGGTATGACAAGCACCACTACGTAAACAGTGCTCAGCAGCCCATAACACTTCTTGCCATCGTTCTGGGGTAATCAGTAAAAAGTTATCAAGTGATAAACCATAATGTGCTAAGGCTTCGGCACTAACGATGCCGAAAGGGTTAACAAACACCACTAACCGCTCTTCTGATATTGCCTCTTTAAATAAAGGTAATAGCAAACGCAGTTCACCGATCCCGTATGAGGTTTGTATTTCATTAACACCAATAGAAAAGCCACCATTTAAGTGGTGATCTAACTCACTGAAACCAGTTGCGACTGATGTCAGTGAGTTTCCTAGCGTACTGTTACCTCGCCATACTAATTTTTGATGCTGCAAAAGCTCTATTATTTTGTTCATTACCGCACACCTGTTTATTTATACAGTATAAGATGAAATGCCTTTATTTGCTAATGATAACTCCATGATACTTTAGGTAAGCATTATCAAATTTAGCTACTGTTTCTTGATGAAAATATGAGTGGAGGATAAGCTGAGTAGTAGAATTTGATTTAACAGACTAAGAATATTCGATGCGATTACTAAAGACTCTAATACTATTAGTTTTTTCTATACTGCTTAGTTCATGTAACTCAGAAAGCAACAATAAAATGAACGGGGGTTACTCATGGTGGTCGGGGCCTTATATTTCAGATAGCAGTTCAAATAGCACTGATTTATTAGTGACAGGAGTCAACAGAAAAGCTTCTAAAGGAGTGCAGTGGGTTGCAGAAGTTAGTATGGTAAATAATTCTGTAGAAGTATTAAAAAGAGTCGAGCTTAATAATAATTTCAAGCATGATGAGCATAACGCCCCCGCTATATTAAATATTGATTCGAATATTATAATTGCTGCGACTGGCCATGCTAATGAGAGTGAAACTTGGAAGCAAAAGGTAATTATTTATACGGGTAACAATATTAGCAATCTGAAGCAACAAATCATTACTACGCCAAGCTTGGTTACTTATGTACAGCTCCAGTATACAAATAGTACAGTTATCATGTATAGCCGAATGTCTGATTTAGGTTTTCACTTTTCGACGTCAAATGATTTTGGCCAAACCTGGTCACCATGGAGACCTCTTCTACAAAGTGCCTACGTTATTTCATCGAGTAACTCGGAGTCACTCGACTTTTATACTGGCTCACATCCAGCCTCGGGAAATAATCAGATATCTTTCTTGTCAGAACCATCTCAGAGATTCGTTACGTCAGCCAACGATCTAAATAATGGTGCTACAATCAATATCGCATTTGCTACACGTAATGCTGATTTAGAGTCTATTTACTCAGCAGATAAAACTAAATCGTCTCGTATTCTTGATGTACTAAATCAAGAGTCATCATTAGCTTTAATTTCAACTCACGATGAATCATCAACAGAAAATTGGGAGCTTTCAATTACGGTAGTTAGCTCGGAATATACAAACCAAGGTACCTATAGTATTGGAGACAACATTGGAGTTCTTGGGCGTCGAAATGAGCCGTTAAACTCAGGTTTTTATGTACTTGGAGCTTCTTTTATTTCAGAAGAAAACGGTATTGTATCCATAGCATTAATTACTAAAAATATTGATGACTACCAATTAAAACTAATAGATTTTGACTTAAAATCAGCTTTAGTTATTTCAGAAGAAGTTGTTTATTCATCAAACAAAGTGATTTATCGACCTGTAGCTCATACATCAATATCAGGCACAAAATACATTATGTTTAACGAAGCTGACTATTGGAACAACTATCTTGAATGGCGAGCCGTGCAGCGGATAATTGCCATATAGGATCAAATACTTATTTTACGTGCAAAAAAACGGCTCGAAGTGAGCCGTTTTATGTTTCAATGGTTTTGTTGACGACGATTTAACGCTTAAGCTTACGTCTAAAACCAAATGCTGACAGTATTGCTAATAGCCCAGCGCCTAAACCAGCACCTTGACGCTCCACTCTGTCTTCAGACACTTCTGTACAATCTTCAATTTCGCCATTAATAGGTTTTAGCGTAACCGCGCGTACAACGTCTTCAACTAATTGGTTGCCTTCGGCATCTAACATTAATACGCCTTTGGCATCTCGACGTGGCACTTTTACCACAGCTGTGGCAGAAATTTCATTGTTGTCATTGATATCACGTGCTTCAATAATGGTATAGTCAGAGTTACAGGTTAAGAAGTCATTAATATCTGTAAAGGTTTCGTTGTTAAGATCATACAAGAAAGCATGTGTGCGACGTTGGCTTGTACTATTTTGCGTTTCAAATTCACCTTCACCAACAATTAAGCCAGCGTTGTTGATAGCAAATGCAGTACTTGATGAACCCGTAAAAAAGTCATCTGGAAATACCATGGTCATATCACCAGCTGGTGCGTTAGTATCAATATGATAAAACTTTTCACGAACTGAGCCATTGACTGAACGAGTGACATAACCAACGGCGATACCATTGTCGTTAATATCGTACGCACGCCCTTCACCTACTTCACCATGATCTTCGACAAGGCTGGTTACTTCATCATTTTTATAAACAACCGGGTAAAGACGGCGAGGTTCATTTTGACTTGGTGATGTTTCAGTTTCATCAATCCAACCATGGCTAAAACCTACCGCAACACCATTGGCATTGATTGCTTGTGCATAGCTACGAAAAACACGATCATCATCTTCATTAGGTGTCACTAACAACCCGAGATCTTTTTCACTAACAACATTACCACTGTCGTCTAATTCCCACTGATAAGCAGTCAAAAAGTACAAGTCGCTTGATAAATTTTGCACACAAACTTCAAACGGAATGTCATCAACAATATTTGGATCAGCACAGCCACCTGTGTCATCTTCAATATCATCAACTCGGTCTTGATTTAATCGATTACTCGCGTAACCAACAGCAGTTGTGCCGTTCATATCCAAAATAGCTGACTGACCGTTATAAAAACGAGTTTCTGGCGCTAAAATTGGTTTAATGGTTTGGCCGTAATCTGTCGAGATGTATGCGCGAGTTTCAAAGTCTCTTACCCAGTGTGTGACTTCGTCACCGTCGCTTTCGGTAAAATCGATTGGCAGAAAAGGTGCAGATGCATTACCGTAAACCCAACCGTTTTCGGTAATACCATTAATAAAATCAACCGTTGAGCGCGTTAACGTATTGGTATTGGCAAAGTTTGTGTCAAAGACAACAAACTCTTCTGATTGGCCACCACGATTGATCATGGCAACGGTATCACCAATTTTTTGAAAACGGCTGCTGCCTTGGCTTTCTAGGAAGCGTGTTACCCACACTAAGTCATTTGCTGTTGGGTTGCCTGCGCGAAGTGCTGCTTCGTCTTCAATATCTTCTAGGTTATTAACTAGCTCATGAGTACGATCAGCATTGTTAACAATTACATCGTAATCATCGTCATCAAGGTATTGAAATTGAACAGGAATATTATATAAATCGGTACCTTGTACGGCAGATTCACCAAGGTTATTAACTTGCTGACCGTAAGAAAATTTAAGTGAGTTAACTTCACCTAGATCAACGACTTCATAGGTTGCAGCGTTTACCGCAGCTGCTGATAATGCGCTGGCTACACTAAGGGCAACCAGAGATTTCACAATACTTTTCATCTAACTACTTATCTCACTTATTATTTTTCATCTAACTCTTGCCACCTGTCGTAAGCAGCTTCGAGCTTTGACTCACTTTCTTGCAGCTGGTTCAATATTTTCTGAGTTGTTGCTGTGTCTTGGCTAAAAAAGTCAGGTTGATTAACCTGATCTTGTAACTCACCAATTAATGACTCCAGATTATCTATTTCCTCTGGCAAAGCTTCAAGCTCTCTTGCCTCTTTATAAGATAATTTTTTCTTAGCAGCAGGTTTATCTTGCTTTTGTTTCGGTTTTTCAGCAGTTTGCGTAGGTTTTAATTGTTCTTCATGAGCTTTTCGTTGTGCCGCCTTGTAGGCTAGATATTGATCAACGTCGTCGTAACCGCCGACAATTTGTTCAACATGGCCACTACCATCAAAATACAAGCAGGTATTAACACAGTTGTTAACGAAGTCACGGTCATGGCTCACCAATACAACAGTACCGTTATAGTTGGCAACAACTTCTTCTAAAAGTTCTAAAGTTTCAATATCCAAATCATTGGTTGGCTCATCGAGAATCAACAAATTGCTTGGACGTAAAAATAATCGGGCAAGTAACAGGCGGTTTTTCTCACCACCAGATAATGCTCTAACTGGCGTACGTGCGCGTTTGGGGCTGAATAAAAAGTCTTGCAGGTAACCCAGTACATGACGACTGCGGCCATTTAACGTGACTTCCTGCTTGCCATCAGCGACCGTATCTTGCACGGTTTTATTTGGGTCTAGCTGTTCGCGATGCTGATCAAAATAAGCAATATCTAGGTTAACGCCAACACGCACTTTACCTGATGTCGGTTTTAGTTGTTCCATCAACAGCTTAATTAGCGTTGATTTACCTGTGCCGTTAGCACCAATCAGTGCTAAGCGATCCCCTCGGCTAACAAGCAGGTTTAAATGATTAATCACACGTTTATCGCCAAAGGCAATTGAAGTATCTTGTGCTTCAAAGACCAGCTTGCCTGAACGATCGCCGCTGGATATTTCGATATCCCCTTGCGATTTTAAATCTCGACGTTGTTTACGCTCAACACGCAAGCGTTCAAGTGCACGCACTCGCCCTTCATTGCGGGTACGGCGCGCTTTAATGCCTTGACGGATCCAAGCTTCTTCTTCCGCAAGCTTTTTATCAAACAACGCATTTTGCTGCGCTTCCACTTGTAAGTCATGCTGCTTTTGTTCAACGTACTTATCGTAGTCACCTGGATAGCTCGTTAGCTGCCCGCGATCTAAATCAACAATGCGGGTAGATAAACGACGGATAAATGCACGGTCATGGCTAATAAACACAATAGTACCCGCAAAGTTTTTCAAAAATTGCTCTAACCATAAAACACTGTCAATATCCAAATGGTTTGTTGGTTCATCAAGCAACAACACATCTGGGTTAGTTACCAAGGCCTTGGCTAAGGCAAGTTTTCTAAGCCAACCACCAGAGAGTTGATCAACCGTTTTATCCGCATCAAGGGCTAAGGTACTTAACACTTGTTCAATGCGCTGTTCATCTTGCCACGCATTCGCTTGTTCTAACTGCTGCTGAACATTTGCCAAAGCATCTAAGTTTTTCTCACTCGGCTGCTCTGCCACAAGCGTGACTAACTGATGATATTGTTTTATTAGCTCAGCATTGGCATGTAAGCCTTCAGAAACATAATCGAAAACGGTTTTATCGCAAGTTTGCGGTGGATCTTGCTCGAGCATAGCAATGCGAATATCGTTCGAAAAAATTAACTGACCATCATCTAGTTGCTGACGACCACTGACGATTTTCAATAGCGAAGATTTGCCAGCACCATTACGGCCAACCAAACAAACACGCTCACCTTGATTAATTCTTAGCTCAGCATCATCGAGAATTTTTGCATCGCCAAAAGCAAGTTCAGCATTGGTTATACGAATTAATTCCATGGGGTTATTACTACTCTTTCTCGCTATTTGAATTTAGTTCTAGTTTTTTATTCGTGATTTTTGTTTATCTGTTGCCTAGCTTTCTAACGCTATACCTTGGGCAACAAATTGCGTCAGTTGTTCAAGATCAAATGGCCAAAACAGCTCTTTACCATCAATGTCACGTTGCATTACAGGTATATGTTGCCCATAGGCTTCAACTAAATCTTCTTCATCGACAATATCTACGATTGTTAGCATTACTGGCATAGGTAGTTGCTGACACAGTGCAAGTGCATCTTCACACAAATGGCAGCCTTCGCTGCCATATAAAATAAATCCGTGTTCAATCATCAGTATTCTTTGTTTGTTGCATTTTGTTTATAGATTCTACGTTTATCCGGCGCTATTTACGTGTGATCAACCAGCTATTATGAATATGCTTATTGCGAGCAAAATCTTTATCGCGGGTTTTGTCTGTCAGATTTTGTGCTTGTAACCCAAGCGCTGCAAGTGCATCCACATCAATTTTGAAGTTGCGCTTATTATTGGTAAACATGATTTCACCGTCGTCTGTTAACGAACCAAGTGCGTCTGTTATCATGGCAACATGGTCGCGCTGTACATCAAAAGCATCTTCCATGCGTTTTGAGTTTGAAAACGTTGGTGGGTCGATAAAAATACGTTGGTACTTATCAGTATTTTCTTTTAGCCAGTTTAAACAGTCTGCTTGGATAAACTCATATTTGTGGCTCACTAACTGGTTCAAGGCAAAGTTTTCTTGCGCCCAGTTTAAGTAAGTGTTAGACATATCTACCGTGGTAACTTTTTCTGCGCCATGCAAAGCCGCTTGTACAGACACTGACCCCGTGTAGGCAAATAAATTTAGTAAGCTTTTATCTTTCGCCCATTTCGCAACAATTTGTCTTGTTTTTCGGTGATCTAAGAAAAGGCCAGTATCTAGGTAATCCCATAGATTCACTTTCAGTTTGGCACCGTGCTCGTTAACTACCAAAGCTTGGTTCTTTTTATTCAGTTTATTGTACTGATTACTGCCCTTTTGTTTCTGACGAGTTTTTAGAACGACTTTACTGGTTTCTATTTCAGTTACCTTTGGCGCCCAGAATAAAACTTCCTGTAGTCGTTTCGCGACTTTTTCAGGCGAAATTTTGGCAGGTGCCGCGTATTCTTGGATGACTAGGTAGTCTTGATAGACATCAACCGCGACATTGTATTCAGGAATATCAGCATCGTAACAACGGAAACACTCAATATTCTCTGCCTTTACCCAACCTTTTAACGCCTTTAGGTTTTTCTTTAAACGGTTGGCAAAATCAGATGGCTGCTGACTGAGATCAACACTGCCGTGTAAGCTATCTTTCGCTAACTGTTTTTCATCTAAATCGTAAATCGCTAACAAACAATCTAACGGGCCATTTTTAAATTTATAGCGCTTACTCGTTGCCAGTTTTAATAAAGACAATAGCTCTGTATTAGCCGTTAATATCGATACTCGCCAATTGGCATATTGCTGTTTTAGTTTGCCACCAAACTCGCCAAATAGTTCGACTAGCTCTGGTAATTCACCAATACGCTCACCATATGGCGGGTTAAACAACACTACGCCGGGCTTTGAAAATACATTGTTGATCTTGCCTGCATCTTTACAGCTAAATTCAATTAAGTCAGAAATACCGGCTTTACGGGCATTTTGTTTGGCAGTATTAACAACTCGGCTGTCAATATCACTACCATAAACCTTGCCGGTAAAATTTGAGAAATTTTCGGTTGATGCTTGGTTGGCGTTATCACGCGCTTGTTGCCATAAGGCATCATCATGACCAAACCAATGTTCAAAGCCCCAATAATCGCGCTCTAAGCCTGGCGCTTGTTTAGTAGCCAGACCAACCGCTTCGATTAACACCGTGCCTGAGCCGCACATAGGATCAACTAATGGACGACTGGTATCATCTAACCAACCTGAGCGGATCACCATAGCCGCGGCTAGGTTTTCTTTCAACGGCGCAGCGCCACTATCTTTACGGTAACCACGTTGAAATAAGCCACGCCCCGAGAAATCAAGATAAAAGCTTACTTGCCCTTTTAATAGTCGTGCTTGAATTCGAATATCAGGATCTTGTTTACTCACCGATGGGCGATCTAAATCGTTTTCTCTAAAGTAATCGACAATGGCATCTTTTACCGTTAAACCGCCAAACTGACTGTTGCGTATTTCACGGCTTTTACCGACAAAATCAATAGCAAAAGAATGTTCAGGTGAAAAACAATCATCCCACTCAACTGCTTTCGCAGCTTGGTATAAGTCATCTTTGTTTTGTGCATCGCCTTCACTTAGTTTTAGCAATACGCGACTTGCCAGGCGAGTCCATAAAACAATGTGATAAGCTCGCTCTAGGTTAGCAGTAAAATATACCCCTTCTGGCTTTTGCACCACGTTACTTCCACCTAATTGCTGGATTTCATCCACCAATAAAATTTCAATGCCAGGAGAAGTTAACGCTAAAAATTGATACATAAGGAAAGCCTAGAGATAAAAGTGGCGGCAATTATAAACAAACTAGGCTAGACGGGATAGTCACTTAGGCAAATACCTGATGATCTAATAACATGAACAAATGGATACAACTAGCCAACTGTAGCGTGAATTTAGAGTGAAGCAACACAATGCGTTCAAATTACGCTCAGATTGCACTCATAACGTTCATTAATCACACTAACGACAGCTTTTTTGATAAAACTAGTTGCAAATTAAGTTAACTCTACTTAACATACGCCTCGCTTCCAAGAACAAGCAACTAACACATGTTGTAAGTTCATAGGTCGTCTGTAACCGACCAGCATAAACAGTTACTATACTTGGCGCGGGATGGAGCAGCCTGGTAGCTCGTCGGGCTCATAACCCGAAGGTCGTCGGTTCAAATCCGGCTCCCGCAACCAACTTCTTTTAACGTTATAAAATATACTTAATGTTAAAAGGCGACAGATCACTTCTTAATATAATATTTCTACGATTATACTATTAGGCCATTTATCGCTTAACTGAACGCTACTTTATCCGTTTTAGCTATCTCTATGCTGAATTGCTAAGTAAATGCCAAGCATCTTTTCAACAAAGTAGTATGCGACTATCAAAAATAGCCGCATCACACTTATTGCCAACGAGAGTTGAAGTATATTGAATTGGCCAGAAGCTTTTTACTTTCGAGCGATCAAGTGGACTGTGCTGGTTGAGCGCTCTAAAAATGCCCCCTCGCAGTAGCCTAAATAGAACAACCACAAACGTTTAAACTTCTCATCATAGCCAAAGGTTTGTAATTCAGGCCATGAGGCGAGAAAACGCTCACGCCAATCTGCTAACGTTTTAGCGTAATCAATACCGATGTCGTGTAACCCATCGATAACTAACGAAGTTTGTGAACGAATTTTACTTGCCATAAGCTCTATCGACGGTAAGAAACCACCGGGGAAGATATAACGCTGAATAAAGTCAACGTTATTCAAATAATGATCAAATCGCTGATCCGCTATTGTAATCGCTTGAATCAACATTTTACCACCGGGCTTTAACCGCTGATTGATTTGTTCAAAAAAGCTATCCATATAGCGATAACCGACCGCTTCAATCATCTCAATCGACACTAGCTTGTCGAATTCACCTGTTAGTAATCGGTAGTCTTTCTTTAACAGCGTTATTTGTTCACCCAAGCCCAGCGAATCTACGCGATTTTTAGCATATTCAAATTGGGCATCAGATATCGTCGTGGTTGTTACTTTACAGCCGTAATGTGTCGCTGCGTATATCGCTAAACCACCCCACCCTGTGCCTATTTCTAACAAGTGATCGTCTGCGGTTAGTTCAAGGCGTTCACAGATTAGTTTCAGCTTATTAAGCTGTGCTTGCTCAAGTGACGATTCACCACTTGGATAAATGGCTGATGAGTACATCATTTCTTTATCGAGAAAACGAGTGTATAGCTCATTTCCCAGATCATAGTGCGCGAGTATGTTTTTCTTAGAGCCGCTATGTGAATTGCGATTGTTAAAATGAAACCACTGATTCTTTAGTTTAGTAAGCCAGCTAACATATTTTTCAAAACGATCGGTAACATGTTGTGCACGGGCAAAAACGCGAATAAGGTCAGTTAAATTTGTGGTATCCCAGTGCCCTGCAATATAAGCTTCGGCAGCGCCAATACTGCCATTTTTCACTAATGCACTGTATGTACTTGGATCTTTCACTTCGATTGTTGCTGAAAGTAGAGAATGTTCGCTTAGCTCACCGAATTGAAATTGTTGATCGCCCTCAATAATAACCAATTGACTATCAACCAATTGGTTAAATATTTTAAATATTATTTGTCGACAACGTTGATTAATCCAATCCTGAAATTTGGAATGCGAAAAACTTGTTGTTTTTTCTAATTGTGAGGCAACGTTTTCCACCATATTCTCCTGATATATCTATCGTTGTGATATTTTTAGTTAACGTTTATAAGTTCATTGAACAGATATGCGTTTACAATTCTTGTTTTTGCGCTTTGCGTTGATATGGGACAAACGGAATTCGTTTGATAAAAAGCTTAAGCGCTTGTACGTATATGCCTGTGACAACGGTTAACGTCATCGCTGGAAACCTACGCATTACAGACATTAAGTTTTTGCTGTTTATTGGTAGCCCTGTTAACACCAGCGTTGCATCGAATAGTTTTTGCCGTTGATGCGAAATATTTTCAATGTGTATCAATAGCTTATCTTGTTTATCCGATTTTATTGGCTTAGTGTCAACCTGTTCTGTCAAATTCGGAGGTGATACTCGCCAGTGATATTGCATCGCTAAGTCCATAAATGGCGACACATGAAAGTCTTTTTCTGTCGGCGTTATATTTGCCATATCAACAAGGTAATAGTGTCTTTTGTTCCAAGGCGTGTTACTGACTTCCACCAACATGTACAAACAATTGCCTTGATTTGAATACGCAAAATAAAAATTTGCGGGACTAAAATACAAACCAAAACACCGAACTTGCACCAGCATGATCACTTTACTTATCGAATCATGTCCGCCTAAAGTACTAATTTTGTTAACAATACGTTGTTTCAAGTCGCCTGGTTCACCGCGCAAATAATCTTCTTGTTTAAAACGCAAAGGCTTATACCATTGCGTACCAAATAGTTTGCTAAATACAAAAGAGCTGCTATAACCACTGGTCACTTGGTCAACATCCAATCCCAGCATATAAAGGGAGTAGTTGAAACTATGGGGCTTAGGTGAAAATCGGCGGTGTCGAACATTGCCAACAAAAAGTTTACTAATTTGCGTAGGCGTTCGTTTCGAACTTAGGTCACCATTTTCATTACAGGCGAAACTTTTATTACAGGCGTTATTTTCGGCCAACTCTTTATCCATAAAGTTTGCTCAAATGCTCTGAAGATTGCAGTTGACAATCAAAGCGTTCGGCAACGTCATTGGCACTGCGTACGCCATCTTCGTGAAACCCGTTGTACCAATAGGCGCCAACAAAGTGAGTGTTTCGCTGCCCGCAAATGAGTGAACGGTTTTGTTGAGCTGCCATAGAGGTGAGATTGAACACCGGATGATGGTATTCAAATTTTTGTATTATTTTTTCTGGCTTAATATCTTCTTCTTGATTAAGGGTCACACAATAAGTGTTTTTTGCCTGCAATCCCTGCAAAATATTCATGTTGTACGTAACACTTGCGGGGCGGCTCCGATTACTGGTTAACTGGTAATTCCAACTTGCCCATGCTTTTTTGCGTTTCGGTAACAACTTTGTATCTGTGTGCAACACGACACTATTGGCTTGATACTGAATATCGCCTAATACTTGTTTTTCTTCAGCACTAGCATCACTTAATAACGCTAACGCTTGATCCGAATGACAGGCAAAAACGACTTCATCAAATTCGAGCTCATCACCATTACCAAAATGTAAGGTTACGCTATTTTCTTGGCGAGTAACCGATTGAATATCGGCATTTAGCGTAATGTTTTCAGCAAAACTTTTGGTTAAAGGAGCTATGTATTGTTTGGAACCACCGGGGATGACATACCACTGAGGTCTGTCAGCAATATTAAGCAGCCCGTGATTATGGAAAAATCGAATAAAGAACTTTAGTTCAAATGCTTCCATCTCTTCGACGGAGCTTGACCATATCGCAGCCCCCATCGGCAAAATATAGTGTTCACAGAAAAAGCGGCTATAGCTATGCTCAACTAAAAACTCACCTAGTGTTTGCCCATCATCTTTTAGGCCATTTGTGTGTAAGTCTTTGCAGTGGCGATTAAACCGTAGAATTTCAGAAATAAGGTGCCAAAAACGGGGTCTGACAATATTGCGGCGCTGAGCAAATAGCGTATTGAGATTGTGGCCGTTGTATTCAAAGCCAGTTTGTAAATTGTGCACTGAGAAACTCATTTCGGTTTCTTGTTTGCCAACGCCAATTTCGTCGAGCAATTGTAAAAATAAAGGATAGGTTTTGTTGTTAAATACGATAAAACCAGTATCGATGGCTAATTGCTCACCTTTGTGGTTCACGTCAATGGTCGCGGTATGCCCGCCAATATAATCGTTCTTTTCAAATACGCTGACTTGATGCTTTTTGGATAACAAGTAAGCGGAAGTAAGGCCAGCAATTCCTGAGCCTATCACTGCAATGCGCTTCACTGCTTAATACTCCTTGCATGAGGCTTATTTTGATGTTCAGCATACTTAGCCGTAATTGCTTTGCTGTTAAGCCCAGCCCATACAAATGATGGTAAACAGGCGATAATTTTCATCAAATAAATAAACCTTTTTGGAAACTCTATTTTGTTTTTTCTTTTACTTAAACCAATAAATATGCGTTGAGCCGCTTGTTCAGCAGAGATTAAAAATGGCATATCAAAATCGTTTTTGTCAGTTAGTGGCGTTTTAATAAACCCAGGGTGAATAAGCGATACCGATATTTGGTATGGCTGCATTTCTAACTGCATCGTTTTTGCGAGGTAGTCTACCCCCGCTTTTGACGCGCCGTAGGCTTGTGCCCTTGGAAATGGCAAATTAGTAACGCTTGAGCTCATTAGCGCAAGCTGCCCACCTTTAGTAATTTTCGGCAATAATGCTGAGATAAGGTGCCCCATCGCGATAAGGTTAACCTTAATTACTCGCTCAAATAGCTCGGCATCAAAATTAAAAGGATCATCAATGTATTCGCAATCACCTGCGTTTAATATGGTGATATCAATCTCAGTCAGCGTTGACGTTGCATTTTGAATTTGCTCACTGTCAGTGATATCAAACGTTAGCGTTGCTAACTGATTGCTGTCGTTTGCTTCTTGATGTTTGCTCACTAAGCGCTTTAACTTATCTGCGCTGCGCCCACAGGCTAGCACTGACATACCAGCTTCGAGGTAGCGCTCAACTAGCGCTTCACCAATACCAGAAGTCGCGCCGGTAATTAGGACTCTCACGCGTTTGCTCTTTGCTTAATCAATTTGACAACACTGCCAAGTAGCGGCACATGTTCATATATCATGGCGCCAAGATCTAAGTAATCTCGATGGTAGATGACTTTATCTCGATACCCGCGCAGCTTAGAGTGCCCTTGCACGGTAACAGGTTTGTTTTTGTTAAGTTTGGGATGGCAGTATTCCATCGTCCAATAAATGGCGGCGTCTTGCCCTTTGTAAATAACCTCATCAACACGAAAAGTACAACTGGTTAAGTTTGTATATAGACTAACGAAATAGTCTTCTAGATTGTCAAAGCCCGATATATGATGCATTGGGTCAATGAAAACAACGTCTTTAGCATAAATATTGCTAAGTAAACCTAGGTTGTCGGTGCCCAATTTTTGATAAGTTTCTATAAACTGCTCTAACCAAAGGGGTAAGTGATTTACTTTCAACGGGCTGACAGGTTCCATAATGAGTTAGGTCCAAACGTTACAATCAGTTAATTTAATATAACTTATTGTATTACTTTACAAATGCTGCTTGTAAAAAGCGAGCGCCTTTTCTCTCGCTGCTTTGTGCTCCACAATAGCAGACCAATAACATTTCAGTCCTGTAGCGCGTATATACTCATGTGGGAAATGAATATATTTGTCAGGTATATCAGCGAGTTCTGGTAAATATTTACGGATAAAATTACCTTGGGGATCAAACTTCTCGCTTTGCGTTATAGGATTAAAAATTCGAAAGTATGGCTGGGCATCACACCCTGTGCCAGCTGACCACTGCCAACCACCATTATTGGCAGCAAAGTCCAAGTCAATCAGTTTTTCGGTGAAGTAAGCTTCCCCTGCTCGCCAATCAACTAATAAGTGCTTAGTTAAAAAGCTTGCCACTATCATTCGCAGCCGGTTATGCATCCAGCCAGTTTGATTAAGTTGGCGCATCGCCGCATCAACAATTGGGTAACCTGTTTTTCCTTGTTGCCAAGCTTGTAAGTATTTTTGATCCGTTTGCCATGGAATACTTGCATATTTCTCGTTGAATACCGTGCCTTTTATTAAGTGTGGGAAGTGAAACAATAAGTGGCGATAAAACTCACGCCAAACTAACTCGTTCAACCAGCTAAAAGCTGAAGCAGGCTGTTCTGAAAGTATGTCTGGATGTCTTGATAGCAATATAGTTAATAAATATTTGGGGCTTATCGCGCCGATAGCTAAGTAAGGGGATAAACCAGAGGTACCTTTTATTGATGGTACATCTCGTTGTTCTTGATATTTGCTTAATTTAGTTTCCATAAACATTGGAATAAGCATTTGTTCAACTTGAAACGACATCGGCCATTTTTCAGCGCCCGCTTTGAAGCTGCCAGACTCAATTTTGGCTAGAAGGTCTTTCTCCTCAAAAACTAATGATTGAATCGCAGAGTGAGTTGCAATGTTGAAACCGTGTTGACGCAGCCAACTAAGCCATGCCCGTTTAAACGGCGTAAACACGCGAAACATTTGGCCAGATTGATTTAGTATCAGCCCTTTGGGCACCACCACATCACTTTCAAATGCGATAAGTTCAACACCCGCATCTCGTAGCGCAGCATCACGGCGTTGCTCATTAAGCTCTAGCTCTTGATTAATAATAATTTGCTTATGCTCGTTAGCCTTTAAATAGTCAGTTTGATCGTCAAAGCTTGCGGCTTCTATCAATTGAAGTTGAATGCCAAGTGCAGCAAGTTGATGTTCAAGTAGTAAGGCGTGGCGATAAATAAAATCTATTTTTATTGGCGCTAAATTGTGCGCTTGCCACTGTTTAGGAGAGATAAAGAAAATGGCGTCGGTGACGCCATTTTCAATTGCAAAGTTAAGTGCGGGATTATCGGTTAGTCGAAGGTCATTGCGAAACCATAACAACATATAAAATACTCGATTAACAACTGGTATAAATGCTAGAAACACATTATCTGGCGTTCCAGCATTCGCGAACTACACTACAAACTGTACCTAAGCTTTAATTCAGCAGGATGCGGTGATAAATAAAACTGCTTTTGCAGATAGGCTTTAGGGAATCGCATCAAGTGATGTTTTATTAAGGTTAACGGCACGAATAGCGGTACCAAACCTTTTCGGTATTCATCAATTTGGCCTGATAACTCTTGTTTTTCCATCGGAGATAATTCGTTAGAAAAGTAACCTTGAATATGCTGTAGCGTATTTGAGTGCTTCTTGCGCGTCGCTTTTGTTTTCAAAGCAGTCATTAAGCCAGTAATGTACTGCTCTGCCATACTTTCAACGTCAAGATCTGCCCTTGCAAGTAATTGCCCTAGTTCCTTATAGGCAACCAAATCATGACTCATTACCGTATACTTGAACTGTGTGTGAAACTCCATCAGCTTATGCTTAGTCATTGGCTCTCGAGATAAACTTTGCCACATCCGATAGGCGTACACACGAGCGACAAAATTTTCACGAATCACAGCATCATTTAATCGGCCATTTTCTTCACATGGTAATAGTGGATTAGCTTTCATGATCTCCGCTGCGAATACTCCAACACCAGTTGAAACTGAACCCTTGCCCGCTTCATCATAAACCTTGACGCGTTCCATGCCGCAACTTGGGCTTTTTGCGCAGAAAATAAAGCCACTAAAATTTTTTGCTATCTTGGCAATTTTTTTCCCATACTCACTGAGCGCTTCGGTTACATCACCGCTGCCATCGGGTCTGGAAACGTGAATCACGTCATTTTTGCTAATTTGGCGAATCGTTGGGCGTGGCACAGGCAAGCCAATAGCCACTTCTGGGCAAATAGGTTGGTATGTCACATACTCACCTAATTCTTTGATACAAAAATGTGAGGGTTTTGAACTTGCATCAAAACGCACATTTTCGCCGTGAACACACGCACTTATGCCAATGGTAATTTTATCCATGTCTGCTAATTGTTGTTTATTCATAGGAATAACCTCTGCCTAGTAAATTAAACTGCCAATTGGATTAAGTAACTTGTTCAAGCCTTGCGTAAAGTGCTGAGCATCATTGGCGACGGTGTAACAAAGGCATCCGTCGTCTGTTATAGGGCTGTGCGTTTTACTGCCGTCTAGCATAATAAAGTCGCCAGGGCCATATTCGCCCATATCATCTTTAAAGTGGCCTTCTAGCAATAACGTTAATTCAAACCCTTTGTGAGTGTGCTCTGGCACCGAACCACCCGGCTGTATTTGTAATAAGCTTGCGCGAATAGGCTCTTCATCAAGTGCTAACCTAGCTCTTGCTAAGTTACCTATACTCGTCCATTTACCCATCGCAAGGTTTGTTAATGCTCGCGGTAATTTGTACTGCGTACCTTGAACGGAAATTGTTTCTTCCCTTGATTCAACAGCAAGATCAATTTCATCATTTTCAGTTATTTCACTGATCATTTGTGCTATCGATAAACTCGATCCGAACTCTGCAGTCTCAAAAGCGTTGTGTTCACTCGTGTGTGGTTGTGAACCTTCTTCTGGCTGAGTACTAGAAACATGCCCGTTCGATGAAAACACATGTTCCGCTTGTTGCTCAGTTAATGCTTCACATTTCGTCTTGCACTTAGGGCACATATCAACGTGAACTGCGACAGCTGCGGCAATTGAAGCGGGTAAATCACCTTCAACAAATTTACCCAACATAATATCGTCTGGGTGATGCTTAATCATGTTGCTCTCCAATATGCTGCTTTAATTTGGCAAGGGCTAAACGCAATCTTGATTTTACTGTGCCAAGGGGAATGTCTAAGTGAACAGCTAACTGTTCTTGTGACATTTCCATAAAGTAAAAGCCTTTGATTACACTTTGTTGGTTCTCTGGTAGCTTGTCGATACACGCGAGCACTTCTTTTGACGCTAGGTGATCTGAGAAAACACTTTTTTCATCTTCAGCAGCGATGCCTTCCACCATAGGCCAGAAGTCGTCGCTAAGGTTGTCTTCTTTTTTGGCTTTAATTTTGCGTAACAAATCAAACGTGACGTTACGCATTACGGTGTAAACCCAAGTAGTTGGAGAACCTTTTGAAACGTCGAAGAGGTGTGCCTTGCGCCAGACATTCGTCATGGTTTCTTGAACCACTTCCGATGCTAAGACTTCGTTGCCATATTTACTGGCGGCAATACGCTGTATTTTCGGGGCAAAAAATTTGAAAAGCTCAGTAAACGATTGTCGATCTCTGCGCTCGGCAACGTCGACTAAAAACTGGGCTAAGGTTTGGTGCTCAATTGACTCATTCATCTGTATAGCTTTAGCGCTTGGTTTAGCACTTTGCAACACAGAGTTGGTACTTTGACCCATATTATTGTTCCAAGACAAGAATTATTAAAAATCACTACGTGCAGCAAGTGACAGGAGATCACTTAAATTATGACGAAGTTTCACTAACGAAGATAGTGGTGAGAAAGTCTACAGCTTCAACAAAACTGTTATCTTGAGAAAAGTGCTGTTTATCTGAAAACTCAATAGGTAGCAATTCAAGCCAACGAGCACACACCCAGTTATCGCTGTCAAAGTCAGGACTTGGGTAAAGTTTCTGCAACGCAACGTGACTATCAAACAGGCGTTCAAGTTGCGTTTTAAGTAGTAAACAACGCTCATTTTCAACTTCTGCCTGCCAATGTGGTTTGGGCAAAATGGTCGCAAGATTTAGTTTGTCTTCTTGCTGGTGAACATCAGCGATATTGACCAAGGATTTGCAACGAACTGTTATCAGCAGCATGCCATCTTCACCGCTGTCAAAGTCAACAATATCAACCCAACTGCCCCACTCGCTTAAACGTGTTTTGGCATTGGTTTTGTATTTACTTTTTTCACCATCACGCAGTGTGTGAACAATAACAAAGCCTTGGGTATTTTGGCTGTTCTTTACCATGTTAAGGTAGCGCTGTTCAAAAATGCGCAGTTGGGTAATGCCATTAGGCAATAAATAAACAGGTAAAGGAAAAATTGGTACAATCATTTATAGTCACAAACATTTCTAGTAACAAAGTATTCTGTTGCTTGTTACTACGTAGCTCTCTCGGTTATTGATCAGCCTCGCGGTAATGGCGTATGAAAAGGAGTTTAAATGCAAGTCGACGCGGTTTTTTTAACGAGGAATAGGGATTATATTCGAGTGCATATTTAGCGCGATGTGGCTGTTGAGATATGTGTCTAATTAAAAAAATGGGACATTGAAACAAGGAGTGTTAGCGCCTCCATTTCAATGTCCCAGTCTTGTTTGACTCACCCGAACTCTTGTTTAATTCATCCGAACTGGGTGAGCCTACAACGGTTATTATTGGTAACAAATACTAGAAATAATCAATAATAATAAAAATTTACGACGCCGTTAATTCGTGATCACGGTATCAATAACGTGGATAACGCCGTTTGTCGTGTAAATATCTTTTACTATCACGTTGCTACCGTTAATTTGTAGCGTCGTTTGGTTTTGCTCAGCAAGGAACCAAACTCCACCAAGCCCTTGACCTGTTGTATCGCCAGGAGCTGAATCACCGCTGTAGAAATACAAAGGACGACCTAAAAAGCTTGCCTGCATACTTCCGTCATTACGCATTATCGTGCCTACACCTGGAATATCGGATACAGAACCGTCAGTTACCAGCAGTGGTGGCCAGTTTGTCGCACAGTCACCATTACAATTACTACCTGCACTGCCTAGGTCATTGTTAAATACATACAACGACATTCCTGCCATTGATGATCCCATGCCACCGACTAGTCGCTGATTAGCGGAATCGTATGCAACTTCTTCACTTTCACCATCAGTAAAACTTGCATAATTTACTAAGTTGACTGACACATTATCACCACCCACCGTTTCAACCATAGCACCATTAGCAGCAAACGCATCAACAGAGCCTATTTGAGACGACACTACATGTTTTAGTAACACAGCGCTTAACGCATTGGTATCAGCCAGTAATGCAGATAACGCACCTGATTCAATTTTTGCAAATGCATCATTTGTTGGTGCAAATACTGTAAATGTCGCGTTCTCATCAGCAAGTGTTGATACTAGGTTTGCTGCTGTTAGCGCAGCGATTAAGGTTGAGAAGTTTGCATCAGCGACCGCAACATCAACAATCGATTGTGTTGGTTCGCCGCGCATAGCAGGCGGTAAAATAACAGAATCGATCACGTGAATAACGCCATTACTTGCCATGACATCGGCAGTACTGACAACGCTGTCATTGATAAATAAGTCTGAACCTGAGATTGAAAGCGCTGCCATATCGCTATTAGCCATGGTAACTTTTTTATCCGCCGACTGAGCAACAGTTAGCGCAGCATCACGCTTAATTTCGCTACCTGAAATTACGTGATATAGCAAAATATCAGATAATGTGTCTGGATCAGCTAATAGTGCTGCGATGGTAGCATCACCCAATTTTGCAAAAGCAGCATCGCTTGGCGCAAATACCGTAAAATCAGTGTCAGTATCGGCTAATACAGTATCCAGCCCGGTTGCTTGCAGCGCAGCAACTAATGTTGTGAATGAACCTGCACCAACGGCAACCTCAACAATTGAGCCTGGCGGTGTTGGCACTTCAACGTCTCCCACTATTACGGCATCAATGACATGGATTATGCCGTTGGTCGTGTAGATGTCTTTCATCACAACATTTGCACCGCCTACTGTCAGCATATCAGTGTCAGGATTAATAAGGATATCAATCATAGCTTCAGATGCTGTCGTAGCAGATTGTCCGTTTAAGGTATAAGCAGTTACTGAGTCGACACTTGCCGCAACAACATGCTGCAGTAGAATACTTGATAAAACATCTGGGTTTGCCAACAAGGTGGCGATGACATCACTACCAAGAATTGCAAAAGCATCGTCGGTCGGCGCAAAAACAGTAAAAGTCGCACTCTCATCTGCCAAGGTTGCATCCAATCCAGTCGCTTGCAGCGCCGCGACTAATGTCGTAAATGAACCCGCGGCGACAGCGGTATCAACAATATTTGCCGTTGGCATACCAGGGTCTGACGGGGGCATCAGTACAGCGTCAATTACATGAATAATCCCGTTGTCCGTCATAATGTCGGTTGTTGTTACCGTTGAAGTGTTGACTAACAAATTATCACCACTAAGTGACAAACCAACTTGGTCACCGTTTACCATTTCTACTTTCATGCCGGCACTCGCAATCGCCGCAGCCGCATCAACTTCACTGGCAATGACGTGGTAGGTTAGAATGTCTGATAAGGTATCGGTATCCGCTAGTAAGGCGTTAATGGTATCTTGCCCTAGAAGTTCAAACGCAGCATCTGTAGGTGCAAAAACCGTAAAGCTTGCAGTTGCATCATCTAACGTTTGGTCTAAGCCTGTTGCTTGTAATGCACCAACTAAGGTTGTGAAGTTACCGTCTGCCACCGCAACATCGACTACGGTGTTTGGCTCTGCAGCTGGAGGTTCAGGGATTACTACATTAGGACGATCGTCATCATCGTCGCACCCCTGCAAAAATAGTAGGCTGGCAAATGCCGTGATTAATAAAGTTGACGCTTTCAATGTTATGCCCTCGTTTTTATTAGTGACGACATAGTTACGCCAACGAGTTCACAATAGATTACTTTTTGATCGTTTATTTTCTATATTATTCAATTAGTTAAGATATAAAGAAAAAAGAAACACCCTTAGATTTTGCATCCAAGCGTCTTGATATGTTTTACAAGAAAAAGCAGCTAAAAATTAACGTTTAGTGCCTACTGGCAGCCTCGAACAGGTTGTTGTTTGTCAAAGAATAATGTCAGCTCTGCAACTTCTATCCCAAATTTCTTCATCGACGTACGGTTAAAAACCCGCGATTGATCAACTTGGTACATCCAATCGTCAAGAAAAAACTCATAATCTGTACCGTCAATGGCCAGCTGCAAGTGATATTGCCATTGAAATGCAAAACCTTGGGTCATTCCAGTGGCAGTGCCCGTCACATCTTCAGCGGTTCCTTGATAATTATCGCCGTCTTTCACTAATTGCCAGGTACGGAAGCTTCGCTCGCCGTCATTAAAATAAAAAGTTTCTACCAGCGTACCTTTATTGCCCTGCCAACTACCCTCTATTTCAACACAAAATCGACGAGTTACCTTGTTGGTATAGTCTTGCACCAAGCCCCATGCTGTTACAGAGCCATCAAAATAGGTATCGAGCTCAAACTTTGGCTGCGTAGCATCATAGTCTTTGATGTGATGACCACACCCTGTAAGTAATGAGAAAGTTGCAATGGCGAATAGGGTTTTAGCTATCGTGATTTTCAAACGGAATTCCTTAGCATTTGAGCACAGATGGTTTCACTAACCGATCATGATGATTAGTTGATGGTAATTAGTTTCCTAGCAATTTTTTACGCAGTTTGGGCTGGCTTGTTTGCGGAGACAACCAAATGCTTGCGAACAATTGGCTAAATGCGGGATCCGCTATTTGCCCCTGAAAAGCTTGGTTAAAGTAGAATGCCGTCGATTGCCCATCTGTCCACATGGCGAGTTGATCGCCTTTACTTATGTTAGGCCAGATATTGGCTAAATCGGCTAGAAAAGGTTGGTACTTTATAGAATCAACACCTAAGTGTTGCCACTGCTCCACAGTTCTTTCGATTAAATCGTCACGGCTGATATCACGCAAGTAATTTATCTCAAATAAAAACGCTGCGTCTTCTTGGTATTTTCCATCGTAAGTAAACAGCGCGCTATCATAGATGTGCCAAAATAAAACGCTGAACTTTGCTTTACCAACGAGTACAAGTGGTTGTTTTATTTCGGTTAGCTCTTGTGGGAAGCTGTTTGCATTCGCAGACATCGCCGCAGCATTACTTGCTATTGATAACATAGGTAGTAGCCCAATGAGTAAAATGAATATTTTTTTCAGCATAGCGTTATGCGTAGCCTTGTTTTTGTTCAACTGTCAAAGACATCAGATATGGGAGAAGTAACATCCAGACGATGGATATGGTGGCGACAGTCGCTAGATAAGAGAATTGGAAATAAACCGCCTCTAAACGCTCTCCAGCAAGATAACTCATCGGTACAACAAACGCTCCGATACAACGGCTGATGGTGACATTTCGACAAATAAGTTTGATACTGTGGTTTAAAGTTGCCGCAAACGCTGCCCAAAGTACCAACAGCCAAGCAGGAATAATTAACGACTCTTGCTCAAAACTAAATATGCCTACATGCATTAACGATGAATCGATAATTAGCCCGATTGCGGCTACTTGAAAAATCAACTGAAACTCTTGTTTAGGATTTGGACAGTTTTTCAAGTGCCATGCCAACCAAACAAAAACGACAGGTATAAAATAGTTACCCCAAAAGATAAGGCCAAACCAGCACACATTAAATAACAAGGCGTTAAGTATCATAAGCAATTATGCCTTTCATTTAGGCATCACAAAAAGGTGTTGAACCTGAGTGCATAAAAAGCAGGCGCGTTAGAGCACGACGATAGTTGTTATGTGTATTTACGTGGAAAATTTATATCGGGTTTACAAAATCTCAGTTTTGTATGGCTAATGAGCTGCTAGCGGTTCTTTTTACTGCCCTCAAGATGAGTTAACAGCAATAGGACTTACTAGACTAGACCATGCTAGGCTGAGCAATTAGCACTTGGGCCTACATAGTTATAATTTGATACCAGAAAGGTGTTAAATGAAGAGTACTTAAAATGGATAATAATCGAAGTGACTTTGCACTTTTATACTGAGTGTATACTGAGTGATTTGCGAAACGAATACTTACAAGGCAAGACGCTCTAGCACTAGGATGCAGCGATAAATATCAGTCTGTTAGGAAAACGTATAGTAAATATCTAATCACTCAGGAGCGCTTGTCATCAACTCATAGTGTTAACTGACCATGTTAACACTATGAGTTAACTGCCTTAGCCAACGATTGGATCGCGCGCCGGCTCCTGAGTAAATATCGACTATGCTGGCTAGTCCATATCGTCAATGGCGATGCCAACTAAGTATAAATCCGTTGCTTCTTCTTCGATGCGAACGACTTTGCCTTTCACGTCTAATGCTTGAACTGACGCATTTGCCGATTCGATTTTCGCTTTAACACGAGTGCCCATTTCAAGCGGATGACTCATTTCAATTGCCATACCTGTTGCACTTAAATCGCGACACGTCGCCACAAATTCACTGTTAATTTCGTCATCGATAATAGTGACCTTCACTTCACTATTAAGTAGCATGCGATAAAAATTGCGCTTATCGTCAAAATTAACCATTGGTTCTCCCTTTTATTCGAAATAAATTCTGTAAATATTCGAAGTTGCAGTTTAGTTATACTTGTTAATGATAATAGCTGTCAATTTAGCTATTGTCAGATTCTATTGATTTGAGGTGATTTTCTATTCGTTTCACCGAGATTGGGTAAGCCGTTCCTAGGTTCTGCGCAAACAAACTTACCCGTAATTCTTCAATCATCCAACGACATTCGATAAAGCTTGGAGCAAGCGGTTGGTCTTTACGTTGCTTAGCTATCAGCGCTTCCAACGCCTTACTAACCTTTTCAACTTCCAACATTTTTAGTCGATCTTGATTAGGGTCGATAGGCATTTTTTCCATGCGACGCAATATGCCATTCAAATAGCGTATTAAATCGTCCAACTTATCAATGCCAGATGTAGTCACAAAGCCTTTAAAAATAAGCTTATCCAACTGATCTTTCACATCGCCATGGTTTTGTATCATGTTAAGTGGCACTGAGCCCTTGAGCTTCTTTCGTATGTCGTGATGCAGATTCAGCGCGCGCTCTAATTTAATAGCGGCAGTTAACACATGATCAGCAATTTCTGCGCGAACAATATCACGTAGTTCATTAAATTGTTGTTGTGAGCGAGGGATCTTATGCTGCTTAATCAAATACCCTGCTGTTGCTTGAATACAATCTTGCAGTAAATCGGCAATTGAACCAAATGGATTGAAGTACAGTCCAAGTTTGGCTTTGTTTGGCAGCTTTTCTTGCAAATATTTTATCGGCGACGGTATGTTGATTAATACCAATCGAGTCACCCCTAACAACATGGCTTGTTCGGCAGTACTTTGTTGTTCGAATAACTCAATGGCAACGGAAGATTTCTTATCCACGAGTGCGGGAAAGGCTTTAACAGTAATATTCGCCATTTTCTTTTCATAACCCGTCGGTAGATCGCCAAAATCCCATTCCGTTAAGTTAGCCTGCTCAATTCCCTTCTCTGCAACTTGTTTTATTGTTGATTTAACTTTTCCTTGCAGTGCTTGTTGTAACTCTACCAAGTCACGCCCCTGCTTAATCAACTTGCCTTTATCGCTAACCACTTTAAAGTTCATAGTTAAATGCGTAGGCAGTTGAACTTGTTCCCAAACATCTTCAGGTAGACGCACGCCGGTCATACGCAGCAATTGTTTCGCTAATGAATCAGCGAAACTCAACTGATTTTTCGGCATATTGGCATCCATATTCGCCAAACTTGCTTGTGCGTAATTGGGCGCAGGTACAAAGTTTCGTCTTAGCGTTTTAGGTAACGCCTTGATCATCGCAATTGCCAGCTCTTCACGCAGCGCCGGAATTAACCAATCAAACCCGACCGCTTGAACCTGATTTAGAATACCAATCGGAATATGCACCGAAATACCATCGTCTTCTTCGCCCGGCGAAAAATGGTAAGTGAGCGGCATGATCAGGTTGTTTTGCTGCCAAACATCAGGGTACTGGGTTTTAGAAACTTTACTTTCGTCTTCTTGCAATAAAAATGCTTTGGTAAAGTTCAATAGTTTGGCGTTATCACGTTCCGCTTTTTTCCACCAAGACAAGAAACTACGCTGACAAATAACCTCTTGTGGAATACGCGCTTGGTAGAATTCAAACATGAGTTGCTCGTCAATCAGAAAGCCTTTGGTGCGGGCTTTTTGCTCGAGCGTTTCAATTTCTTCAACCAGCTTTTGGTTAGCCGCTAAGAACTTCGCTTTGATGGTGCTATCACCATTAACTAACGCTTCGCGAATAAAAATTTCATGGCAAGTGTCGGGCTCTATTTGGTTGAACACCACTTTGCGTTTTGGCACGATGACCAAACCATAAAGTGATACTTGCTCATAGGCCATGACAGCCCCTTGTTTTTTCTCCCAGTGTGGTTCGCTATAACTGCGCTTAATCAAGTGGTCAGCCATAGATTCAAGCCAAGTCGGGTCAATTTTCGCCACCATGCGACCAAATAAACGACTGGTTTCGACTAGCTCTGCTGCCATTAGCCATTTAGGTGGTTTTTTCGCAAGTGGCGAGCCCGGGAATATATAAAACTTACTGCCTCGTGCCCCTTTAAATTCACGATTTTCGTCTAACTGGCCAATATGGCTTAACAGCCCAGAAAGCAGCGCTTGATGGACTATCGCCATTTGGCTCTCGTCTTCTTCATCAATGCGGCTCAGCGATACATTCATTTCAGCAATTGTTTGTTTTAGCTGAGCTATAATGTCTTGCCACTCGCGAATACGAATATAGGAAAGGTATTCTTTCTGACACAGTTTACGAAACTGGTTATTTGATAGTGCTTGCTGCTGCGCTTGTACATAACGCCATAAATTTAATAAAGATTTATAATCAGATTGTTTGTCTTTAAAACGGCTGTGCTTTTCGTCAGCAGCTTGCTGTTTCTCATGAGGACGTTCGCGCGGGTCTTGAATACTCAGTGCACTAACAATAACAAACACTTGCTCTAAACAGCCAAGTTCAATACCGGTAAGCACCATTTTTGCCAAACGCGGATCGATAGGGAAACGTGCTAGTTGTTGCCCCGTTTTGGTTAACTTGCGTTGACTAGCTCCTTTGGGCGCGGGTGAAATAGCCGCTAACTCCTCTAACAAACGCACACCGTCATTGATATTGCGATTGTCAGGTGCTTGTACAAATGGGAAGTCTTGAATATCACCTAAATCAAGCGACAACATTTGTAAAATAACCATTGCTAGGTTTGTACGCAGTATTTCTGGATCAGTGAATTCATCCCTTGAAAGGAAATCGTCTTCTGAATAAAGGCGTATACAAACACCTGCCGATACACGACCACAACGACCAGCGCGCTGATTTGCACTGGCCTGCGATATCGGCTCAATCGGTAATCGCTGAACTTTGGTTCGATAGCTATATCGAGAAATACGGGCTGTACCTGGGTCAATCACATACTTTATGCCCGGTACAGTTAAGCTGGTTTCAGCAACGTTAGTCGCTAACACAATATTTCGTCCGGCATGGGATTGAAATATTTTGTTTTGCTCTGCTACCGTTAATCGCGCATAAAGTGGCAGTACGTTGGTATTGCGATAATTTTGTTTTTCTAGCGCAGCGGCAGTATCGCGTATTTCTCGTTCGCCATTGAGAAAGATGAGTATGTCACCGTTGCTCAATGTTGAGACTTCATCAACGGCATCGATAATGCCTGAAATCACATCAATTGACTCATCACCCCTTACAAGCGGTCTGTAGCGCATTTCTACTGGGTAAGTACGACCAGATACACTAATAATGGGAGCATTATTAAAGTGTTTAGAAAAACGCTCAGGATCTATGGTAGCTGAGGTAATGATCACTTTAAGATCAGGGCGCTTAGGCAATATTTGCTTTAGATAGCCCAGAATAAAATCAATATTTAGGCTTCGCTCGTGTGCTTCATCGATAATGATCGTATCGTACTGGCGCAATAAGCGATCTTGCTGCATTTCGGCAAGTAAAATGCCATCAGTCATCAGCTTAACGTAACTATCGTCACTGACTTGATCGTTAAATCTCACCTTATAACCGATGGCTTTGCCAAGCTCAGAGCCAACCTCTTCCGCAATTCGACTTGCCACGGTTCTAGCCGCAATTCGACGTGGTTGGGTGTGGCCAATAATGCCTTCGACACCTCGACCTAAGGCCATACATATTTTGGGGATTTGAGTAGTTTTACCTGAACCGGTTTCACCGGCAATAATAACCACTTGATTGTATTCAATTGCTTCTGCAATTTCATCAACGGACTCAGAAACAGGTAAGCCTTGGGCATAACTAATCTTTGGCCTGTTCGCTATTTTGTTTTGCTTACTAGCAATCGATTTTTCAATTGCATGCGAGATTTTTTCTAGCGCTTTTTCTCGTTTACTCACATCTTTGATTTTCTTGGTACCAAAAATTCGTTTTTTTAGTCTGCCTTTGTCGGCAAGTTTTACAAGGTCAAGTTGAGTCAGTAGCTGACTGTGCAGTTGAGACGTTGATTGATTAGGTGATTTTTGATTCGGTGATGATTGACTGGGCGTCGAGTGATTATTGCTGGTCATTAATCTGAATTGCTGAGTTTGAATTATATTTGTTGTGCAAAGCTAAGTATGTTCTTAGCGTTTAGTTGGCCACTTTAGACTAACACTAAGTTAAATTAGTCAATAGCGTTCGGCGCGTTTTATATCGAATTGTTTACTGGGAAGCGATAGTACCAAAGTATGCGCTAAATTGCTTTAGTAACCTGAAACAGAAACAAAATTAGTACATGGCATAAAAAACGGGAACTAGGTTCCCGCTTATATGATTTAACTAACGTTTTGTTTTTCAAATAGCTTTTTGAATTATCTCTATTTCTTTGCTGTTTGTGCCGTTAACTGGCAGCGTAGATAACCCTAAGATGGCGATCTACTGCCTGTAATACATCATTACGGCTTATCGTACCGAGCAAAATGCCGTCGTCGTCAACTACGGGGTAAATTTTAGGCTTGTCATCAAGCATTTGCTGAGCAAGTTCGACCACACTGCCATAAGGTTTTACCGATAGCACATCACATTGCATGATATCAGAAACGTTGGCAATATGTTCTCGATGATAGCTCGACGCCAGCATATTTTTGAGCAAGTCGCTTTCAGATAAATAACCGATTAACTTTTTAGTCTCATCAACTACAGGCCCACCAAGCTGTTTGGTTTTCAACAACCTAAACGATGCTTCTTCGATCACCATATCTGGAGTGAATGTCACGGGGTAATGGTTCATATATTCTTTTATTTGTACTGATTCCATAACTGACCTTCTTTGCGTAATTACTTCCTAGTTTCACTTTAACTTTAGACATAAAAACTCAAGATTTCATACCATTATCAGAAGATTTTTATTCATCTTTAAAAATAGCGACTTTTGCTTGCTCGCCATGCTTACGACTTGCTCGGTACATACCTTTACTATTAAACGGCATAGCAATATTACCATTGCGATCAATCGCAATAACACCACCATCACCACCCGCCTCTACCAACACTTTATTAACCACGGTATCTGAGGCTTGTTTAAGGCTTACCCCTTGATATTGCATGCGCGCGCATATATCAGCGGCAACGTGATATCGAATAAAATATTCACCGTGACCGGTTGCTGATACGGCGCAGCTAGCATTGTTGGCATAAGTGCCAGCACCAATAATTGGCGCATCACCCACTCTACCGTAGCGTTTAGCAGTCATACCGCCAGTACTAGTGCCAGCAACCAAATCACCATACTTATCCAAAGCGACAGCACCGACAGTACCAAATTTATACTCAGCATCTAATACGTGGTGAGCTGCATGAAAGTCTTTAAGCTCTTGCTCTTTTTCCGCTAACTTTTGTTTCGCCCTAATCAACGCTTTGTATCTGTGCTCTGTGTCGAAATAACTGTTTTCAACCATCATTAGGTTCTGTGATTTAGCAAATTGCTCAGCCCCTTCTCCTGACAGCATAACGTGAACAGACTTTTCCATTACTGCTTGTGCCAACGCTATTGGACTTTTCACCGTTTTCACACCAGCAACCGCGCCAGCATTAAGAGTTCTGCCATGCATAATAGATGCGTCAAGTTCGTGCGTTTCATCAAACGTGTAAACCGCCCCTTTACCAGCGTTGAACAAAGGCGAGTCTTCAAGAATTTGAATGGCAGCAATAACGGCTTGCTGGCTTGTTTTACCTTGTGCTAATAATTCGTAGCCTTTGTTAACAGCAGCGGATAGAGCAGCATCATATAGAGCGCGCTTTTGTGGTGTCATTTTTGACTTGTCGATGGTGCCCGCACCACCGTGAATGGCAATTGCTATCGGTTTTTCTTCGTAGGCATGAGTTGTTGGCACCGCGCTCAAGCTTGCGGCTAAAAGAAAGCATTTAGCTAACCTGCCATATGGGTTTGAGGCGTTATTCTTATTGGCAGTGCTAGCGCAAGTATTAGCTGTTATTCTTTGATTAACTGGTTTATTAGCTCGCCTATTCGTTTGCATAATCATTCCTAAATAATGCATCTTCACAGTGGGTACGTTAGTTATCAGGTTTTACACCTAATAATCTAACTTCACAAGCTCCGGTATTCTACGGTTAAATTATATTTAACTTATCGCATGATTTACTTAGCGACATGATTTAGTTAATGTTGAGTGGTCTTACCTGATGATTTCGATCTTTAAATAAAACAAAACAAGTCATCTTTAACTTAACAACAATTAAAACAGCCTTATGAATCAGCAACTTGTTACCACCCGTATTGAAGAAAATATCGCGATTGTGACGTTGAACCGCCCAGACAAACACAACGCTTTAAACGTTGAAATGTTCAAGGCGATTCGCACAACAATAAAAACACTCAAGAAAAACTTAGCGATTCGAGCGGTTATTGTGCAAGGCGAAGGTGTTGATTTCTGCACAGGGCTTGATGTTAAGTCGGTGATGAGCACAGCCAAAAACTTTGTGACCTTGTTGTTTAAGTGGCGCCCAGGTAGCGCTAATCTTGCACAATACGTATCAACGGGTTGGCAAGAAATCACTGTACCCGTCATTATGGTATTGCACGGTAGAGTATGGGGCGGTGGTTTACAAATTGCGCTAGGTGGAGACTTTAGAATTGCACACCCAGAAGCTATTTTATCGGTTATGGAAGCTCGTTGGGGCTTGGTTCCTGATATGGGAGGTACGCTTGCGCTAAAAGAGCACCTACCAACCGATAAAGCTAAATTACTGGCAATGACGGGGCGAGAAATTACCGCTAAGCAAGCACAAAAACTGAACTTGATCACTAAAGTCAGTGACGTGCCGTTTGAAGCTGCGATGACACTCGCTAGAGAAATTAGTCAGCAATCGCCCGATGCGGTTGCTGCAGTTAAGAAGCTATACAAAAACGCGTGGTGGCATAGCAAAGCGTTTGTGCTTGCCAGAGAGTCTTGGTACCAAATTAAGATCATTGCAGGCAAAAACCAGCGAATAAAAACCTACAACCAAATGAACCCGAGCAGTGAAAAACCGTTTAAAATGCGCGGAAAATGGTAGTGTTAACAAAGTTAACTCTTACTGTGTTTTTCCCTTATTTAATCTTAGTTTCTGGTCAAAAATAGCCGCTAGAAGCACATTGGTTGTTCAGCGCTGAGGTTATTCAGAACTGAGGTTAATTATTCAGCTTTAACATAAGGTTGTTTTTAACGGCTAGCCACTCTGTATTAGTAATAGAGAAAACAACTGTGTCACGATAGGAGCCATCGGCCATCTTTTGGTGGTTTCGTAGCACCCCATCTTGCTTTGCTCCCAAGCGCGCAATCGCGTTGCGCGACTTTAGGTTATGCCAATGAGTTCTAAATTCAACGGCTATCACATTTAAATGCTCAAACGCATGAGTTAGCAACAACAGTTTACACTCAGTGTTTACTGAGGTGCGTTGATAGCTTTTTGCATACCAAGTGAAGCCAATTTCAAGTCGTCGGTTAACCTTATCTGCATTACAAAACCGTGTTGTGCCAATAATTTTTTGAGTGTGTTTTTCGATGACGACAAAAGGCAGCGAAAGTCCTTTTCCCTGTTGAGCGAGTGCTTGTTCAATATAGTTATTAATGGTTGCTTTGTTTGGTACCGAAGTAAACCAAAGCTCCCATAGATTACCATCTGACGCTGCGTCCAGTAACGCATCTTTATGTTCAACACCAAGCGGCGCAAGTATTACGCTTTTAGACGTTAAAGTTGTTGTTTCTAGCATATTAAACCTCCTTGTTATTCTTATTCAAAATTCGGCAACTTGAATGCAGTTTTACTTAATAAGCATTTAGCATGCTTTTTTCGAACTGATGAACATGCTGTTCATACGTTTCATCGCCTAACTTCTGCTTCAATTTATCAATTTCTAAATTTACGTTGTTAATCGTTAACGTATTGTCGTCAAGTTCGTAAACTTGCTTAAGTGTTTGATAATAAAATGCGAGTATAACAAGTGTATTTTCGTCACCTTCTGCTTGTGCCGCTTTGATTTTAGCAAGTTTGCGATAGATAGCGTTGTGCACTTGTTTGAGTTGCCAAACATAGTAAATATCTTTTAAAAACTCATGCTTTTTTACACTGTTGATTATCATCGCCATTGTGACAAGCGCTAGGATAACGCCTCCTAAGTTGTAACGAAAATTGCTTTGCGTTTCAGGGTCAACGATTGGCGCCGCGAATAACGCGATAAATAGGCTACCAAAAGTAAGTGCCAATAAGGCAAACGCAATAACAAAAGCGATGGTGAATTGATTTAGCTTTTTACGGTAATCAGTTTTGTTTACAGATTGGATTTTCATAGTGCTTAATAAATAATTCTCAATAAATAAATCTACATAAATAGTTCAATAATCAAACCAAATTTGTGTTGACGTGTATTGTCAGATTGAAAGATTAGAGTAGCGCTCAACTTTAGCATCAACACCTCGATACCAAACTGGCTCGCTACAACTTAAACTTAACTTTTTCTTTGCGCGGGTAACGCCAGTATAAATTAGCTCACGCGTCAGTAGCTGATTATCAGCTTTATTGGGCAGAACCATTACAACATGTTCAAATTCACTGCCCTGTGTTTTATGAATGGTCATGGCAAAGACAGGTTCAAAACTCGGTAAACGTGACGGAATAATGGTTTTGAAACCGGGCGTTCGGTTGTTCGAAGAAACGCCTCCTTCGTTTATCGCAGTATCCTCGAAATACGCCACTAAATGCCCCTGCGCATTTTTCCAAATAATACCTATATCACCATTGTAAAGTCCAAGTCCGTAATGGTTTTCATTGATCATAATAGGTAAGCCATGAAACAACTTATCTTGCTGGTAATTGCCTTTTAACAGCGAGATTATTTGCTGATTAATTGCCTCAACACCGTCGTTTCCAACTCTTGTGGCACACAAAATACGAAACTGACTCATTCGCTCAAATGCTTGTGTAATGTTTTCAGCTTCCAATACTGGCTGATAGTAGCGTTTAACATACTGATTGAGCCATTGAGTCATCACAGGTGGCAATAACGTAATATCGTCACGACTTGTGCTGTTAACACTAATATACTGCCAACTTTGCAGCGCTTCACCCGCAATTGTTGCCATTGCAATGTTACCGATGGCGCCTTCACCGTCAAATCGACGGCTCTTAAGCAACATTGATAAATGATCAGCAACCTGTTTTTTTGCTTTTGGTAATTGCTTAGCTTGTTCACTCGATAGTTGGCATACTTTTGCTAGGTAGTTAAGGTTTGCTTTGCTATAGCCAAGATGAGGCCTAACCGCAATATCAGCTAATACCGAGCCAAGTGCAACAGAAGGCAATTGGTCGGCGTCGCCTAGCATTATCACTTGACACTTAGCGGGGATTGCCCGAAATAGCCTAGCCATAAGCGGCAAATCCACCATTGAGACTTCATCAATAATAATAACGTCGTAATCTAAGGGGTTGTCGCTTCCTTTTCGAAAATTCACTTGATTTGGGATCACCCCTAACAAACGGTGCAGTGTTTGTGCTTTGCTTGGAATAACATCAAGCACATTGTCTGCGATAACGCCTCGAAAACCGGTTACGGCATTTTGAATCGATTCAGATAATCGCTGCGCCGCTTTACCTGTTGGTGCGACTAGTGCAATGTCTAATCGCGATTGGCTAAGCATTGATAGCGCTGCCAACAATTTTGTGACCGTATAGGTTTTACCTGTACCAGGGCCGCCGGCAATAATACTAAGTCCTTTGTTAACGCTGTTTGCCACCGCTAGTTTTTGCCAGTCAACTTCTGGTGCTTGCCTAGCACCAGTGGCTTGGCTAGCTTGATTAGGTTCTTTAGCTTCGTTTTCTGGAAACAACGAGTCAACAACATCAGTTATCGCCGCTTGCGTGTAATCGAGCGTTAGCTGTGTTTTTTCTACTAATGCTAGTTTCAGTTCTTTCTCAAATTGATAGTTGCGACGCATATACAAACAGTTATGCTCAAATACCACGGCTAACGTGCCATCAACATTTACTTCTGCTTTTTCAGCGTTTGAGATGTTTGGTTGAGTTACAGCTAGCTCCGAAGCCGCTAAGAAAGGAATTTTTGCGAGCAAAGTGAGTAGTTGTTTATCATTCGGAAAAGAAAAACCATGATGAGTAATTACATTGTCGTCACTAGCCAAGCCAAATTGTTGACCTGCAACATGTGTTAGCGGCAAGCAAGTGTGACCATCGCGCACTGAAGCGCTAAGCGCGATTAGCAAATGATACCAAACCTCTTTTTCATCAGCAGTCAGTTCATTCGCTGCTGTCGCCGTGGTAAGTTCGTTCGCAAAAAAGTAATCAATTGGCGCGATACCTGAGATACGTGCTGCTGCCTCAGAAAACTTTCGATAGCATTTTGTTTGACGGATCTGCCTTTGACAGCTTTGCTTTTGATTGTTATCTATTTCTGCACTCATCACTCAACACTCTTTACTGATACTTGTTTTGAAGGCACTTGGTTTAAAGATACGTGGTTTGAAAATAGCGCGTCGAGTTCATCAAGTTCCTCACCACTAATATCACTAAAAAATACACCTGTACGTTCACCCGCTGTTTGCTTGTTGTTCATACCTCGTAAATATAAATAAAATACGCCGCCAAAGTGTTGCGCTGGATCGTAATCATCAATACGACTTTTTAATAAACGATGCAGCGCCAAACAGTAGATTAAATACTGCAAATCATAATAGTTGTCTGCAATGTTTTGCTGCAATGCCTCACCATGGTAGTGTTCAAATGAATCACCTAAGTGCGTTGATTTATAGTCACAAACGTAATATTTACCTTCGTATTCAAAAATTAAATCAATAAAGCCGTGCATCATGCCTTTCAATGCTTGATAAGCGGGTAATTTGACTGCTTTGGATTGTGAGTTTGAACGTGCGAGTAGCCGTTGTCGGTGCTGATACACCAATACCGCGAGTTTTTGACTGCTGGCTTGTTCCATCGGAAAATAAAATTCTTGCTCTTTTAATACTGCCTTGGGAGCGATATTCGCCAAGCTTAGATCTTCAGCGATTTCATAAGTGACGAGCTGCTCACACCAAGCGGCAAGTTCCTCGCCAGACCAGCCCTCAAGCAAAGCAGCATATTTTATTTTCATCGCTTCAGACAAGCTACGCCAATCACCTTGCTGAAAGTCTCCTTGTTCAAGCAAATCGTGTAACAAGTTACCTGTTTGTGCGCCTTTGGCTAAATCAAACCCTATGCGATTAACGGCAGGAGCTGAAACTGCCATTGGCTGATCTAAATCCCTATCAGGCAGGGAGACACCACCATGGCGTAAATTTTTACTCAAGGCGGTAAACGAACTTAGCCACCAGTCACGCTCGATTTTACTGGTGAACGTAGCAAGTTTGGGGGAGGCGTTAGCGTTAATGTGAGTATTAGTGCCTAGATTATTTATGGCTGCGATTTCAGTGTTTTGTTCACCAATCTTATCATCAGTAATCGCGCTACTCTCAATGGCACAGTATCCTATGGCGTTAGGGTACTGCTGAGACAGGGGTTGTAGTTCACCGCTTATCACTACATCAGCAGACCAAGTTAAGGTTTTACCCAACGGAGAGTTTTCAACTTTATCAAAATTGGCAACGAGTAAATAACAACGTTGCACGGCTCTGGTTACCGCCACATAAAGCAAGCGAATAGATTCCGCGTATGCTTCTTCTGCCATTTGTGCAACTTGCTGTTTATTCGCAGATAAGCTGGTGTGAAGCTGCCCTTGTTCATCGTGATATTCAATTACAGTAACGTTGCGATTGCCAATCTTACTCGGATTTTTATGACGCGAAGCAAAAGGAACAAAAACGATAGGATACTCAAGCCCTTTCGAACCATGCTGGGTGACGATCTTAATTAGCTGCTCATCACTTTCTAATCTAAGCTCAGCGTCTGATTCTGTGCTATCGGTGCTAATTTGTTGCTCAAACCAATAAAGTAACTCCAGCGGTTGATGGTAACGAGCGCTCGCTGCTTGCAGTAATTCAAACAAATGTAATAAGTTCGTCAGTGCCCTTTCTTTGTGCTCGCCATTTACTGCAACGTGTTCATGAAGTAGTTTGAGCGCTGCAGAAATAAAGCCTTTGTACTGCCACTCGTCACGAATAGCCTTAAACGAAAATTTAACTTCTTGCCATGCTAACTCGTTTGCCGACAGCGCCAATAAACTTGACGGCGTATGTCCTAACAAGCCCGAAGCTAAGCCGGCATTAAAGTAGCGATCTTGCTCTAAAAACAACACTGCTTTAAGCACTAATAATAACTGTTGAGCTTGCTCGCTATGCCATAAATTACTACGGTTGCTTAAATAAACACTGGCAAGCTGATGTTCGGTTAATGCTTCTTTAACGATGGCGGCTTCTGTTCCATCTCGCACTAGAATGGCAATATCTGATGCTGATACTTGCTGTTGGTTGTCATTGAGCAATGAAACAATTTTTTGCGCTAACCACTGGGCCATTTCAGCGCGTTGGGCAGGTTTAGCGGTTGCGGATTCATCATCAAATGGAAAGTGTACAAACTGTAGCGGTAAATCATTATCCGCCAGAGCCACTGGCTTAACCATATTTGAAGCCGCTACGGGAAAATAAGGGATGTTTTTACCAAAAATGTGCTTTGCGCTCTGATCTAATGCCGTGCCATAAAACAAGCGGTTATAACCTTGGATCATTTCAGCGCTAGATCGCCAATTCGTGTCCATTACCCAAAAGTGCTGGCAAAAATCTCGTGCCGATAAATAGGTAAAAATGTCACCACCTCGAAACGCGTAAATCGCTTGCTTGGGATCGCCAATTAAATACAAGGCTGCATTGTCAGTGTTTTGGTAAATATTCGTAAGAATATCGAATTGATTGGGGTCGGTATCTTGGAATTCATCAACCATGGCCGCGGGATATTGCTTTGCAAGCTTATTTGCCAATATACGACCAGCGTCACCTGACGATAGTTGCTGGGCTAAAATAGCAATCAAATCATCAAAACTTAATAGACCTAGACGCTGTTTTTTCTCGGCCACGGCATTTGCAATCGATTTAAGGCTGCGTGCAATAATCTCATAAGCCTGAATTCGTTTAACTTGTCCTGCTATATCAGCAATCACTGGTTTTAATTCATTAACTGGCGAAACGATTTTTACAATCTCGGCTTTTGCTTTTGAACGACCAAAGCGGCGGCCATCAATAAAACTTGCAGGCATTGAAGGCATTGCCAGTAATTGTGATAATTCAGCAGCAGTTGCATTGTTTAGCCACGAAGCTAACTGTTCATACTCGCTAATACGCTCCTCTTTTTTTGCGCCTTTTTGATTGTTGACTAAATGCTCAAATAAAAATGATTGGTGGCTTGAGAGCGAATTCGCTGCATCAACTGCTAGTGCATTTATCTGCTGGCAAAGCTCTGCCGTAGATGGCGTAGTGATACTATGGTGCTTGTCAATTGCCCCAGAAAATACTTGTATAAATTGTTCAGGCTCAGGCCAAAATTCAGCGATGGTTAAGTAGCTATCGGGATCTTGTTTCGCAATCAAACGATACCAATCTTGCACCGCTTCTAACGTCTGTTCTTGGCAGCTTGATTCCATCACTAAGTTAAATAACAAACCACTGTCAAAGGCAAACTCGCTCAATACCCGCTTACAAAAACCGTGGATGGTAAAAATTGCCGCATCGTCTAAAAACAATAAGGCGCGATGCAGTTTTGCCATTGCTTCTGTTTTGTCTAAATCTTTAGCCATTTCCTGATAAAACGGCTCTGTTGCTGTTAACTCATCCCACTTAGCAATGGTATTTCGCAACGTTTGACCTATACGACTTTTAATTTCTTCCGTTGCATCTTTGGTAAACGTCATCACCAGAATCTGTTCAACGGTTAGACCTTTTTCCAATAACAACCGCAAGTATATTCGCGTGATGTTAAAGGTTTTACCTGTTCCAGCACTGGCCTCAATTAAATGTCGCCCAGACAGCGGAAGGTGCTCTGCAAATAATGGTTGTAGCTTCATTACATCAAATTCTTTTCATTAATTTCTGTGCGCTAACTAGAGCATTTTCACTATCGTTTTGATTTAGATAGCACTTGATACATGGGCTCATAAATGGCGTTGAGCATTGGCATCATGTCATCAATAGCTGGGCACTGAGGCCAGAAAAATTGCATATACGGGTCATAGCCAGGCGCGAGCATGTTGTTTTCATCGTACCAATAGTTTTCGAGTTGAACTTGTTCAAACTTGCGTGCATTGAACGCCTTGTGCGCAATATCTGCATTGATCAACAACGGTTTTTGCTGACCAAGCAAGTAAAAGTTAACAATGTTATTTAGCTGTGCTTTGGCATCATTTATGTGTTGGCTATGTTGGCTATGTTGGCTATGTTGGCATAGGTACTGGCTGACTTTTTGCTGCTTAGTATCAAAATAAAGCCCAATTACGGATTTGTTCTCAAATTCAAGGTGCCCATTGTCAGCAGCAATAGTTGAAATAAGTCGAGCCAAATACAAGCTGAATAAGTCTTTGGCTTTAGCTGTTGATGGTCGATAAAAACCAATCACTTGTTCATTTGCAGGCAAGCTACCGCGGATAATGCAATTTAGCTTGGTTTGTTCTTTATGTTGTTCTGGGGATTTCAATTGCCCTAGTGTTATATCAATTGTTGTCGGTAACGAAAAAGTCGTTAACTCTGTGTCGCCAAGCTCTGCGTCAACAATTGCTTGGCTAAACACATCGTTATCTTCTTGCCACTTATCAAACAACTGGGCGGTGAGTGGCGTGTCAGCAAATCGACCAGAGAGCCTTGCCTGTTTTTTAACATCATCTAACGTTGCAGTTAACGCTTGCGCTTTTTCCTCGTTCGCTAATTGACTAGGTTCAGATAAGCTAGCCGTTAATAGCGCTTGTTTTAACTGATAACTTGCTAAACGGTCATAACTAAACTGCTCAACATCACTTGGTGCTGGCTCTGTTTGTTCATAATAAATGCCTAATACCCGTTGCGCGTACCAACGACTCGGGTGTTGATAGAAGCGGATCAAATCGTTTAATTCGATTTCAATGTCCTCTTCTAACAGTTGCAGCATTTGCTCGTCGTTGTCAAAGCTCTTTTCATTATCACCAGTAACATCCCATTTACCGACAAGGCTTGAAGGTACAGTATCTTCAACTTTAGTTGTATTGGCTGACCCCAATTTAAGCCAATGGGCATCGAAACTTGGATACGGGCCGCGATAGTTATCTAAACTAAATGCTTGCAACGGCATTTGACGAATATGGCTGCCGGTTTTTAGATCGCATTGCCAACCATAGCCCGCCGTTAGATAGTCAAAAAGCTCTTGCAAGATAATACTAGGTTCACGCACCTTGTTATTTTGTACACTTCGCCCTTGGTAGCTGAGGTACAGCTTGTCTCGGGCTGAAATTAGCGCTTCTAAAAATAAATATCTGTCGTCACCACGCCTTGAACGATCGCCGAGTTTGGCTGGTGTGCTATTCATTAAATCAAATGCCAGTGGTTGGCGCTGACGTGGATATTCGCCATCGTTAAGACCAAGTACCGCAATGATTTTAAAAGGAATACTGCGCATAGGTAACATAGAACAAAACGTTACTTGCCCGATCATAAATTGTCGGCCAGTGTCTGGCGTTGAAAAGTGAGCGGTTAAGAATTCACGTACAACAAGTAAATCCAGTGTTTCTGGGGCTCCTTTGCCAGTGTTAGCTGTTTGGTTAAATTCGGCGGTGTGCGTGTATTCAGTTAGTAAACCAAGTGCCTGATAAATAATATCAATGCTTTGCACGGCTGCTGGGTGATAAAGTTCAGCAACTAACTCTGTGAGATATTGTTGCCATTTTTCAGGTGTTTTAGGTTGGCTTAATTGTTGACTACTGTCTTCTAAATGCTCAAGAAATAGCATTAGCTGCCCAAGAATAAAGGCGTCTTGGCCTTCAACATCTGGCAGGAGTAATTGTTCGCCAGCAACCGTTAATTCATCACCATAAGCAAAACCTTGCAATAATTTGCTCAAGCCTTGTTGCCAAGTAAATGCATCGGTTAAGCCACTAGCACCAAGCACCTGTTCTTTGTGATTTTTCGATAACCCCCAATGAACGGCAGCATGTTCTAGCCAAGCACTCAACTTAACGACGTCTTCACTGGTTAAGTTAAACTGTTGCTGCACGGCTTCAAGGCGCAACATTGCGATAATTGAGGTTACGTGAAAACGGCTATCGGGCAGCGTGAGTAAATCTACAAATGTAGCAATTAGCGGATCAGCATTGTGCACGTTGCGATCGGTTATCGAGCATGGAAGTGGCGGAACATCATCCGCAAGATCTTGCCAGCCTCGGGTAAATACCGCATGAACAAATGGTGCATATTGTTCTATTTCTGGACACATCACCAAAATATCTTTTGGTGTTAGCGAAGGGTCTTGGTTTAACTGATGCAATAACCAATCATGCAGGGCCTGCACTTCCCGAAACGCGCTGTGACAGCTAGTCACAGTTAAACTGTCATCTACCAATTGACTCGGTGCTTGTCTTGCATCAGCTAAATTCAGCACATCTTGTTGTAACTGCGTTAGTAATGGCAAGCCTTTATCGTTATCGACAAACTGTTCATCTGGTTTGTGCTGTTCAAAAACATCAATATTGAGGGTACTAACTTGTTGCAGCTGAGCTAAAAACTCACGACCTTGCTGCCCCCAGTTGGCAAGTAACGGGTTACCGACCGCACTGGCAAGGTTCTTAACTTCATCGGTCCATTGGCTTAAGCGCTCATCAAACAACTGTTTAACAAATTGCTTTTCTGTTTGAATATCACCCCAATAATCTGCACAAGGGTTGAGGTGAAAAAAGTGGATATCGATATGCTCACCTAGCATCTCTAAAAAGTTTATCCACATTGGTGGTAGCGCGTTAATGCCAAAAAATGAAACGCGTTTGGGCAACTGCCCTGCCTTTTCTGCAATTCGCTGCGCTGCTGCAGACATCAAAGCAACAGGGTTATATTCTTGACGTTGTTGCAACAAATACCAAAGCTTCCCTTGCCAATAATAGGTTTGCTTTGTGGTATCGTCTGAAACATTATCTTCATCAGCGAAAATAAAGTTTTGTTGGCTCCAATTGTCTATCCAATTGGGTCTAAAAATAAGGTATTGCTCGTATAAGTCAGCAACTTTCATCGCCAGTTGATAGCGTTTTTGCTGCTGTTCGCTAGCATTGCTGCTTGCTTGCCAGTATTGTGTTGCCTGTTCAAACGTGGGATCTAACGCAATGATATCGTCACTTAGCAACTGGTAGATTCGCCATACCAGCACTTCTCTTGAATACAAAGATTGCTCTGGTACTTCATCTTCACTGGCTATTTCTCTCAATAATTTCCATAAATATTGAGCAGGCAGCGCAAATTCGATATTCATAGCAATGCCACGCGATTGGGCAATCGACATGTTAAGCCAGTGTTGCATACCAGCGTTTTGGACAATGATGTGCTCTTGTTCAAAAAGAGAGAGCGGAGAAATTTGTTGGATTTTGTTAAACAGCGCTAACAAATTTTCCATTTTGTTAGCAGGATAGATATAAATCAATGTGTTATCGCAGGTAACCGATGATGATTAAATTTAATCACACGCTACCTGCTAACACTAGTCTAATTTTGTTAGGGATGTTTGTTTGCCCAATTTTTGATAAATCCTTTATTAAACTGAGGCAACTAATGTACCTAGAGCAAATGGCGTTAATTTATGCTGAGCCTGTACGCTTATACTAGGTGATAAAGCGCAATTGATTTTGATATTCATTACCGAGCCAAGGCACCCGATAATATTCCCCTTTAAACGCATAAAAAGCACTAATCAGCCAAAATACTGCGACAACTAGATTCATCATCCAACCAATCAAAGGAATAAACGACAAAACTGCTGCCGTGATAATGAGCCCTAGTGATTGACGCAAATGAAAACTGGTAAATTGGCGTTTGTTTATACCTTGCTTGTTTTGCCCATAAAGGACAATGGCAACGAGCCAACCAATAATCGTGATATAACTTAAAAAAGCAATCATCCGCGCATAATCATGGTCCGTATGAGTACTGGTGTGCAAATGCATAACTGAGCTCCTGTTACTACTGCTACACCTTTAAAGTTAGTCAGAAAATAACTCGGCGACAAGCCAAAAATAAGTGCTAATCGCCACTTGCTTTGCTAATTTATCCTTAGTTTTTGAATTGATTCGCAATTTATGCCAGAAATAAAAATTAAACCGATAGCCAACAATCATGGGCAGTTTTTAACCCTACTCGGGGTTATAGGTTTACTTGTAACAATTGCCATTAGCCATCACTTTTGGAGTGAGTTTAGGCTAGTGATCACCTTGTTATTACTGGCAAGTTTAGTGACTTTATTTGTTGGCTTAACAAAGCGATTTGAACCTGAGTACAGCCTGTTAATATCGCCGCAAGGCATCAAGTTTTCGCACAAATATGGTGGTTGGAAACTGCCGTGGACTGATGTGCTCCGTTTTGACCAACTTAATGTGCAAGTTGATTTAGACCGCCGAATTTTACCCTACATAGGTATCAGGCTAAGCAATTGCGACAGTTTAGTTGAATCAATTACCCCAAGACTGGCAAGCCGGCTTCCTCATGAACAGCGTCCATTGTTAACCATGGCAATAACACAATCACTGTTAACCATTGAACAGGCACAAATTAATTTTTCCCCTTATAAGCATCATGACGACTTGCTTAAAGGGCCAATTGCGTTATACATGCACCACACGCAAGCACTTGCAAAAGCGTATGGCTATCACGTGTATTTGCCATTGTCTGCGTTAGACCGAAGTGGCGAAGAATTTATACAATTATTAAAGCAATGCCAAACGCACCGTCATCAATACTCGCCATAACAAACGCTTTACCCTTAAAGGCTTGGCTCTGCGCTTAACGTTTAGCCAAGCGTTTTATTGCACTCGCGACAAGTCTGAATAAACAATTTTTCCTGCGTTTTAAATTCATCGTGAGACAGCGTTTGATACCTTAGAAGATCGTGTAACTGACAAAGCTTAGCGAACAAGATACTCGCTTCATTATGATGGGCCGCAATTAGCGGTACTAGACTGTTAGGCACCTGATGCGGCGCTCGTTCAACACCTTGCTCGGCTAATTTCACTAACAACTTGTTAAACTGCCGTTGCCAGCGAGGCAATTTAACTGATGGTTGCTGATATACACCCCGCAACCAGAGCAGTAAGAACATTAGCAGAAACACACTCATCACGATGGCGGTTGACTTCCAAAAACTGCCGCTACCGAGTAATTCGCGAAGAAAACGTGATTGTTTATCCACACTGTAACTCAGTACCAAGCGATTCCATTGATAATCTATTGCTTCTATTTGCATGCGAATATTGGCTAACCACGCAGCACTTGAAAATGCTTGCCAACTAAATGCGCCAGCTAAATTAATTCGTTGTTCCCTAAGGGCGTCAGCCATATTATCACTGACCCTATCCGGACTTACCGCAGAGGTTGGATCAACCGCTACCCAGCCACGACCTTCAAGCCACACCTCTGTCCACGCGTGTGCATCATATTGATAAATGGCGTAATAATTACCCTGTTCATTGCGTTCCCCACCTAAATATCCGGTCACCAATCTCGCTGGTATACCCGCTGAGCGCATTAAAAAGGCGAAACTGCTCGCATAATGCTCACAAAAACCTGATCGGGTATCAAAATAGAACTGGTCAAGGCTGTTATTTGAAAGTAACGGCGGGCTTAGCGTATAGAAATACGCTTGCTCTCGAAATTGCGCTAAGACATGATTGATAAGCGCTTGCGGATTTTGGTATTGCGCTGCCAGTTCGCGTCCTAGCGCTTGTAATTGCGGGTTAGCATCATCAGGTATGCGCTTATAGAAACGTTGAAATGCCTCAGACATTTCGGGCTCACGTATCGCATTCGGAAAACTAGTTACCTGATAAGATTTTGTTTTGGTTAATGGCTGATTATTAATTAGCGAAAAATCGTTAAGCTGCCTAGCATCGTTTCCCGGCGCCAAAGCTGTATCTAGGGCAAATAGCCAATGTTGATTGCTTTGCTCTGCCATCACTTGATAAGTGTAAGCGCGCCGATCATCCGAAGATATCTGATATTCAGGCTCACTAGCCAAATAAAGCGGTGGTTTGTTATTTTGGCTTCGGCTCCATCGTTGACCGTTATAAAATGGCATAGTCATCGCGCGCCAATACATTTGTGTTTTGGCGGGTATAGCGCCTTCAAACTGGACACGAAATGCCAACTCATCTGACAACGCGAGTTTCGCAATATCACCAGGCCTTACATCACTACCTAACCCAGTTTTAGCCGTGTTCGCTAGCGGTACTTGCCAAAATGGTGACAAACGCGGGAAAAAAACAAATAGCGCAACGGCAAGTGGAATACTTAGCAATAGCAGCTTACCCGTTTCGCGATAAGCGATAGGGATGCCAATAGCGCTGGCAAAGACTCGGTATAACAAGGCGAAATTTAAGGTTACTAACATGACAACAAGCGCTGCGAACCAAATGTTTTGCGTAAAAATTAAGGCGCATGCATGTAAAAAAAGACCAATGAGAATCAGTTGAAAGAAATCAGCCCGTTTGCGAATTTCAAAAGCTTTGATGGCATAAGCAAAGCAAATTAAGTGCACCATGCTTGACAGCAAGCCCAACGACTGACCGTTAAGAATAATGATCCCTGCACCAGTTAAAGCAAATAATGCAACAATCAGTCGTGGCGTTGCTTGTATTTTTCCTTGCCGACCCTGACCTCTAGTTAGGCGACTAGCTTGATGTTTAGCTGTGCTAATTCGGGCAACTTGCCATAATAGACTTAGTGCGATAAGTGCTAGCATCCAAGTTGTTAACTCGGTAACGAATAAGGCTAATGTTAAGGTTTGAACTAGCAGCAGTAGCCAGCAATTAAGTAAACTTAACTGATAATGCTCTGCACCTGAGCGATTTTTAAAATCAAATACCGAAAAATTCACGCGCTTTTCATTTAAAAGTTGCGCTAAATTTTTTGGTCGTTTGTTGGGGTTAGTTTTGACGATTGAATCCAACATTAGCCCCTATCCATTAAACTCAGCTAATGCGCGTAAGCATTGTTGCTTATGTTGTTCACCGTGATCGGCGTTAATATGCTTTTGTGTAAGTGACAAGCCAAAAGAGTAACTGGCTTGGCTATATTGCAACACCAAGTAGCATAAATAGGACAGTTTTTGCTCTATTGATACTGGTGGCAGCATGTCTAATGACAAATGTCGCCGTTGCCCAGTTAATTGATGGTAGTGTTTAGTGAGTTTACCTTGTCCGCGTGCTAACTGTTTCCATGCGACACGCGACATTGACTCGCCCGGTTTGAATGATGCCAATTCTTTAAACTCATCACCCTCACGATGACTCACTGCCAACTCACCATCTTCCGCCACGCTTGGCATCTCCAATAAATGTTTACTGGCTATCGCTTTAGGGTGAGGATAAACCACTAGCTCATGACCAAAGTCTAGCCAAGACCAAACCCGAAACAGACCAAACGCATGTTCGCTTAAGATCTTTACACGACCAGGTGAGATGATGCCGCGCTTGTTTGCATGAAAGTAAATGGTGACCTCTGTTTGACGGTCTTTAGGGTTTGAATTTGATGTTTTACCTGCGTATTTAACCTGTGTGGTTGATTGATCTTTAAACCCGAGCGTCAAGCCATGTTTTGCTGAGTTGGCATCAAGCGTTATTTTTACCGGTATATCCTGCCCTTGAAAGCCCTGTGCATAGCGCTCTGCTCGTATCACTAAGCCTTTTAAATTAAAAAAAGCAGTCAGTTTTACCGTAATAAAAAAGCTGCCCATTAAGTAGCTTAGCAAAATAATGACATTGTTTTGATAATTCGTCCCAAGCAAGAAAAGTATCAATAAAACAAGGATATAAACTAAGCCAAAACGAGTAGGAAAAATAAAGATATTACGATTAGATAATTCAAATTCGCTTGCAACAGGCACTCGTACTGTCAGCCATTGATTGAACTTATTTGCCCAGTATTGTTTAAAGGTATTTATCATCTAGCTACGCTTATTGATCAACTCAAGCTATTAATTAACAAGGGGGATTAATCAACTTGGTTTAAACTTTTCATTAGTCGCAACACCAATTTAATAACCTGATCTTTGACACTAACGAATAATGCTTACTGATACGGTCACGATAATGGTGATAGTACATCTACTTTTTTCATTACTTCTAACGCTAAACCGCCATCGCGCGCCAACTCAGTGACACCTGCATCTAATCTATGTTCACATACGCTAGTAAAAACCGCTTGAACATCTTCAGGTAATAGGTAATTACGTTGATGGATAAAAGCCCAAGCTTTAGCTGCATTGAGCAATGCTTTGCCTGCGCGAGGTGATAAAGGATTGGCATTAAAATCACTTGAGCGTGATACATGACTGAGCGCAATAATATATTCCAGCACAGCTTCCGACACACTCACTTCATTAACCGCTTTTTGAATATCAGCTAGTTGCTGATGATTCAGGACACAATCTGCCTGCTCAACTTTTTGTTTTAACCCTTCCCCTAACAATATTTGTTTTTCTGCTTCAACATCAGGAAAGCCGAGCGATAAACGCATCATAAACCGATCAAGCTGAGACTCTGGTAATGGGTTTGTACCAGCATGAAACAGCGGGTTTTGTGTTGCGATCACAAAAAATGGCGAAGGTAATTCATGCGTCACACCATCAATGCTTACTTGATGCTCTTCCATCGCCTCCAAAAGTGCTGACTGTGTTTTAGGGCTGGCTCTATTAATTTCATCGGCGAGCACGAGTTGGTTAAATATAGGACCATGATGAAGTACAAATTGCTTTTGCTCAGCGTCAAAAATAGAAATACCTGTCACATCGGATGGCAGCATGTCACTGGTAAATTGGCAACGTTGGTAACTTAAGCCAAACACTTTAGCTAATACTTGAGCAAGCGTGGTTTTCCCCATGCCCGGCAAGTCTTCAATTAACAGATGCCCTTTCGCTAACAAACACGCTACTGCAAGGCGAACCTCTTTGTCTTTGCCTAGCACGACACTATTTACTTGGCTAATAACTTGATTAATTAACTGATCCATATACCTATGTATTTAACGATTAAAGCCTGTGCACACTATCGCAGAATTATTAGACAAGCACAAAAAAAGCCGCTACCTGTTCAAGTTAGCGGCTTTTTGGAGATAGTAAATGTTATTGTTTACAAATAAAAACTGGCAATCTATTTGTTACGGGTTGCAACCGCATCATTTAGTTGAGCAAGCAGCTTTTCCGTGTCTTCCCAACCGATGCAAGCATCAGTAATACTTTGACCATAGTTAGCAGCTTTACCATCAACTAAGTCTTGACGACCTTCGACTAAATGACTTTCTACCATAACACCAAAAATGTCTTGGTTACCTTGAGCAATTTGTGCAGCGACGTCATCGCTCACTAGCATCTGATTTTCAAACTTTTTCTTGCTATTAGCATGGCTAAAATCAATCATGATTTTAGTGTTCAGCTTGGCACTCGCTAGTTGGTCTGTTACCTCTTTAACGCTGTCTTTATCGTAATTAGTCTCTTTACCGCCGCGCAAGATGATATGACAGTCAGGGTTACCTGCGGTTTCAACAATGGCTGAATGGCCGTATTTAGTTACTGACAAAAAGTGGTGTGAAGCACTTGCTGCGCCAACGGCGTCAACTGCAACTTTGATGGTGCCATCGGTACCGTTTTTAAAACCAACCGGACACGACAGGCCAGAGGCTAATTCGCGGTGAACTTGGCTTTCCGTAGTACGAGCACCAATGGCTCCCCAACACATAAAGTCGGCCATGTATTGCGGGGTGATCATATCTAAGAATTCACCGGCAGTGGGTAAGCCAATATCATTAACATCAAGCAACAACTTTCGCCCCATGCGCAGGCCGTCGTTTAACTTAAAACTGTTATCGAGATAAGGATCGTTAATAAGCCCTTTCCAACCAACCGTTGTGCGCGGTTTTTCAAAATAAACTCGCATCACAATTTCAAGATTTTCTTTATACTTTTCGCGAAGCTTAACTAATCGTTGGCCGTATTCAATTGCCGCTTTTGTATCATGAATAGAACATGGACCAATAACGACAAGTAAACGGTCATCTTTACCATTAAAAATATTACTTATTGCTTGTCGGCCTTCAAATACCGTTGCCGACGCTTGCTCGGTAGCTGGAAATCGTTCGATTAACGCTACTGGTGGTAATAACTCTTTGATTTTATTAATGCGGATATCGTCGGTTTGGTACATGTGTATTCTCTTACTACTTAACGTTTGCTTTGCTTGAAACAAACTTTTGTTTAACGTCTTTGTCTATTTTAATTACTATTTCTACGTCTAGACGCCTAAATAATTAATCCCGCAGTTAATCTAGCAGGAATAACTGCAATAACCAAACGAAAATCCCCCATTCACTACGAAAAAAGCGGTATAATGTTGAGCAATTGCAACTTGCACAACAGACTGGCTAATTAGCAGCCTATAATCATCACTTGCTAAGCCATAGCCAAGTAAACTTACGTACCTATTAAGTACTGATAAAAATAAGGAAAATATGACCAGCTACAACCCAAACCTGCCACTTATTGATCTGCATCGCCATCTCGATGGTAACATTCGTCCGAAAACCACTTGGGAACTTGCTCAGCAAAACAATATTCAATTGCCAGCCGCAAACCTCCAAGACTTTTTACCTCACGTACAAATCCAAGAAAGTGAACCTGATTTACTCTCGTTCTTAGCTAAATTGGATTGGGGTGTCAAAGTGCTAACGTCATTGGATGACGTAAAACGCGTTGCTTATGAAAATGTTGAAGATGCTTACAATGCAGGGTTGAGTTACGCTGAACTTAGATTTTCGCCTTTTTATATGGCAATGACCAATAAACTGCCTGTGGCAGACGTTGTTGCTGCAGTCGTCGATGGTATTAAATCAGGCCAACAAGATTATGACATTCAAATTAATTTACTCGGTATCCTTAGTCGCACCTTTGGCATTGAACACTGTACAACTGAGTTAAACGCCCTACTTACTCATAAGCAACACATTACCGGCATTGATCTGGCTGGTGATGAAACCAATTTTCCTTGCGAAATGTTTGTTGATTTATTTAAGCAAGCGCGTAACGCGGACATGCGCATTACAGTACATGCGGGTGAAGCCCAAGGCCCAGAGAGCGTTTGGCAAGCTATCAACCTATTGGGCGCAGAAAGAATTGGCCATGGTGTGAACAGTTATCAAGATAAAGATTTACTTGACCATATGGCCAAGTATAATATCGGCCTCGAATCTTGCCTGACGTCTAATTTTCAAACAGGTACGGTCAGTGATTTACGTCAGCACCCTATTACTACTTTCTTAGCAAATGGTAATTTAGTGTGTTTGAACACTGACGATCCAGCTGTTGAAGGAATAGAAATTAAGCATGAGTTCGAGTTAGCGAAGCAGTTGTTTGATTTTTCCGCTGAGCAGTTCACCAAACTGCAAGAAAACGCCATTACCATGAGTTTTCTTTCCGACAGTGAAAAGCGAGCACTGCGTACAAAGTAAACTATGCGCTAAGGAGCATTTATGAGTGAAGTGCTTTTATCTTTAGGCACAGGTGCTTTAGTTGGGGTAATTTTTTCCCTGTTTAAGCTACCATTACCTGCACCACCAGTAATTTCAGGCATCGTAGGTATTTTTGGTATTTACTTAGGCAGCGTTGGCTATCACTGGATTGTCGAACGATTCTTTAGCTAACAAATAACAAAGCACATTATTATTTTTTAAACGCTTCAGTAAAAAATCCTTGATAGCAGAACCGATTCTGGCTTGAAACTTACTGAAACCTCATCAACACAAGGTTTTATTATGGCAACACCACATATTGAAGCTGCTGTCGGCGACTTCGCCGAAACAGTACTAATGCCTGGCGACCCACTACGCGCCAAGTTTATTGCAGACAATTTCTTAGAAGACGTAAAATGCGTCACTCGTGTACGCAACATGTTCGGTTTTACCGGCACATACAAAGGCAAGCTAGTTTCTGTGATGGGCTCAGGTATGGGCATTCCATCAATTTCAATTTACGCGACCGAACTATACAAAGAATACGGCGTAGAAAAAATTATTCGTATTGGCTCATGTGGCGCAGTACGTGACGATATTAAGGTTCGTGATATTGTTGTTGGTATGGCAGCAAGCACGGATTCAAATGTAAACCGCAATCGCCTAGACAATTGTGACTTTGCAGCAACTGCTGATTTTGGTTTATTGAAAAATGTTGTAGATACAGCAGAAAAGCTAGGTAAAGATGTTCACGTTGGTAACATTTTTACTGCTGATTTGTTCTACACACCAAAACCAGAAATGTTCGCTAAAATGGAAAACTTAGGTATTTTAGCCGTAGAAATGGAAGCAGCTGGCCTTTACGGTGTTGCAGCAGAGTACGGTAAAAAAGCATTAACTGTATTAACGGTTAGTGATCACATCAAAACAGGTGAAGAAACCACAGCCGATGAGCGTGAAAACACCTTCAAAGATATGATGGAATTAACGCTGGAAAGCGTACTTTAATAGATAAAAAAGGTTTAGCCTTTGACTAAACCTTTTAGCTAAAATCAATTAGCACGTGAAAAGTTAACACATAAAAAAGCCGAACATTAGTTCGGCTTTTTTGTTTATCTAGAGCACTTTTATATTTATTTGAGTTTATTTAAGTTTGTGTCCAAAGAGCTATGAACACAAACTATCAAACATTAAAGTGACTCAACTAAGTAATGTAAAACTTAGAAGAAGTTCGCTTTAAACTCAACACCCCAGAAGCGACCTTCGTTGATGTAACCAGTTAAGTTGTTAAAGTCGATTGCACCAGTTAGTTGCTCTTCGTCAGTAATGTTACGACCGAAAACAGCTACTTCGTAGTCTGCATCGTCACCGTACCATTCGTAACCTACACGAACGCCACCTTCAAGTAATGCATCCCCTTCAAATTCAACAGACTCGTATAAGAAGAAGTTTACTTCACTACGGTATGACCAATCTGAGTAAACGTATAACTCACCTTCACCTAACTCTTTAGACCAACGAACAGATAAGTTGCTGATCCACTCTGGAGATTGCGGTAATGAGTTACCATCAATTAGCGCGAAACCTTGATCGTTAATTGGATCTTTAACAGTACAGTTTGCGCCACAAGGTGCTACACCTAAATCGCTTTGTTGAATTTCAGTGTTGTTGTAGCTCAAGCTACCCGCAACAACTAAATCAGCAGTGATGAAGTATTCACCGTCTAATTCAAAACCGTAACCTACTGCTTTGTCTGCATTTAATAGTGATGCTAAGTTGCCAGTACCACCAACTGCAGTTAACTGTTGATCGCTAACTTCGTAATAGAATACAGAACCGTCTAAACGACCCATTCTGTCAGCTGTTGTTGATTTGAAACCAGTTTCGATTGACGCAACGGTTTCTGAATCAGCTGTTGTTGCATTACCAGAGAACAATAAGTTACGACCTTGGATACTTGGTGCACGGTAACCACGAGCGATACGCGCGTATAAGTTAGTCTCATCGCTGTAACGGTAGTTAACGCTTAAGTCACCTGAAACTTGTGAGTCATCAACACTGGTTGCTTCGCTAAAACCTGGTGCGCCAAATGGAGATTGTACTAAAGTACCGTCCCACTCACGCTCATCATCAGAGTAACGAATACCACCGTTAACATTTACACGGTTAGAAATTTCGTAATCAACAGAAGCGAATACTGCCCATGCTGTAGTTTCCATGTTTTGAACGGCAATACCATTTTGAGCGCCGCCACCTAAGGTGTCGAAACTTAAGTTGTTAATGGTTAAGTCTTCGTCAAAGTAGAATAAACCAAATTGGTAATCTAATTTGCCAAGCTCGTTGCTTGAAATACGAAGTTCTTGCGTTAATTGCTTGTGATCTGGCATTCTTGCGCCAGTTTCTGATGGGAATGGAATAACACCTGGGCCAGAACCGCTAGGTAAGAACGCAGCGCCGTAACCACCATCGATATCGCCAACAGAGAAAATTTCTGCAGACTCATAACCACTAACAGAAGTTAGCGTGTGATCGCCCATGTCGTACTCAAGCTTTAAGCTTGCGCCTTTCATGTCAACTGTTTGCTCGTTGCGGCTTGCCGCATCTTGGAAAACAGTGTCACGATCAAAACCGTCAATCAAGTCATTAGTACCTGGCTTGATGATGTTAGCGCGGAAAATACGAGCATCTGCTTCAGCATCGCGGAAGTGGTAGTTAAACAACGCACTGAATTCGTCGTTTGGCTCCCAAAGTAACTGAACACGACCAGCAGTTTCGCTGTAGCCACCTAGCTGATCTTTAGCTTCAAAACCAGGCGCTTCGTTGTCGATGTAATCGTCACGATCTTGTTGAAGAAGTGCAATACGGCCAGATAATGTATCAGTTAAACCGCCACCTACTGCTAAGCGTAGGTCAGTTGAACCATAGGTACCGTATGATGCAGACACGTTAGCATCAAAATCTTGCGTTGGCTTTTTAGATTGAACTTTAACGATACCAGCAGTCGTGTTACGACCGAAAAGTGTACCTTGCGGACCACGCAAAACTTCAACACGCTCAATGTCAAACATTGGCATACCTTTAGTTAATGCGTTTTCTAGTACTACATCATCGTAAACTAAAGAAACAGGTTGAGAGGCTAGTAAATCAAAATCCGTGTTACCTAAACCACGAATATAAAAACGCGGGAAAGTACGACCGAAAGAAGATTCGATAAGTAGACTTGGTACTTTACCTGAAAGTGCACGTACATCCATACCAGATGAACCTAACACTTCTAGTTTTTTAGGCGTTAATGCTGATACCGCAATTGGAACGTCTTTTACGTTTTCAGTTCTTTTACGAGCGGTTACTTCAATAACTTCAACACCAACGACTTTTTCTGCTTCGGCTTCTTCAGCTTGAGCATTAAAACTAATCGCAGTGGTGGAAAAAAGAGCGGCGTGCACACAAAGTGCAAGTGAAGACTGCTTCAACAGTTTCATTATATTCTCCCGAAGGTTGCGTAAGTAATAAGCAAAAACGGGACTAGCTGTTATTTTTTTGTGCGCGAGCCCCGACTTCGAGTAAACATTCTACTAGCTAAATTTTAATTCGTCTAAAAAACTTGTCCCGTAGGAAAGTTTTTTGACCTCAAATATTTCAACTATTGTTTGGCCAATATCGGCAAATGTTGTTCTTTCGCCCAAATTTACTGACTTTATCGAAGAATGATAAGCAAGTACTGGCACATATTCGCGAGTATGATCTGTACCCTGCCAAGTTGGGTCACAACCATGATCTGCTGAAAAAACGAGCAAGTCACCCGGTTGCATTGCTGCTTTTATCTCCACAATGCGTTTATCAAACGCTTCAAGCGCTTTACCGTATCCAACAGGATCACGACGATGACCGAAGTCTTGGTCAAAATTCACTAAATTAGTGAAGATTAATGAATTGTCTTCTGCTGTATTGATATGCTCAATCGTAGCGTCTGTTAATGCATCAATTCCCGTTGCTTTTGTTTTAATTGAAACACCTTGGTGGGCGTAGATGTCAGCAATCTTACCAACACTAATTACCGTACCGCCTGCATTAGTAATGTTATCAAGCATGGTTGGTGCCGGTGGTAAAATAGAATAATCGCGACGATTACCTGTGCGTGTAAATGATTTTGCATCATCGCCAACAAACGGACGCGCAATAACACGACCAATATTCATTGGTTCAACAATTTTTTGTACTGTTTCACAGTACTTATATAAGTTGTCTAAGCCAAAATGCTCTTCATGTGCAGCTACTTGGAAGACGCTGTCAGCACTGGTGTAACAAATAGGTATGCCAGTTTTAACGTGCTCTTCACCAAGCTGTTCAATAATCACAGTACCCGAGGCATGACAGTTACCTAACATGCCTTCAAAACCTGTCGCTTCATTAATTTTTGCCATTAACTCAGCAGAGAAGCTATTTTGCTTATCACTAAAATAGCCCCAATCAAACAGTACAGGTACACCTGCCATTTCCCAATGACCTGATGGCGTGTCTTTACCAGTACTTAATTCCGCAGCGTAACCATAGGCACCATTAATTTGTTCAACCGGTGCGTGGTTTACTCGAGTACCACTTGCTTGCTCTGCCAGTTCCAGCAAGCCCATACTCGCCAATTGAGGTAAATGTAATGGACGTCCTTCTTGTGCCTCAAATTCACGTGCTAAATTAGCAAATGTATTGGCACTTACATCACCAAATTTTTCAGCATCAGGTGCATGACCTACACCAAAACCATCAATGACCATTAAAATGACGCGCGCCATTACAACCTCAACTTTGTGTTAAATCCCAAACGTGGGCATTAAAGAAATTTAATGTTTAAATTATATCCGTTTCGAAGATAAACATTAATAAAATGTGTTTAGTTTAAAGCAGCCAGTCTTGCTTTAAATTTCACTTAATAAAACCAAATAAACATGACCGTTTGGTCAGGATGTGGTAATTTATCAGCTTTTTAGGCAAAGACAAGTTTAATATTGCGCTGATCGCTTAGTTTTCAATCAAAATGACAAAATAGTTGTTCGAATTTGATAACAGACGCTTCAAGCTCTATCAAAATTGAGAAAAAAGCGTCAAAATACGCGACAATTAACAGAGTAGTTTTTATAGCTGCCATAAACTTTCTTTTTAGTGGGATTTCTAACCAAGTGAATGCTGATCAATTAGCAAAACCAACTATTATCGCTGTTGTTGGTGCATCGGCCTCAGGCAAAACACTTTTTGCTCAAACCATATATGATGAACTATTACCTGAGCTAGGAGAGCAAGGTATCTCTATTATTAAGGAAGATTCTTATTACCGAGCGCAAGATGATTTGCCAATGGAAGAGCGTATTCGTACCAACTACGATCATCCAAATGCGTTTGAACATGAGTTATTACATCAACATTTAAGCGATTTAACTGCAGGTAAAGCAATTGAGTGCCCGACCTATTGCTATAAAACGCATACCCGTACAGCAGAGACAGTAACGATCAATCCAACCAAGATTATCTTGATTGAAGGGATCATGTTACTGACTAATGAACAACTTCGTTCTAGTTTTGACATTAAAGTGTACATGGACACGCCATTGGATATTTGCTTGATTCGCCGTATTAAGCGAGACACTCAAGAGCGCGGTCGCAGCATTGATTCAATTACTAACCAATATCTGGAAACAGTAAGACCTATGTATTATCAGTTTATCGAGCCGGCTAAGGCTCATGCTGATATCGTCATAACCCGTGGCGGAAAAAACAGAATGGCAATAGAAGTATTAAAAGCCAAGATTCGCCAACTTACCTATAACAATAATTAGAGGAATTTATGGATTTAACAGCACTGCGTGGCGTGCTGGGTATTGTTGCGCTGCTCGCAATTGCCTATGCACTGTCATACAAACGTCGAGACATTAATTGGCGAACTGTTAGCTTAGCTTTCGGTTTGCAAGTGTTGCTTGGTGCTTTTGTACTTTACATTCCATTTGGTAAAGATGTTCTGGCATCAATGTCAAATGGCGTTCAACATGTGATTGATTCAGCGAAAGCTGGTATCGATTTCTTATTTGGCGGGCTAGGTACTGATGCCATGTTTGAAAATGGTGTCGGTTTTGTTTTCGCTGTTCGTGTGTTACCTGTCATCATTTTCTTCTCCTCACTGATTGCCGTACTTTATTACTTAAACATTATGCAACAAGTGATTAAAGTTATTGGTGGTGGCCTACAAAAGTTACTCAACACCAGTAAACCTGAGTCTTTGTCGGCAACAGCAAATATCTTTGTTGGGCAAACCGAAGCGCCGCTAGTCGTTCGTCCATACATTAAAAACATGAGTAACTCTGAGCTATTCGCCATTATGGTTGGCGGTTTAGCCTCGGTAGCTGGTTCTGTTTTGGCAGGCTATGCCGGTTTAGGTGTTGAACTTAAATACCTAATCGCAGCATCATTTATGGCAGCACCTGGCGGCTTATTGATGGCTAAAATCATCATGCCAGAAACTGAATCACGCGAAAAACTAGAGCAAAACGTTGCCTTTAATGATGGTGAAGAAAAGCCAGCGAATGTTATCGATGCTGCGGCATCAGGTGCCGCATCAGGGTTAAAACTTGCAGTGAATGTGGGTGCAATGCTACTTGCCTTTATTGCGTTAATTGCCCTACTTAACAGCATAGTGCAAGGCATTGGTGGATTGTTTGGTTTTGAAGGTTTAACAATTGAATGGATCTTAGGTTATTTATTTGCCCCTATCGCGTTTATCGTTGGTGTACCTGTTGACGAAATGCTGCAAGCGGGTAGCTTTATCGGACAAAAAATTGTCGTTAACGAATTTTTTGCTTACGCACAATTTATCGAAGTTAAAGAAAGTTTAAGTGTTACCACACAAGCTATTATTACCTTCGCATTATGTGGTTTTGCTAACTTGTCTTCAATTGCCATTTTATTAGGTGGTATTGGTTCAATGGCGCCAAGTCGACGCCCTGATATTGCCCGCTTAGGTGTTCGCGCAATGATTGCTGCAACCTTAGCAAACCTAATGAGCGCCGCCATTGCCGGTGTATTTATCAGTTTATAATTAAAGAGTTTTACAATGAGCGAACAAACACTAAATACATACGCAGAAAAAGCGCTAGCGTTAATGGATTTAACCAGCTTAACCGATAGCGAAGCCATTGCTGATATTGAACATCTATGTGAGCAAGCACATAGCGCTGCCGGTGACACCGCTGCCATTTGTATCTACCCGCGCTTTATTCCACACGCGAAAAAGAAGCTAGCGACCCTCAACGCAGCCAACATCAAAATTGCCACAGTCACTAACTTTCCAGCAGGTGGTGACGACATTGCCATCGCAGTAGCTGAAACAAATGCAGCGATTGCTTACGGCGCAGATGAAGTTGATTTGGTATTTCCATACCAAGCATTAATCTCCGGTAATGAGCAGATTGGCTTTGACATGGTAAAGGCTTGTAAAGCAGCGTGCCAACAAGTAAATGTTGTATTAAAAGTGATCATTGAAAGCGGTGAGCTTAAAACTGATGCGCTTATTCGCCAAGCTAGCGAAATTTGTATCAACGCAGGTGCTGACTTCATTAAAACATCAACCGGTAAAGTAGCCGTTAACGCAACACCAGAAGCTGCAAAAGTAATGCTCGAAGCAATTCAAGCAACAAATCCAAAGGTTGGCTTTAAAGCCGCTGGCGGTGTGCGCAGCGCAGAAGATGCGAAAGTATACATTGATATGGCATCATCACTATTAGGTGAAGATTGGGTTAATGCAGAACGCTTTCGTTTTGGCGCAAGCGGCTTGCTTAACAACCTGCTAGCCACGCTAGGGCATAGCGACGACAACACTACATCAACTAGCGCTTACTAAGCGCTAGGATTTTTAGTAATTGTAAGTTAACGCTATGGCACAACTTTATTTCTACTATTCTGCGATGAATGCAGGTAAATCTACTCACTTATTGCAGTCTGCCTATAACTACAATGAGCGCGGTATGCAATGTGTATTGTTTACCGCTAAACTCGACGACCGTTATCAGCAAGGGAAAATCACATCGCGTCTAGGTATTGATGCCGATGCACAGTTGTTCGATGAAACAACCGATTTATATCAAGCACTTTGTCACGTTAATGAAACGGCAAAAGTAGATTGTTTGCTTATTGACGAATCACAGTTTTTAACCGAGGCACAAGTTAAGCAGCTGACCGATGTGGTTGATTTGTTAAAAATTCCTGTCTTAGCCTATGGTATTCGCACCGACTTTTTAGGCAATACCTTTACAGGAAGCGCTGCCCTACTCGCTTGGGCTGATAAGCTCATTGAATTGAAAACCATTTGTCACTGCGGTAAAAAAGCAAACTTTGTCGCTCGAATCGACGAGTCTGGCAAAGCCGTTACCGCTGGTGAGCAAGTTGAAGTGGGAGGTAACGACAGATACGAGTCGTTATGTCGTAAGCATTTTAAAGCACTGGTTTGGTAAATCGAATTTCAAAATTTGCTGAATGTCAGTAAGTTTCTGAGCCAAGCTTTTTAGCTAGTTAAAACAAAAACGGTCACTTTTTAAGTGACCGTTTTTTATTTTGCGCAAATTGCTAATTAAACTAAAAACCTTATCAACTTTTATTTTTTAATCAATAACTTGATAAATCTCTGGTGAAGTTTCAACAGCTTGCTCACTAAAGCTAAACGCGGCAAGGTATTGCTGACTCGCTGTATCCGCTTGTGCTTTATCTTTACCATGAACGCGAGCAATCACGTCACCTTTTGCTACTTTAGTGCCGATAGGTTTGATCTGATCAAAACCAACACTGTGGTCAATTTGTTGATCGTTCGCTGTACGGCCACCGCCCATGCCGACGATAGTTAAGCCGATATCGCGAGTATCCATACCAGCAATATAACCATCTACTGGTGCAGTTACGTCTTGAATAACATTAGCTTTCGTCATCGACTGCCAAGGTGATTCAAGCAAATCAGCTGGGCCGCCCATGCGATGAATCATACGGCTAAATAATTCAGCCGCTGCGCCAGAGTCTAATGCATGGTTAATTTTTTCTAGTGCCTGTGCTTCATTGTCAGCAATGCCTGTGTTGATCAACATGCTTTGCGCAAGTCGAACAGTTACATTGTGCAAACGCTCTTCACGATATGCGCCTGTTAGATAATCGACTGTTTCGATAATTTCTACCGCATTACCAGCACTGTTACCTAGTACTTGATTCATATCGGTAATAATTGCTTGGGTTTTTACACCCGCGCCATTTGCAACATTGGCAATACTTTGTGCAAGTGCTATTGCATCATCCATGTTCTGCATCATGGCGCCGTTGCCAACTTTAACGTCCATTACTAACGCATCTAAACCAGAGGCAAGCTTCTTCGATAGAATCGAGCCAGTAATAAGCGGAATAGATTCTACGGTTGCGGTAATATCACGAATACCGTAAAGGCGTTTATCGGCAGGTGCTAAGTCATTCGTTTGACCGATAATAGCGATACCCAATTCTTTCACCAATGCTTTAAATTCAGGAATCGTTGGCTGTGTATTAAAGCCAGCAATGGCTTCCAATTTATCAACCGTACCACCTGTATGCCCTAGACCACGGCCTGCGATCATCGGCATGTATGCGCCACAACTACCCACAATTGCAGCTAGCATAAAGCTAACTTTATCGCCGACACCACCGGTAGAGTGCTTATCTACCACTGGGCGATCTAATTCTGGCCAGCTTAATACCGTACCTGAATGCATCATCGCCTGAGTAAATGCAACAATTTCTTGCGTTGCCATGCCTTGTTGAAAAATAGCCATTGCCATAGAGCCAACTTGTGCGTCGTTGAATTGACCATTGGTGATGCCATCAACGAAGCACTGAATTTGTTCTTTTGATAATTCGCCGCCATTGCGCTTAACGCGAATAACTTCTTGAGGAAGTAACATACTTATTCCCTTTAAATTCTTAATTTTGTTTGCTTAATTTTACTTGCTTAAGTTTGAGTCAATTACAAAAGGTCTTTAGGCGTGAAGGCATCAGGTAATAACTGCGCTACCGTCCATGTTTTCTCATTACCTAGATGATTCATTGCCTTAACTTCACACTCTGGTGCCATAAATTCAGCAATAACTTGGCGGCATGCACCACATGGCGGCGTAAGTTTTTCTTGCTCGGTATACACCACTAATTGATTGAGTGTTTGGCTGCCATTAATCACTGCCTGCGCAATGCAGTTGCGCTCTGCACAGACGGTTAAGCCGTAAGATGCATTTTCTACATTACAGCCAAAGAATACGTTACCTTGATTGTCTAGTGCCGCTGCGCCAACGTGGAACTTACTATACGGGGCGTAAGCGCGGTCAAAACCTAGCTTGGCTGATTGCTTTAATTGGTGCCAAGTTTCTTTTGTCATTGTTGTGTACCACTTGCTGTGTATTTGTATTAGATTTCGGGGCTCATTGTGCTAGTTTGACTAACTCAATAGCTGACCATATGGTCAGGTTATATAATAAATGACTGTTTGCATAATTACTAGTTAAAAATTACAAGCTGAAAAACAAAAAACCGCGCTAATTAGCGCGGTTTTTATCATTTTAAAGCGATAACGCTTTACGTATAGATTACCTTAGAAAGTGTACTTAACACCAATCTTAATGCGGTATGCTGAATCGCGTGCTTCAAAAGTGAAGTCATCACTTAAGATATCACCGTAGATGTACTGACCTGTAGAAGCGTCGATGTCCATTTCGATAACTTCACGAGTATCGAAGTTCTGACGGTACACTTTACCTTTTGATGAATCGATTAGGTTTAATAAGTTATTTACTACGAAGTAAACTTCACCCTTGTGACCATCCATTAAGCCAGGTAATTCTTGTGATACGTATAGGTCTAAGTTAGTTACCCATGGAGATTGCGCTTGACCTCGATCTACGTGGCTACCAGCAAAACCAGAAAGGCCTAAGCTATCGAAGTGAGCTAGTACTTCTTGCTCAGTAACACCTTCGTATCTTACGTTAGGATCGTTAGCCGTTGGTACGTATGCTAAGTAGTTACCGCCAAATGTTGTGAAGAAACCAGAAGGTTGGATCAAGTCTTGGTTGAAGAAGCGACCGCCTTGTAGGTTAGTTAGGTCAACTAAGTGGCTGTACGCAGAGCCTGAGTGACGCTCGAAGAATAAGTTAAAGCGTGTTGCATAACCTTCGAAGAACTCAGTTTTGAAGCCTAAGTTAAGCACAAAACGATGCTCTGTTTCGTATGGTGAAGTACCAATTTGCGTTTCTTGGTGATCTAAGAAGTGACCGAAACGGTAGTTACTGCGTGCAGTAGAAGAACCACCTGGGTTACCTTCTGTAATGTCTTGGTTTGTGTAAGACATATCGAAGCTAAAACCGTTATCCCACTCTTTCGCAATACCTGTGCTTAAGATAACTGAGCGGCCATCGCGATCCGCATTGGTTAGCATAATTTCTAATTCACGCGTGTCGTAGAATGGAAGTGCACCACTTAACGTTGAACCAACTACGTCACCTTCTTGAAGCAATGCAGCGTTAATCCACTCTGCTGTGTTTTCTTTCTCAGTGTAGATTGCTGTTGTTGTCCAAGCGAAACCATCACCTAAGTAAGGAATGTTTAACGTCACGTCTGAGTTAAGCATGTAAGTCCACTGTGACGGAATATCGAAGTTAGGATCGATAAAGTTAGTCACACTACCACGCGTACCGCTATCAATAGCTGCGATCGCATCAGGTGTTGGTGTCGTTAAGATATTTGCTGGCGCTTCAAAGTCACGTTGACCAAAGCGCTGTGCACTTACACCATCGTTAGAGTATGAATTTGAAATCCAAACGTTCGGGTTACCACCTGCGAAACGACCAACGCTACCACGGAAAGTAACATCATCGTTGTATAGGTAAGTGAAACCGAAACGAGGTAATACAATGTCAACACCGTCTAGGTTGAAAGTATTGTCGAATCCTGTGCGGTCAAGTAAACCCTGGTTAAACGTAGGTTTGTCATCTGAGCTAAAGCGCTCATAACGAAGACCGAAAGATAACGTTAACTCGTCAGTAATATCCCAAGTGTCGTTCACGTATAGCGCTAAATCTTTACGCTCGAAGTTAGCTGCAACAGCTAGAGGGTCATTACCTAAACCGTTTTCGTACGTGTACTCAGACACTAAACGATTTTCGAAATCAGATAGTGAATCAAATGTCGTTGTACCACGAGAGTTAGGTAAGAATTGGTTTTCAACTTCTAAGATCTTGTAGTCGATACCAAAATCGATTGCGTGATCTTCGTATAAATACGTACCGTCAAACTTTAAAATCGTTAGGTCGTTGCTTAACGAGTTTGAGTGGCGGAATTGGTCAGAACCGAAAGCGATTGAACCGGTTTCACCATCATTATCAGTATCGATATTGTTGATAGTGATATCACCTAAGCCTAGCTCGCTGCGAAGTGAAACTTGGCCTGTTTCTACTGATTTTTGAGTGATACTGATCTCAGATGAGAAATCTGCCGTCCAATCAGAGTAAAGCTTAGCACTGTAGTTCTTTAGCTCTTGTGTGTTGTTGTACCAGTGAGAGTCTAAACGTAGCTCGCGCTCGCTGGTCGTTGTGTTGCGCGTGTCGTTACCTTCGTTGAACATGTAAACGAAGTTAGCACGGTGATCATCGTTAATGTTCCAGTCTAGCTTGATGATGTATTTTTCATCTTCTAGTTGTGGTTGACTTTCAGCAGAGCCAATCTCAGAAACACCGTACACTCGGCTAGCAATTTCTTGCACTGCTGCTACATCACCAACGGTTGCAGTTGTTTTGTTAGCACCTTTACTAGAACCTGCTGGGCCGTACTCTAATACTTGTGGTGAGTCATATTTTTCGTAGGCAGCAAAGAAGAATAATTTGTCTTCTAAAATTGGGCCACCTAACGTGAAGCCATAGTTCTCTTCTTCGAACTCAATTGGAACGTCAACACCATCATTTTTTGGCGTACCCGCTAAAGCATCACTTGTTCTTTCGAAGAACATGTTGCCGTGAAATTCGTTCGTACCTGACTTGAATACGGCATCAACAGCACCACCAGTGAAACCACTTGATTTTGCATGTGTTGGCGCAACGCTTACTGTTACTTGATCAAGTGCATCTAATGGGAATGGGTTACGTTGTGTTGGGTAACCGTTGTTGTTTAGACCAAAGTCATCGTTTAACGGAATACCATCGATACTGATTGAGTTAGTACGCGGGTTAGCACCAGCAATAGTCATTTGGCTTTCGCTCCCCGGCTTAATAACAACTAGCGGGTTGTTACGAACCACGTCTTTAAGATCGCGATTCAAGCTTGGTGTTGAAGTGATATCTTCAGAGTTGAAGTAACTGTCGCTAGCGTTCGAGTTAAATAATGCACGGCTACCAGTAACAACGATAGTTTCTACATTGTCACTTTCTAGTTGACGATCTACGCGTTGCGTTTCGCCCAACGATAGATAAACATTCTTAACTTCTGCGTCGCGGTATTCATCAGAGTCGATAATAACTTTATAAGGACCGCCAACGCGCAGGCCTTTCGCTAAGAAACTACCGCTTTCATTCGTTGTTACCGTTTTACGAGTGCCTGTCGGCTCGTGGATTACAACAATAGTTGTATTCGGCGCTACGTTACCGCTAGGACCGTAAATAGTACCGCGAATACTCGACGCAGTATCCGCAGCCATAGCTGAAGTTGTCATACCAAGTGCGACAACTACCGCACCAGCTATTTTTGAGAGACGATGACTTTTCATCAATTTTTCCTTGGTTTTATTTGGTGTTCGTGAAATACAAACTAAACACTTGTTATGCTTTTTATGACTGGCATCATGAAAGCATGTGTATTTTACAAATTAATTACACTTTGTCTATTTGGACAGGTATTTTTTAGACAGATAATTACAATTAATTAAGACTAAGCAGAAACGAATAAAAAACAAACATACATATATATTTCAACAACATACAGGAATGATGTTGATACTTTGTACGTTTGTTGCTGCATATTTAGACAATTTGATTTCAAATGCGCTGACCATATGGTTGGTTGATTATTAACCGTCCTCATAAATTAGAAGACTTTGCAGCAGGATTGTTGAGTCAAAAAAAACCGCACATGACGTGCGGTTTATTAATTTATATTGGAAATCGATTAGAAGTCGTACTTAACACCTACACGAACTTCCCAAAGAGATGCATCAGCAACACGTGTTTGACCTTGTGGCTGAATAAACTCTTCATATACGTACTGGCCATTGTCGTTGATTGACGCTGCAACCATTTCCTGAGCGCGTGGGAAGCTAGTTTCGTACAACACGCCCCAATCGTCATTTAATAAGTTACCGAAGTTTTCAACTACGATGAAAGCACTTGCTTTGTGACCATCCATTAAGCCTGGTAGCTCTTGAGAGATCTTGATATCAAACTTAGTCCACCAATCGCTGTTGATTGAGTTACGTGGCATGATTCGGCCACCAAACTTGCTCAAACCTTCGCTATCTAAATATGCGAAGAAGGCGTCTTGGTCAAAGTCATCACCAAATACTACGTTAGGATCGTTTGCGCCGTCTGGAATGTATAGTAAGTGACGGTCGATGAAACCAACAGAGTCACCGAACTGGAAGCCACCGTCAAAGGTGTAGCTGTATGGACGACCTTCGTTAGCTGATGCAAATACGCTGAACTTAGTTTCGTAACCTTCGAAGAACTCATGTGTATAGTTCACTTTTAATGTGAAACGATGAGGAATTTCGTAGTTAGACGTACCTAAGCCTGGATTTTCTGGATCCGAGGTATTGTTCAAGTAGTTTGAAAAAGCTACTGAACTGGTCATTGGGCTAACTTCTTTTGTTGCTGTGTAAGCGTAAGCTAATGTCCAATCTAAGCCCCAGTCGTGGGTTTTAGATAGTGCAAGAGAGAATGACTTACGGTAACCAGAGTCACCTTTCACATTCGTTAACATGAAGTCTTGGCTACGACCGTTTGAACTAGTGTAGATTGGACGACCATCTGGTGCGTCAACACCTGTGTCTTGACGCGTGATATCGCTGATAATCGCAGCATCTTTCACGTCTGTGTACAAGTAGTCAGCCATTAATACGTAGTCGTTTGGCAAGTATAAAGTTGCACCAATCGCGTACTTCCACTCTGACGGGATCTCGAAGTCCGGATCTAAGATGTTAATACCACCAGCACCACCTTCGCCGTTAGCAACCGCGTCGAATTGATTTTGTGGTACGTTCCAAATTGGTCGACCATCGCCAGTATGAGGCGTGTTAAATAGCTCAACACCACGGAATTGCGTTTGTGTTTGTACAACACCATTATTTTGGTAGTTGTTACCTAACCAAACGTTCGGGTTACCACCTGAGTAAAGGCCAATACCACCGCGCACTTCTAGATCTTCACGTGGTTGCCAGTTGATACCTAAACGCGGCTGAAGTAAACCTTCACCATCGAAGTTTTGACGGTTAGAGAAACCATATAACTCTTCAATTAGTGGGTTTTCTTCTGGGAAGTCATCACTTGTGTACCAGTCGTAACGTAAACCGAAGGTAACGGTTAAGTCATGCTCGTATGAGAAGTACTCATCTTGAATGTAAGCGGTATGAATCTCATAACCAAATTCAGCAGCGGCATCAGCAGGGTTGTTTGTGCCTGTGGCATTATAGTAATAAACACGTGCAGCTAAACCGTTACGGAAATCGTCGATTGAATCGAAACGGAACTCACCTTCAGTGTGCTGAACGAACAAGTTAAATACGTCTAAACGCTCTTGCTCGTAACCACCAGTAATTACATGGTCACCTACTAAATAAGTACCAGCAATTTTAAAAGTATCTGTGTCGTAAGTTAAACGGTTTGCATGACGAGAGTCATCTGCACCTAAGTATACAGTGGCACGTGAACCATTGTTTTCAGTACGAATTTGTACTTCACCAAAATCAGTACCTGCAAGTGGTGTTACACTTTGTTCAAAATCAGCCGTACCGATACGAATCTCAGTTGAGAAGTTATCGGTCCAATCTGAATTTAAAGAGGCCACATATGATTCAAACTCTGCGTATTGATCATAGTAATGGTTTGAGAATTCAAATTCGTTTGAATCGCCGTCTGATTCGCGAATGGTGTTACCGTCATTGTAGTTGTAAACAATTGAAGCACGGTGCTGCTCATTGATGACCCAATCAAGCTTAGCCATGATTTTTTCATCTTCAACTGGCAAGCTGGTGATTAAATCACCTGGCTCATAGCCGTATACATTGCGAGAAATATCTAAAATTTCTTCGTACTGAGCTTGAGATAAACCAGCTACTGGTACCGCTGCATTTGAATCCGCTGTACCGCGGTCAAACAAGTCAGAGCCTTCTAATTTTTCGTATGAAGTAAAGAAGAACAATGTGTCTTTGATTAACGCGCCGCCTACATTAAAGCCGTAACGTTTTTCATCAAAGTCACCAGTTGCGATATCTTCGCCTTCAAGGCTGTCGCCACGTAATGAATCACTGGTGTAATCGTAGAAGAAACCACCTTCAAGTTCATTGGTACCAGATTTAGTAACAGCATTAATGTTACACGCTGTGAAACCACCATACTGAACATCAAATGGCGCTAGCTCTACGTTAACTTGTGAAATTGAATCGTAAGAGAACGGGATACGAATTGTTGGGTAGCCACCCGAGCCTAGACCAAAGTTATCGTTAGTACGGATACCGTCAACCGTGAAGCTGTTGAAACGTGAACTTGCACCCGCACATTGAATACCATCGTCACGACTTTCGTTAATGTAAATACGAGGGTCGATACGAACTAAGTCTTTAATATCACGGTTGATAGCTGGCGCTGCTTCTAAATCCGCTAAGCCAAAGTTTGTCGAAGGACCTTTTTCACCGGCACTTTGATGCATGCGTGCACCAGTCACTTGAATCGTTTCAAAAGACTGCTGTAGGTTTAAACTAAGGTTTAATGTATCACCTAGTGAAAGATATACATCTTCGATAACTTTATCACCCGCACCACTTTTCACTGATACGATGTATGGACCACCTACTGGTAAGCCACGTAAGTTGAAGCTACCTGTTTCGTTAGAAACTAATGTTTTAACGCTACCGGTACGAGTATCAAACACAGTAATTTCTGCGCCAGAAACTAATTCACCTGCTGGCGACACAACATTACCGCGTAAACCCGCAGATGTTGTATCAGCCGCCATTGCTGATGTTGATAAGCCAAGCGCGACAACTACCGCACCAGCTATTTGTGAGAGACGATGACTTTTCATCATATTTTCCTTGGTTTTATTTTTAATGCTCATGTGAAGTTCACGACTAAACACTTGTTACACTTTTATGACTGGCATCATTAAAGCATCTTTATTTTACAATTTAATTACAATTTGTCTATTTGGTCAGGTTGTTTTTTGTGCTTTTTGATGCACTAACAACCACTTGTTAACACTCCAGAAAGTTAGCTAACCCCTTTAAATTGCTCAGTTAGTCCTGATTTCTAGTGACTTTGAGAGGAATTTTGTGCGGTTTAAATAAACAAAAATATTTCAGCTATGCGAGCGGAATGTTGCGGTATGATTTGCGAGATTTTTACAAAATAGAACATTTTGTAGGTGGTCATACAGAGTTCACAAAAGTTTAAAATAGCCCCATAGACCAACTTAAATTATTCTTCGTATAATTTGACTATCTGGTTAAACTCTATTTTGGGCTGAATTTTTGTTGTAAACTTAACAAGTTAAATCAAATTGTATTTTAATAATTGGTCAAATATTGGTTAGTAAAGGATGAATGTAGCAAAAAAAGAATCAAAACAAGGAACTATTCGCGCTTTAAGTGAAGCTAAAATCCTCGAAGCTGCGCAAGAGGAATTTATTTTACAAGGTTTCAAAGGTGCGACGGTGCAATCAATCGCCGATCGAGCTGGACTGCCCAAAGCTAACATCCTTTATTACTTCAAAAATAAAGACAATATTTATCATGCCGTATTGGAACGCACATTAGACATGTGGGACGAAGGCATTGGTGATATTGATCCACAAGATGGACCTGCTGCTGCGATTGAAAAATTTATTGCGTCTAAAGTTAGAATGTCATTTCAACATCCTGGCGCATCAAAAATTTACGCCATGGAGATTATCCAAGGTGCACAGCATCTAAAAGACTTTGCAAGAACCTATTTAAGAAAGTGGGTTCGAGAAAAAGCTGCATTATTTCAACATTGGATTGATAGTGGCCAAATGGCTGATATTGATCCGTATCATTTAATTTTTGCCATCTGGTCAACGACTCAACACTACGCAGATTTTGAAACACAAATCTTAACGGTGATGAATCAGGCTGACTACGAAGAAGAAGACGAACAGCAAGTTATTGCGTTTTTAACCGATTTTGTGCTTCGTGGTTGTGGCTTAAAATAAGAACTTATCTATGAAAAAACTCTTTGCCGGTACTGGCTTAATACTATCAACAATGGCGACGGCTATGGCTGCTGATACAATCAAAATTGCCACCTTTAACGTTAGCATGGAAGCACTTAATTACCTCCCTAGAGGTGAGCGCGGCCAAGTTACGCCAAAAGGAAGCGAACTAACGGCAGCTTTGGCTAGCCAACATCAGCAAATCAAAAACATCGCCGAAATTATTCAGCGAGTTAATCCTGACATTTTACTGTTGAACGAGTTTGACCGTACCGACAATAATGCCATTGCATTGCAAAAGTTTTTGACTGATTACCTAGCTAAAAGTCAGCAAGGTCAAGCTGCTATTAGCTACCCCTACTATTACCAAGGCACTGTTAATACGGGTGTAAAAGCGCCGATTGATATCAATGGTGATGGTAAGATCACAACGCCGCAAGATACTTATGGCTTTGGTTACTTCCCTGGTCATTTTGGTATGGCATTGTTATCCAAGTACCCTATTGATCACACCAATATTCGAACGTTTCAAAATTTTAAATGGCAAGATATGCCAAACGCATTAAAGCCAATGCAACCAGAGTCAGATAAAGGTTACTACACTGATGAGGTATGGCAACAACTAAGACTGTCATCCAAATCACACTGGGACGTGCCTGTGATTATTGACAGCAAAGTTATTCACGTACTAGCTAGTCACCCGACACCACCTGTATTTGATGGCCCAGAAGATAGAAACGGCAAACGTAATCACGATGAAATACGTTTTTGGCAAGATTACATCTCAGGTACTAAAGGCAGCTACATTTATGATGACAAAGGCGTAAAAGGTTCATTAAGCCCTGATGCACCGTTTGTTATTTTGGGTGATTTAAATGCCTCGACAACTGATGGCGATGCCAATAAAGACGGCATAGGTAATTTACTCGCCCATGCTAGCGTTAACGATCCTACGCCTAGCAGTCAAGGTGGTGAGCAAAGCAAGCCAGATAACCCAAATGCACAATACCACACTGCTCATTGGGGTATGCGCGCCGACTATGTATTGCCATCAACGTTTGGTTGGAAACTAACAGATAGCGGCGTCTTCTGGCCAACCAACGATTCGCCGCTATATCGCTTAATTGATAGTCGCGCGGCTTCTTCAGATCATCGCCTCGTTTGGGTCGAACTTTCGTTAAAATAATTGAGAATCACAATGCGTAAATTACTCTCTTCTTTATGTGTTTTAGCAGCATGTAGTGCTGCAGCAAAAGAACAACCGCACAATATTATTATGGTGATAGCTGATGGCATGGGGCCAGCTTACACCACAGGTTACCGCTACTATAATGATGATCCAAATACGAAAGCGGTTGAACCGACAATTTTCGATAAATACTTAGTGGGTATGGCGTCAACCTACCCTGCTCTTGTCTCAGGTTACGTTACCGACTCCGCCGCTGGCGCAACTGCTCTTTCAGCAGGGATTAAAACCTACAATGGTGCCATAGGCGTGGACGTTAACAAACAACCAGTAGAAACTGTTTTAGAGCGTGCCAAGCACTATGGCATGAAAACTGGTGCGGTGGTGACTTCACAAGTTAACCATGCAACGCCAGCATCATACCTTGCACATAACGAATATCGCCGAAATTACAATGAAATTGCCGACAGTTACGTAGACGATCGCATCAAAGGTAAAATCAAATTTGATGTCCTGTTTGGTGGTGGTTGGCAGTATTTTATTCGTGACGATCGCCAATTAGTTGAAGAGCTTACTTCACAAGGTGTTCAATACATTGATGCTTACCAACAATTATCAGACTTGCACAACAAACAACCAGCATTAGGTTTGTTTGCTGATGTCGGTCTACCACACGCGCTCGACGATACCGATCGTCACCGCTTATCGAAAATGACAAAAGCGGCGACTAATTTGCTAGCGAATCAAGATAAAGGCTACTTTTTACTCGTTGAAGCAAGCCAAGTAGATTGGGCTGGCCACAGCAATGATATTAGTGCAGCCATGGCAGAAATGGATGATCTGGCTAAAACAATTGAATACTTGGAAGGTTATGTTGCAAAGCACCCTAACACCACTGTTATTCTAACTGCGGATCACAGTACTGGTGGTTTAACGCTTGCAGCTCACGGTGAGTACAAATGGCAGCCAGATGTGCTTAAAAAGCAATTACATTCACCTGCCCATATTGCCAAAGTTTTACTAGAAAAGTCATTCACTAAACAACAAGCAGATGAACTCTTCAACCTAGCGCTTACTCAAGCAGAATACGATGCGCTTGTAAAATCGAAAGTAGACGCTGAGCAACAATTAACGGCCTACGAGCAATTGTCTAAGCCAGAGCAAGGTAAAGCACGTAAGCCTAATACAACTAGACTTGTTGCTAAAACAATTAAGAAATTACTCGATACACGTTCAAATACCGGTTGGACTTCAGGCGGTCATACTGCAATAGATGTACCCGTTATTGCACTTGGTAAATACGCAGAAAAATTTGCTGGCCATCAAGACAACACTCAAATCGCTAAGAAAGTATTTAAGTTATTAGACAAATACAACAAACAGCGAAAATAATAACTAATAAGCCAGAGCATAACTTGCTCTGGTTTAATTTCTTCTGGCATAGTTTGTTCTGGCGTAGCCTTTAGGCAAACGATAATCTACTCAACGACATGCAAGCCTGCGAAACAACTTATTTGGCAACATATTTAGCTTTGAAGTATTTGAATCAATTCTCATTGCCTATTTTTCCAAAAGCTTTTATTTTATCGCCGTTCTTTCTTCAGCGCCGAGCCAGCCCCTTCTTAACCCTGCTAGCTAAATTTACAAATTAAGTTACAAGAAGGTTACAAGTTCCCTATCTTGAGCATAGTGTTTATTGCCATTGGCAGCTTTTAAATGCCTTCAACCTGCGACAAACACTCTAATTTCCTCATTTTATTGCCAACTTTTACATCCCCGTCTAAGGTTTATTAATAGTGAATTTTTCCTAACAGAAAAATAGCTGTGGCCTTTTGAAAACGGACTTTTGGCTGTTATTTACCGTTTCAACAACACTTTTTGACTGTGCTTTTTGGAAAACAGGCATTGTTTAAATTTGCTTAGTTGTTTTTAGCAAACACTTTTATTGAGCAATTCAATAGCTAAAAAACGGGAGAAAAATAATGAAAAAAGGCTTTTTATACTTTAGTACGGTGGCTTGCGCTGTCACTATGTTAAGCGCTTGTATGAGTACAGATCCTAAAATGGGCGGTGGTCAAGGTGGTGGTACTATCACTGGCGGCGCTGGTGGCGCAAACACAGACAATAGAAACAGCCAACTTGAAAGCTGTGATAAAACCCTTGGCACTATGTCAGTTTTTGAAGATCGCAGTCTACCTTGGTGGTCAATGTATCAACGCAGAGCACCTGACTTAGGCAGTACAGTGCCGGTTATCCGATTGATGATACAGCAATCCAACTGTTTTGTTGTAGTTGAACGTGGTGCAGCAATGGCGGCAATGAAAGCAGAACGAGAACTGATGTCATCTGGTGAGTCTCGAGGCGGTAGTAATTTTGGTAAAGGCCAGATGGTTGCCGCTGACTATACCTTATCCCCTTCTATCCAATTCTCTGAAAAAGGCACGGGCGGAATAGGCGCGATAGCAGGTGCGTTATTTGGGTCAGTTGGCGCGGCAGTTGCCGGTGGGTTTAAGAAAAATGAAGCCGCGACCACCTTGCTGTTAATAGATAACCGATCCGGCGTGCAAGTATCAGCTGCGGTTGGTAATGCGGAAAATCAAGACTTCAGAGTCGGTGGTGCTCTCTTCGCTGGAGCCTTGTTAGGTGCAGGAGCATATTCGAATACACCGGAAGGTAAAATTGTTACGGCGGCATTTGCTGACTCATACAACCAAATGGTAAAAGCATTACGTAACTATAAAGCGCAACAAGTTGAAGGTGGTCTAGGAACAGGTGGTAAGCTAGAAGTTCAACAATAAATAGCCCGCTAGCACTGGGGCATATCTTCGCAATGCTCTAGTGCTAGGTTTAATCCCAACTATTAAGCGCACAATACTAATTCCAGAATTTTCCTTAGAGAAGTGCTTTGCAAATTACCATAGACATTTTCCATTAATTAACGCCTAATACCTATTGAATTAAAGAATTATTGAATTAAAGAATTATTGAATTGATATATTCATAGCCCTATTAGCGGTGGAAGAATTAGGCAAACTTGTACAGGCATAGTTGCTCATCGAATAAATTTGGGCGAAATAATCAGCTCTGCTACCAGGTTCCCAAGGAAGAGTTTACCAGGCATAAATACAGAGATATTGGCTATACTTCTGATGTAGGAAAAAGAGAAGTAATCATTCTCTGCAACCATTATCTTGCCTACATGGATTTAGGTACTTAGGTTAGGCATGGAGCTTGTAACCTGTGCCTTTATGCCTTTTAATTCTCGCTGAAAGATTAAATATTTATTTCAATTGGTATTAGTCAACCACTAAACAATAAAGAGTATTGAATTTTAGATGCTGTCCGCCAACAAATTTATTCTTGAACAAACCAAAGAAAATGTGCCGCTCAATAAATGGCAAAAAACCATTAACCTGATGTCGAAACTTTATCAGGTGCCGTCAAGTTTTATTGTGCAATACACAGAACAAGGGTATCAGGTAGTCATTGCCAGTCAGCAAGAAGAAAATCCCTACCCAGCAGGCAGTACCATCCCTACTGCAACCAATATTTTTTGCAAAAAAGTAGTTGAATCACACCAGTTACTCTATGTACAAAACGCCACTGAACTTGAAGAATGGCAAACTAACCCTGAGGTAAGTGACGACGGCTATAATTCTTATCTTGGTATGCCCATTAACTGGCCCGATGGCAAACCATTTGGCACCATTTGTGTTATGGATTTACAAAAAACAGACTATGACAACAATCATATTGAGTTACTATCAGAGTTTCGTTCGGTTATCGAAGATGATTTAGAAATTATTGATAACTACGACAAAATGCAGCAAATCGCTATGGTTGATCCACTTACCAATATACACAACCGACGCGCATTTATGCTGCTTGCCGAACAACGTTTTAAACTAGCGAAGCGAGTGGAGCTATTGTTAGGCGTACTATTTATCGATGCTGATAACTTTAAACAATTAAATGACAAATATGGTCACGATATTGGCGATAAAGTATTGATTTCCATTGCCGAAAGTATCAAAGCCAATATTCGCGAAAGCGATATTCTTGCAAGGATTGGCGGCGATGAGTTTGCATGCGTGTTACAAATAAATCACGCCGAAGATCTAGCTACTATTGCAGAAAAAATTAGTGAACATTATCAACAAGCAAATCGTCAGCTTGCGCTTCCCACCAACACCATTAGTATTGGCTCTGTCGTTGCGGAGAAAAACAAAACTCTTGACGAACTTATTTGCATTGCCGATCAGGCCATGTATCAAGTAAAAGCAGATAAAAAGCGCTAATTTTGTCAAAGAATATTTAACATCTATAAAAAATCAAATGACCACTAACAAACTCAATCTCATCATCGGCTCTAAAAATCCCGTTAAAGTTAATGCTGCAAAAGCTGCGTTTCAATCTTACTTTCCTGAACACGACATCATTGTCACTTCGGTCGATGCACCTTCGGGCGTCGCCGAACAGCCAATGACAGAGGCAGAAACCTTGCTTGGCGCAAAGAATCGTGTGTTGCATTGCCAGCAAGAATTTGGCGATTCCGCCGATTATTATATTGCCATCGAAGGCGGCGTTAATCATTACCATTACGGCCCTGCCGCGTTTGCTTATGTCGTTATTTCTAGTGCCGAAACAAATCAAGAAGCCATTGGCCTGAGTGCCCAACTTCCGTTGCCAGAAGGCGTTTATCAAGCATTGCAACAAGGTGAAGAATTAGGCGATGTAATTGATAAACTCTTTAATACCCATAATGCCAAGCAAAAGTCAGGCGCGATGGGATTATTTACTAATGGTTTAGTGACCAGACAATCTACCTACCAGCAAGCCATGATTTTGGCACTAGCAAAAATTGCCAACGCTAACTTATATCAATAATAACGAAAACCAATAGGTAAACTGCTTTGTCGCACCAAATGTTTTCGTTATATTGAGCGCTAGTGACAAAGCAAAACTCTAGTTAAAAACTTAATTTAAACTTCCAGTTAACCACTTATTTAAAACAAAGCCCAGCTATGACTTTTAAACTTTCGGTATTAGATCAATCATTCGCGCGCACCTTTGACTCAGCCACAACAGCACTACAAGAAACCATCGAGATGGCACAGTTTTGTGAGCAGCTCGGCTACCATCGCTTTTGGATTTCAGAGCATCATGGTTTTGTTGCGCTAGCGGGTAGTGCTCCAGAAGTGTTACTTTCGGCATTGGGCGCGTCGACCAGTAAAATTCGCTTGGGCTCGGGTGGTATTATGTTGCCTCACTACAGTAGTTACAAAGTAGCTGAAGTATTTTCAATGTTATCCAACTTATACCCCGATCGTATTGATTTAGGTATCGGTCGTGCGCCCGGCACCGATATGCTAACCGCTTCAGCACTTGCACCCAATGGTCGTCCGGACTTTCATAAATTTCCACAACAGGTTGAGGAGCTGTGGCATTACCTAAACAATGAAAACGCAGAGCCAACCGTCAGCCCTAAGCCGCCAAAGCATTTGCCAATGTGGATGTTAGGTTCAAGCCAAGACAGCGCGGTGTTAGCTGCGCAGCATGGTTTACCTTACAATTTAGCGCTGTTTATTAACCCACATGCATCAACGCAAGTTACTAATTATTATCAGCAGCACTTTAAACCAAGTGCTAAGCAAGAAACGCCATATACTTCAGTAACAATTGCGACTTTCTGCGCCGAAGATGAAGACTATGCACACCTGCTCGCTAAGAGTTACGAGGTCAATTACTATCGCTACATTACTGGTGAGTGGCAAGGTGACTTCTTAACGCCTGAGCAAGTGGCAAAATATCCTGTATCACCTCAGTTAAGTGCTTTTATCCAACAGCGCCTGCCAAGACGAGCAATTGGCACACCAGCGCAAGTAAAAGCCACCATAGAAGAGATACAAGCCCAGTTTAATGCTGACGAAGTGATGATGGTCTCAAACGTTTACCATTTTGAAGATCGTAAAAAGAGTTTTGAATTAGTGAAAAAAGCGTTTAGCTAGGGTTTGTCTGATACCACTTGCAACCACAAAAATAGCTGACAAAAAAGCCGCTAATAACGAGCTATCACTCATCTAGCGGCTGTTATATGCTTTTATGAAACTACTTTTTAAACGGCAATTTTTAAACGGCTATGATAACAGTTGCGCCAACGCTTCTACTGGATGTCTAGCCTGTACTTTGGCAAAACGTTTCGCCTGACTGCGACATGAGAAGCCCGTTACCAATACTTGTTCATCTTTTAGCTCGTTTAACTTGCCTTGCCAGCTCATTTCAAACAAGGTTTTTGAGTTATCAAGGTTCACGGCTTCATGACCATAAGTACCTGCCATACCACAGCAGCCTACGACTACTTTATCTAGCGTCAAACCAAAGTGACTAAATATTTGCTGCCATTGTTGCTCAGACTTCGGCAAAGCCGTTTTTTCTGTGCAATGAGCAAACAGTTTAAAATCGACACTAGCTGCAACGCTAGGATGCTCTTCTTGAGTTGTAGTTTCTACAACCTTTGCCAACCATTCATGGGCAAGAAACACATTAAAGTCACCACGTTTATCACCCAATATTTGACGGTATTCATCGCGGTAGCATAGCGCTAATGACGCATCCATCCCGACCATGGCAATGCCTAGCTCATGCAACTCATTAAGAAAATCTGCGGTCGACTGTGCAGTTTTGGCAAATCGAGATAAAAAGCCCTTCACATGCTGAGCTTTACCATTAGGTTTAAACGGCAATAATATTGGGTCAAAACCGAGTTTTCTCGCCAATACCATTAGCGCCTCAACAGATTTTGCATCGTAGAAGGTTGTAAACGGGTCTTGCACAACGAGCAAGGTTTTCGCCTTCTCCTGCTCTGTGCGCAGCATTAACTTCGCTAAATCAAACTGGGTAAAATCGCGATTAGCTAATCGCTGCTTTAAGGTTGGGTAACTCAACAATGGCGTATCAACATAGCCGATCGCAGTTTTCGAAAACGATTGATAAATACTTGAGCCAAGTACCGCATTAGTCAGCTTAGGTACTTTCGCCATCATAGGTGTTAATGTTTCAACGTTAGCGACTAAATGATCTTTTAGCGGTCTAAAGTAACGGCTGTGATACAGATTAATAAAGCGAGCTCTAAAATCAGGTACATCAACTTTAATCGGACACTGACTCGCACAAGCCTTACACGCTAAACAGCCTTGCATCGCGTCCATCACTTCATGAGAAAAGTCGTTGTTGTTTTTGTCCGATAAGCTAGTAGAAATACTGTTTTTAACTTTATCTAACAAGCGTTTTACCGACCAACCATCAAGGTCTTCTTCAACTTTAAGTAAATCAACACCTTTGTTTTCCATTAAGCGCAACCATTCACGCATAAGACCAGCACGGCCTTTGGGCGAATGTCTTCGGTCACGCGTAACCTTTGATGAAGGACACATCGGACTCGATGTATCATAGTTGAAACATAAACCGTTGCCGTTACAGCCAAGTACAGATTCGAAAGAGGTTTTAATCGGCGTTGAGATTTGGCGGTCAAAATAGCCACGCTTAGTGTCATCCACTGAGACTAAAGACTCTTGCGAATCTATCGGCGTACAAATTTTTCCCGGATTCATTTTATTGAGCGGGTCAAATGCCGTTTTCACTTTGCGTAACTCGTTAAATAAAGTTTCACCGAAAAATTCAGGACCGTATTCACTGCGATAGCCTTTGCCATGCTCACCCCACATTAGGCCACCATATTTGGCGGTTAACTGTACGACTTGATCGGAAATGGTGCGAAGTAATTTTTCTTGTTCAGGGTCGCACATATCCAGCGCAGGTCTAACATGCAAAACACCGGCATCAACGTGGCCAAACATACCGTAATTTAGTTGGTGACTGTCTAACAATTCACGAAATTCGCCAATAAAATCTGCTAGGTTTTCTGGTGGTACAGCAGTGTCTTCGGCAAAGGCTAGCGGCTTCTGGCTACCTTGCGTGTTACCTAATAAACCCACCGCCTTTTTGCGCATTGCATACAAACGGCCAATACTGCCAAGGTCGTATGTAATTTGATAACCAATAATGCCTTTATCGGCCGCCATATCTTGTTGCAAAATACCTTCAAGCACTTCGATACGCTGTTCTAGTGCTTCTGTCGACTCATCGTTGTACTCAACCATGTTAAGGCCATCCATGACCTTACCCGGCACGTCAGTGATCAAGTCGCTAACGGTGTGCCAAATAATATCTTCTTTGGCAAGGTTAAGTACTTTGCTATCAATGGTTTCAACTGAGGTTGCCTCTGCTCTAACTAAATCAGGCGAGTGCCGTAACGCAGAATCAAAACTATCATACTTAATATTCACCAGCGCTTTAGCTTTCGAGATTGGCGTTAAGTTGAGTTTTGCTTCGCAAACCACCGCCAGTGAACCTTCTGAGCCAGTGATGACACGAGTTGGGTCGAATACGGTTAAGTCATCATTAAAGACGTGCTCTAAATCATAACCGGTTAAAAAGCGGTTTAAGCGCGGGAATTTGTTAAGAATGAGCTCACGGTTATCACGACAACTGGCTAGCAGCTGCTTAGTAATTTTACCTAAACTGCTATTTTCTAACGCTAGCGTTTCCGCCTGCTCAATCGGCATCGGTTGAGTATTAATCAATGAACCATCAGCTAATACTGATGATAGCCCTAATACGTGATCTGAGGTTTTACCATAAACCAATGAACCTTGACCTGAGGCATCAGTGTTAATCATACCGCCAATAGTGGCGCGATTTGATGTTGATAAGTCTGGCGAGAAAAAGAAGCCGTATGGGCGTAAATAGTCATTTAGCTGGTCTTTAACAACACCTGCTTCAACTCGTACCCAATTTTCTTCGACATTGATTTCCAGAATGCGGTTCATAAATTTTGATAAATCTATCACCACACCCGGCGTTAAGCTTTGGCCATTGGTACCTGTCCCGCCACCGCGAGCGCTGAACTTAATATCATTAAATCGCGCTTGGCTCGCTAGTTCAGTAATGAGTTGCACATCTTGTTTAGTGCGTGGGCAAAGCACCAATTGCGGCAACTGCTGGTAGACACTATTGTCGGTCGCTACCGCTAAACGAGCACTATATTGGCTACTAATTTCACCTTTATAGGCAGTTTGCTTAAGCGCGTTAATAAAGTCTTGATAAATCGGTTTAATTAATTCAACAGGGTCTAACCTAGGAAGCATACGAACAGCAATAACAACAAGAAAATTTACAGAAAATCAGTATAGCATGACACTTACTGAATGGGAGTGATAAACGAAAAAAGCCTAAGCAGTTTTTATACTTGCTTAGGCTTTGTTTTTATAGAGCCTTTAAAGCTAATTTTTACTTAGCTTTGATACTACTCAGCTTTTGTATTGCTTAAGCTTGGTATTGCTCAGCAAGGTACAACCAAGTTGGCAATACCGTATCAGGGTTAAGCGAAACACTATCGATGCCCTGCTCTACCAACCAAGCGGCAAAGTCAGCGTGATCGCTTGGCCCTTGGCCACAAATACCCACATATTTACCGCGTGCTTTACAAGCTTTAATCGCCATTGCTAGTAGCTCTTTTACTGCTGGATTACGCTCGTCAAATAAATGCGCGATTAAGCCAGAGTCACGGTCTAGACCCAAGGTTAATTGCGTTAAATCATTTGAACCAATAGAGAAGCCGTCGAAGTAATCTAAGAATTGGTCAGCTAAAAGTGCATTCGATGGTAATTCACACATCATGATCACTTTTAAGCCGTCTTTACCGCGCTCTAAACCGTGCTCAGCAAGAATATCAATGACTGCTGACGCTTCTTCCAAGGTACGTACAAACGGGATCATGATCTCAACATTGGTTAAGCCCATTTCATTACGTACACGTTTTACCGCTTCACATTCAAGGGCAAAACAATCACGGAAGTCTTCAGAAATATAACGAGAAGCACCACGGTAGCCAATCATTGGGTTTTCTTCTTCCGGCTCAAACTCCTCACCACCCACTAGGTTCGCATATTCGTTTGATTTAAAATCAGACATACGAACAATTACGCGCTCAGGTGCATAAGCTGCAGCTAATGTTGAAATACCTTCCGTCAACTTGGCAATGTAGAATTCTACAGGGTTGGCATATCCGGCAATAATGTCGTCAATTTCCGCTTTTAAATCGGCCGATTGTGCATCGTAGTTAAGTAACGCTTTTGGATGCACACCGATCATTTTGTTAATGATAAATTCTAAACGGGCTAAACCAATACCAGCATGTGGCAGGCGAGCAAAAGTAAACGCACGGTCTGGGTTACCCACGTTCATCATTATTTTAAGTGGTAGTTCAGGCATTTCATCCACTTGCGAAGTGGTCACTGAGAATTCCAATTTACCGTCGTAAATAAAACCGGTATCACCTTCAGCACAAGAAACAGTAATTTCGTCGCCCGCTTTAATACGCGTTGTTGCATCACCACAACCAACAACCGCCGGAATACCCATTTCACGAGCGATGATCGCCGCGTGACAAGTACGACCACCACGGTTAGTAACAATCGCTGATGCGCGCTTCATGATTGGCTCCCAATCAGGGTCAGTCATATCTGTTACTAACACGTCACCCGGCTGGATTTTGTCCATTTCTTCAAGTGAAGAAAGCACTTTTGCGGTACCTGAACCAATTTTGTGGCCAATCGCACGACCTTCACAAATCACAGCAGCAGTTTCTTGTAACTGGAACTGTTCCATTACATTAGCGCTTTCTCGGCTACGAACCGTTTCAGGACGCGCCTGAACGATATAAAGTTTACCGTCTAAACCGTCTTTCGCCCATTCAATATCCATTGGACGACCGTAATGCTTTTCAATAATCACTGCTTGCTTGGCAAGCTCCATCACTTCTTCATCAGTAATAGAGAACTGATTCGAAAGTGACTCTTCCATGTCAACAATTTCAACTTGCTTACCGTGCTCTTGGCTATCCGCGTAAACCATTTTAATGGCTTTACTACCAATAGTACGGCGCACCACAGCTGGTTTGCCATTGGCTAACGTTGGCTTGTGTACATAAAATTCATCTGGGTTTACCGCCCCTTGCACCACCATTTCACCTAAGCCGTAGCTTGAAGTGATAAATACCACATCTTCAAAGCCAGATTCAGTGTCAATTGAGAACATTACACCACTTGCTGCAATGTCACTGCGTACCATACGCTGAATACCGGCTGATAGCGCAACACCACGATGATCATAACCTTGGTGAACACGGTATGAGATAGCACGGTCATTAAATAGCGAAGCAAATACGTGCTTAATCGCTACCATTACTGCATCTAGGCCTTTAACGTTTAGGAAAGTTTCCTGCTGGCCAGCAAATGAAGCGTCAGGCATATCTTCTGCGGTTGCCGATGAACGTACGGCAAATGAAGCGTCTTCAGTAAATTCGCCAGCGAGCTTTGCGTAAGCTTGCTCAATGTCTTGTTGCATTTGCGGAAGGAAAGGAGTGTCAATAATCCATTGACGAATAGTAGCGCCGCACTCAGCTAGCGCGTTAACATCGCTAACATCTAGGCTATCTAGCAATTGATAAATTTTGTCGTTTAGGCCACTTTGTTCAAGAAATTCATTAAATGCGAAGGCTGTAGTGGCAAAACCGCCAGGGACTTGCACCCCAACATTAGCCAGGTTTGAAATCATTTCGCCTAATGATGCATTTTTACCGCCAACACGGTCGACATCATTCATTCCCAGCTGTTCATACCAAAGTACGTTTTCTTGCACGACAATATCTCCAAGATTAGTCATTTTTGTAAAGTATATAGTCAAGTAACTCTAGTCACGTTATTAATGCTAACGAGCAAAAGCCACTTGAATATAGACTTCGATCAAAAACAATACCACTAGCTGGAAATATGTTTGATATTTAAAGCGCGGCCATTCTACACTGGAGCCCACGAATACCAAAACAAAATTTGTAAGTTTTCAAAAGAGAGATCAAAATGCGCCCAGCTTTCTATATTTCAGACGGAACCGCGATTACTTCTGAAGTTTTTGGCCATGCCTTACTTTCCCTATTCCCCATGGAGTTTGAACACCATACGATATCTTTTGTAGAAACTGTGGCAAAAGCCGAAGAAGCAAAAGCTAAAATTAATGCTATTTCTAAACGCTCTGGTGAGAAGCCTTTGGTTTTTCATACCTTTGTTAACCCTGAGATAAGAGCAATTATCGATAGCTGTGATGCCATTATTTATAATTTTTTAGAGCATTTCGTTTCGCCACTGGAAAAAGAATTAAGCGTACAAGCCAAACCCAAAGCGCATCGCACCCATAGTATTCACGAAAATAGCTATGACTATCGTATTGATGCGGTTAACTATGCACTAGCGAACGATGATGGTTCAAATGTTACCAACTACGCCGATGCCGACATTATTTTAGTAGGCGTTTCGCGCTCAGGTAAAACGCCAACTTCTCTTTATTTAGCACTGCAATACGGTATCAAAGCGGCGAACTATCCATTCACTGATGACGATATGGACGAGCTTAAGCTGCCTAACTTCCTTAAGCAGCATAAGAAAAAAATCTTTGGTTTAACGATAGATCCAGAGCGATTGATGGACATCCGTGATAACCGCAGAGCAAACAGTAAATACTCCTCGGCCAGACAGTGTCGAATGGAGCTTAGAGAAGTGGAGAAACTCTATAAAAAAGAGAAAATTCCGTTCATTAATTCAACAAAGTTTTCAGTAGAAGAAATCACTGCAAAAATTCTGGCAGAAACGGGCCTGCGTCGTCATAAGTACTAATGCGATAAAACGCGGTAACTAGCGATAAAACTAATTCACTTTAGTTAACTTTTTCGCTATGTTAACCGCAATTATTCATGCTGCCGCTTAAGCCTAAAAGCATACTTGCCGGCAGCACATTAAAGCTAAGTTAAATGACTATCAAAACCGACGAAATTAGAACCACGCTAATTGAGCATCTCGCCTCACCTGCAGAATTAGCTGAGCAAATCCCACTTTCTGAGCAAACCGCTGAATTTATTATCGAAAGTAGAGCGCAAGTAGAACGTATTATTAACAAAGAAGATGACCGTTTAGTGGTTGTTATTGGTCCTTGTTCAATACATGATCCTGAAGCAGCGCTAGACTATGCCAAGCAGCTCAAAGTATTGCATGAAAAATATCAAGACGAGTTAATGATTGTTATGCGTGTTTATTTTGAAAAACCGCGCACAACCGTTGGCTGGAAGGGGCTAATTAGTGATCCTGATCTTGATAAATCTTTCCATGTAGCAAAAGGCTTAAACTTGGCGCGTAATCTATTAGTTGATATTAACGAGTTAGGTTTGCCCGCAGGCACTGAGTTCTTAGATATGGTCACGGGCCAGTATATCTCTGATTTAATTACTTGGGGCGCAATTGGCGCCCGTACTACAGAAAGCCAAGTACACAGAGAGCTTGCCTCAGCACTGTCCTGCCCTGTTGGTTTTAAAAATGGTACTGATGGTAATGTTAAAATTGCCGTTGATGCCATTAAGGCATCCAGCGTCCCCCACGTACTCTACTCACCGGATAAAAAAGGTCAAATGTGTATTTACCAAACACATGGCAATCCTCACGCGCATGTGATTTTACGCGGCGGCAAGGAACCAAACTATCAAGCAAACCATGTTGAAACAGCCCAAGAAGCCTTGTTTGATTCAGGCATTAATAAGCCATTAATGGTTGATTGCAGCCATGGCAACAGCAGTAAAGACCACAGCAAACAACCTTTGGTAGCACAAGACATTGCAGCGCAAATTGCTGGCGGATCTACGGCTATTTTTGGTGTGATGGTTGAAAGCTTTATTGTTGAAGGTCGCCAAGAGGTTATTGATGGCAAAGCGAAAACTTATGGTCAAAGTATCACAGATGCTTGTATCAACTTTAGCACGAGTGAAGACGTGTTAGCGGTACTAGCCGACGCAGTGAAAAAACGCAGAAGTTAAATCTGGTGTTGTAACTACGCAATTTACTACCCACGGATGCGATTAATCAGACCATCGCTCGCATCTTCAATTAAATCAACAACGTATTTAAAACCACCTGCACCGCCATAGTATGGATCTGGCACTTCCGTTTCTTCAAAGTTATCTGCAAACTCCAAGAAAAGTTTTATTTTATGATGGTGTTCGGTCGGTGAATTGTTAAGCAGATCTTGTAAGTTTTGGTTATCCATTGCTAACACTAAATCAAACTTTTCAAAATCTGAACTAGCAACTTTTCGCGAGCGAATACCTTCAAACGAATAACCGCGTTCCATTCCTGCTTTTTGTGATCTGTGATCAGGTTTTTCACGAACATGGGCGCCGATTGTTCCGGCGGAATCAATTGTTATATCCAACCCAGCTTGATTCGCCTTAGCTCTAAACACAGCTTCGGCAGTTGGCGAACGGCAAATATTGCCCATGCAGACAAAAAGAATTGAATTAACTGAAGACAAGGAAGAAGTCATGTTTAATGCCCGAATAATTAGTTTGTTATTGGCTAACTAGCGCCGAGCCCCTAGCTATCCGCTGTTATTAGGTATTGATAGATTAACTAAACCCTATTTATTCGTCTACGTGAAAATAAATATTGATGATCATATGCCACTTAACCTTCGTTTAATTGTCATATTATTCAATTCTATACATTTAACCTTAGTAAATAATATGTTAAAAATTACTGTGGCTGAATAAAACGCAATAAAGGAATATAAGAGTGTCTGTAGCATACGAAGACATCAAGCGCTTTTGTGATGAAGTATCTAAAACCGAGCAAGGGAATGTTATTGAAGCCTTGTTTGATCACTTTGACGCCCCTCAACAACTACTCGTTAAATTTTTCAATCAGTGGCGAGCCGAAATTAGCCATCAACAATCTGAACTACCATCTTTAAGCGATCATATTTTAAAGCAAATTAATGCCGATATTGAAAAGTCAGTAGCTAATGCGGTTGGTGAATATCAACAAAAAATTAATCATGCGAGTCAGCTAGAAAGCTACCTAACGAATAAGCTTGCCAAGGTAGAGAACCTGTTAACTGATGTACAAAGCGAAAATGCATCACTCACTGAAATTATTGCTTCTTTAAAAACAGAACAAGCTGAACGCATTCAGCAGATTAAAGAAGAGCATCAGCAAAGTATGACCGCTCGCATATCAGAACACACAAGTGAAATTGACGCGATAACACAGCGTCATAAGCAAAGCATGGCGAGCTTTACCAAAGATCGCGATGACTCAATAGCTCACCTTAAGAATGAATTACGAGAAAATAAAGAGCACGCAAAGCACGCCCAAGAGGAGGCTTTAACTGCACTTGAACAAAGGTTAATAGCAAATCATCAAGAAATTGAGCAACAACTTCATGAGTCATTAGATAAGGTTACTAAAGAATTTTCCTCATATAAGTTGCAAGCACAAGACGATAAGCAAAAGGCATTAAGTGCGCTAGAAGAGCAACTCGTTAAACAGCACAGTAGCGAAGCACAGCAATTAAGGGATGAACTCTCTGAAACAACGACAGCATTTACAGAGTTCAGGGAATTATCTGCTCAGAAATTAGCTGAACTGGAGCAAAACCACCAGGAATCAATAACTCAAGCCTCAGAAGCTAGCAACCTGCAAATTTCAAATTTAGAGCACCACTTACAAACAGTAAAAAATGAGCATTCTAGTGCGATCGAATCCCTTAACCTTGCCCACGAACAAGCATTATCCTACGAGCGAGAAGCAACAACGCAGCAATTTCAGTCACGACTCACTGAATTAGAAGCGCAGACGAGCGATCATCAAACAGTGATTGATGATATCAAACAGCAGCATGACAGTGACATTGATGCGATAAAAGCAGCTCACCATCAAACAGTGACAGAGTTGAACAACCGCCAAACTGATTTATTGTCTGAAGCGACTAAAGGTTCCGATGATGTGATTCAGTCATTAACGAGCGAACTGAATCAATATAAACAACAGGCAACTGATAGCGAGGACAAGCTTAAAAAGGCGCAACAACAAAATGATTTGCTATCTAGTGAAATAGCGCAGCGAGAAGCAAACACACAAGCGTTAAACGAAGCATCACTTAATAAAGATGAAATCATTGACCAATTGAAGGGATCTGTGTCTGATGCCGCGACGAAAATTAACCAATTAACTCAGAAATTGGAAGAATCGACGCAAGCACACCAAGTTGATAAAGAAAACTTCACCAAGCAACAACAAACATACTCACAAGCAGAAGCAAAAATTAGTAACGCTGAGCTCCAAGCTAATGAGCTGCGTCAGGAAAATGCCAAGCTTGCTAGCCAAGTGGAGTTCGTAAAAAGCAATAATATTGCCACGGTTGAAAGACTAACCACCAAATCAGAGCAAGCCTTATTAAAAGTTAGAGAACTAGAAAACCAACTGCATCAAGAACAATTGAATGGCAAGGAAGCGAAGGAAGAGCGCGTTAAGCTTAAAGAGCAAATCGAGTTTATGAAGTACAACCAAACTAATACCTTTGAGCGACTTACCAATAGCGCTGCCAAAGCTAATAATCGTGTTAAAGAACTTGAGGCAGAACTTGCTGGCTTGAAAAGCTAATCCGCTTGGTTAGCCTTGTAGCGGTGTCACTGCGCTTCTATGCGTTGTCAAGTTAGTTGATTAATAAAGCGGTAAAAGCTATGTGTAGGTAATCCAGTCGCTCACTGTGATAGACCATACCTTCAAAAAACGCCAAGCAAACTAGCTTAACGCACACTAGTTTGCCAAGCTCATATTAATAATACGATATACAATTGTGTCGGTTAGAAAGCGCAAGTCACGAAACGCATCTTACAAAGCGCGTAAATAAATACCTAATTCCGTTGAATAACCCATAGATTTACTTTCCACTGTGTTATCTTCGTTAAGTACATAGTAGCTAGGATAACCACTCACCATCAGTTCTTGTTTAAGGCGTTCATTACCATAAACCACAGGGAATGTGAGTTGGTGCTGCTGAGTAAACCTTACTACTTCGTCTTGCTCTGTATAATCGAGTGCAACGGCAATAACATCAATATCACCATTTTTCTCGTAAATTGATTGTAGGTTGCCAATACTCATATGACAGATCTGACACCAAGGCGCAAAAAAATAAAGAACCAGTGGTTTACTATCTGCTTTAATTGCCACTTCGTCACCATCTAACGAAGTAAGTACAATATCTTGCGATACTTGCGTATCACTAGACAACATATTCGTTTCACGAACCCATGAGACAAACTGAAAAATTAATACGAAAACGATGGCTTGAACGAAAAGGTTTTTAAGCAAAATACAAAATCCTGAATAACTTTTTCATCAAGACCCGAGATTAATTAAAACCATTACATTAAAAATGTAATTAATATTTGTTAGAAACAAAAAATCCGGCATAAGCCGGACTTTTTACATATTACTAACTTTATCATTAACTTAAGTTAACGAAGCTAGCTGAACTCTACTTATAGCGATGAAAGCTATTTACCGATGTGAGTTAAGCCTTTCATGTATGGCTGCAATACTTTTGGTATTTCAATTGAGCCATCAGCTTGCTGATAGTTTTCTAAAATCGCAACTAGCGTACGGCCAACCGCTAAACCAGAACCATTAAGTGTGTGTAGCAATTCTGGCTTGTTAGTTTCACTATTGCGGAAACGTGCTTGCATACGACGCGCTTGGAAGTCACCCATATTCGAACAAGACGAGATCTCTCGATAAGTGTTTTGCGCTGGTAACCAGACTTCAATATCGTAGGTCTTAGTCGCGCTAAACCCTATATCGCCAGTACAAAGTACAACCGTTCTAAACGGAAGTTCTAACTTTTTCAGAATGTTTTCCGCGTGAGCTGTTAATTCTTCTAACGCATCAAATGAAGTCTCTGGTTTAACAAGTTGCACCATTTCAACTTTATCGAATTGATGCTGACGAATTAGACCACGGATATCACGGCCGGATGAACCGGCTTCACTGCGAAAACATGGCGTATGCGCAGTCATCTTAATTGGTAATTCTTTCTCATCAACAATTTCATCACGCACTAAGTTTGTTAGTGGCACTTCCGCGGTAGGAATAAGTGAGAAAGTCTTTGAAGATAAGTCAGTGTGGAATAAATCTTCACCAAACTTTGGTAATTGACCAGTACCGTATAGTGAATCGTGGTTAACTAAGTAAGGCACATACATTTCTTCATAGCCGTGCTCTTCGCTATGCACATCAAGCATAAATTGAGCTAGCGCACGATGCAGCTTGGCAATTTGACCACGCATTACCACGAAACGCGTTCCCGCAAGCTTGGCACCACTTTCAAAGTCGAGTCCTTTGTCTAACGCAGTCGCGATGTCTACATGATCTTTTACTTCAAAATCGTAAGCTTTTGGTTCGCCCCATTTGCGAACTTCAACGTTATCGTCTTCGCTATCGCCTGCTGGCACAGACTCATGAGTGATATTTGGCACTGCTGCAGCAATATCATTAATTGCTTTTAACACTTCTTTTTCTTCGTTTTTCGCAGCTTCTAGGTCATCACCTAACTGGCTAACTTGTGCAAGCAATGGCTGAATATCTTCACCACGAGCTTTGGCTTGCCCAATTGATTTTGACCGTGTGTTACGTTCACTTTGTAATTCTTGGGTCTTTACCTGAATGGCTTTACGTTGTTCTTCAAGCGCTGTTAATTTTTCTACATCAAGTGTAAAACCGCGTTTCGCGAGCGCTGCTGCTGTTTGTTCTAAATCAGTTCTTAAAAGTTTTGCGTCAAGCATTGTTAGTCACTTTACCGATGGGTTACTAAAAATATACCGAGTGCTGCTGCACCCACACAAAGTACAACATTGAGCAGTATATTGGTAACCGCTTTAAAATACTCACCATGCTGAATAAGCAGCACAGTATCTAATGAAAACGTTGAAAAGGTCGTTAATGCACCTAGAAAGCCTATCCCAATCAGTGTTCGGGTAATGGCGACTTCTATAACGCCCTGCTCTATAAGCCCGTATAACAGACCCATTATAAATGAGCCCGAAATATTAACGATCAATGTCGCAAAAGGGAATCCCTTTCCTAGCCAATTTAGGACTAATTGCGAAATAAAAAACCGTAAACTGGCACCACAGGCACCACCAAGTGCCACTAGCAAATAGATACTGACACTATTTAAAGCGTTGCTCATCACTATCCCTGTTAAGTTGGTCTAAATACTCTCGTTTTGCCTTTAACTGTTTTTCTAAGCCACGCTCGGTTGGCTGATAAAATCGCGTTTGGCTAATTTCTGGCGGGAAATAACACTCGCCAGCGGCAAAAGCATTAGGTTCGTCATGTGCATACCGATATTCCTGACCATGCCCTAACCCTTTGGTGATATTGCTGGTGGCGTTCTTTAGATGTATCGGTACATCCAGTTCGCTGGTTTGTGCAGCCATGGCCATCGCTTGTTTAAATGCGGTGTATACAGCATTACTCTTTGGCGCAAGTGCAAGATAGACCGCCGCTTGGGCAATTGCTCGCTCACCTTCTGCTGGGCCAACACGTTGGAAAGTATCCCATGCATTTATGGCAATGGTTAGTGCTCTTGGGTCAGCATTGCCCACATCTTCGCTGGCAATGGCTAAAAGGCGACGGGCAACGTATAGCGGGTCGCCACCTGCGGTAAGTATTCTGGCAAACCAATATAACGCCGCATCTGGATCTGAACCACGCACTGATTTGTGAAAAGCGCTGATTAAATCATAAAAGGCATCACCGCCTTTATCGTATAGCGCAATTTTACTGCCCGCTACTTCTAACACTTGCTGCTCAGTAATCGCTGAGCCATCAACGGCGTGAGTCAGGCTATTTTCAATTAAATTGAGTAACCGACGAGCGTCACCGCTAGCAACCGACAGCAAGCTATTAATGGCTTCAGGCTCAAATACAATTGCCGCTGCTTTGTTATCAGCACGTTCTCGGTTAAGGTGAGTCAGCGCATTGTGATAAACCTGACTTAAATCCTCAGCCGTGAGTTTATTCAGTACATATACCCGAGCACGAGATAACAAGGCTCGATTTAACTCAAACGCTGGGTTTTCTGTCGTCGCACCGATAAACACTATAGTGCCGTCTTCGATGTGAGGTAAAAAAGCGTCTTGCTGGCTTTTGTTGAAACGATGCACTTCATCAACAAACAAAACCGTGCGCTGCTGGCGATGAATCAAACGGTCTTTTGCCGCTTCAATTGCCTTACGAATTTCTTTTATGCCGTCAGTAACCGCCGATATACGTTCAATTTCCGCATTGGCGTGATTAGCCATGATCTCGGCTAATGTGGTTTTTCCAGTACCCGGTGGTCCCCAGAAAATAACAGAATGACTTTGCTGCTGTTCAATCGCTTGGCGCAGCGGCATCCCTTGCCCCAAAATATGTTGCTGTCCAACATAATCATCTAACGTTTTGGGGCGAAGTCGGGCAGCTAGTGGCATAAACTCAGTTTGCTGCTCAAAGCCTAAATCGAGTTCCAGCCCTAAGTTGACGCCAGTATTGCGAGAGCCTTTAGCGCTGGTCATCTAGCAGCATGCCCTCTGGGACTTGAAAAGAAAACACATCGCTGGCTAATGTTTGATTTGCCGCGATATTTTCCAAAAGAAACTCACTGTGCTGACCCGTTGCATCCACAATGGTAAAGCCTGAAAGCACATCGCCGCTAAAGGCTAGTAATAACTCTTTCACCTGTGCATCTTCACTTTTAGCAACCACTTTAAATGCTTCATTGGCCATTTGGCTAATTTCGTATTGCTGCCAAAGTGACTCATCTGTGCTGGTTAGCAATAAAATAGGCGTATTGCTAATACTGTTCGCTAGGGAATAAGCGGTCACTTGTTCGATAAATGGGTCGAATAACCACAAGGTTTCACCATCAGAAACTAAGGTCGATTCTTCTGGTGATGTCGTTTGCCATTTTAAATAGTTGGGAGCTGCTAAGGTGAACTGCCCTTGCCCAGTTTGTAGCAGATTATTGTCTACATCATAAACATTTTGCGTAAAGCTCGCTGCTAAGTTTTCAAGCTGCGCTAGTTTTGCCAGCAGCTCTGTTTTAGCCTCGTTGTTTACCAACTGGTTATTTGTTGCAGGCGAAACTAATTCATTAGCACTTGCGCTATTTAATACTTGCTCATTAACTTCGACAGCGAAGGAGTTAACACTCAACGTGGCAGTAAGCACGGTAGTGAGCATGGTATTGGCCATGCTAGTAAACAATGCCATACCAACAAAATTCTTCTTCATTTTCAAATTACATTCTCTCGAGTCTTTGACTAGTCTTTGACCGGTGGTGGCGCTAATACTTCACGTGCGCCATTATGACCCGGTGGTGATACAGCGCCTTGCATTTCCATATCTTCAACGATACGAGCCGCACGGTTATAGCCAATTCGGAACTTACGCTGTACGCTAGAAATTGAAACACGTCGCGTTTCACTAACAAACGCAAGCGCTTCATCATAAAGTGGGTCAAGCTCTGCGCCTTCCATCGTTTCCGCTTGCTCACCCGGCAGCAAAATTTCTTGCTCAGTATCACCTGATTTGATTTCATCTAGGTAATTTGGTTCACCACGAGACTTCCAGTCGCTGACTACAGCATGTACTTCATCGTCGTTGACAAAGGCACCATGCACACGCACTGGCACTGCTTCACCTGGCGGTAAATAGAACATATCACCCATACCCAGAAGCTGCTCTGCACCTTGTTGATCAAGAATAATGCGTGATTCAATACGCGACTGAACACGTAGTGCCATACGAGTCGGGATATTTGCTTTAATTAAACCGGTAATAACATCAGCAGATGGGCGTTGCGTGGCAAGAATTAAGTGGATTCCCGCAGCACGTGCTTTTTGTGCAATACGGGCAATAAGCTCTTCCACTTTTTTACCAACAATCATCATCATGTCGGCAAATTCATCCACGACAATTACGATTGATGGCAGCTTTTCTAGCGTAGGTGGTGTATTGCTAAATGCATCGGTTGGTTGCCATAGCGGGTCAATTAATGGCTCACCTTCAGCAATCGCCTTAGCCACTTTATCGTTGTAGCCTTTTAGGTTACGAACACCAAGCTTAGACATTAATTGATAGCGACGCTCCATTTCACCCACACACCAGCGCAGCGCATTAGCTGCTTCTTTCATGTCGGTCACAACTTCTGATAGTAGATGTGGAATACCATCGTAAACTGATAATTCAACTTGTTTCGGGTCAATCATGATCATGCGAACGTCTTCAGGCGACGACTTATACAAGATACTGACAATCATGGTATTTACCGCAACTGACTTACCAGAGCCTGTGGTACCAGCAACCAGTAAGTGCGGCATTTTGGCAAGATCAGCCACGACAGGTTTACCGGAAATATCACTTCCAATGGCCATTGCCAAATTTGAACTTGATTGCTCAAAAGTGTCACAAGAGAGTACATCAGAGAAGTACACAGTTTCGCGATGTTTATTTGGCAATTCGATACCAATCACTGACTTGCCTTCAATCACTTCGACCACGCGAACACTTTTCGCTGATAGCGAACGGGCAATATCTTTCGATAGATTAGTAATCTTGCTAACTTTTACCCCTGGTGCTAGATCCAATTCAAAACGAGTGATAACTGGGCCAGGGAATACATCTACCACATCTGCCTTGATGCCAAACTCACTAAGTTTAGCTTCAACTAAGCGTGATACTTGTTCAAGCTGCGCTTGATCTATCGGATGCTTCTGTTTGTCTGAACGATCAAGTAAGTCGAGAGACGGTAGCGATGCAAAATCAGGTGCGGCGTCCGCCTCTGCCCTTGCCTGCTCATCTAACTGCTGATTGATTTTATCGTGTAGCGTTGGCGTTTCTTCTACCTGAATTTTCTCTACTGGCTCAAATGCGGCAGTAATTTCAGACTCACTAACATTTTCTTGCACGTTAACCGTTAGCGGGCCAGTCATCAGTTCATCTATCTCAATAAATGGTTCAACACGCTCCTTGCCCATATCGCCAAGACTTGGCTCTATGTTTTCACCTGTGTTTTCTCTTAACTTATCGCTGAAGTTATTGCCTAAGTTATCATCTAAATCATCACTGATAGCAAATGCTGGTTCGTCGTAATCATCCTTGTTTTGATTTGTTTGTTCAGCAATTGCCAAGTCGTCTTCTGCACCATCAAATCGTGATTGTTCAAATGCTTGCTTAACAGGCTCAGGTGTTTCTTCAAACGTTTTGTCTTCTAGATGTGTCTCATTAAACAGCGGATCACTTTCGTCGACATCCGCTTTCGCTTCTTTCATTGCCTTTTTGTTTTCTAGCGGTTTTTCTTTTGGCTCACTATTAAATTTCTCAGCAATTAATTTCGGTAGCCCTGCGATATACAAAGCAACGGCAATTGCATAACGACCTATGTTATCAATCACCTCTAACCACGAGATACCTGTCAAAAAGACAAAACCTGTGCAAGTTAGTAGTAAAAACAGTAGCGTTGAGCCAACAAACGAAAAGTATGGTAGAAATGCTCCACTAAGCACATCGCCTAATATACCGCCCGCAGAGAAGTAAAAAATGTCGTCAAAATTCATACTGGCAAGCGAGGTTACGCCAATATAAAACATAAAAAAGCCAACCAGTTTTAACCCTAAAGTCAGGTAATCAAGTTGCATAAGACGATAAAAGCGTTGGAACAATAACCAACCAACAACGGCAATCACGAAAGGTAAGGTATAGGCAATTACCCCAAATAGATTCAGTAATAGATCAGATAAATACGCACCTACCGAGCCACCTAAATTTCGTACAGGCGTTTGATAGCCGGTTTGCGACCAGCCTGGATCTGCCGGGTCAAAGGTAAATAGTGCCAACATTAAATACATAGCGAGCACTGAGCAGATCAGTAGACCTGCTTCAAGTAAACGTTGCGCACCGGTTAATTTTTCTCGAGAAGAAGACAAAGAATTACCACTTGGAAAATTATTGTTTTAGTTTTTGTAAAATAACAAAAATTAAGACAAGAGAAAACGACAAATCGCCGTTTAACGCACGACAGGGATTACATTGGCAGATTTTACTTCTTCCATGACAACATAAGTGCGGCTTTCACTTACCGCTGGCAAGCGCAGCAAGGTATCGCCCAAAAGTTCGCGATAAGCTGCCATATCTTTTACCCGAGTTTTTAGTAAAAAATCGAAATCGCCTGAAACTAGGTGGCATTCTTGAATCACATCTAAGTCTTGCACCGCCTTAGAAAAGTCATCAAACACATCAGGGCTTGTTTTCTCAAGGGTAATTTCAACAATTACCAACAATGCAGCGTCTAGCAGCGTTGGGTCTAGAATTGCCCGATAACCAACGATATAGCCATCACTTTCTAAACGTTTAACCCGCTCAAGGCAAGGTGTTGGGCTTAACCCTACTCGTTTAGACAATTCAACATTAGATAAACGGCCATTTTTTTGCAGCTCTTCTAGGATGTTTCTATCAATACGATCAATTTTCTTATTGCTAGTGTGACGATTATTCGAGCGACTTAGCGGCATAATTTATATTTCTCTAGTTTTTTGCGTTTTTGCAGCTTTATTCTCTACAAAATAGCAAATTACGACAGGATGCTCTACATATTTACTACTATACTAGTCACCAATTTCAACCCATAGAGAAATAATTATGATCATCGGTGTACCAAAGGAAATAAAAAATCACGAATACCGTGTTGGCATGGTGCCAGCGAGCGTACGTGAACTAATTAACCATGGCCACAGCGTTTTTGTTGAAACCAATGCTGGTATTGGCATCGGTTTTACCGATCAAGATTATATTGAAGCTGGCGCTGGCATTTTAGCGACAGCGGAAGAAGTTTTTGCGCAGGCAGAAATGATCGTTAAAGTAAAAGAACCACAAGCAGTTGAGCGTGCAATGTTACGTGAAGGCCAAATTCTTTTCACTTACCTACACTTAGCACCAGATTTACCGCAAACTCAAGACTTAGTAAAAAGCAAAGCCGTTTGTATCGCCTATGAAACGGTGACAGATAATCACGGTGGCTTACCACTACTTGCGCCTATGTCAGAAGTAGCTGGTCGCATGTCGATTCAAGCGGGTGCACAAGCGCTAGAAAAATCTAATGCTGGCCGTGGCATGTTATTAGGTGGCGTACCGGGCGTTGAGCCAGCAAAAGTTGTGATTATTGGTGGCGGTATGGTTGGCGCTAACGCAGCTAAAATGGCAGTTGGCATGGGTGCTGATGTAGTTATTCTAGACCGAAATGTTAACGTTTTACGTAAGCTTGACGATTTATTCGGCAACCAAGTGAAAGCAATTTACTCAACTGCAGATGCGTTAGAAAAGCACGTATTAGAAGCTGATCTTGTTATTGGTGGCGTATTAATTCCAGGTGCTGCTGCGCCTAAGCTAGTTACTAAAGAGCACATTAAAAACATGAAGCCTGGTGCTGCTATTGTTGATGTTGCTATCGACCAAGGCGGTTGTATTGAAACATCAACACCTACCACACACGCTGAGCCTACTTATATTGTTGACGATGTTGTTCACTACTGTGTCGCCAACATGCCAGGTGCTGTGCCGCGCACATCAACGTTTGCACTAAACAATGCAACTTTGCCTTACATTATCCAATTGGCAAACAAAGGTTACAAACAAGCACTTAATGACAATCAGCACTTATTAAATGGTTTGAATGTCATTAATGGCCAAGTGACAGTTAAAGAAGTAGCAGACAACCTTGGTTTTGACTTTATTGAGCCAGCAACCGCTTTAGCTAACGCTTAATCGTTGCACTTAGTAGCCTGCAATTCTTAAATTAGTCAGTGTTTAAAAAAGCGCCCTTGATATAAGAGGCGCTTTTTTTTATTTACGAAAAGTTATTTCCCACTCTTGAATAACTTTATTAAAATCCCAATCAATAGAAATCATATTATCGAAACGAATTTTTTGGAGAACCCATGAGCGAAGCAAGACACGTTCCTCTTCTTATTTTAGGCTCTGGCCCAGCAGGTTACACGGCAGCAGTATATGCAGCGCGCGCTAACTTAAACCCAGTCATGATCACCGGTATGCAGCAAGGAGGTCAGTTAACCACGACGACTGAAGTTGAAAACTGGCCTGGTGATGCAGATGATTTAACAGGTCCAGACTTAATGGTGCGTATGCAAAAACACGCAGAAAAGTTTGATACCGAAATCATTTTTGATCACATCGAAGAAGTTGACCTTGAAACTCGCCCATTCCGTTTAAAAGGCAGCAGCGAGTACACTTGTGATGCATTAATTATCTGTACGGGCGCATCAGCACAATACCTAGGTTTACCTTCAGAAGAAGCCTTCATGGGTAAAGGTGTTTCTGCTTGTGCAACCTGTGACGGCTTCTTCTACCGCAACCAAAAAGTATGTGTTGTTGGTGGTGGTAACACAGCCGTTGAAGAAGCATTGTACTTATCAAATATTGCTTCTGAAGTTCACTTAATTCACCGTCGTGACACGTTCCGCTCAGAGAAGATCTTAACGCAACGTTTAATGGACAAAGTTGAAAACGGCAATATTGTTTTACACTTAGACCGTACATTAGATGAAGTACTAGGCGATGATATGGGCGTTACTGGCGTTCGAATTAAAGACACAAATTCAGATGCTACTGAAGAGTTAGAAGTGCAAGGTGCGTTTATCGCCATTGGTCACAAGCCAAATACTGATATCTTCAAAGGTCAGCTGGATATGAAAGATGGCTACCTAACCATTAACAGTGGTACCAACGGAAATGCAACACAAACTAGTGTTGAAGGTGTATTTGCTGCAGGTGATGTAGCAGATCATATCTATCGTCAAGCAATCACGTCTGCGGGTGCTGGCTGTATGGCAGCATTAGATGCAGAACGTTACTTGGATGCAAAAGGCTAAAAGCGCCCAAGCACTAGCAAGTAATTGTTAAATAACAAGCAGTATTTAGCAGGAAAATTATGAGCCAATCTATTTCCTTTATTCACCCAAATAGTTTGGCTTTTCCGCCTTTAGATACTGCACTTACCGAGCCTAACGGCTTACTCGCTGTGGGTGGCGACCTCACCCCGCAACGATTGGTTCAAGCTTATAGCGAAGGCATATTTCCATGGTTTAGTGACGGCGAGCCCATTATGTGGTGGTCTCCTAACCCACGTGCCATTATTCCAACTAGCGACATTCGCATTAATCGCACACTGCGTAAATTTCTTAACAAAACCCCCTATCAGGTTTCATTTAATCGAGCATTTGACCAAGTAATTGAGCTTTGTGCAGATGCACCATTTCGCCAAGACGAAACTTGGATTCTACCTGAGATGATTTCTGGTTATCGCCAGTTACACCTGCTAGGTCATGCCCATTCTGTTGAAGTATGGGAGCAAGAAAAATTAGTAGGTGGTTTATATGGTGTTGCTATCAATGGTTTTTTTAGCGGTGAGTCGATGTTTTATAAAGCACCGAACGCTTCTAAAGTTGCACTAGTTGTTCTGGCTAAAGCGCTAGAAGTATGCGGCGTAAAGTTTATTGACTGTCAGATCACAAATCCATTTCTCGAAGATATGGGCTGCATTGAAGTTTCTCGTGACGAGTTTATACAGCAGCAACAAGCCATGCTGCATTTATCACTTCCAAGCGAATTTTGGACACCACGTATTATTAGCAGCTAATATTTTATTATTGGCCGTAATTTAGCTGAGGTTTTGCTAATGATTTATGATTTTCGCTTGGGTATCAGCAAAGAATTTTCCTGTAACTACTTACCTGGTAACCAAGAGCGACTATTGATTGTTGTTGATGAGTTACATGCGCAAGCGAATCAATATGATTATTTAATGCATCAAGGCTTTCGTCGCAGTGGTGAACAAGTCTACCGCCCTCATTGCAAAACTTGCCATGCCTGCCAATCGGTCAAAGTCATGGTACAAGAATTTACACCTAGCAAAAGCCAAAAGCGTTCGTTAAAAAGGAATCAACACCTAAGACTCGTAAAAAGTCGCACGCCAAGTGAACAATACTACCCATTGTTCGAGCGCTATATCAATGAACTTCATGCTGATGGTGCTATGTACCCTGCTAGCGCAGAGCAATATCAAAGTTTCTTATTCACTCATATTTGCAAGCAGTACTTTGTTGAGCTCTATGATGGTGACAAGTTAGTGAGTGTCGCAGTAACAGATGAATTACCAAGTGCACTGTCTGCCGTTTATACCTTCTACGATCCTGATTATCGCAAAAACGGCTTAGGTATATATTCTATATTGCAGCAAATCCATGTCGCACAATCACTGGGTAAAGAGTTTCTCTATTTAGGCTATCAAATCGATGATTGCCAAAAAATGAACTATAAAACTAAGTTTTACCCACACCAAAGGCTGTATAACAACCAGTGGCATATCGTTCCTAGCCCAAGCTATTCTCGCTAAATAAGCGGGTTAGCAACAAATAAATAGCCTTGACGCTTTACTTTGTCATCACAATTGGGCATGATCTGCGCAGCTTTATATCCATGAACTTTTAGAGGTTAAACGCCCAATGGCGAAAGAAGAAAATATTGAAATGCAAGGTACTGTGTTAGAAACATTACCTAACACCATGTTCCGCGTTGAGTTAGAAAACGGTCACGTTGTTACAGCTCACATCTCAGGTAAAATGCGCAAGAACTACATCCGTATTTTAACTGGTGACAAAGTAACGGTTGAATTAACGCCGTATGACTTATCGAAAGGTCGCATTATTTTCCGTGCCAGATAACGTTTAAACCTTTCTTTTAGAAAGAGTTAAAAGATTTATCTACAAAAAAGCCCTGAATATCAGGGCTTTTTTGGTTTATGTGCTTTTGTTTATTGTCCAGCAAAGCGATAGCGGGTTAATGTTCCACTAGCTCTTTTTTGTTGCTTTCAGCTTTGATCACAAGTTCATCTTTCTTGTTAACCGTCACTTTAACAACACCACCACCAACTAATTCACCAAATAGCAGTTCATTCGCCAATGGTTTCTTAAGTTGCTCTTGAATTAACCGAGCCATAGGTCGTGCGCCCATGTTTTTATCGTAGCCGCGCTCAGCAAGCCAAGATTTCGCATCTGCACTAAGTTCAAGTGACACACCTTTTTCATCAAGTAAAGCTTGAAGTTCTACAATAAACTTATCAATAACTTGATAGATAATGTCTGTGTCTAAGTGATTGAACCAAACAATATTATCTAAACGGTTTCTAAATTCTGGTGTGAATACGCGATTAATTTCATCCATCGCATCAAGGCTATGATCTTGCTGCTTAAAGCCAATTGATTTACGTGTTGTTTCAGTAACACCTGCGTTAGTGGTCAACACTAAAATAACATTTCTAAAATCAGCTTTTCGGCCATTGTTATCAGTTAAGGTACCGTGATCCATTACTTGCAACAAAATGTTGTATACATCTTGATGTGCTTTTTCAATTTCATCTAACAGCACAACGGCATGTGGATGTTTAATCACAGCATCTGTTAACAAACCGCCTTGTTCGTACCCGACATAGCCAGGAGGTGCACCAATTAATCGGCTAACCGCGTGCTTTTCCATGTACTCAGACATATCGTAACGCAATAGCTCAACACCCAAGATTTTAGCAAGCTGCTGCGTAACCTCCGTTTTACCAACACCAGTTGGCCCTGCAAACATGAAAGAGCCAATCGGTTTGCTTTCATTACTTAAACCAGCTCGTGATAAGCGAATAACAGACGTTAACTCATCAATGGCTTTATCTTGGCCAAAAACAACCAACTTCAGATTACGATCTAAATTTTGCAGGTTATCTTTTTCTGAGCTAGACACCGATTTTTCAGGAATACGTGCCATCTTCGCGACAATTGACTCAATATCATTGTTATTAATCACTTTCTTACGCTTAGACGGTGCAACTAGTTGTTGCTTAGCACCAGCTTCATCGATGATATCAATCGCTTTATCAGGTAAAAAACGTTCGTTAATGTATTTGTCAGCCAATTGAGCTGCCGCTTTCAATGCTTTATGGGTATAACGAATACCGTGATGGCTTTCGTATTTTTCTTTCAATCCTTGCAGTATTTTCGTCGTATCATCAACACTAGGCTCGGCTATGTCTATTTTTTGGAAACGACGAGCTAATGCGCGGTCTTTCTCAAAAATACTTTGATACTCTTGATAAGTCGTAGAACCTAGGCAACGAAGCTTACCTGATGAAAGCAAAGGCTTAATAAGGTTGGAAGCGTCCATCATACCACCAGAAGCTGCACCTGCGCCGATAATAGTGTGAATTTCATCTATAAACAGAATCGCATTCGCTTCTTTTTCTAGCTCTTTAAGCAGTGATTTAAAGCGTTTTTCAAAATCACCTCGGTATTTAGTACCTGCGAGCAAAGCGCCCATGTCAAGTGAGTAAATTGTGCCATCTACTAAAAAGTCTGGTACTTTTTCGCTGACAATCATTGCCGCCAAACCTTCTGCAATAGCAGTTTTACCAACTCCTGCTTCACCAACAAATAGCGGGTTATTTTTGCGACGACGGCTCAATACCTGAAGCGTACGCTCTAATTCATCGTCACGGCCAATCAGCGGGTCTATATTGCCCTTTTTCGCCTCTTCATTGAGGTTTACCGCAAAGCTTTCTACTACTCTTGGTTCTTCATCTTGCTGCTGCTCCACTTCTTCGTGGCTAGCACTGTCGCCATTTTCGATTTTTGAAATACCGTGAGAGATAAAGTTAACAATATCTAAACGCGTAATATCTGATTTTTTCAAAATATAGGCGGCTTGTGATTCTTGCTCACTAAAAATTGCAACAAGCACGTTTGAACCATTAACTTCATTCTTACCAGAAGACTGCACATGAAAAACTGCACGTTGCAAAACACGTTGAAAACCTAGTGTTGGCTGAGTTTCACGATCATCTTCTCCAGCGGGAATGACCGGCGTTGTTTCACCAATAAAATCTTCTAAACTCTTGCGCAATTTAGACATGTCAGCACCACAGGCTTTAAGTGCCTCGACCGCTGATGGGTTATCCAGCAGTGCTAGCAATAAGTGCTCTACCGTCATAAATTCATGGCGAGAATCCTTAGCTTGACGGAACGCTAAGTTTAACGAAATTTCTAAATCTTTATTCAGCATAGATACTCCAGCTTACTTAAATCTTGCACTGTTACGCTTTTTCCATTGAACATTGCAACGGATGTTGATTTTCTGCAGCGTATCGAACAACTTGGTCTACTTTAGTTTCTGCTATCTCAGCAGAATATGTGCCACAACGAGCCTTACCCTTATAATGAATAGTTAGCATGATTTCAGTAGCCTTTTCAGAATCCATATTAAAAAACCTACGTAAAACTTCAACCACAAAATCCATAGGCGTATAGTCATCGTTTAACAAAACAACATGATAACGAGGAGGTTCATCAATACGTTCCTTAGTTAGCTCTTCCGTATCATGCTGGGATTCTGTCAGTTCTTTCCAGTTACTCATAAATCTATATTAGTCTCTACAGGTTAAATTTGCTGAACCTTTTTATGAAAAATAGGTTATTAAAAAATTGTAAAAAATATTGTAAATATCTTGACTATTCTCACACATATTCTACGATTTACAGGTGGCTATTTTTTAGCCGCCGCGTTTATACGTGTATGTTATGGGAAGCATACCTAAATTATACCGCAGGATATAGAAGGAAGTAGAAGTATGGCTCACGGTACGGTTAAATGGTTTAACAATGCAAAAGGGTTCGGTTTTATTCGCCCTGATGATGGTGGAGAAGACATCTTTGCTCATTACTCTACCATCCAGATGGAAGGATACAGAACACTAAAAGCAGGTCAGGATGTTAATTACGAGTTGAATGAAGGCCCTAAAGGGCATCACGCGGCAAGTATAGTACCTATTGAACCTGAAGCAGAAAATTAATTTAGTAAATTAATCAACAGCGCGCTAATAAAAAAACACAGCCTAGGCTGTGTTTTTTAATGCCTGCTTTTAGTGTTACTTGTACTGTTACTAAAAGCAGGCCACTAATTACTTAAACGTTAAGCTAAGTGCTTAATAATTTCATCACCAAATTCAGAACAAGACACCAGCGTAGCTCCTTCCATTAAACGCTCAAAGTCATACGTCACTGTTTTAGCGCCAATTGCACCAGACATACCTTGTAGCATTAAATCGGCCGCTTCTGTCCAGCCCATATGGCGTAGCATCATTTCAGCAGATAAAATTACAGAGCCTGGATTCACTTTATTCAAGCCTGCGTATTTAGGTGCCGTGCCATGTGTTGCTTCAAAAATTGCCACTTCATCACTAATATTTGCCCCCGGTGCAATACCAATTCCACCGACTTGCGCAGCAAGTGCATCAGACAAATAATCACCATTAAGGTTTAGCGTAGCAATAACGCTGTACTCTTCTGGGCGCAACAAAATTTGTTGTAACATAGCGTCAGCAATAACATCCTTAATGATAATTTCTTTACCATTTTTTGGATTTTTAAGTGACAACCATGGACCACCGTCCAGTAGTTCAGCGCCAAACTCATCGTGTGCTAATTGATAACCCCACTCTTTAAAAGCACCTTCGGTGTACTTCATGATGTTACCTTTGTGCACTAAGGTAACAGAATCGCGATCGTTATCGATTGCATATTGAATCGCTTTTCGCACTAAACGCTGTGTACCTTCTTTTGACACTGGCTTAATACCAATACCACAGTCCTCAGTAAAGCGAATCGATGATACGCCCATTTCTTCAGTTAAGAATTTAATAATCTTATCAGCTTGCTCGGTACCTGCTTTGTATTCGATACCCGCATAAATGTCTTCCGAATTTTCGCGGAAAATCACCATGTCAACGGCTTCTGGATGCTTCACAGGGCTAGGAACACCTGTAAACCATTGCACTGGGCGCTGACACACATACAAATCTAACACTTGACGTAGTGCCACATTAAGTGAGCGAATACCACCGCCAACTGGCGTTGTTAAAGGCCCTTTAATACCTACTCGGTATTCGCGAAACATGGCCAATGTTTCTTCTGGAAGCCAAGTTTCAGAATCATAGACTTCCGTCGCTTTTTCACCTGCGTACACTTCCATCCAGCTAATTTTTTTCTCGCTTTGGTAAGCAACCTTAACTGCCGCATCTACCACTTTGCGCATAGTTGGCGTGACATCAATACCAATACCATCACCCTCGATAAATGGAATAATTGGGTTGTTCGGTACGTTCAATCGACCGTTTTCGATGGTAATTTTTTGCCCGTCTGCTGGAATTGTTATTTGCGAAGACATAAGGCTCTCCCCTGAAATGCTGAGTTATTATCACTAGGTACGCTGACCAGAGTTGTAACCTAAACGAAAAAGAGTAATGACACTAATTTTTCAAAACCGATAACCAATATAAATCACATGAATGATATAAAGCACTATATTCCAATAAAGAATCCACATCGGTAAACTCGCCTTAGGCTCAACTTAAGAATAACTACCCATTGGCAATAAACCAAGCAAAAAACTCTGTTATTTGATAATTATTTAGCGAACTTTTTTGTTAATTAAATATTGGTTTACAATCGCCTTAGCGATAGCTAGGCTAGCTGTTTCGTTTGGATGAAATCCATCGGCCGTAAAGTACTTTTCATCAGGAATTAGCTCGTAATTAACAAGACTGAAACGCTCAGGAGCTAATTGTAGGAGTTTGTTGGTCGCATCATTAAGACGGCTGCTACGAAAACCTAAAATACTCGCAAGTGGCTTTTTTAATAGAGGAAAACATTCAAGCGGCGGTATTGCTAGTAATAAAGTTTGTTGAGGTTGATACTTGTGCTCGATTAACGTCATCAATTCATTAAGCTGTTGTGACCATTTTCGGCTTGATGTAAACCCTTTTGCATCATTAACACCAATGGAAATAACGACATAGTCGGCAACTTCTGCAATTTCATTGCGTATAGCGGAATGTAAATCAGCTATTTTATCGCCCGATTTTGCTAACACAGCTAATTTAACCTCTACATCGAATCTGGAATTAAGCTCAGCTGCCAGCTGTCCTGCCAAAGCATCTTTAATTGATGTTATCCCAACACCAGCAGCAACCGAATCACCAATAACCGTGATCTTAATTGGCTTTTCAGCCGCCGCAGTTTTATCTTGATGATTACGCTTGCCAACAACAAATTTGCGCTCACCTTGTGCTTCAGGGAGTCGAATAGCAGAGCGTTTAGTTCCTACCCCCTGAATCATCCAAATTGGAGCAGTGATCAGCGTATAGGTGCACTTAAAAAACCAAGAATTAAACCAGGAGCAATACATAGCAGCAAACAACCATTCAGCCAGAATTCGTTAATTGATTTTACTGGTAATAACTTTGATCCCCATCAGCAACATCGCACCACCTAATACTCTGTCTAACCAGTGACCAAATTGTTGAAACTGTTTATTTATTCTTGGGCGGCTAAGCAAGATTACAACAGTCGCAAACCAAGCAAACTGCAAGATCATCATCCAAGCACCGTAAATCGCCAATTGATACAAGGGCATTGTGGGCGATAACACCATAGTGAACAAAGCAACAAAATAAATCGGCGCTTTCGGATTTAACGCATTACACAGAAAACCTTTAGCAAGGGTTTTACTGTTAGATAACTGGGGAGAAACTTCCGTACTTAATGCACTAGCATCTATTACATTGGTTTGTTTAGCCTTTAGCCCCTGAATACCAAGATAAATTAAATAGCTGCCACCAAGCAGCTTAATGCCCCATAAAATCGTTTCAGAGTTGGCGATAATTGCAGCTAACCCTAGCGAGGAATAAACGATATGCACGGCCAGCCCCAGTGCAATTCCTAAACTGCAAAGTAGACCAGTTTTTTTACCATGCGCTAATGTTTGCTGTGATACCAAGACAAAATCTGGCCCTGGAGATGCCGCAGCTAATAAATGAATCGTGGTAATTAACAACAAGCCCTCAAATAAACCCATCTAAAACTCCTTTTTGCCTAGCATTGCAAGAATGGAATGCACACGTTAGAAAGTAAATCAGTAGAGTTTGATTAACATACGATTACGGTAAGTTGTCAAGCTCATTAATGACTGATATCACTTGCTACATGCATAAAAAAGCCCGCTTTGAGCGGGCTTAGTCAATTTTGCGTTGAAACGCACTATTTATCGCATTTAATCGCTAAGGTTTATAGCAGTGTCGATAAAATAGTGTTTAACGTTTCGCTTGGACGCATAGCGTTTGATGCTTGCGCTTCGTTCGGGAAGTAGTAACCACCAATGTCCATAGCAACGCCTTGTGCGTCATTTAACTCAGCAACAATTTTCTCTTCTTGCTTGGTTAATGCTTGTGCTACTGGGCCAAAGGCTTTGGCTAGCTCAGCATCTTTACCTTGCGCAGCAAGTGCTTCTGCCCAGTAAGTTGCTAGGTAGAAGTGAGAACCACGGTTATCAAGCTCGTTAACGCGACGCGATGGTGATTTATTCTCTTGCAAGAATTTTGCTGTTGCCGCATCTAAGGTATCAGCAAGTACTTGTGCTTTGGCATTACCGGCAAAGTTTGCTAAGTGCTCTAATGACGCTGCTAGTGCTAAGAACTCACCTAAAGAATCCCAACGTAAGTGGTTTTCTTTTTCAAACTGCTGTACGTGCTTAGGTGCTGAACCACCAGCGCCCGTTTCAAATAGTCCACCACCGTTCATAAGTGGTACGATAGATAGCATCTTAGCTGATGTACCTAACTCTAAAATTGGGAACAAGTCAGTTAAGTAATCGCGTAACACGTTACCCGTCACAGAAATGGTATCTTCGCCTTTTTTCATGCGCTCTAACGAGAACTGACACGCATCAACTGGTGCAAGAATACGAATATCTAAACCGTCAGTGTCGTGCTCTGGCAAGTACTGATTTACTTTTTTAATTAACTCAGCATCGTGTGCACGGTTTTCATCTAACCAGAATACTGCTGGCATACCAGATAAGCGTGAACGATTAACCGCTAGTTTCACCCAATCTTGAATTGGTGCGTCTTTCGCCTGACACATACGGAAAATATCACCCGCTTCCACAGCTTGCTCAAGTAATACGTGACCTGCTGCGTCTACAACACGAATGGTGCCGTTTGCTGCCGCTGTGAAAGTTTTGTCATGTGAGCCGTACTCTTCCGCTTTTTTAGCCATTAGACCAACGTTTGGTACGGTACCCATAGTTGTAGGATCAAATGCGCCATTTTCACGGCAGAAATCAACTACTGCTTGGTATACACCTGCGTAGTTACGATCTGGGATAGTAAACTTAGTATCTTTTTGCTTACCGTCTGGACCCCACATTTGGCCAGATGCACGCAGTGCTGCTGGCATAGACGCATCGATAATAATATCGCTTGGTACGTGCAAGTTAGTGATGCCGCGATCTGAGTCAACCATCGCCATTGGTGGGCGAGTTTCGTATACCGCTTGCAAGTCAGCTTCAATCTCAGCTTGCTTTTCAGCAGGTAAACGACCGATTTTCGCGTAAACATCGCCAATACCATTGTTAGCATCAACACCTAATTGGTCAAATACTGCAGCGTGTTTTTCAAATACCGCTTTGTAGTAAACCTTAACACAGTGACCGAAGATGATAGGGTCAGAAACCTTCATCATGGTTGCTTTCATATGCAAAGAGAACAACACATCTTCTTTTTGTGCTTTTTCGATTTCTTGCTCGAAGAAAGCAACAAGTGCTTTTGCGTTCATCACTGACGCGTCAATCACTTCTTTGTCTTCAAGGGCGATATGCTCTTTTAATAAGGTGACGTCGCCATTTTCAGCAACAAATTCAATGTTTGCGTGAGTCGCGCCATTGATTGTTGTTGATTTTTCACTACCGTAGAAATCACCCGCATCCATATGCGCAACGTGAGATTTTGACTCACTTGACCAAGCGCCCATTGAGTGTGGGTTGTTTTTCGCGTATTGCTTTACTGAGCCCGGTGCGCGGCGATCTGAGTTACCTTCGCGAAGTACAGGGTTTACTGCAGAGCCAAGTACTTTGGCGTAAGTCAATTTAATTGACTCTTCCGCTTCACTTTGTGGCTCTTCTGGGTAATCTGGTAAGTTGTAACCTTTCGCTTGTAATTCTTTAATCGTTGCCTGTAATTGTGGAATTGACGCACTAATGTTTGGCAACTTAATAATGTTTGCTTCCGGTGTTTTCGCTAGTTCGCCAAGCTCTGCTAACGCATCACCGATACGTTGCTCTTTAGTTAAGTACTTAGGGAAATTAGCAATAACACGACCTGCTAATGAGATATCACGAGTTTCGACATCGATGCCTGAAGAAGCAGTATAAGCTTTAATAATAGGTAGTAGAGATTGAGTCGCAAGTGCTGGCGCCTCATCAGTAATGGTGTAAATGATCTTTGATGTATCTTTACTCATTGAATATCCTAGTTTCGTTAAGAACGTGCCACCAAGCTCGTGACAAACTCAGCAACAAAATATTTTTTTCGATGGCGCATATTACTTAAAAACAAACTACTTTAAAATAGCAGGCACTCAACCTAACCATAATTTAATAAGGCAAGATACGTTGACACGCCTCAACACAAACGCAAGAACAAGGGCTAAAGGTCATCTTTCCAACAAGGTCAGACCAGTAAAGAAAAAATCCCCAATTTCAGATGAAAATCGAAAAATTGTCTTATTTAACAAACCGTATGATGTGCTTTGCCAATTTACCGATGATCAACATCGACAAACATTAAAAGATTTTATCCCTATTCCAGAGGTATATGCGGCGGGTCGTTTAGATAAAGACAGCGAAGGATTATTGCTACTCACTAACGACGGTCAATTGCAGCATAAAATAGCCAGCCCTAAGTTCAAAGCGCCGAAAACCTACTGGGTACAAGTAGAAGGTGTACCCACTGAAGATAAGCTAAAAGCACTTCGCCAAGGTGTGGAACTCAACGATGGCCCTACTAAGCCTGCGAAAGTAAAAATTATTTCAGCGCCAAACATTTGGCCTCGTAATCCCCCTATTCGCGAAAGAAAGAATATTCCCACCACTTGGTTGGAAATTATTATTACCGAAGGTCGAAACCGTCAAGTACGACGCATGACCGCACATATTGGTCACCCAACACTGCGCTTAGTTCGCTATGCCATTGGCGAATGGACGCTCGATAATATTGCGAATGGTGAGTTTATTTTGGTCAAACAAGATTCAATGAACGCACCTAGTACAAAGGCGAATAAAAAAGCGACAACGAGCACAAAAACAATAACTCCTAGCAAGCCAAAGACGCGCCAAAGAAAAGCTGAGAATAAGTTGAGCTTATCAAGCAAGTTACAGAGAAAACGTAGTAATAATCCCGACCGTACTACAAAAGCAAAAGAAAACTAGTTAATAACAAAAAGAGCGTACCTAAATCAATGAATGACCACGGCGTTACACAATTTAAGCCTAATACGACTGTTGCAGCTATCGTCCACCATCAAGGTAAGTTTCTCTTGGTAGAAGAAAGGGAAAATGGCAACACTGTTTTTAATCAACCTGCCGGTCACTTAGAAGCAAACGAAAATCTGGTGGCTGCAGCAAATAGAGAATTACAGGAAGAGACGGGATTAACTGGTGAGCCTGCTTATGCTTCTGGCATTTACTACTTTCATCGCTCTGAGTTAAACCTTTATTTTTTACGCTTTTGTTTTGTCTACAAGCTAAGTAATTTGACCCATCTAGACTCAACTAAAGAAGATAACAAGTGGCCTGTCAGCCAACCGCAAGACAGCGATATCATCGCTTGTCATTGGCTAACACTAGAAGAAATTAAAGCCAAAGCAAACCAGCTACGTAGCCCTATGGTACTTGAATGTATTGAAGACTATTTAGCTGGAAATAAGATATCGCTATCTATGCTAAAAACTAACCTTTAAAACTTAATGGAGGCGACTTGTGGCCTCTATGCTATAAAAAATCCCTATGCTATAATTCGGCGCCTTTTTTCTATCGTGGTCAATTAATTAATGTCATCTATTGCAACTTCATCATTAGCCATCGCTCCCAACACAAAGGCGCCACAAGACACGCGCGTTATTGTTGGTATGTCTGGCGGAGTCGATTCATCTGTATCAGCCTACTTGCTTCAGCAGCAAGGCTATCAGGTTGAAGGCTTGTTTATGAAGAATTGGGAAGAAGACGACAACGACGAATACTGCGCCGCAGAAGAAGATTTAAAAGATGCACAAGCTGTATGTGACAAGCTTGGCATCAAGTTACACACCATCAACTTTGCCACTGAGTACTGGGACAACGTATTTGAATATTTCCTTGCTGAATACAAAGCAGGTCGTACTCCTAACCCAGACATCATGTGTAACAAAGAAATTAAGTTTAAAGCCTTTTTAGAATTTGCTTGCGAAGACTTAGGCGCTGATTACATTGCCACAGGTCACTACGTACAGCGCGAATATCGCGAAGACGCGAGCGGTGAAGGCAAATGGCATATGATCCGCGGCTTAGATAACAACAAAGATCAAAGCTACTTTTTATACACATTAAGCCATAAGCAAGTAGGTCAAACGCTATTCCCAGTGGGTCATATTGAAAAGCCTGAAGTACGCGCTATCGCAGAAAAAGCTGATTTGATTACTCACAACAAGAAAGACAGCACGGGTATCTGTTTTATTGGCGAACGCAAATTTAAAGATTTCTTGCAAAAATTCTTACCCGCTCAGCCAGGAAAAATTGAATCTGCCGAAGGTGAAGTGATTGGCGATCATGACGGTTTAATGTACCACACGTTAGGTCAACGCAAAGGCTTACGCATTGGAGGTTTGGCCAATGCCGGTGATGAGCCTTGGTATGTGGTAGACAAAGATTTAAAACGCAACGTGCTGATTGTGGGTCAAGGCCATAATCATCCTCGCCTATTTTCTAAAGGCTTAATTGCTAATCAACTGCATTGGGTGGATCGCAATGAGATCACAGCACCATTTAAATGCACAGTCAAAACACGTTACCGCCAGCAAGATGTAATCTGCACAGTAACACCACTTGAAAATGACGAGTACGAAATTCTATTCGATGAGCAACAAAGCTCAGTAACACCGGGCCAGTCAGTGGTGTTTTACCAAGACGAAGTGTGCTTAGGTGGCGGCATAATTAATACACTAATTCGATAAGCTGTATGAGAGATCAAACTATCACCTTTGCTGCTATCTGCCAGATAGCCAGCATGGTACAAAAACTTGCGCGTCAAGGGGAAATTGACGAGCAACAGCTTGGCATGATGCTAAGCGGCATTACCAATACCTCGCCTGAAAATACACTAGCGGTATATGGCGGTAACTTAGCCAACATAAAACCGGGGTTACAGGTATTAGTCAGCCATCTTGGCGATCAAACTAAACAAAAAGACCCTGAATTAACCCGCTATATTGTTAGCTTGTTAAACCTGGAACGTCGTTTAACTAAAAACCGCAAACAACTTGGCGTGTTGGGCGAGCGTATCGACCAAGCCAAGCGTCAAAGTGGTCACTACGACGTTGACAGCAATACCTTACTAAGCAGCTTTGCTAGCATTTACAGCGATATTATTAGCCCGCTAGGTGCGCGCATTCAGGTAGCAGGTGAACCTGCTATATTAAAGCAGGAAAGCAATCAGCATAAAATCCGAGCATTACTGTTAGCAGGTATTCGTAGCGCTGTTTTATGGCGACAAGTAGGCGGTAAACGCCGCAATATTTTGTTTTCACGCACTAAAATACTGGCACAAGCAGAGCAATTATTAGGCGAAATTTACTAGGCACGTAAATTCATTAACTAGAATAAATTTCGCCAAGAAAAGTTTTTAACGTTCACACTTAATTAATAACAAACCAAAACATTTGTTGTAGGAAAAAACTATGGAACTTTCAGCATTAACAGCAATTTCACCGGTTGATGGTCGTTACGGCAGCAAAACCAAAGCCTTACGCCCTATTTTCAGTGAGTTTGGCCTAATCAAATACCGCGTTACCGTCGAAGTACGTTGGTTACAAAAGTTAGCAGCCACTGCTGACATCACGGAAGTTCCTGCATTTTCCGACGAAGCAAATGCAGTGCTTGACGCCATCGTTGCTAACTTTAGCGAAGAAGATGCACTACGCGTTAAAACCATTGAAGCAACCACCAACCACGATGTAAAAGCAGTTGAGTACTTCTTAAAAGAAAAAATTGCTGACAATGCTGAGCTAAACGCTGTCACAGAGTTTATTCACTTTGCTTGTACCTCAGAAGATATCAACAATCTGTCACACGCATTAATGCTTAAAGAATGTCGTGAACAAGTGTTATTACCTGTTGTAGATGAAATCTTAGCAGCGGTTAAAGCATTGGCTGTAGAGTACAAAACTATTCCTATGATGGCGCGCACGCATGGTCAACCTGCGTCACCTACCACTATGGGTAAAGAAATGGCGAATGTTTACATTCGTTTAAAACGCCAACGCGAGCAAATTGCTCAAGTTGAGTTATTAGGTAAAATCAACGGTGCTGTAGGTAACTACAACGCTCACCTTTCTGCCTACCCTAACCTGGACTGGCACAACTTCTCAAATGAATTTGTCACGTCATTAGGTGTTACGTGGAATGCTTTTACTACCCAAATTGAGCCGCACGATTACATTGCAGAGCTGTTTGATGCGGTAGCGCGTTTTAACACAATTTTGATCGACTTCGATCGCGACATTTGGGCATACATCGCTCTTGGTCACTTTAAGCAAAAAACCGTTGCGGGTGAAATTGGTTCATCAACCATGCCGCACAAAGTTAATCCAATCGATTTTGAAAACTCAGAAGGTAACTTAGGCATTGCTAATGCGTTATTTGCTCACCTTGCACAAAAGCTTCCAGTTTCGCGCTGGCAACGTGATTTAACGGACTCTACTGTACTTCGTAACTTAGGTGTTGGTTTTGGTCATGCTCTAATTGCCTACGCAGCGACACTAAAAGGTATCAGCAAGTTAGAAGTGAATGAAAAATCATTAGCAGATGAACTAGATCAAAACTGGGAACTTTTAGCTGAGCCAATTCAAACGGTAATGCGTCGTTACGGTATTGAAAAGCCTTATGAAAAACTAAAAGAGTTAACTCGTGGTAAGCGCGTAAACGCTGAAGTAATGCGCGAGTTTGTAGCTAATCTTGATATGCCAGAAGCAGCTAAGGCAGAGCTTGCTGAGCTAACACCGGCAACTTATATTGGCCGCGCTGTTGCCTTTATCGACGAATTATAGCTGATGACTGTTAGCCAATAGGCTATGGTCAGAAATTGCTAACGGAAATTAAAGATACAAAAAGAAGGCTTAGGTCTTCTTTTTTGTTTGCGAAACTGAGTTATCACTAGAGCTCAGTATGCAAGAAACCAGAGACAAAGATTATGTACACCATTAATTGGGGCGATTTAACCCCCGAACTATTTCTTGCCGAATATTGGCAAAAAAAGCCACTTCTGATCAAAGGTGGTTTTCAAGCCTTCCAAGATCCAATTTCTGCCGATGAACTAGCCGGCCTTGCCATGGAGCAAGAGTTAGAATCACGTATTATCGCCAATGATGGTTCTGAGAGTGGTGAACCGACTAACTGGCAAGTCAAACACGGGCCATTCGAAGATTTTAGCGAGTTCGGTGAAGAAAACTGGACTCTACTAGTGCAAGCGGTAAACAACTGGTCTGAAACTACCGCTCAAATGCTAGAACCATTCAAGTTTTTACCGAGCTGGCGCATCGACGATGTCATGGTCAGCTTTTCCACACCCGGCGGCGGCGTAGGCCCTCATTTAGATCAATACGATGTCTTTATCACCCAAGGTGAGGGGAAAAGACGTTGGCAAGTGGGTTTACCTGACGATTCGTTAGCACAGTTATTGCCTCATGAAGACTTAAAACAAGTATCACCATTTGAGCCTGTGATTGATGCTATTACCGAACCTGGCGATATTTTATATATTCCACCGAATCACCCACATGACGGTGTTTCCATAGACAATTCATTGAACTACTCCGTAGGCTTTCAAGCACCTAGTGGCCAAGACATGATTTCAGCGCTAGCGGATGCAGTCATTGATAAGCAATTAGCCGAACACCGTTTTAACGATCCGGATCGCACTGTCACCAGCCAACCAGAGTTACTTGCCGCTGAAGATATTAAAAAACTGCAAAAATTTATGTTAACGCAAACCGGTGATATCGATTTGTTTAGCGATATGATTGCCACCTTTACCACTCGTAGCCATCATGCATTGGAAGTGCTGATCCCAATGGAGCCATTTACCGAAGAAGCGGTTAAAGGTTATCTAGCAGATCCTGAAATTTTTGTTCGCCCTGTGTTAGGTGTTAAAGCGCTAATCAACGAACAAAACGGTGACTTGTATATTAATGGTGATCGGATTTCATTAACGCAGCAAACAAGCGAATTAGGTCAGCTATTGGCAAAAAATGTCGCTTTGGCTACAAAACAGTTAGAAAGTTTCACACACTGTTTGAATAACATACAAATGTTAACTAAAGTGTTAAATATGGGGTACTGGTATATCGATTAATCGTATGCAATACAGTGTATGTAGAGTTCCGTGGGAGCATGCCGCTCCCTTGTTAAAAACTGTTCGAGAGCGGGTTTTTATTTGTGAGCACCGCATACCTAAACGCGTCGAATTTGATCGTAAAGACCGAAAAGCAATTCATATGCTGGTGTGCGACGATATCAGCCAAGAGCCCGTCGCCACTGGTCGCATCCTTCCATCAGGCCAGATAGGTCGTATCGCTGTTATTAAAGAACATCGTAAACAAAAACTAGATAAGTTAGTGCTAGCGGGTTTATTGCGAGTTGCTAAAGATCTCAACCTCAAACAAGTATTTATTCATAGTCCGCTGGATGCGGTAGATTATTTTGTTAAACATGACTTCTATCCTGTTGGCGCTGTGTTTATGGAAGCAGGTTTACCCAAACAGCAAATGGCCTGCGCGACAATGGATGCAGCAGTCAAAAAGTGCTACCTCAGTCACTAGTTTATATTAGTTTCAAAAAGCCTATTTAACCAACGCGATAATTTTCGTACAAAGCGCGCATTTTCTGAGCTGAGCCGAGCTTGTATTCAATTTTTAACACCTCTTTTCAGACTAATTAATCACAGCATATAGCGTGACGTTTACGTAAGTGATAATGTTCGCGACACTTTCGCAATCACAAGTGCGCTAAGCAAACAGCTTTCGCCTTGATTTCATGGAGAAATAGTGTGGCGTTTTTCGATTTAGTAGATTTTGACAACCACGAACAAGTCGTATTTTGTAGTGACGAGAAAAGTGGGTTAAAAGCAATTATCGCTGTTCATAGCACAGCCCTAGGTGCCGCAGTTGGAGGCTGTCGAATGTGGGATTACACTACCGATGAAGAAGCACTAGTTGACGTACTTCGTTTATCTAAAGGCATGACCTATAAAAATGCCATGGCCGGCCTTGCGATGGGTGGTGGTAAGTCAGTAATTATTGGCGATGCTAGTAAAATTAAATCTGAAGCCTTGTTTAAAGCCTTTGGCCGAGCACTTAATGGCTTAGCGGGTCGCTATATCAGCGCTGAAGACGTCAACATCACCACGGGCGATATTGCTATTGCCAATACCGAAACAGAGTTTGTTGCTGGTGTAGAAGGCAAAAGTGGCAACCCAGCCCCTTTTACCGCATTAGGCACATTTTTAGGCCTAAAAGCGGCGGTAAAACACAAATTTAACCGAGATGATCTAACTGACTTAACCGTTGCTGTACAAGGCTTAGGTAGCGTTGGTTATTACTTATGTGAACACCTACATAACGCTGGCGCAAAATTGATAGTTACCGACATCAATCAAGAAGCCGTCAATAAAGCACAAGCAGAATTTGGCGCACAAGCGGTGGGCCTAAATGATATTTACGATGTGGACTGCGATATTTACGCCCCTTGTGCCCTAGGTGCGACAATCAACGACACAACAATTGATCGTATTAAAGCCAAAATCATCGGTGGCTGTGCCAACAACCAGTTAGCTACACCAAAACACGATCAAGCTTTGGTTGATCGCGGTATTTTATACGCTCCAGATTACGTGATTAACGCTGGTGGCATTATCAATATCTCATTTGAAGATGATTACTGCCCCGATAAAGCCACTCAAAAAGTTGAAGAAATCTACGATACTTTGTTAGATGTTTTCACCAAGGCAGCATCTACGGGCAAACCAACCGGTATGGTAGCCGATGAGATTGCTCGCGAAATTATCGCTAAGGGTGGTAAATAGTTATCGCTAAAGGCGGTAAGCAGCTATCGCTAAAGGCAAAAAGTAATTATCACCAAAGGAATAGAGTAACTTCTCTCCCATAGTCTCACTAATCACCCTTCGCGTTATATTCACGTTATAGAAGGGTGGTTTTGACGTTTTCTGAATCTAGCTTTTCGCTCGTAATATCTCGAAACATAAGCATATCTCCTACTCTTTTTGAAGCGCCTTTGTAAAAGCCAACTTCTTCAACGAAATTTCTTGGGTTGTTGAAAGTACCGAAGATAATGTCAATTATTGGTAAATCTGAATAGTTGTGAGCATGCACGCCACGACGATGATGAACAGAGTGACTCTCTGGCCGCTGAATAAAATAACCTAGCCACTGAGGCGTTTTAATATTGGTATGTTGAAAAACAACCAAAAACATTGTGATAAACAAAAACCAAGTGATTGCTTCAGGCGCCAACCCCACGCCAATGGTTAACGTAAAACTGCCCACTAAAGTGAAACCTATCATGTCTAATGGACTAAAATAAAACGCGCTAAACGTATCTACACGCTCTGCACTGTGATGCATCTGATGAAACACGCACCAAAGTACTCCGGACTTATGTATTGCTCTATGCCATAGGTAAACTAAAAGCTCAAAAACAAACAGTGCAAGAAAAATTGAGATAATCGGATGCACAGACTCCAAACTAACTAGCTGATAATTAACTAAATAGGGATCCCACAACAAGGGAAGATAAGTTGCGAGATACAAGTAAAGTATGAAAAACCCTGCAGTTTTGATGTACCAGCCCCGAACCCTAGCTAGCTGACGAGCAGGCCATAGTACTTCTACCGTAATAAGCACCGCATAAATAGTGAGTTGACCTATAGTTACAGGGTCGATTAACACTTCTAGTGGTGATGGCATTGTCGATCTCCTTTTTTTGCGTTTATTGCATCTATTTGAGTTTATTTGCACTTATTTGAGTAACAGGAAGTCTGCGATGAAATCGCTTGGCAAACATAAGATCTCGGTAATATTTTGCTAACGATTAGCTAATATGACGGGAATACAGGGATATCTAATGAAATACAGGTTCAATGACATTGAAGTTGACGCTACGCATTTTGTTATTAAAGTGCGTGGTCAACAACAATCAGTTGAGCCAAAAGTTTTTGATTTATTGCTGTACTTGCTAAGAAATCGTGATCGTTTGATATCCAGAGATGAACTGTTTGAACAGGTTTGGCATGGTCGAATCGTCTCAGACACCAGCTTGAGCAACCATATTAAAAATATTCGTAAGCTGGTTAACGACGACGCAGAACGTCAATCTGTGATCAAAACTGTTCGCTCACGTGGTTACCAATTTATTTGCCCTGTCAATGAAATCAAAGCAGAGAATCAAGAACCTGAGCCTAGTCCGCCAAAGGGAGTTCCGCACACATTACTATTTTCATTAAGCAATAAGAAAACACTCCTATTTTTCCTACTTTTGTTGGGTCTCGTATTTTTGATAAATTGGGGAGCTGGCTTTTATTCCGAACACGATAGCAGGCCCTATATTCTGGTAGTGCCTTTTTCAGTTTCGGGTGACATCCCCAATCATTTATCCCCATTTGCTGATCAAATTACGCGAGAAATAATTCAATCGCTTAGAAAAATTTCCGGTTTAAAGGTTGTGCCGCCACCGTCATCTTTTGCCTTCAAAGCTAATAAGACTCGCGACTTTATTAGTCAACGGCTTCCCAATATTGACTACGTGCTAGACGGTATAGTAGCCGTTGATAAATCGGGGACGATTCAAATCAATACAGAGCTTGAGCATTTAAACCGAGGCAATGTTATCTGGGATGGCAGCTATCAATTAACGTTGGATAAACTCAACAGTTTTCAGCTACAAGAAGCAGTTGCAACGGCGGTTTCCTCTTCGCTTAAGGTGTTGATGAATGAATCTGAAAAAGCTCAGTTAGCTGAACTTCCCACCACAAGTACCGACGCTTATAAACTTTATGTTGAAGGACAATACCTGTTTTCAAAGATGACTCATGAAACGATGATTAAATCGATAGAATATTTTTCTCAAGCAATTGCATTAGACGCAGCTTTTGAAGCCGCTTACCTCGCCAAATCTAATGCTTATCGAGCAATCATGACACTGTACGAAAAACCTAAAGATGTTTTGCCTCATGTCGTTACATCGACCGTAGAGCTTTTGAAAATTAGCCCTGATTCAGCCATCGCCCGCTCTTCACTTGGTCTTGCTTACGTGCATACTTGGCTTTGGACAGATGCATGGAAAGTTCTAACGGAAGCTAAACTTCGTCGTCAAGACATAATGCTAACTGAACTTGGCTTTGCTTTATATTTTTCGGCACTTGGTGAAGTAAAGCTAACAAAACAGTCGCTGGCAAAAGCAGATGCTCTTGACCCGTTAAATGAAGAACTGGCTGAATGGGGAGCATGGTCGCTAATGATGCTAGGCGAACTGGAAGAAGCCATTCATTGGGGCGAAGAAAAAATTAAACTACATCCTAATATGCCCTCACCAAAACTTAGCCAAGCAGTTGCTTTGTACATCAATGGAAATTACCAACAAAGCATCAAACTTGCGCAAAAAGGCGTGAAACTAAGCAATCGTTCGCCATTGTCACTGGTTTTCTTGGCACAGTCTTTTGCTGCCATGGGTGATGAACAACGTGCTTTGTCCTTGTTAACCGAAGCAAATCAAAGTAAAGCCTATGTTTGCCCCTATGAGTCGGCCATTGTTTACATACAACTTGAACAACTCGACAAAGCATTTGAGCTACTACAAGAAGCTGTTGAGTATCGTTCAAATTGCCTCGTTTTTATACGTAATGATCCACGCTTAGCGTCTGTAAGAGGCGACTTTAGATATCTAGCGCTACTTGATAAAGTCGGATTAAGTGACATAGCAATAAAAAATTACCCTAGAGGATAATCATATAAAGGCCCTAATATGTTTAAAAAAGTCATCGATTTTTGGTTTCAAGAGCTAACTCCAAAACAGTGGTGGCAAAAAGACGCAGAACTTGATGCCACAATTGAAAAACGTTTTGCAGACTTGCATAAACAAGTTAGTGTCGGTGAATTATTTGCTTGGCGAGATAACGCCGAAGGCGCGCTAGCAGAAGTGATTGTACTCGATCAGTTTTCTCGCAATATCTATCGCGATACCCCTCAAGCCTTTGCCTGTGATAATTTGGCTTTAGCGCTTGCACAACATGCCATAGAAAAAGGCTTTGATAATGAACTTACGGCTGAACAACGAAGCTTTTTGTATATGCCGTTTATGCACTCTGAATCTAAGTTTATCCACCAAGAAGCATTAAAGCTATACACCGCTTTAGGCAACGAAAATAATTTAAAATTTGAGCAGCAACACAAAGCAATTATCGACCGATTTGGTCGCTACCCACATCGAAATAAAATACTGGGCCGAGCATCTACACCGGAAGAAATTGAGTTTCTTACTCAGCCTAATAGTAGTTTTTAATGTTGTTTTAGCGACTTATCGTAACTCGCACGCTTCACTACCCAATATTACTGGGGTTCAACAGCGATGTAAGAATGTGATCTTCCCATCGCCCATTAATTTTTAAGTAGTTTTTGGCTTTGCCTTCTATCTCAAAACCAAGGCCAGACAACAACTTTTCTGACCTAGTATTATTGGGCATATAGTTAGCCATTACTCTATTCAATCCCAACTCATCAAACGCATAGGCGATAACGTACTCACAGAGCGCTTTCATTAACCCCATCCCTTCAAATTCTCTGGCGATAGAGTACCCCATATTGCACGCTTGAAACGGTCCTCTAACAATATTGGAGAGAACACAAGTCGCTATGATTTTTGAAGTTTCTGGGCTATAAGAAACAAAAAATGCTGTTCGCCCCTCTCTTTGTTCCTTTTCCATGGTAACTAGTCTACTTTTCCATGCACTAATAGCGTGGTAGCCATCCAGCCTAAGCGGTTCCCATTTACCTAGGTGTAGGTGATTATTAGCGTAATATTCAGAGATTGCCTGTGCATCACGTACTGATATAAGTTTGACTTCCATGGTTTCGTTTCTAAAACAAAATTAGCCACTAATTGTTTGGTTAGTTTTTACCTACCAAACGCTCAAAGCCTTTTGCAAGGTCCTCTATCAGATCGTCAACATCTTCCAAACCAACATGTAAACGAACTAATGGTCCTTGATATTGCCAATCGGTGGCAGCACGCATTGCACCAATATTTTGTACCGCCAAAATTAAACTTTCAAAGCCACCCCATGAATAGCCCATTTTGAAATGGTGCATACCGTCTAAAAATGCGGTGACATCCTTGGCAAATTCAGGTTTTACCACAAACGAAAACAGGCCATTACTGCCTAAAAAGTCTCGTTTAAATTGCTCATGCCCAGGGCATGACGGAAAAGCTGGGTGAAGGATAGTTTCCACTTCTTCACGCTCACTTAGCCACTTGGCAACTGTAAGTGCGCTTTGCTCATGCTGCTTCATACGTACACCTAAGGTGCGAATGCCGCGCAGCGCTAAATAGAGATCGTCAGGTGATGTGCATTGCCCCATGGTATAGCTACTTTCACGCAGTTGAGGCCAATGAGCTTCATTAGCGGTTGCGGTACCTAGCATCACATCTGAGTGCCCTACCACATACTTGGTTGCTGCTTGAATAGACACATCAACGCCTAATTCAAACGGCTTTAAATTTATAGGAGATGCCCAAGTGTTATCTAGCAGTACTGAGCAGCCGTGACGATGGGCAACTTCTGCAATCGCCGGAATATCTTGCACTTCCATAGTCAACGAACCCGGTGCTTCCAAAAATACGAGGCTGGTATTTTCTCTTATCAAACTTTCAATGCCAGCACCAACCAAAGGATCGTAGTAAGTCGTCTCAACACCCATTTTAGCGAGAATATTGTCGCAAAAACTGCGAGTTGGCTCATAAGCCGTATCCACCATTAAGATATGATCGCCAGTTTTTACAAAAGCTAAAATCGCATTAGTAATTGCCGCTGTACCACTCGGGTATAGCGCACATCCTACACCACCTTCTAATTCTGTCATGGCATCGCTAAAGGCAAACGATGTGCTAGTACCACGTCGACCATAAAACAACACTTGGTTCGCTTTGTTGGCAGTCGCATGTTTCATTTGTTTAACGCTATCAAACACTACGGTTGAAGCGCGCTGTACCGCTGGATTAACTACCCCATTCGTCCATTTATCACTGCGACCAGCATTGACGATTTTAGTATCTTGTTTAGGTGCGTTATTAGACTCGCTGCTTTGCTTTGGGCTCTTTGGATCGGACATGCGCTACTTCTTTTAGAGTTTGGATATTTGAAATACATTTATTGGCTATCTAGCCGTCTAAACAATTTATACCTAGCTTAGTAGGAAAGCTCAAGAAGAAATGCTAGTTAGATTTGATTCCCTAAGATATTTATTTAATTAAATGTAAATAGCAAACAGATACAGCCTAACAACGCTATTTGCACAAATCACTCATTCTTTAAATAACACTCAATTTCGGTTGCAGATTGTTCAATTGTTAGATTGCTGGTGTTTAATCGAAAAGACTCAACATTTGGTATAGTTGCTGAGAAATCGAATTTCTTTAAGTACTTATCCAAATACTCTTTTGATTGAAGTTTATTCGTATTTTTTCTTCCGTCACTTAGTACTCGCCTTAAATGCTCGTCATAGTCGCAAGATAGATATATAAAATCAGGGCTAACGCTAAATTCCTGCAATAAATCAAGAAGGCCTTCAATAAAGAAATTACTTGCGGGGTTTACATAGCAAAAAGTGAATACAATGCCTTTATCTTTTTGTGTTTCAATGATTGTTCGAAATGCTTCCAAGCAAATTTTACGCTGGTACTTTTCAAAACCTGCGTTACCAAAGCCAACAACAGCGCAAGCAACATCAAATGCTAGGTGCTGAGGAAACAACTTCCATCCATTTCTTGCTGCCAACTCTCTTGCAACACTCTCTTTACCAACACCAGGTGCCCCATAAACCATCACAAACTTCATCGTCATTCCGTTTCACTATTTAGGTTAATTATAACTTAACTGTTTATATTTACAGTATCAAGAAAACTGAAATAAATGACAAATACTCCAAAACTTATGATGAAAACAAATCTAACTGGTTATCTGTGATCTGCTCAAACGATAAATTCACAAAAGGCAAAATCGCATCGGCAACCGATTTCAACTGGCGTTCGATATACAAATCGTAGTCAAGTGGTGCGCTTTGGTGCTCTATCGCTTGAGGGCCTTGAGTGGTCAGAACATATTCGATATGGCCGCGCTTTTGGTATTTGGCCTTTTGACCGTTAGCAAGGTTGATAGCATCAGCGGCTCTTGCCGCTTTAATATGGGGCGGCACATTTTTTACGTAGTCATCTAGCTTGCGACGAATACGCTTTCGATAAATGAGCTTTTCATCAAGCTGCCCTGCTCTGGTTTGATTCACTGTATCAAGGACAAAGTCGCTGACTGGCTCGTCGTGAAATATTTTATCGTACAAAGCTTGTTGAAAATCTTTAGCCAGTGGCGTCCAATCGGTGCGGACGGTTTCTAATCCTTTAAACACCATACGTTCATTTGGCTTACTGTCATTTTTACTCGATTTATCAGCTTCATTGATCACAAGACCAGCATAACGCTTTTTGGTGCCAACATCGGCTAAGCCACGAATAGTCGGCATAAAAAAACGAGAAAAATGGGTTTCAAATTCTATTTCCAGTTTACTCTCAATCTGATATTCGCTGGCAATATGCTCGTCCCATTTTTCATTAATTAGCTGCTCAAGCTCCTTGCCAATGCGCCTTGATTCTTTGACGTTATGTGACTCACCAATTGCAACGAATATTGAATCAGTGTCACCGTAAATCACTTGATAACCGATATCTTCAATCCATTGTTTGGTAGTTTTTAAAATCTGGTGTCCGCGTTTGGTAATAGATCCTGACAACCTAGGATCAAAAAAGCGACAGCCGGTAGAGCCCAGTACACCATAAAACGAGTTCATAATAATCTTAATCGCTTGCGATAAAGCGGCATTTTTATCGCGCTTGGCTTTGTCTCGCGCTGCCCAAAGCTCATCAATAATGGCTGGTAGAAAGTGCCTTTCTCGTGAAAAATAAGCATCATCAAACCCAGGGACGATTTGGTTTTGCGCTTTTAAATTACCATTTTCCGCTTCTAAGCCTTGAACCCTAAGCTCTTCAGATTGTAAACCTTCGGCCTTTAGCCCTTCCGCTCTCAGTCCTTCGGCCTTTAGCCCTTCTATTAAGCCCATAGGATCTATATAAAAAGTGCGGATAATACTTGGGTATAGGCTTTTAAAATCTAACACAAGCACATTGCGATACAGTCCGGGAATAGAGTTCATTACATAGCCACCAGGTGAGACTAGATCAGACTTTCCATCTCCTAAATTCGGGGCAATGTAGCCAGCGCGATGCAATTTAGGTAAATAAAGATTGGTAAAAGCGGCCACCGATCCGCCGATTCGATCAAGCGATAATCCGGTTAACTTGGCTCTAAGCTTGGCAAAAGCTAGTAAGTCGGTGTGTTCAAATATCTGCCAGACTAAACGGCAATCTTCTAGGTTATAAGCGGCTAATGCTTTTTTGTTATGGTGAAAATTGTCAACAATCTCGTACAGGCGATTTTCTACATCTTTGACCTGTTTGCGCTTGCCCAAGAGTTCATGAGCAACATTGTCGAGCGAGAACGAAGTAAAGTTATAAGTGGCACTTTTCAGTAGATCAATACCATCAATAACGACTCGCCCCTCGATATCCATAAAGTTTTGTTCGCTATTGCGTTGTTTTCGCCAATTAGGCGCACTGTTATCGCGGCCAATCGCAAAAGGAATGTTGTGCAAGTCGTAGCGCTTTTGTAACAAGCTAAAGTCAAAATTAACCACGTTCCAGCCAATAAACACATCAGGATCGTACTCTGCTACCCAAGCCAGAAAGCGCTGTAATAACTCCGCTTCATTGGCGAGCCATTCAATATAATCGCAGCTTTCATCAAGTGGCTCAGGCTTGCCTATCATCATTACTTTTTGACAGGTATCGCTGTACAGCCCTATCGAATACAGCTCGCCTTTAGGGCTACATTCCAGATCAATCGACACCATAGACAGCTTAATATCGCCCTCAGATTTCTTACATTTGGCTTGATATAAGGTTGGGTAATGATGGGCATGGTTTGGCGTATAGTTGCTTGTTTGGCCAGTAAAATAACAATTATCAGTAACAAAGCGTTCCATTAAGTAGCGATCTTCAGGGCGAATATCGTCTTCAAAACACTTAATATAGTGCTGTTTCAGCAACTCTCTGGCTTGGTAAAAATCTCTTAACTTGGCAAAATAAAGCCCGGTTACAGCCTGCTGAGCAAAGGTTTTTAAGGGGAGCAGTGTTACTTTGGCCGGTTGCAGTTGATGTTTAGCAAGGAGTTCAAGTGCTTTTTCTTGCTCCGTTTGATGGATAAACAGCAGTGCGCATTCATCCGTAATTTTGAGGTTAACTGGCCCTTGCTCTGTAACTAACCACAGTGAAATGACCATGCCGCGTCGGGTATCATAGGTTTTTCGGGTTAACACAAAGCCAAAAGCACTGTTGTTAGTATCGACGCCACTCGCCTGAACCTCATTGCTGGTAAAATTGTCAGATAAGTTGGCCATTAAGTCTCGCCACATGCCACCACAAACTGTTAATATATACAGCAGTTTAAAACAAATACCTGTGAATGGGAACCAATGTCGACCGCCACCAAAAAGCAAACCAGCGCGCTTAGCGATAATATTAAACAAGCCATTCGCACTTCCTACAAAGCCATCGGTGAAAGCCTACCCAACTTTAACCCACGCAAACAGCAAACTTTTTTGATTGCAGAAATAGCCAAAACGCTGGCCGGTGAGTACGACAAAACCCGCAAAATCATTGCCGTTGAAGCAGGTACGGGCACAGGTAAGTCATTAGCTTATAGTTTAAGTACTATTCCGTTAGCGCTTTCGAAAAAGAAAAAAGTAGTCATTTCGACCGCGACCGTTGCCTTGCAAGAGCAGCTCGTCAATAAAGACTTGCCCTTTTTGAAAGATCACGGCGGTATAGACTTTGACTTTACTCTAGCGAAAGGCCGCCAGCGTTACGTTTGTCGTCATAAGCTAGCTGCCGCAGCTAACGCCAGCGAAAATCCACAGCCTGGTTTTACCTTTGCTGAGCAACCGAACCGCTTTGATATCAAGCTAATTAAAGAACTCAACAGTGCGCTCAGTGAAAATCGCTGGCAAGGTGATAGAGACAGTTGGGCAGACCCAATCCCAAATCATGTGTGGCAAGCTATTCAATCAGATAAACATAGCTGTTTGCGTCACTTAGCGGAGCATACGCACTGCCCGTTTCACAAAGCACGCGATACCATGGATAAAGCCGGTGTGCTGGTGATAAACCATTCACTGCTATTATCAGATTTAGAAATGGGCGGCGGTAAAATTCTGCCAGAGCCGGATGAAACCTACTATGTGATTGACGAAGCGCACCACTTACCCAAGGTTACGCGTGACCATTCAAGTGCCGCAATCACCTTAAAAGGTTCGTTGGAATGGCTACAAAAAGTGGCAGATACCGGCGATAAAGTGGCCAAGCTTATCAAGTCGCAATCATCAATAAACCCATCGCTAAAACTCGCCGATGATTGCCAATCGCTGATTGCCGATATGCAAAAAATTCTGCAATTTGTTGAAGCAAACCAAGCGACTTATTTTGCTAATGCTGAGCAAAACAACGCTCAAAGTAATAGCATGCTAAGTTACCGTTTTGAGCACGGTATTATTCCACAGCTGATTAAAACCAGTGCAGAAGATTTAAGCGAATACAGCCGCAAATGTTTAGCACATGGTAACAAGCTCTATTACTTATTAGTGGAAGCGGTGAAAGATGGTGACGTAAAGGCCTACTTAGCAGAGCCATTATTATCAGAATTTGGTTTTTTACTCCAACGCCTAGAAAACTTTAACGCGCTTTGGGTGATGTACGCAAAAACCGACAGTGAAAAAGCCGCACCACTAGCTCGTTGGTTAGAAAAACTCAGTGGTAAAAAGCAAGACTACTTATTATCTGCTTCCCCCATTGAAGTAGGTTACACACTTGAAGATAAGCTGTGGTCAAAATGCGCTGGTGCTGTACTTTGCTCTGCCACTATCGTAGCGCTCAATTCGTTTGACCATTTTCGCCGCCAAGTGGGTCTTTCCAATAATGATGGTACGCAATATCAAAAAGTCGATTCTCCATTTAACTACCGTGAAAACGCTGTGCTGTCTGTGCCTAATGTGAGCTATGAACCTAGCCATCCGTCATTCACCGATGAGCTTTGTAAATTGCTACCGGCATTAATCAAAAAAGATGAGGCAACACTGGTACTGTTTTCGTCATATTGGCAAATGGAACAAGTAGCAAAAGTGATGCGTGAAAAACATAAAATTTCTCTGCAAATGCAAGGAGAGCAAGCTAGAAGCTATATTATCGAGAATCACAAAAAGAAATGTGACAACAATAAAGCCAGTATTTTATTTGGCACCCAAAGCTTTTCTGAAGGGCTAGATTTACCTGGTAATTACCTAACTAACTTAGTAATCACTAAACTGCCGTTTTCCGTGCCTACTTCGCCAGTAGAAGAAGCGCACGCCGAATATGTGACCGCCAAAGGCGGCAACCCGTTTATGTCGATCACCGTGCCTGATGCTTCCAATAAGCTGATTCAAGCCTGTGGTCGCTTATTGCGAAATGAGAAAGACAGTGGTGTTATCACCCTGCTAGATCGCCGCGTGGTAACTAAGCGCTACGGTGGTGAGTTACTAGATGCCCTGCCACCGTTTAAACGTCAAATCAGTTATTAATAATTGTTGCAGTAATGAGTTATTGCTTAAGTGATAACTCTTTATTAACCCAGTTAAGGCCATCCTCAAAGCTTGAAAAGCCAGCGTATTTAACGCCGGCAAACTGATATAGCTGCTGGTAAATATTTTCGGCGAGTGATCGACCTTCTACTTCTGGCGAATAGATAAAAGCAGAGGCAATAGGCGACAACCCTTCTGCTTTAAATGATTTTAAGTAATCTTGATAGTATTCAATTGCCTCTTCCAATACTAAACAAGACTCACTAAACACACATAGATCAGCCCAGTAACCCCATTTAGCTTTGAACACAGGGCATACCTGCTGCTCTATCTTTACCAAGGCTTGAGCCAGCTCTTTGTTAAATGGGCCTTGCGCATGATAAACAACGACTCGCTCAGAAGGAATTTCAAGATTGACAATACCATGTTGGCGAAACTGTGAAATGTCGATGGAATTTGTGCTGTAACTCATTGCCATAATAAATCGCTTATACAACATGCTGATACTACCTAACTATACTCGATCGCCTTTAAGAGTGTTAGCTGTGGCACTAGAACTATTGCAGTTGTTGCTGTTTAAAAAAAGACCAGAGCACAACAACTAGTGCTCTGGTTACTTTGTTTGATTAAAACAGATTAGTTAGCTATATCCTGAAATTTAATAAGTCTCTTGTGTGTAACCCCTCCTTAATTGTTCCGTTAATTATTAGTTTTTTGCCATTTGCTTATCACTTTGCTGAACAATGATCATCACACGGCGATCATAAAAGCTAGATTCTTGTTGGGCGTTCGCAACTACAGGGTGATTCTCGCCATAGCCAATGGTATTGATTCGATGCGCGCCCACACCTTGGTTAACTAAAGCGGTTTTTACGCTTTCCGCACGAGCGAGCGATAAAGCTTGATTGCGTTCACTACTGCCGAGTAGGTCGGTGTAACCAGACAAATCAATGGTTAGGTCTTGATTACTGTTAAGAATACTAGCCAGCGCATTCACTTGTTCCGCGTAGTAGCTTGGGATATCGCTTGAGCCTGTATTGAACTGTAAGCTCATCATTAAATTACTGGCCTGCAAAGCACTGGCTTTTGCTTGCGACTGCTCGAACGCTAACAGCTCTTGTTGATGCTGAAACTCTGCGTCTTGCATCTGGCTTTTAAGGCTGGCTAACTGCATTTCGAAGTTTTTAGCTTGTGCTTTGTTAGCTTTGGTTAGTTCAACAATATCTTCTTCACCATTGAGGGTTTTCATTAAAAAGGTACCCGCAAGGCCTGTGATCATGGCACCCGCTGGACCACCGAAAATACCACCTAAAATCGCACCAGCACCGAAGCCTAGTTCTTCTTTACTCTCATCAGAAAAAGTGTCGTCCGATAATCCTTCAGCTTGTGGCTCTGATAATGAACGTGAATGAGAATTAGCTTGCGCCATAGGTGTTAATACTAAGCTCGTTAAGATTGCTGACGTTAAAATAAGTTTTTTCATCTTGTTATCCTTTTACCTTTTGGTCTTATGTTCTATTTAAATAAGTTGTTTGGGAACTTGATGATTATTAAACACAGCAAAAGCGACCAAATCGGGCGACAAAAATGGCAAGTTAGCGAGCAAATGTGGCAACAATCTGGCAATTTCGCCAAAAGTGCCCTGATGACAATAAATTAGGATATAGTGAACGCCATTAAGAAGCGGCGCTAAAGCCCGTTTATAGTTAATAAAGAGAAATAAACGACGTGAGTAAAAGGTATGAGTAAACGCATAGCCATAGTAGAAGATGACGACGCCATTCGTGAAAACTATGCCGATGTATTGCGCCATCAAGGGTATCAAGTACAAAGCTTTGCTAATCGTCAAAGCGCAGAAGCGGCTTTTACCGTTCGCCTGCCTAACTTAGTCATTCTAGATATTGGATTACACGATGAATACGACGCGGGCTTTGAGCTTTGCCAATGGCTTAGAGCCAAGTCTTCTACGTTACCTATTATCTTTTTGACCGCGCGTGACAATGATGTCGATACTGTTTCGGGTCTACGCATTGGGGCAGACGACTACTTAACCAAAGACATAAGCCTACCCCATTTAACTGCTCGTATTGCTGCACTGTTTCGCCGTCAAGATGCACAGAATAAACCAGTCGATCAGGAAAATCTAATTGAGCGAGGGCCATTAGTGATCGATAGTCAGAAAATGACGATTAAATGGCATCAACAATATGTAGAACTTACCGTTACCGAGTTCTGGATGGTTTTTGCATTGGCAAAATCACCGGGGCATGTGAAAAACCGACAGCAGCTTATGCAAGACTCACAAATTTTTGTTGATGACAGCACCATTACTTCTCACATTAAACGTATTCGTAAAAAATTCAGTAAAATAGAAGCTGATTTTAACTGTATCGAAACCGTCTATGGTATGGGCTATCGCTGGAATGATACAGAACAAAGCGCCTCATCACTAAGTAATGAGGCGTAGCTTTGATTACATTGCCTAACCGCGCAAACACTATTTCTGCCAACAAAGGATTTATCCGTATTGGCTTAAGAACCAAGTTAGTGATCCTCTCTAGCTTCCTTTTTACCATTCCTTGGTTTGGCTATCAGTATGTTTGGGAGATGGAAAAATACCTGCGCTATGGTCAAGAACAAACTATTGTTGGTACAGCTAGGGCGCTAGCAACAACACTGCACGATCGCCCGAATCTTTTCGACAACCAAGCGTCTTTCTTAGCCAGTGTTGAAAAAGGAAAAGATCTATACGGCTTTCAAATTCGTCAACCTATTCAGTTAGATGGACGGTACAATGACTGGCCTGACTTTGAAGGAAAGGCGCACTTTTACGAAGACTCAAACATTATCTGGCAAGAGCCCAATCAGACTGTTAGCCTTCGCTTTAACGCCGCCGTCGGCAAATACGACAAATACTTGTACCTATTTTTTAATGTTGTTGACGATAAGCTTATTTTTCGTGGCAACAATGCACGGTCGATTTATCTCAATGATCATTTAACGCTGAGTCTCACCGGCCCTAATGGCGAACACCAACAATATATTGTCAGTAATAAAAATGCAGGCTGGATAGAGTCTTTCCATTTAGATAATCAAACAAGTCGCCCACAGCCAATTAACTATATTCAAGGGGTATGGCAGCCAAATAACACTGGCTATAACGTTGAACTGCGCCTACCGCTTGACTATGTCGGCAATAAAATAGGCTTTAGTTTTGCCGATGTTGATGCGCCAAGCACCAAAGCAACGAGTTTAGTCGGCTCGGCTAATACCTCTGATCCTGAGCAACTAGGCACTATTCTCGTTCCTTCGCCAGAAATAGAGCGTATTGTGAAAGGCATGAGCTATACCCAGTCCAGCATTTGGGTAATAGATAAACACCAACGGGTACTGGCGAGCGCTGGTGATATTAATAGCGCAAGTGGTGTTTGGCGCTCAACCGCGTCAACTAATGCCAACTCGGGCATTTGGCCAACGTGGTGGCATTGGCTGCAAACTAATCTGTTACATCCGCTTTATTACAAGGTGCTGACCAAACCAACGCAAGATTTTTACGACCAGCTTTACGATGAAAGCCACTTAGCTGGCGAGCATATCGAGCAAGCGTTATCAGGTCAAGTACATAGCCAATGGCGATTAAGTACCGACAAACAAGCTGTGATCCTCTCGGCTGCCTATCCCATTTATATTGATGAACAAGTACAAGGGGCAGTGATAGTTGAAGAAACCACAAACGGTATTAAAACCCTAAGAAATAAAGCGTTAGAGCAATTATTTACGTCGATTCTCGCCATTTTACTGGTTGGTACCATTAGCTTTTTCTTTTTTGCATCTCGTATTTCAAACCGTATCCGTCAGCTTCGTAATCATGCAGAAGTAGCAATAGATGAACACGGGCGAGTAAAAGAAGACCTACCTGCCCTAAAAGGAAACGACGAAATTGGTGATTTGTCGCGCAGCTTCTCTACGGCGGTATCGCGATTAACTCAATACAATCAATATCTGGAAAACTTATCTTCGCGTTTGTCACACGAGCTTCGCACACCCATTGCCGTAGTGCGTACCTCAATAGAAAACTTGTCTATGTACCCTATTCCTGAAAACGCCAAAGCCTATATTGAGCGTGCAGAATCTGGCGTGCACAGGCTAAATCACATTATTACCAGCATGACAGAGGCCACACGCGTTGAACAACTGCTACAACGTACCGAAAAGCAATCCTTTAATGCCTTTGAGGTTATCGCCAGTTGTATTAGCGGTTTTAAACAAATTCACCCCGAAACAACTTTTAACTTCCAGTCACCAAGTCAAAAAGCCAATGTGCTAGGCTCGCCTGAACACTTCGCGCAAATGTTAGAGAAAATAGTGACGAATGCCGTTGAGTTTAGTTGTGACGCTCAAGTAGAAATAATGCTGATCACGGTGAAGAAAAATCTGATTTTAACCGTGAAAAACAATGGTGAGTTATTGCCAGAAACGATGGAAAATCGTTTGTTTAACTCTATGGTATCGCTAAGGGAAGAAGCTTCAGTAAACAGTGAATCTAGCTTGCAATCATCACAGCCATCGTCAAATTCACAGCCACATTTGGGGCTTGGGCTTTTTATCGCTCGGTTAATTTGCGAATACCATCAAGGGCAAATCAGTGCGCAAAACTGTTTTGACCCTAATGGCGTGCAAATTAATATCGAAATACCGCTAACTGAATAAACGGCTATGCTTTGACGTTTCGGCTGACTGTCGTAATCGTTAGGGTTTGGTGGCTATGCTCTGGCTAGGATTAGGCTTAGCACTATTCAATGCCAATATATTTGTGTACTTGCACTGACAAGCGCCAATTATTTTCAATGCATGTATTAATTGCGAGCTCAGTTGCTCGCTGCTTTTGGCTTATTGGTTGCAAGTAAACTTGTTTATCTGTGACTTGGTGCTCTGCTAACAATGCTTTTAAATCATCTACATGTTGTTCAGTGGCCACTGGGTGCTTGATTTCATTTGCGCGCTGCATCGCCTGCGATAATACTTTGTAGCCACCGCGCATATTCACTTTCGGTGACACCGTTACCCAGCACTTTTCAGTGGTATTAATTTCAAAGGTGCCAGAGGTTTCAATTTGTGTGCTGTAACCACGGCTTTCAAGCACTGCACAAAGTGGCGTTAAATCGAACATACAAGGCTCACCACCAGTGATTACCACATGCTTTGCTTGGTATTTTTGTTCGATAAACAAGGCAGCGATGCCATCAACTGATAACTCACTCCAATGCTCAGACTCTTCGCTTTTTGCTAATAAATCGTTAACGGGAATAGCTAAGTCAGGCTTGGTTTCCCAAGTGTGCTTAGTATCACACCAAGAACAGCCGACAGGACACCCTTGTAAACGGATAAATATAGAAGGCTGCCCCGTAAAAGAACCCTCACCTTGAAGGGTTTCAAAGATCTCATTAATTTTATACAAAATGGTATTGTCGGTAGGTGTTATATCAATTGTCATGCTTTCGCTAAAGAAGTAGATCAAGTAAAATTCAACGCATTATCGATTATACCTCAAGAGAAGTAATAAATGACTGAAAAAGTTGTCGTTATCTATTCCGGCGGCATGGATTCATACACAGTACTGAATCGCGCAATTAAAGATGGTATGGAAGTATACCCACTAACGTTTGATTATGGTCAACGCCACGTTAAAGAAATTGATTGTGCAGCAGCTGTATGTAAATCATTGAATGTACCGCATAAGGTTATTGATATTTCAGCGATTAATCAGTTATTGGCGGGCTCGTCACTAACTGATGATATCGAGATTCCCGAAGGCCACTACGAAGAAGAAAGCATGAAATCTACCGTAGTGCCGAACCGCAATATGATTTTACTTTCACTTGCTGTGGGTTACGCTGTTTCAGTTGGTGCTTCAAAGGTTTATTACGGCGCACACTCTGGCGATCACGCTATCTACCCTGACTGTCGCCCAGAGTTTGTTGAGAAAATGAATGATGTTTGCCAAATTGCCAATTACGAAGCCGTTGAAATTTACAGCCCTTATTTAAGTGTTAGCAAAACGGCTATTTTAACTGACGGCATAGCGATGGGCCTAGACTACAGCCAAACATGGACCTGCTACAACGGTCGTGAACACGCTTGTGGAAAATGCGGTGCTTGCCAAGAGCGTTTAGAAGCCTTCCGTGATAATAACGCAACGGATCCATTAACTTACGAAACTACAGCATAATTCGCTAGCGCTAATTATAACGTAAACATCGCGGGCAATCTTGCCCGCTTTTTATTCTTATTGTTTGTAAATTGTTCTTTTGTCTGTCATCTTTAGTAAACGTAGCTCATATTAAACAAAAACTTAGCTTGTTTTTGGTGGTGGTGTGGCAACAAAAAAAGCCAGTTCAGAACATTGGATTTCAATCATTTCACAGCGAGAATTACCAGCGTTAACTTCAACTGCGCTGTTACTCGATAAATTTGCTAACGATGATGTTTCATCCCTACCGAGATTAAGCAACGCGATTTTGCACGATCAAGTGCTTTCTTCTTCTTTACTCAAGGTTGCCAACAGCATTCAGCGTATCGGGGTAAATAAAATCACCACAGTCTCTCGCGCTACTGTGATCCTTGGCATTCAAACAGTTAAAAATATTTGCCTGACCTCTAAGGTCATCGAAAGCCTGCTGAAACATAAAGATCTCGATATTGAAGTTTACACAAGAATTAAAAGCTTGATGGCGCAATCATTCTTTGCCGGACAACTTGCTAAAATGATGCTCCCTAATCACAGCGATGAAACTCAAGAAGAAGTTTACATAGCAGCAATGCTGCGCAGAATTGGCGAAACAGCATTTTGGTGTTTAGGTAAGGAATTTCAAGAAGAGCTAGATCATTTGATCAGTGTACCAAAACAGCAATATGAAGAAGCATGCATTGAGCTTATTGGAATGTCGTTTGATGAATTGAGCATTGGCTTAGCGCGCCGCTGGCAACTAGGTGATTTAATGATTAAATCACTCGATAACCCAGAGCAACGGACGCTAGAGATGCAAGTTATCTACCTCGCCGACAAGCTGGTTCATTATATTCACAACCCGCCGACCGCAGTAAAGTACAATAAAATAATTCGCCAGATATCCAAGTTAATGAAAATATCTGATCAGCAATTGCTTTATCGCATTAAACAAACCCGCGAAACGTCAATCAAGTTATTAGAGTCATACGGTGCACAAATACTTATTGAGTATGTGAAAAAACTTCCATCTGCAGCAGATCTTGCGCACGATAACCAGTTTGTTTATGAGGAAGTTGTCAATAAGGAAGCGGCGTTGCTGAAAACCATTCAGCACCTCACCAGCATGACGTTAACGACTAAAGACGCAAGCCTATACTTGGAATACGCACTAACGCAATTGGCTAGAATACTAAATTTTGAAACCTGCTCGTTTTATTTGCTGACCAATTTAAAACAAACATTAACTTGTCGGCAAACCGTTAACCACTTTGGCAAAGTTGTAGAAGAGCCGTTAACCATCTCACTGACAGATCCGAAATCTTTGCTAAACCGAGTTTTATATACCCAACAACCCGTAATCGTAAACAACGAAAGTGACCACAGTAACGCTCGCTTTCCCTACCCAGTTAATAAGCTTTTCGCCAACTCAAAATTGGTATTCGCAGCAGTACATATCAAACAAAGTAATATAGGTATGATTATAGGACAGCGTAAAAAGCCAACAATAGAACAAGCTGAACTAGACAACTTCCATTTGCTGACTCAGCACCTTAATATGTGCCTAACCTTGATTTCGCCCAATAAAAAAGCCACATGATCACCACCGCTATTAAATCCACACTGGACTATTGCTTATTTACCTTAGGTTTTATTTTAGCCGTACAACTTCCCGAATTTATTCAACAATATAAACAATATTTGGCAGGTAAACTAAGTGAAACTCAGTGGCATTTAAATGGCTACCAGCAAATTGCCGATCAAAACTATCAAGGTAGTATTCCAGCGTTAATTCAAGATTACCTAGCAAGTGGTAAGCAAGCGATTGAACAAACAGGTCAATTGGTCAGTAAGATGTTAACTCGCAAACAAAGCCTTGCAGAGACCATTGCATCGCTTGATAGCAACAGTTATATAGAGCAAGTCATTAGCTTATTTACTAATGTAAATGTTAACGATGCAGAAACCGTGCTTGGTTATTATCAATTAGCGATCCCATTAACCGTTGAAGCATTAGCATCAGGTGTTGTGTTAGCCTTTATCTTTATTTGGCTTCGAATGCTAGTTACAGGGTTATTTAGCCGAGTGTTACCCCAAGGAGCTTAGCGCTTGGAGCCTAACGTTATCCGCTAATTTTCTGAAAACGAAAACTTCATGTATAAAAAAATCGAGGCATAAACCTCGATTTTTTTGTCTTCGCTAGCAACAAGTTAAACGTTATTTACCTTGCAGCCAATAGCATACTTTACTCGTTGCCGTCTTCAACACGACTCTTAAGTTTTTGACCCGGTCTAAAGGTAACCACTTTACGGGCAGAGATAGGAATATCTTCACCAGTTTTAGGGTTTCTGCCAGGACGTTCACTTTTTTCTCTTAAGTCAAAGTTGCCAAAGCCTGATAATTTAACCTGCTCACCTTCTTCAAGAGTTTCTCGAATTTCTTCAAAGAATATCTCAACCATATCTTTAGCATCGCGTTTACTCAACCCGACCTTTTCATATAGGTGTTCTGCGATTTCTGCTTTGGTTAGCGCCATTGCTTAATCCCTCAGTGATGCATTTAGTTCAGTTTTTAATGTATCAACAACCCGATTAACAACTTCTGTTATATCTTTTTCTTCAAGGGTTTTCTCAACGTCTTGCAAGGTCATTGCAATCGCTAAACTCTTAAAGCCAGGTTCGATACCTTTGCCTGTGTATACATCGAACAAGTTTAGATCAACTAAATTATTTCCGCCAACCTTTTCAATGAGTTGTAACACATTATTTGCTTCAACTTGTTCTTCAACCACAACCGCGATGTCGCGACGGTTGGCTGGGAAGCGAGAAATATCGCGAGCTTCAGGTACATTTAAGGTTAGAACAGCGTCTAACAATAATTCAAACACTAACGTACGGCCGTTTAATCCTAATTTTCTTTCTAATTCAGGATGTAAGGTACCAAGGTAACCAACTAGCTCGCCATCTTTGTGAACTGCCGCTGTTTGACCTGGGTGTAATGCATCAATTTCTGCTTTTGAAAATTCAAACTCAGCGCCTTTACCAGTCACGGCTAACATAGCTTCAACATCACCTTTGATATCGAAGAAATCAGCGGCTGCTTTGGCTAAGTTCCAGTGCTCTTGGTTTTGTGAGCCTGAAATTACACCCGCAATCATTTGCTGCTGGCGTACACCGTTTTCTGCACTTTCGTCAGGAATAAAACGAAGACCGGTTTCAAACAAACGAACACGACCTTGCTGACGGTTTTGGTTGTACGTCACCGCTTGTAATAAACCTGTCCATAGGCTTAGGCGCATCACCGACATTTCAGATGAAATTGGGTGTGGTAAGGTCATCACTTCTTTATTCGGGTGCAATAACGCTTGCACTTTCGGGTCAACAAAGCTGTAGGTAATCGCTTCTTGGTAACCACGGTTAATCAACGCTTGGCGCAGTTTAGTTAAACCTAACTTACCTTCGCTGTGCTTGCGCATTGAAAGTGACGCTTGCGGGGCAACATTTGGAATGTTGTTGTAACCAAAAATACGCGCCACTTCTTCAATTAAATCAACTTCAATTGAAATATCAAAACGGTAACCCGGTACAGTCACTTCCCAAACATCGTTAGCAAAAGCAACCGTAAAACCTAAGCGAGTTAGAATTTCAGACACTTTGTCGTCTTCAATGTGTAAACCAATACGCTGATCTAATTTCGCACGGCGAAGGCTTACTTGGCGCGGCTGAGGAATGTGCTCGTCAGATTTTGCTTCTACGATTGGGCCAGCTTCACCGCCAACGATCTCAAGTAGTAACTGAGTAGCACGCTCCATCGCATCACGTTGAAGTGCTGGATCAACACCACGCTCGTAACGGTGAGATGCATCTGTGTGCAAACCGTATTGACGTGCTTTACCTAGGATCGCTAATGGTGCAAAGAAGGCACTTTCTAAGAAAATATCTTTGCTGCCTTCGGCAACGCCAGAGTGAAGACCACCGAAGATACCTGCCATCGCTAACGACTTGCCGTCTTTACCTTCAGAACCAGTATCAGCGATAACTAATGTTTCTTCCGAAAGCGTCACTTCGTTTTCGTCTAATAAAACGAATTTTTCTTCTTTGTTCGCAAATCGTACATCAATTGCGCCGTCGATTTTTGCTAAATCGAAAGCGTGCATTGGGTGGCCTAACTCAAGTAATACGTAGTTAGTGACATCAACCACAGGATCGATTGAACGCACACCACAGCGACGAAGCTTTTCTACCATCCAAAGCGGTGTTGTTGCGCCAAGGTTAATACCTTTAATTACGCGACCTAAGTAGCGCGGGCACGCAGCTGGTGCTGATAATTTAATTTCGCGGGTATCTTCAATCGTCGCAGGTACTGGCTCAATCGCAGGTTCAGTAACAGCTAAGCTGTTAAGTACGCCTACTTCACGCGCTAAACCTTTAATGCCTAAACAGTCACCACGGTTAGCGGTTAAATCAACATCAATCGTGTTGTCGTTTAAGTCTAAGTAATCACGAATATCTGTGCCGATTGGCGCATCAGCTGGTAATTCAATAATACCTTCGGCGCTTTCTGCCATGCCTAGTTCAGACTCTGAACACAGCATACCGAATGACGGTTGACCGCGAAGTTTCGCTTTCTTAATTTTGAAGTTGCCCGGTAGCACAGCGCCCACCATAGCAACAGCCACTTTAAGACCTAAGCGACAGTTTTTCGCGCCACAAACGATATCTAATAATTCGCCGTCTGTGCTGGCATCACCAACGTTAATTTTGGTGACTTGCAGTTTGTCTGCATCTGGGTGTTGACCACATTCAACCACTTCACCAACAACAACGCCAGAGAACTCACCAGCAACTGGGTCAACGCCGTCAACTTCAAGGCCAGCCATTGTAATTTGGTGCGCTAACTCGTCAGAAGTACTCTCTGGGTTAACCCACTCTCTTAACCAAGATTCACTAAATTTCATTATCGCTCGCCTTACTTAAACTGTTTTAATAATCGAAGATCGTTTTCAAAGAATGAACGCAAATCGTTCACGCCGTAGCGCAACATGGTTAAACGCTCAACACCCATACCAAAGGCGAAACCGGTGTATTCTTCTGGATCGATACCCACTGATTTAAGTACGTTCGGGTGAACCATGCCACAACCTAGTACTTCTAACCATTTGCCGTTTTTACCCATCACATCCACTTCTGCTGAAGGCTCAGTGAACGGGAAGTAAGAAGGACGGAAACGAATTTCTAAGTCTTCTTCAAAGAAGTTATGTAAAAAGTCGTGCAAAATACCTTTTAGGTGCGTAAAGCTCACGTCTTTATCTACCAATAGACCTTCGACTTGGTGGAACATTGGCGTATGTGTTTGGTCGTAATCGTTACGGTATACACGACCCGGCGAGATAATGCGCAACGGTGGCTTTTCCGCTTCCATAGTACGAATTTGTACACCAGAAGTTTGCGTACGTAATACCAACTTAGGATTAAAGTAGAAGGTATCGTGATCTTGACGTGCAGGGTGATGCTCAGGAATATTTAACGCATCAAAGTTATGGAAATCATCTTCCACTTCTGGACCCGCTTTTACTTCAAAGCCTAACTCACTGAAAAATGACTCAATACGCTCAATTGTGCGCGTAACTGGGTGTAAGCCACCAATCTCGTTAGTGTTACCTGGCAAGGTTACGTCAATTGATTCAGCCGCTAATTTTGCTTTGATTTCTTCTGCGCGCAGTAACTCACCACGTTCAGTTAATAGCTTTTGTACTTGCTGCTTAGCTTGGTTGATTACTTGGCCTGCTTTTGGCTTTTCTTCTTTAGGTAGTTGGCCTAAGCCTTTCATCTTTTCGGTAAACACACCTTTTTTACCTAGGTAGCTTACGCGCACGTCATCTAACGCAGCAGGTGTAGACGCCGCAGCGATCTCTTGCTCTGCTTGCAAAATTATATCGTCTAAGTTCATGATTTCCTCTAAAGCGAATAGCTTAAGTTAGACTGGATTCTGTTTTCAAAAATGGTGAATGATTCTACATAAAAAGCGAGTAGAAATGTAGAGCTAATATTGGCTTAGCGCTAATTTTATTGGATTTTTGATGGTGTTTTATTTAAGAAGTAAAAGATAAAGTGTATTAAGTGAATTTGATGGATAATAAAGAAAGAGCCTAGCGATTTATAACTATCGATGTGGCCTTGTCATTTTTCTCTAGATATTAAGTTAAATTAGGACTTAGTTTCGGTAATTAACACTAATGTTGAAAAATAAATTTCCAGTAAGCAATACAAAGCGATTAGGTATGACTTTTCAACGAAAGCTTTCCGCGCTAAATATAAGCCAATAAGAACTAAAATAAATAAAACAAACAAGTTATTACCCTACTACTTCTAAATTCATAATTCTTGGTGCTTTGTTAAAACTAAATTTATAACAATTTCAGTTTGGAGCTGTCGTTGTCCATTTTAGTGGACACAATCCAATTAATGAAGCCCCCCAAATCAGCACGTTTGATATTGATCTGTCCAACACTTAATGGAGTAAGTAACCATTTGTTTAACCAAAGGTTATGAAATTGTTAAATAAAGGAAAGGACACTCTTGTTTCATAGCTTCAGTTTTAAACAATCCATGATTACAATTAATGTTGGATAATTAACGGAATAAATTGATGAACAAATTTCAACAACTAACACTAGCGCAAAAGTTGTATACGGGCTTTGGAGTTGTTTTAACGCTTATTGCGGTAGTAGGTGTCATCTCCTACTTTGCCCTGCAAAATGCAACAGAAGGGTTTACTGGCTATCGTGAAATGGCCAGAGATACGAACTTATCGGGTCGAGTCCAAGCCAATATGTTAATGGTAAGGATGAATGTTAAAGACTTTATTATTACTAACTCAGATAGAGATAAGCAGCAGTTCGAAGAATATTGGCAAAAGACTCAAAGCTTTATGCAAGAGGCGCAGCGAGAAATCAATCAGCCAAATAGAGCCAGAGCAATTGACGAGGTTGATAATAGTTTAACGCTTTATCATGACAGCTTTGAGCAGGTCGTTTCTCTTATTGGAGAGCGTCATCAATTAGTGAAGCAGGTACTTGATGTTAAGGGGCCTGAAGCAGAGCAAAACCTAACTAAGATACTTAAATCGGCTAGAGAAGATGGTGATATGGTCGCTGCCTACGGTGCATCCTTGGCGACCCGAAGCTTACTACTAGCACGTTTGTATGCGGGTAAGTTTCTAAACACTAATGAATTATCCGACGTAGATAGGGTTAAAAGTGAATTTACCGACCTAAACAAAGAGCTAGAGATTTTAGATTCGGAGTTGCAAAACCCTATACGAAGGGAACTGTTAGCAAATACCCAGAAGCTAACCGCTGAATATTACGAAACTTTTCTAAAAGTTGTTGATATCATTCTTCAACGCAACAGCATTATCACCAATAGCTTAGATAAGATAGGGCCTGAAGTAGCCAGAAAAGTTGAAGACGTAAAACTAGATATTAAGTCGGTGCAGGACACTTTAGGGCCTGAACTGGTTGCTGCGAATGAAAACTCTATTCTATTAATCGAAGTCATTGTTGTTATTTCAATCATTATTGGCATATTTGCTTCAATTATCGTTACCAAGCTGATTCTGAATCAGATGGGCGGTGAACCTAAAGAAGTCATTTCTGTGGCTCAACGAGTTGCCGACGGAGAGCTAGATCTTAATTTACCAAAAAACAATTCGGCACCTGACAGCCTGTATTCAGCCATAATCACTATGGTAGAGCGATTGAGAGACAAAGCTCAATTAGCTGCTAAGATTGCAGAAGGCGATTTATCGAAGAATATCAATTTATCGTCAAGCAAAGATAATCTTGGCCAGTCTCTACAAACCATGACAGAACAACTGCACGACGTCATCTCTCAAGTTCAAACCTCTAGCGCCAACATTAGCTCAGCCAGTAATGTGGTGTTGAAAAACAGTGATGACCTAGCGTTAGGAATGACTAATCAAGCAACATCGCTGGAACAAATATCCTCGTCTTTAGAGGAGCTTTCAACGCAAACCAATTTAAATGCGACTAATGCTGAAAAGGCGACTGAACTAGCCAATAACGCAAAGCAATTTGCACAAACTGGCCGAGACAAGATGCAGCAAATGACAGAAGCGATGTTCGAAATAGACTCAGCAGGTCAAAGTATTTCTAACTTTATTAACACAATTGATGAAATTGCCGCTCAAACAAATTTGCTGGCGCTAAACGCTGCTATTGAGGCAGCAAGAGCTGGTGAGCAAGGTCGTGGCTTCGCCGTTGTTGCCGACGAAGTAAGAGGATTAGCAGCAAGAAGCACACAAGCTGCAGAGGAAACCAAAAAGCTAGTTGCTATGTCTACAGCGAAAACCGCAACAGGTAATCAAATTGCAGAGCAAACATCAAATGCGTTGCAACAGATTTATAGCCAAATAAACGAAACTGCGTCACTTATGTCAGATATTTCTAATGCAAATAACGAGCAAGCTCAAGGAGTGAACTTTATTAATCAAGGTGTGGCTGAAATAGACAAAGTAATCCAGCAATCTGTTGATATTTCAACCTTGAATGCCAAGGAAACAAATAACTTAACAAGCTCAGCAAACGAGCTAAGAGTTATGTTAGAAAGATTCAAACTGTAGACTCTCTTACTAGGGCAACTCGATCAAGTAAAGTCGATAGGTTCAGAATCTAGTTTGATAGCGACCCCTAACAAGAGCTAAATACCTCTGGAGCCGGCAAGGTAATGTCGGCTCCAGAATTCATCTGTGATAACTTTTTTAATGCACATACTCTGAACAAATTTATATAACCCATTCAATAAGAGAGGTTATTTTTCACTGCTTCAATTGCAAGGCACCCTGTTCCCTATTCGGATGAGTTTGTTCTAAATTTGGTACATTAATGCAATCTTTCCGGTTGATGGAAGTGATACCCTTGATACATATCCACGCCAAATTCTTTAACCTTATCTAACACCTGTTCGTTGGCAACGTATTCCGCCACTACTTTAATATCCAGTGAGTGACAGAAGTTCACTATGGTATTCACAATCACTTGGTGCTTTTGATTCGTCGCTATCTGCTTTATTAGTGAACCATCGATTTTAATAATATCGACGGGTAAGCGAGTTAAGTACTCAAAGTTAGAGTAGCCTGAGCCAAAGTCGTCAATCGCAATCTGGCATTGGTGCGCTTTAAGCTTGACGAGGAAATCTGCAAACTTTTGATCGTCCAACTCGTAGTTTTCAGACTCAACAAGCTCAATGATCACGTTTTTGCCGAGTTGGTATTTGTCTAGCAATGAAAGTATTAAATTTGCGGTAAATCGATCGGAGATATCCGCTTTTGATAAGTTCAGCGAAAAGCGTTGCTGCTTGCTGGCAAAATATTCAAACGCTTTTTCAATCACCACACGTGACAGGCTTGGGTAAACTTTTGAACGTTTGGCATAACCTAAAAATTCAATTGGCGAGACATAATGCTGCTTGTCTGGATCAAAATAGCGCATAAGTACTTCGGTGGAGTAATAGTCGTGTTGCTGGTTCACTATTTTCTGACCAAAAATGACAATACCATTACCTGCAACTGCTGACTTTAAGCGATTTGTCCAATCAATGGTGGATAACAAGCGACTGTGAATGTTGCTACCTTGTGTGAAAACAGAAAGCTTCTGGTTCAATTCGTCACCACCCACTAACGCCATCCGTGCGCGGCTGAGCAAGTCGGCATCTGGCATCCATTGCGCTAACCCAATATAAAAAGATAGCGAGAATAAGTTGTTAGCCGTTTCTATGTCTCGTTCTTCAAGCTCATTCTGCCACTCTAAGCAAAAACGAATAAAGTCGTTAAACGGTATAGAATTAGGTATCAATACAGCAAAAGAGCGACCTGAATGACGATATAGCGTTGCTTCAACTGGCAATAAGCTAGCTAGTTGAGAGGCAACACGCGCAAACACCCGATAATACTCTTTAATATCATAAGCGTTTTGGATCACTTCTAAGTCAGGAATATCAATAATGGCAATATGACATTGCAGCTCACTGCTCATGTCGCTGAGTAAAGTAGAGTAGTTTTTTGCTTTGGTAATTGGGTCAATAGTTTGTTGTTCAATGACTAACTTTTGTTTGGTAAACTCAGTAACATCTTGTCTAATCGCGATATATTCAGCGATACGACCACTATCGTTAAATATCGGTGCTATAGTGCTTTTCACCAAATAAGTGTCACCATTTCTCTTACGGTTTTTGATCACTCCTTGCCAAATTTTACCGCGCGCTATGGTGCGCCATAAATCTTTAAATACCGCGGCGTCCATATCGGGATGGCGAATAATATTGTGACTTTGACCAATTAGTTCACGCTCATGGTAGCCTGAGGTTTCACAAAAATTTTTGTTGACGTAAGTAATAATGCCCTTAGTGTTAGTTTTTGACACGATCGAAGAGGCATCAATCACCTTTTTATGTTCATGTAATAGCTGGATATAGGGATTCACCAAATCGAGCTGTTCACGATAGTCATTATCAATCTGATATAGCTGAGTGCCCTCTTCTTCGGTTGATTGTGAGTCGTTATCACTTTGCATTTTTACAACATCACGAATTGTCGCGTGAATATAACTGCTATCTCCATGCGAAATTTTTACAATGGTGACTTCAACCCAATGCAGAAGTTGCTGCATGTCTCGGTGTAACCACAAGAACCGCTGCTTACCATGTTGGTAGCAGGCCATAATTTTTTGCCAACCTTTTTCAAGTGAAAGTAGCCCGTCAGGCTGATAGGTTGGCGATAAATCCCAGGGTCGCTTAGTTAAACACTCGCGCCGGTTAGCAAATTTAAAGAAATCCAAAGCCGCCTGATTACAGTCAATCACGTCTTCGCCACGCAATATCAACATAGGATCTATAGCATCAGACAATAATTCAGGGAAACGACTACTTAATACAACTTCATTCATCGAACTTCTCGAACTTAGGGAATAACTTAACTTTTATTACTAAAAAATGTACCAAAAAAACGCACTAAAAAAGCGCCTTACAAACGTTAATTCAAAAACTGGCCAACTAAGCGCTGTTGGTCACTAATTCGATGCAACAGGCTCAGGTTCAATTGGCAGGCGCTCTTGCTATGTTCATCAGTATCAGACGACATTGCAGAAATTGATTGCAAATTATGACTAATTTGCTCAGCCACTACTGCTTGCTGCTCAACATTGACAGAAATATCGACACTGTGTGTGGAAAGCCGATGAACTTCATTATTAATGTCGGTTAAGGCTTGTTTTGTGGCTGTCGCCAACTCAACACAAGTCGCAGAAAGCTCGCCACCTTCATTCATTTCTTTAATGGCTCCAGCAGATTCAGTTTTGATTTGGCCAAGTAAGCTGTTGATCTCTTCCGTAGAAGACTGTGTGCGAATGGCTAGTGCTCGAACCTCTTCGGCGACGACAGAAAAACCTCTACCCTGTTCACCGGCACGTGCAGCTTCGATCGCTGCGTTTAACGCGAGTAGATTAGTTTGATCTGCAATACCACTAATTTCAGTTAGTACCGTTTCGATCGAATTGGTACCGGTAATCAATCTTTCTATCGTGCCGCCAACACATGACAAGTGTTGTGACAATGCATCGATTGCGCCGAGCATATCCGTAACGGTAGATTGGCTAAGCTGCGAAAGTTGCATACCTTGCTCACTTGCCTGCGCACCTTGTTTAACCGTAGTTGAAATATCGTTTATGGTGTTGGAAAGCTCTTTTATCGCTTGCGAAACTTGCGATGTTTCACGGTTTTGCTCACTACAAGCCGTTGATGCTTGTTGACCTAGTTGATGGCAATCATTTGCGGTTTCGGTAACCTGAGTAGAGACATCACAAACACGCCCTACCACAGCATTTAGTTCAGCTTTACGCATTTTTAACGCCAAAATCACAGAGCCTATGTCATCAGTTGTGCCGGCGTATAAATAATTCATCAGTGGGTTGTCGTACACTTCTTTGGTCGCTTTGACCATGGCGCGGTATTTTATTCGCCAGTAAGAAAACACTCCTAATGTTGTAGTCACAATTATCATCAACGGTAGCATCGCTGCAGTAAGTTGTGGGAAAAAGAAAGGTAATGTAAGTAAGTAGATTAGTATTAACGGCAGTAGCCATTGCACCCAGCGTGTGGCATCGGTGCAGAATTTCAATTTGGTTGGCAACTTATCTTGGTTGAGCTGTTGATAGGTTTTGCTCGCTCGTTCGACAACCTGTGGATCAGGTTGGGTACGTACCGATTGGTATTCAACAATTTTGCCTTGCTGGTCTTTAATCGGCGTAACAAAGGCATTTACCCAGTAGTAGTCACCATTTTTACAGCGATTTTTAACTGGTCCCATCCATGATTCGCCATTTTCTATATACTGCCACATATTGGCAAACGCCGCTTTGGGCATCTCACTATGGCGAACGATATTGTGTGGTTGATTAGCTAATTCATCTTCAGTAAATCCCGCTATATCGCAAAACTTTTGGTTCGCATAAGTGATATGGCTTGCGGTATCCGTAACTGATATAAGTACGTCATCATGGGCTAACTTTACTTCTCGTGACATCCTTTCAACTGCCATTAAATAATGTAGAAGTGATGCGCTAGCTTGTAAATTTATCTGACAATCGTCAAATCGCTGCCAATGTGTCAACTACAACTTGACACCTTACAGTCTGAGCAATGAAAACCCTTACATTTTATGCTAAAAAGCCAAAGCAGGTTGACGCAGATCAAGATTGGTGACCAGTAGCCGAGTATCATAAAAGTAAGCAAAAGTACTAGCCTGAAGTTTATGGCACATAAGTTTTCTTCCCGACTGAAAAAGTTGTTGGCAGAGCGCAACATCTCGATTTCGCAGTTATCTCGGCTCACCAACATTAGCCGACAATCAATTTACAAATGGTTTGCTACCGACAACATCAGCTCGCACTCTCTAACCAAACTCGCCCGCAGTTTAGCGGTTGATGAAGACTGGCTACGATATGGCACGAAAGGTTTTACTACACGAGAACAAAGTGTAAATTCAGGTAAAAATGCCTTTATTAAAGTGCTAGATAATCATGCGTTTAATGATACCAAGCAGCACCTTACAGAACTTGATGTGCTAATTGGCGCCTATCACTTCAGCACAGGGAAAATAAGTTGCTATAACACAAGCACTATTTTGAACCCAGCAGCGGGCCCTGTAGATAGTTTCGAAGACTTAACCAGTCATATCTGTGTTCAACAATTAAAACGCATCAAACTAAACGCACTTAAGCTGCTAACCCAGTTGCGTATTGATTCATTTCACATAAGCACAGTGCATAATCCCCATATTTACCAATGCACACTAATGCCCATTGTTAATCAAACACAGTTGCTAGAGGGGATTTCTTTTAGTGTCACTAAAGTGTTCACTGAACATGAAAAGCTTTCTAAATGTCTAAAAGCAAAATGTGATAAGTGTATTAATGAGTTGCGTAAAGAAGTTGCTAATACTTAATAATTAATTACATCCAATTCCAAAGCGTAAAAATATCGTAGCGCTACAAAGTTAAGCGCGCATCACCAATTTCATGCTAAAATGCACGTTTACCCTTTTCATGAGATTAACGAGTGACTAATAACGATATTCTGCGCCGACTGCGTTTTACCTATAACTTCACAGACAAGCAGATTTGCGACATCTTTGCACTGGCAGATGTTGGTGTGACCACCGAGCAAGTAGTCAACTGGTTAAGAAAAGATGACGATAAAGATCAAGTTAACCTGTCAGATCAAAAGTTAGCAGGTTTCCTAAATGGCTGGATAGTTAAAAATCGCGGTAAAAAAGATGGGCAAACGCCAATCAACGAAAAACAGCTTAGCAATAATTTAATTTTAACTAAGATAAAAATTGCCTTATCACTGAAAGCTGAAGATATATTAGCCTTACTAAAATCGGTTGATTTTAATTTAGGTAAAGCTGAACTAAGTGCATTTTTTAGAAAGCCTGATCACAAGCATTTTCGTCAATGTAAAGATCAAATATTGCGTAACTTGTTAACGGCAATCCAGCAAAAACAGCGACCAATCAGAAACTCTGCTGTCGCTGACCACCAGGATGGCTCAGCAAACACCCAACCTAATAAGCATGCTGGCAAGCCCAAAAGTGCTGTTACCAATAAAAAAAGTAAAACTGACAAATTTGCGAAACAAGGCGCGCGACCAAACAAAAGTAAAGTTTATGTGAATCCAAATGCCAGTAATCAACGCGATGACAGCATGAAGTCAGATGAGCGCAAAACATTGAAACTTAAACCAGAGCAAATCTGGGGACAAAAAGATAAGTAAGCACAAGGCAAATTCATGACCGACTATACCTTTTCCCTGCAATCGCCAGAGATTAAAACAAATTTTGAATGGCAGCTTTATCAAGAGCTAAATGTATTAGATGGCGATCAACTTATTGCCAAAGTTGAATTAGAGTTACTAACCATCAACAAACATCGCAATGCGCTACAAAGCTGTGAAGCACTTGAAGAACTAGGTGCCACAGATTGGGAGCTGCCATTAAACTTATTTTTTAAAGGGCACAATGTAAAAGCTGACCTTGGCGAGCAACTTTCAGTAAAACAAGAAAGTAAAAAGGCAACCCAGCACATTATGCTAGAGGCGATTAGCGTTTTGCCAGCATACCAAGGTAAAGGTTTAGCTAAAGCGATCCTAAATTACCTTGCAAACGAATATTCAAAAGCCCAGTCGATTTGGTTAATGGCAATGCCAATGCACTTTTTTATCGACCCAGAAGAATGTGAGTTGGCTGAAGATAAAGCTTACTATCAAGCCATGAAGTTGACTGAGCAAACCGCAACAAGTTCAGAAATTTCGGTCTACTTCCAAAAACAAGGCTTTCAATCACTCAGTATTGATGAAAACTTATTGGCCGAGCCTTTACCCTATGAGATTTTGGTCACGTCACCTAAGTTACTAGCTGATAACGAATAAAACTGGCCTTATACCAATTTGATTAATTATTTAGCCTCTCAGAATGACACAAGCAGTATTAGAACAAACGAAATTTATGACGATATAGCCGTTCTACATCAAGTGAATTTTGTGCAGTTATCATGCTGCTTATGCATTCCCAAGGGCGAGTTTTAAAGGCTCATATACTGCGTTATACCGTTTGACAAGGGAATAACCATTCTCTACACGTCAAGCCTTGTCTATGAGCCTTTAAATTCTCGCTGAGTGATCAAATAATTATTCAATTTGGTATTAAATAGCAACTAGTAACCTCCAGCTAAAACATGCGATTTAAAAAAGCCATCATCGATAAGAATCGATGATGGCTTTTTTAATATATTGCTAACTATCTTAGCTTATTAGCTATTGCGAAACGATAATTAGAAGTCTTCCCACTCATTAACTACAGGCTTGCGTAAACGCGCTGCCGGCTTAGGGCGTGGGCTGAAATCTTTAGCGCGAGTCACTTCAGGTTTTAATACTGGGCTCTGTAAAGCCTCATCAGTTTCGAAATTTGATACTTGCTCAAGTAAGTCTTGCGCTTTCTCTTCCATCGAACGACTAGCCGCCGTCGCTTCTTCAACTAATGCAGCATTTTGCTGTGTCATCGAATCCATTTGCGAAACCGCATTGCTCACTTCGCTGATGCCAACCGCTTGCTCGCGACTTGCGGAGTCAATATCCGAAATCATAGTAACCACTTCTTGTACCGCGCCGATAACATCGCTAAATGTCTTGCCTGTATCATCAACAAGCTTGCTACCTTGATTAACTGCATCAACACTGTCGTTAATCAAACCTTTGATTTCTTTCGCCGCAGACGCACTGCGCTGTGCTAAGTTACGAACTTCACTTGCAACAACCGCAAAACCACGACCTTGCTCACCAGCACGTGCTGCTTCAACTGCGGCGTTTAGTGCAAGTAGGTTGGTTTGGAATGCAATTTCATCAATAACACCGATGATGTCAGAGATTTTCTTACTCGACTTTTCAATAGCCTGCATCGCAGCAATCGCATTGTTAACCACGTCGCCACCATCACTGGCTTTACTCATCGCCGCAGTAGAAAGCTTGGTCGCTTCCGTTGCGTTATTGGCATTTTGCTGAACCGTAGAAGTCAGTTCTTCCATAGCTGAGGCAGTTTCTTCAAGGCTTGCTGCTTGAGATTCAGTACGTTGACTTAACTCACTGTTGCCAACAGCTAACTCACGCGAAGAGTGGAACACATGATCAGCAGCATCGCGAATCGTGCTCATCATATCGTTTAAGTTATCCAGCAAGGAATTCATCGAATCACCTAACACGCTGAATTCTTCACCTAGATCAGCGTCAATACGGTTGGTTAAATCCCCTTCCGATAACGACATAATGCTGTCTTTGATTTCTGATATCGCTTGTTTGCGCTGCGTAATATCAGTGGCGTACTTAACCACTTTAAATGGCTTACCGTTCATATCTAAAATTGGGTTATATGAAGCTTGAATCCAAACTTCTTTACCAAACTTACCTAAACGACGGTATTCACCTGAGTCGAACTGACCTTGGCCTAGTTTTTGCCAAAATTGCTGATATTCAGCACTGCCGGCAACTTCTGGCTCTGCAAACATGCTGTGATGTTTACCTTTCACTTCAGCCAGGGTGTAGCCCATGGTCATTAAAAAGTTTTCATTGGCATCAATAATGGTACCGTCTAATTCAAACTCAATCACCGCTTGTGATTTACCAATAGCGTCAATCTGGCCTGAGAAATTAGCAGACTCTAATTTTTGTGTCGTGATATCTGAAGCATACTTAACCACTTTAAATGGCTTGCCTTCCATATCTAATATTGGGTTGTAGGAAGCCTGAATCCAAACTTCTTTCCCATTTTTACCGACACGTCGGTATTCACCCGCTTCAAATTCACCGCGGCCTAGTTTTTCCCAAAACAGCTTGTACTCTAGGCTGTTAGCGTACTCAGGATCAGCAAAGATACTATGATGCTTACCTTGTACTTCGACTAAAGTATAACCCATGGCATTAAGGAAGTTATCATTCGCCGTGATAATGGTGCCATCCATATTAAATTCAATTACCGCTTGAGATTTACTGATAGCATCAATTTGACCTTGAAAGTTCGCCGCCGCTATTTTTTGCTCGGTGATGTCAGTTGCAAATTTTACAACACCTGTGGCTTCGCCTTCTTCGTTGAAAATTGGATTGTACGATGCTTGGATCCAAACTGGCTGACCATCTTTACCAATACGTTTGAACTCACCGGTGACAAATTCGCCTTGGTTTAACTGCTGCCAAAATGCTGCGTATTCCGCGGTATTCGCATAGCCAGCTTCTGCAAACATGCTATGGTGCTTGCCTACAACTTCTTCCAATGTGTAACCCATTGCGTTGAGAAAATTATCATTGGCGGTCACGATTGTGCCGTCTAATGTAAATTCAATAACGGCCTGTACCTTATTTAATGCATCAACTTTTGCGATCATTTGTTGATAGTCGTGATCTGGGGTACTAGCGGTTTTCGTTGCCATAACTGGAAATTCCTTTGTCTTAATTTGAAGGACACTTAGATGGAGAAACTAGTCTAAATTTGAGTTTCTCGCAATCTGAAATACATTTGTTAGGTATAAAGGTAGTTGTAATGATTAGATTATTCTTAATATTACCTTAGGATTTAACGGGGCGCATACAAATGTGTGTCGTTTATGTATTTTTCAATAATTACCTAGATACTTAATGAATACTCTCTAATTGGTAAACATCGTTATATACAAAGTTATATAAATAGTTCTGTGCTAAATCATATTAACTATTACATATTAGCTTCACTAACGGGCAAGCCCAGCAAATTTTAGTAACGATTACAGATGCTTTATTTGCTGAGTTCGCCGATTAACCTCGCAGAAATAATAACTGCCTATTCAACTAATTGGTACTGAGTTTTCAATATTTTAATGATCTCAGCTTTAGGATTGTCGCTTAACACGATTTTTTCACCGGTAATTTTCTCGGCAATATCGGTATAAGTTTTTGACACTTGCATGAGTACGTCGGCAGGTAACTCATTATCTCGCGCCAATGCTTCACGCTCTACCATTCGGTCTTTATTTAAGAGAATGTCTGGATCTGGGAAATGACTAAGCAATAGTTGGCGGAAACCTTCTTTTGAATTCTCCACCACTTTACCAGCGCGATATTGTTCACCGTCCCAAATACGAGAAGAATCTGGTGTGCCCACTTCATCCATGTAAATTAACTTGTCGTTACCGGCTTTGTCTTTGACGTAACCAAATTCAAATTTGGTATCAACAAAAATTTGGTCAAGCTTGCCAAGCGCGTCTGAGATTACATCAAAGCCCTGCGTTAACAGCTTTTCGTACAAAGCGATATCATCGACCGACTTAAAGTTGAAGGCTTGGAAGTTATCGACAATATTTTTACGGGTAATGTTAACGTCATCTGCTTCTGGTACATCAGGGATCCCTTTCAAAATACCTTTTGTTGATGGCGTTTGTAACAACTCTGGTAACTTGCTGTCTTTGCTTAAGCCTTCTGGTAATTCAATACCACAAAAATCACGCTCGCCTTTTTCGTAGGCACGCCACATAGAGCCGGTAATGTATTGACGGCAGATCGCTTCAATCATCACTGGTTGTGCTTTTTGTACGATCCATACAAATGGGTGAGGAATATCAAGAATGTGACTATCAGCCAAGCCTTGCTCTTTAAACAGCTTAAACCAATGGTTTGAAACCGCATTGAGCGCTGCACCTTTACCTGGCACACCACGCATGCCACCCTCACCTGTCCAAATACAGTCAAAGGCTGAAATGCGGTCGCTGATCACCATTATGGCTAATGGTGTGTCGGCGGGAACGTCGTATCCTTTCTCGATGATTAAACGACGACTGTCGGCTTCAGTTAACCAATAAACGCTACGAACTTTACCACTGTGAACAGGTTTATCAGTGCGGATGGGTAAATCATCATTTACCGCCAAAACTTGATCAGCAAGACTCATGCTTATACTTTCCTTTAAAGAATCTATTAGTCTGATTTCAATCGATGAAAACACATTAATAATTTCTTTAGGCTTTTGTTAACTAATAAATGTTAGCTAATAAAAAAGGACGCTAGTGCGTCCTTTTTTGTGTTTCAACTATTCAAATAGTCAAGCTTAAGCAGCTAATGCCGCGTTTGCTTTTTCTACTAGTACAGTGAAAGCAGCTTTATCGTATACAGCGATGTCTGCTAAGATCTTACGATCGATCTCGATAGAAGCTTTCTTAAGACCGTTGATGAAACGGCTGTAAGATAAACCATTTTGACGAGATGCAGCGTTGATACGAGCAATCCAAAGTTGACGGAATTGACGCTTACGTTGACGACGGTCACGGTATGCGTATTGGCCAGCTTTAGTTACTGCTTGGAAAGCAACGCGATAAACGCGACTACGAGCACCGTAGTAACCTTTAGCTTGCTTTAAAACTTTTTTATGAGAACGGCGTGCTACAACACCACGTTTTACTCTTGCCATTGTCTAAGTTCTCCTATTAAGCGTGACGTAACATTTTCTTAACTGACTTGATGTCAGAAGCGGCAACTAGGCATTTAGCACGTAAGTGACGCTTAACTTTGGTACGGCGCTTAGTCAGGATGTGACGAAGACCAGCTTGCTTGAATTTATAGCCGTTAGCTGTAGGCTTAAAGCGCTTTGCAGCACCTTTGTTAGTTTTCATTTTAGGCATGAAAAATACTCCGCATTTCTGCCATTAATATTAAGCTATCAAGGCGAGAGTGCTTATTGCGCTCTACTTGCAGGCCTTAATAACCAGCTTCAAGATAATAGTGGTGAGCAATCCAATTATAAAAATAAGCGGATTAACTACTTGTAGACCAAACTACTAACGTTTGATTGGTGCGAGAACCATAATCATCTGACGACCTTCTGCCTTTTTAGGGAAGAATTCTACAGATGCTATGTCTTGTAAATCCGCTTTAACACGGTTTAAAAGCTCGATACCAATGTCTTGGTGGGCCATTTCACGACCGCGGAAACGTACTGTTACCTTAGCCTTGTCACCACCTTCTAAAAAGCGCTTCAGGTTGCGTAGTTTGACCTGATAGTCGCCTTCATCTGTACCAGGACGGAATTTAATTTCCTTAACCTGAATTTGTTTCTGCTTTTTACGCTGTTCTTTTTGCTCTTTGGCTTTTTCGTAAAGGAACTTACCGTAATCCATTACACGACACACAGGCGGTTTTGCCGTTGGGCTGATTTCTACTAAATCAACACCTGCTTGCTCCGCTAAGTTCATCGCTTCGTTTAACGTTACGATACCAGCTGCTTCGCCGTCATAACCAATTAAGCGAACTTCGTTTCCAGGAATACCTGTAATTAACTCATTTAAACGATGTGCCGGCTCTTTTTGACCGCCTCTTTGACCACCTTTAATAGCCTGTTCCTCCAAAGAACTAAAAATAATCAGGCATGGTTTTGCATTCATGCCTGGATAAAATAACGTGTTGTGTCCGTTTTAACTTTACTTGCTAATCACTATGATTAGGTTCTGTCGCTAACTTCTTGTGTTAGCTTAGCAATAAAGTCGTCAACCGACATTTTTCCTAAATCTTCACCACCGCGTGTACGAACAGCAATTTCGCCATTTTCCATCTCTTTGTCACCAACGACTAAAAGATATGGAACACGCTTCAAAGTGTGCTCGCGGATTTTAAAGCCTATCTTCTCATTTCTCAAGTCAACTTTGGCTCTAAATCCACTTTCTTTCAGTTTTTTCACAACATTTTCACAATATTCACCTTGTTTGTCGGTGATATTCATCACGGTTGCCTGAATTGGTGATAACCAAGTTGGGAATTTACCTGAGTATTCTTCGATTAAAATACCGATGAAACGCTCTAATGAACCTAAGATTGCACGGTGGATCATAACTGGTACATGACGCTCGCCATCTTCACCAATGTAAGACGCATCTAAACGACCTGGCAGTGCAAAGTCTAGCTGCACCGTACCACATTGCCAGTTACGGCCTAAACAATCGAGTAAAGTGAACTCAATTTTCGGACCGTAGAATGCACCTTCACCTGGTAAGTACTCAAATGGGATGTCTAAAGACTTAAGCGCGTTGGCTAAACCTTCTTCGGCTTTATCCCAAATTTCGTCAGCGCCGATACGCTTTTCTGGACGCGTCGAAAGTTTTACGAGAATGTCTTCAAAACCAAAGGTTTTGTATACATCGTAAACCATTTCAATACACTTAGTAACTTCTGCTTGTACTTGATCTTCAGTACAGAAAATGTGGGCGTCATCTTGGGTGAAACCACGCACACGCATTAAGCCGTGTAATGCACCTGATGGCTCGTTACGGTGACAACAACCAAACTCTGCCATACGCAGCGGTAAATCACGGTATGACTTCAGACCTTGGTTGAAAATTTGCACGTGACCTGGGCAGTTCATTGGCTTAATCGCATATTCACGCTTTTCAGATTCTGTCGTGAACATGTTTTCTGCGTATTTGTCCCAGTGACCTGAGCGCTCCCATAACTGACGATCCATCATTAATGGACCTTTTACTTCGTCGTAATCGTACTCGTGTAACTTTTGGCGAACGAATTTTTCAAGCTCAGTATAAATAGTCCAGCCATCGTTGTGCCAGAACACCATGCCCGGCGCTTCGGTTTGCCAGTGGAATAAGTCTAATGCTTTACCAATTTTACGATGATCGCGCTTTTCAGCTTCGGCCAAGCGTTGCAAGTAAGCTTTTAATTGCTTCTTATCTGCCCATGCGGTGCCGTAGATACGCTGTAGCATTTTGTTTTCTGAATCACCACGCCAGTAGGCACCAGCAACATTCATCAGTTTAAAGTGATGACAGTGCTTCATGTTTGGTACGTGTGGGCCACGACACATGTCGATGTATTCTTCGTGGTGGTATAAGCCTGGACGATCATCTTTCTCGATGTTTTCGTCTAAGATTTCCATCTTGTAGCTTTCGCCACGCGCTTCAAAGGTGTCGCGTGCTTCTTGCCAAGAAACAGTTTTCTTCACAACCGCGTAGTTAGTTTTAGCAAGCTCAAGCATGCGCTTTTCTAACTTAGCTAAATCATCATCGTTTAATGCTTGCTCTAAATCGATGTCATAGTAAAAACCGTTGTCGATTGTTGGACCAATCGCCATTTTTACATCAGGGAATAATTGCTTGATCGCGTGACCTAACAAATGAGCACAAGAGTGGCGAATAATCTCCAGACCATCTTCATCTTTCGCAGTGATCAACTGTAGTTGGCAATCTTCGGTGATCATTTCGCACGCATCTACGCGCTCACCATTAATGCGACCCGCTAGTGTCGCTTTTGCTAAACCAGGACCAATGTCTAATGCAACATCCATTACAGATACTGGATTATCGAAAGAACGTTGACTTCCGTCTGGGAGAGTAATTACAGGCATGAAATTTCCTTACACAGTGGCGACGCACACGTAGCGCCGCTTGTTAATTTAAATAAAAGTATGATTAGCCATCAGAAATAGCACTATCGTTTCGAATTACCTTTTCGAACCTAAAACACGCAAAATATGGTCTAATACAAATGAGCTCGGAAGAATAGAAAAATTAAGCGGATATTTCAATGGCAAACAGGCGTTTTTCAAAGCTTTTTCATCATTTCGTTAAAATAACGTTTCCACTGCTTTTATCAATTGTTGCAAACCCTCTTATTCTTGGTAAAAGTTACGCGAATGCTGGTGTAGAAAAAGTTGAAAATAAGAGCACAGCTACACATTGGCAATTAGTGCGAACAAGCGACGCTATTAAAGTCTATACAGCTAAGCCTGCAAAGTTTCAAAAGCAAAACGAAAACAAGCACCTTGCTCATATTAGAGCCGAGCTTACCGTTCGATCTTCCCTTTCCGGTTTTTTATTGTTTTTACAAGATTACGACAATATTCCCAATTGGCTGGATAATGCATACCATAGTGAATTGATCAGCCAGGAATCGCCAACCCGTAATATTTTCATCACCTACTTTGAAGGCATTTGGCCAGTTAAGCCCCGAGATATGGTGATAGACACAGAGTTTACACAACAGCCGGATCTTAGCATCAATATTGATGTGAAAGATGCAAGCAATGAAATACCGCTATCAAACGACATTGTTAGGGTTAGCGTATTGCACGCTAACTGGCTCATCAAACCAATTGAGCGACTTGGTTATATTCATATTGCCTACGAATTTAGTGTTGATCCAAATGGTGCCATTCCAGTTTGGCTGGTTAATCAAATGACAGTGAATTCCGTATGGCAAACCATGCGAAACATTGAACAACAGTTACCCGCATCTCAATGGCAACAATTTCATATCAATTCAATTAAAGAGCAAGCAGTTCAAATTTCTCCAACACCGTAAGTAAGGATGCTGGTAAAACGCCACTATTTAATAGTTTTTTGTTGGCAAGCACATACTGCAACTTGTTCTATACTAAGCAATTATTGGTATTTAATATTCTATTAACTATGTGGCACAGCGTAGAGTCTGCGATTACTAAAAGCACAGGAAAGGCGTTTAGTATTGAAAGTAAATCCCCTATTTCTGGCGGCGATATCAACTTAACATTTCACATTAGTGGTAAAGACCAAAACTACTTCGTTAAGGTGAACAACAAAACTGCATACGATAACTTTGCGCAAGAGTGGTATTCGCTTGACCAATTGGCCAGCCTTTCTGACGTTAAATCACCCAAGCCTATTGCGATTGGTAGCACACTAGATAAAAGTTTTCTGGTGCTTGAATATCTAGCATTAACCAGTGGCAGCGATAGCCAGTGGTTTCAAATCGGTCAGCAACTTGCCTTAATGCACCAAGTATGCACCCATGGCGAATTTGGTTGGCAACACGACAACTACCTTGGTCATACTCGACAACCCAATAAATGGCAGAAGAATTGGAGTGTATTTTTTGCAGAGCAACGTATTGGTTGGCAATTAGCCTTGTTAGAAGAAAAATCAATTTTGCTGGGCGATATTGACTACATTTGTGCGCATTGCCAAAAGTTGCTCGCTCACCATCACCCACAACCTAGCTTACTTCACGGCGATTTATGGCAAGGTAACGTAAGTTTCACTGAATTACAGGGCGTTATTTATGACCCTGCGTGTTACTACGGTGATCGCGAAGCTGATATTGCCATGACCGAATTATTTGGTTTGTTTCCGACAAGTTTTTATCAAGGCTACCAAGCAACATATCCATTATCGAAAAGTTATGCCAAACGAAAACTGCTTTATAACTTTTACCATGTACTTAACCACGCCAATATGTTCGGTGGTATCTACATTGACCAGTCAAAGGCTAATTTACAGCGTATTTTATCAACGCCAAGTTAGCCACGACCATTCGTTAAAAATTCACGTCAAACGCCTATAAACCAGTATTCTACTGCTTTTCAGAGACTTAGCTGTAGCTAGCAGAATCACATATTTTGGTCATACTTAAAAGACGTTTGAGCAAAGGTGAAGAGGTCAATTATGCTCGAAGAACTTCAGCAACAGCGGATTGAGTGTCCACACTGCGGACACCACTTACACGTAACGTTAGACCCAAGTGCCGGTGACCAAGATTATTACGACGAATGCCCTGCATGCTGCAGTGAAATTCATTTCAATATGCATATTGATGAGGTCGGGCAAAAGATTGAGCTACAAGTAGACGCAGACGACGAGCAAGTTTTTTAGGCGCAAATGTTTGAGCGAAAAGCGGCGTAAAACTGGCCGACTTATCTCTGCGTTTTTAAGGTTAGCCCAATTGCAATTTCATTCGCTCTATCGTCGACACGATAGTAATGGTTTGCTGATCCATTTCAATATTGACGTTATCACCAACCTTAAGATCACCAATATTGGTTCTGGTTAATGTTTCAGGGATCAAATGCACATTGAAGTGACCGTTTTCCACTGACTCACCTAAGGTCAAACTCGTGCCATTAATTGAAATAAACCCTTTGCCAAATAAGTACTTTGCATAAGCTGCTTGTTGGCTTGGCGCCAACTCAAAATAAATACTGCGATTATCACCAATATTTTCAATTTGAGTCACACTGGCCATGGCATGAATATGGCCTGAGACTTGATGCCCGCCGATTTCATCGCCAACTTTTAACGACCGCTCATAATTCACAAAATCGCCAGCTTTAATCGATGCAAGGTTGGTTACGCGTAACGTTTCATCAATCACATCAAAGCGAATTTTGTCGAGCGTTTCATCAAGCGATTGCTGCTCGACAACAGTTAAACATACACCATTAATAGCGATACTGGCGCCCAACTCAATTTGCTGTGCATATTGCTTGTCAACAGCGATGCATAACTGGCAAACGCCATGCTTAGTTTGTGCTGATAAAACTTGTGCTTTCGATTGCACAATCCCAGTAAACATATATTATTTACCCCTTAAAAATTTTCGCTATTTTAACAGCAAAGCATTCAGGTTTTCATGCGCTTATCAGATTTTATTTATCAATCAAAAAGTTTACTTAAACTTGCTTACCCTATTCTTATTGCCCAACTGATCCAAAACTTAATGGGCTTTGCCGATACGGTAATGGCTGGTCGTGTAAGCGCAACTGACATGGCTGCGGTAGCAGTTGCTAGCAGTGTTTGGCTACCAGCCATTCTAACGATTTCCGGTATCATGATGGCGTTAGCGGCAATAGTGTCACAATACTCAGGCGCCAAGGCATTTGATAAAGTCGCAAGTGCAACCTATCAAACTGCGTGGATTGGCTTGTTTTTAGGTGGCTCACTTATCTTGTTAAACGCCACCGTCGCGCCAGCAATTTATCAAGAAGTGACCCTTGAACCAGAACTCAAGAAGTTAATGTTTGACTACCTAGACTATATCGTTTGGGGTGGCCCCGCGTTTTGCTTGTATTTTGTGTTAAGGAACTATTCAGAGGGCTTATCACATACGCGGCCAACCATGATCATTAGTATCATTGGTTTGCTCGTTAACATCCCCGCTAACTACATATTTATTTACGGTAAATTCGGCATGCCTGCACTGGGCGGCGCTGGATGCGGCCTAGCTACGGCTTTGGTTTATTGGGCAATGTTTTTATCTATGTTGGCCTACACTTACTTTTCTAAACACCTTAAACAAGCGCATTTGTTTGATCGTTTTTACTGGCCAAATTGGTCAGAGATAAAAACGGTTTTGGCACTGGGTGTGCCTATCGCATTATCACTGCTGTTTGAAGTTAGCCTATTTGCTGTGGTGGCTATAATTTTGGCACCATTTGGCGCTGAAGTTGTGGCGAGCCACCAAATCGCCATTAACTTCTCTGGGCTGGTATTTATGATCCCGCTAAGCCTTGCCATGGCAGTGACGATAAAAGTCGGCTTTGCCGTTGGTAATAAACAATATCAGGATGCAAAAGATATTTGTTGGTATTCAGCACTATTAGGCTTAGTTATTGCCGTCGTTACAGCCTCTGGCACGTTACTGTTTAAATCCGAAATTGCGGGTATATATACCACTGAACTACCTGTAATTGAGCTAGCAGCAAGCTTAATGTTCTTGGCAGCTCTATTTCAGTTTTCAGACGCTATTCAAGTGATTTCAGCGGGTGCATTAAGGGGGTATAAAGACACTACCTCAATATTGATCATCACATTTTTCTCATATTGGATTGTCGGCTTATCTATTGGCTTAATACTCGGTTTAACTAATTGGATAATTGAGCCGATAGGCCCATCAGGCTTTTGGATTGGCTTTATCTCAGGCTTAACCACCGCCGCAGTGCTATTAGCTATTCGGTTAAAGGTCGTGCAAGCACGGCTAGCGTAAAATTAGAGCATACTTTCAAAGCTAGCTCATTTTTTGGAGGTGGACGAGACATGGACCTAGACAGTGCACAGTTAAGTTTGCTGTTTGAACAAAAGCTAAAACCCAAGTTAGCGCCGCTAGAAATCACACGTTTAGCGACATTAAAGAAGAAAAAAGCGCTTACCATTTCCGTAGGTGCCTTTTTTATCGCAGTATTGTCAGACATTGACTCAACGCCTTTGCTAATTGCGTTATTTGCCACTATGGCGTATTGCCTTGTCACCTTTAAATTCAGTTTGGACAAGTTCCGAAGTAGTTACAAAAAACAAATAATGGTGACTCTGTTGAGTGAAATTGACGAGTCGCTAATTTGGCATAAAGACAAATTCATCACTCAAACCGAGTTCGAACAAAGCGGTTTGTACCCCAAAAAAATTGATAGTTACGGTGGTGAAGATCTTATTTGTGGCGAGCTCGAAGGCTTTAAGGTTGAAATGTCTGAACTTTTTGTAGAACAGATTATTCAGCGGCCTGAAGGCGGCTCACTAAAAAACCCGATTTTTATCGGTCTATTTCTCAAAGCTCAACGTTCCACGCCATTTTCTCACTCTAGTTATATTTTAGCGAAAGAAAATGCCAAGCAAAGGTTAAAAGAAAAGCTATTTGGCCATTTTCAAAGTCCACGTATTGGTGAAAACGTAGCATTACCGGAAAGTGAATTTAGCCAATATTTCTCCGTTGTCAGCTCAGCGCCAGATAACATATTACAAATGCTAACGCCTGAGTTGATGAATAAATTAGTTGACTATAGAAAGCAAAAACAGGGAATCGCGATATCGCTATCTTTTGTTGGCCAAAATGTTTACATTGCAATCCCCGAAGGCAGGGATTTATTCGAACCTCAACTAGCACTGGCTGTAACTGAATTTGACGTCATCAAGGGACTGTTTCAAGATTTAGTGTTTTTTACGGGTTTATTACGTGAATTAGGACTTAATTCAAATACTCGACACTAATGCTCATTTAGATATAGACATGAAAAAGCGCAAAGTAATTAATTGTATAAATTAATCCACTTTGCACTTTTTTCTTTCTTTAGCAGCAGGATTGATATGCCCAGCTATTTCTCAACTGCAACTTTTTCACTAGTTTCTGCTGTTGCCATAATACGGCGATTTTCTGCATGAGCAGCAGCAGTATTTGCCTCGTTAATTAAACGCTCTTCGCCATAGCCAACAGCGTTTAATCGTCCGCCATCAATACGATATTCGTTTACCAACATATCAACCACAGCTTGGGCACGTTTCATTGATAAGGTTTTATTGTAGCCTGCCGCACCAACGCTAGACGAATGACCTTCAATGGTTAGATTAACACCGCTGTATTGTTTTAAGAAGTTAGCGAGCTTTTCAACTTCACCATAAAACTCAGGCTTAATGACATCACTGTTATTATCAAAGTTGACTTGCACTTCAATAGAACGCATTTTCTCGCTAAACAAGGTACAGCCTTTAATATCGACCATATGATTTGTTGGTGTGCCTGGACACTGGTCTAAACTATCAATAACACCGTCTTTATCAGCATCTTTAACGGTAGGCGTTGTTGCTGGTTTAGCCGTAACGGGCTTCACTGCTGTTGGTTTTGGCGTTACAGGTGAGGCTTTACGTGCCTTGTTCTCACCAAAGAAGTAAATTAAACCCAAAGTGGCGTTAAAGTCAGTATGGTACTCTTCAAATTGATAATGCCCTTTACCTTCAACAAAACCAGCAAAGCGATTGGTAAAGTAATGACGGTAGCCCATACCAATGTTGGCTGATACTTCTTTTTCTTCTAAATCAATTTCTTTAAAACCACCAATAAGGTAAAGGTTCTTTTTGCTTGGAAAGTGCAAAACATCAATTGCTACTGAACGACCATCTTGGTCGCCATAAACATTGCGCAGTGCATCAACTGACAAGTCGGTATACTGAATACGCAATTCGTTGTATTCAGAAAAACGATAGCCAAGCGACAAACCCGCACCATCGCCCTCCTCTAACCCTGACGCACGATCACCCGCTACGGTCAATCGTTCATTATCTGCATCAAAATAGCTGTAATGAATACCGCCATAAGCTTGCTTAACCAAAACTGAGGCATCTGGCTGCTCGTTTGCCATAACTCCCATTGAAAATGCAGAAGAACAGGCTCCTGCTGCCAATAGCGCAATAATTTTATTATTTTTCATCTAGATTCCCTTAATTATTCCATGCCCTGCGTTTGGGGCTTATCAATGCGTGAAGGTTTTTAAACTACCAAGTTATTTAATTATATTGTTAATAACGATGCTAATTTAATCAATAAATTTAGTAATTTGTTGTTAAATTAATCGAACAAACCAAATTTGAGAAAATATCGCGAAAAACACTTGCAACTGTAAAATAGCATCGCTAACATAGCGCTCCGTTGCTAAGGCAACATTGATTTGGGAGCGTAGCTCAGTTGGTTAGAGCGCTTGCTTGACATGCAAGAGGTCGCTGGTTCAACTCCAGTCGCACCCACCACATTCTAAAAAGCCGCACATTGTGCGGCTTTTTTCGTTTTGCGAGATTATTACGAGTTTTTGATCGCTAAGCGGCTTCGAAAGCACTTGCGGAAATGGTGGGCCCTTCACCATCAACCAGCGATAAATTAACGTCTACGCGCTTTTCAACCACCTTACCTACGATAATTAACGCTGGGCCTTGAAAGTTAGCTAAATCACTTGCCGCATCCATCGATGCCAAAGACTTGCAAACCACTTTCTGGGTATGACTCGTGCCCTGATCAATCACCGCAATCGGCATAGTTGTTGCCATGCCATGACTTATTAATCGCTGACAAATTAACTGAACACGATTCAAGCCCATATAAAAAACCAGTGTGCTTTGCTCTGCTGCAAGCAGGTGCCAATCACATTCATGGTCTTCTTGCTTGCCATGAGCAGTAATAAATTTCACCGATTGCGCGCAGTCTCTATGAGTTAACGGAATACCGGAATAAGCGGCGCAGCCTGTCGCCGCAGTAATACCGGGGATGACTTGAAATGGAACATTCGCTTTCGAAAGCACATCCGTTTCTTCGGCAAGTCGAGCAAATATCGACGGGTCTCCACCTTTTAATCGCACAACTCGTTTACCTTGAGCCGCGTAATCTACCAATAACTGACAAATTTCTGCTTGTGTGACCGAATGCTGACCACATTTTTTGCCAACAAATACCCGTTCGATATGATCTGGAATAAGGGCATTAATTTCAGGGTTCACCAGCCAATCAACTAATACGATATCTGCTTGCTGCAGTGCTTTTACAGCTTTTATCGTCAATAGCTCTGGGTCGCCAGCCCCTGCACCAACAAATACCACTTGCCCAGAATTTTTGTCGGAGGATAGTACTAACGAGCTGTTCTTGTGTTGATGTAGCTTGCGCGTTAGCCAGGTTAATTTACTGACATTACTCGCATTGGTATTCTGAACACTTTTGGCAGCCCAACGGCGCTTTTGTTGATGCTTAAACCAAAATAACGGGGTTTTAAATAAGCTTAACTGCATACTAATTCCTTAAGCATCTTAAAATTCTTTAAATAGACACCAACTAAGCGCTGGCGACTTCTTTAATGTCGATTAGGTTCGATTGGCAATCATTAATAATGGCTTGTAATTCTGGCTTACACGAACCGCAGTTACTGCCACACTTTAGTGACTTACCTAGCGCAGTAACACTGTCTGTGCCAGACATTACCGCTTCTCGAATACTCGCTTCAGACACATTGAAACAACTGCACACTTTTCGACTTTCATCTGCGCTCGCTGGCGCTGTTTTTGAGAGTAAGGCTTGCACCTCAGTAAACGACAAACTGTCTTGCCCAAACAATCTATCCACCCATTTTTTCGCTTCACTAAAAGCCTGATTGGCAAAGTAAGCGACACATTTCACTGCACCATTTTGCAAGCAAATCACATGAGAAAGTTGATTGTCTTCATCGTTAAAACTTAACCACTCCCCTTGGCACGGAAAAAGTTGTTGCAGTTTAGCAATGGTCATGGGTTGTTCTTTACTGGTGGCAAGTTGGTAGTGCCAACAATGCTCTTGCTTAGCTTTTAACCAATAAGGCGTATCAGTGTTAATATCCTCTGCAAAGTAGCAATCAAGATACTGAGCAAAGTTAGCCTTTTCTATCGCAATACCAGTATGTTTTAACTCGGGTTGACCAGAAATAGGATCTACCACTGCATTGTAAAGCGTTGACACCGTTGCATTTGATGAAAATTGGCCGTTCCAGTGAATAGGCATAAAGCACTCACCCAAATTAACGGCATCAGTGATTTGCACGGGTACAAATAACTCACCGGTTTGCGATTGAACATGGGCAATCTGGTGTTCTTTTAAACCTAGTTTAATCGCGTCTTGCGGGTTAACGGCAATATAAGGTTTCGCTAAATGTTGAGTTAACGCAGATGCAACGCCTGTGCGTGTCATCGTATGCCATTGATCGCGATAACGACCGCTGTTAAGTACTAATGAATATGCTTTACTGACTTTCTGCTGAGGTAATTGTGGGGTTACGGCGAAAAACTTAGCTTTGCCGTTAATAGTAGCAAATTGACCGTCTGCAAATACGCGTGCGCTTTTTTGAGCGCCCGCTTTTATTGGCCCTGTTATTGGCCATTGCACAGGTTGTAATTGGTCAAATTCGGCGAGTGTTAGTTGCGCCAAGCCTGACATATCAAAAACGCGCTTGGTTTCCCCTGCGTTTTGATAGCCAGATAAGGCAGCAAATTCGGTAAATACTTGATAAGGGTGCTGATAATCAAAGCCACTAAAACCCATTTTTTGTGCCACTAGCGACATAATATGCCAGTCGTGTTTGGCTTGCCCTGCTGGTGTTAGCGCACCGCGTTGTCTTGAAATTCGGCGCTCAGAGTTAGTGACAGTGCCATTTTTTTCAAGCCATGGTGTAGCTGGTAATTTAACATCAGCAAAGGCCAATGTATCGTTATCAGCGACGCAATCTGACACCACGACAAACTCACATTGTTCAAATGCTTTAGCAACTTGATTGTGATCCGGCAAACTCACGAGAGGGTTGGTTGCCATAACCCAAACCGCTTTAATTTTGCCCGATTGCATTTGTTCAATCATATCAACCGCTTTCGCACCTTGCTCGGTTGGGATGTGCGGTGATTGCCAAAACGTTTGCACTAAATCACGATGTGCTGGGTTTTCAATATCCATATGAGCCGCCAACTGGTTAGCTAAGCCCCCTACTTCGCGCCCGCCCATGGCATTAGGCTGACCCGTGATAGAAAATGGCCCAGAGCCAAGTGATGCAATTTTGCCTGTCGCTAAATGCACGTTGATGATGGCATGGCATTTATCAACACCGGAAGTCGATTGATTGATGCCCATGGAGTACATGGATATTGCTTTCTTTGAGCGCAGGAATAACTGATAAAAATCTTGCAACTGGGCTTGGCTGACACCACAAAATTGACTAACTTTTGCCATGTCCCAATACGAGGCTTCGGCAAGTGCCTCGTCAAATCCTTGTGTATTGCCATCTATGTAGGCTTTATCCAACGCTTCATGTTCGGCCAAGAAATTCAACAAACCGTTATACAGCGCGGCATCGGTACCAGGATTAATCGCTAAATGCTGATCTGCACTTTCCGCTGTTGCCGTGCGCCTTGGGTCAACCACCACGAGCTGACACGCTGGGTTGATTTGTTTCGCACGCTGCATACGTTGAAACAATACAGGGTGCGTCCACGCGGCATTAGAGCCAATTAATACGATTAAGTCGGTGTGTTCTAAATCTTGGTAATCGCAAGGCACCACGTCTTCGCCAAACGCTCGTTTATAAGCCGACACTGCTGATGACATGCAAAGTCTTGAGTTAGTATCGATATTGGCGCTACCGATATAACCTTTCATTAGCTTATTGGCAACATAGTAATCTTCAGTCAGTAACTGCCCAGAGACATAAAAGGCAACCGCATCGGGGCCATGTTGCTTAATTATCTTATCGAACTCACCAGCAACTTTGCTAATTGCTGTATCCCAGCTTACTTGCTTACCTGCGATTTCAGGTGCTAACAAGCGATTGGTAATATCGACCGTATCAAGTAGGTGCGTTCCCTTAACACACAAGCGACCAAAGTTGGCAGGATGCTCAGGCGAGCCCGCAAGGTTAGTTGCCTGCTCGCCGTTTATCGTAATATCCACACCACAACCAACGCCACAATAGGCACACGTACTTTGCACCAAAGCGTTTGTCACTCTAGGTGGATAATGAGCTTGCTCATTTAGAGATGAACAGTGAGCCTGCTCATTCAAGCCAGTAGCGTAAAGCTGAGCTGCCTTATCAATGGTTTGGTCGCACGTCATAAGCTGCAATCCTCTTAGATATAAACTTGGATCGCTTGGTCCTGAATACGCGCTGGATAAGCGCCTATTTCAGCTTCTTCTTGAATACAGCTGCCGGTTTTCAAGGAAAACTGCTGCTTGTAAAGTGGTGAAGCAACAATAGGTTCGCCGTTGTTACTGCCAACAATGCCGCGATACAGCACGTTTGCTTTACCAATCGGGTCAAAATTATCAACCGCAAACACTTTTTCGTCACTGTCGGGAATACTAAAAATGGCAATTTGTTTCTCCAGTTGCTCACCCTGTTCACTTGGCTTAGCAACTAAGGCGCAGATACCGGAGTTAGCAACTAGGTCTTGAATACCACACAAGGTCACCCAATCTTTGTTTACCGTTTGTTCTTTTAACGCTTGTGTCATAATTAGTCCTCCATTACAGCAACAGCTTGTTTGCTTGATTCGCTAGGGCTTTCATTGTGGGTTAAATCGACAATTTCGATATTGCCGCCCAGTTCACCCGCTTTCTTTTCAGCAAGTGTTGCCGGGCGAATTTGATCGCGCTCCGTCACAAATTGAATATTGCTGTCGGTTTTATCTGAATTGACGAATTGTCTAAATCGCTTCAATGACTCTGGATTTTCAAGTGTGGTTTTCCACTCACATTGGTATTTGCCAACAATACTTGCCATTTGCTTTTCAAGTTCGTCGCAAATGCCTAAGTGATCGTCAATAATCACTTTTTGTAGGTACTCTAAACCGCCTTCTAAATTTTCCATCCACACTGACGTGCGCTGCAAGCGATCACCAGTTTGAATGTAAAAGCTAAAGATACGGTCAATGTATTTAATCAGGGTTTCATCGTCTAAGTCGGTGGCGAATAAGTCCGCGTGACGAGGCTTCATACCACCGTTACCACAAACATAAAGGTTCCAGCCTTTGTCGGTTGCTATCACGCCAAAATCTTTACTTTGCGCCTCAGCACATTCGCGCGTACAACCAGAGACAGCAAACTTCACTTTGTGTGGAGCACGCACGCCTTTGTAGCGGTTTTCAATATCAATCGCCATGCCCACACTGTCTTGCACGCCATATCGACACCAAGTGCTACCAACACAAGATTTCACTGTACGTACAGATTTACCGTAGGCGTGACCTGTCTCTAAGCCAGCATCAATTAATTCTTGCCAAATATCAGGTAATTGGTCGACTCGAGCACCGAATAAATCTATGCGTTGGCCACCAGTAATCTTGGTGTAAAGGCTATATTTTTTCGCGACTTCGCCGATAGTGATCAGTTTGTCAGGTGTAATTTCACCGCCTGGAATACGCGGTACGACTGAATAAGTACCGTCTTTTTGCATGTTGGCGAGGAAAGTATCGTTGGTATCTTGAAGCGGCACTTTATTGCTATCAAGGATGTAATCGTTCCAAACCGACGCTAAAATTGAACCTACGGTTGGCTTACAAATTTCACATCCCAACCCGTGGCCGTGTTTTTCAATTAACTGCTCGAAACTGGTAATTTTCTCTACTTTAACGATATCGAATAATTCGCGGCGAGAATAAGCAAAGTGCTCACAGATATCTTTTTTCACTTCAACGCCGCGACTTTCTAATTCTTTGTCTACCACATCTTTAAGTAAGGCTGCACAGCCACCACAACCTGTGCTAGCTTTAGTGCAAGATTTTACATCGGCTACGCTACAGGCACCGCCGTCTACTGCCGCAACAATATCGCCTTTAGTGACATTTAAACATGAACAAATCGTTGCGGTATCTGGCAGTGCATCAGCACCCAACATAGGTTTGTCTGCGGCCATTGGTAAGATCAGCGCTTCTGGGCTTTCTGGCAGTTCAATGGCGTTTAGCATGTACTGCAAAAGGCTGTCGTATTCGCTAGTATCACCAACAAGCACAGCACCTAGTAGTAACTTTTTATCGCTAGAAACAACGATTTTCTTGTAAACGCCTTCTGGTTGATTTTCGTAGGTATAAGTTAATGCACCTTGTGTTTTGGCATGCGCATCACCAATTGAGCCAACATCAACACCCATTAATTTTAATTTAGTGCTCATGTCGGCACCTTCAAACACCGTTTCACTGGTGCTATCTAGCACATGCTTAGCGGCAACTTTCGCCATCGAGTAGCCGGGTGCCACTAAGCCATAAATCATATTTTCATATAACGCACATTCGCCGATCGCGTAAATATTTTCGTCTGACGTTTGGCATTGGCTGTTAATCACAATACCACCACGTTCACCCAGCACTAGGTCGTTTTCTCGTCCTAAGTTGTCGTATGGGCGAATACCTGCTGAGAATAACACCAGATCAGTTTCTAAGGTTTCACCATCAGCAAACACTAGGCGGTATCGGCAAGACTCACCTTTTTCAATAACTTGTGTTGCTTTTGAGGTATGCACTTGCACGCCAAGCTCTTCAATTTTTGATTTGAGTAAGCGGCCACCGCCAGTGTCAACTTGTACCGCCATTAACTGCGGTGCAAATTCCACTACATGGGTTTGCAACCCTAACTCTTTAAGTGCATTGGCGGCTTCTAAGCCTAATAAACCGCCACCGATCACCACACCAACTTTACTGCTACTTGCACTGCTTTTAATAGACTCCAGGTCATCTATGGTGCGGTAAACAAGGCAATGAGATTGATCTCCCCCAGGGATCGGTGGCACAAAAGGATAAGAACCTGTTGCAAGGATTAACTTGTCATAGCTAAACGTTTCACCCACTTCAGTGGTGATTTGCTGCTGCTGGCGGTCAATAGTCGTGACCTTAGCATTGGTACGAAAATCAATTTGCCAATCATGGTAAGTTGATTCGTCTGTTAATGCTAAGTCTTGCGCTGTTTTACCCGCAAAATACTCAGATAAATGAACGCGGTCATAGGCCAAGCGATTTTCAGCTGACAACACTGTGATGTTCACTTGCTTTGCAGACTCACGTAAATTGGCAAGTTGCTCAACAAAGTGATGACCGACCATACCGTTGCCAACAACAACGACGTTTAGCTGTTTAGACATGTTATTTCCTCTTAACTTAGATTCTTGATTGATGCTTTGTTATTAGAATTTCGCACCAACCCAGACCCAAAGCTTGTCTGTATCGACTTTGCCTGAGCCACTGTCGCCTGCCGAATAAGCGGCAAACTTAATTCCACCTGAAAAGGTTTTGTTGAAACTTTTCCCGTATGAAAGATTGATTTCGTCACCAAAGTCTTCCACTGCTGCTTCATCTTCGTCAGCTTCATAGTCGTGATAAACAACAGACCATTTACCGCCCAACGCCTTACCTGAAACTGATACATATAAATCAGCTAAACCTAAGCTTGGCGTACCTAAGAATTGATCAGCCCAGCCGTTAAATTTGTGCAAGGTTGCAAGAGGTGTTGAGAAGCCATAGAAGCCGTTATCGCTGCCCAATACTTCGTAACCACCTTTCACAGTGATACCGCTAAAGCCGTAACCCACTTCAATGAGTGAATATTCGGCATCAAATTGACCAGCCGCAGATTCAGAGTCTTGTGTAGCAAATTCAAAGGCATACAGTACTTTGTTGCTGTCGCCGTGTTTTTGGCTGCCCGCGAAGCGAATACCGTACGTATCTATTTCTCTTTGAACGCCCTCATCTTCGTCTAGCAAGTAGCCATAACCAGTTAACTTACCGAATGGCGTTTTGTAGCTCACATTCAACAAGTGGTCTTTACTGTCTAAATCACGATTTTCGGCAAAAATACGGTTGCGTTGAGTCAGGTAAGCGTAAATCGCTTCATAGTTATCCGATTTGTAATTAAATGAAGCCGCATCGAAGGTCTGTCTGTCTTGTCGCCAGCCAACGTGACCCACAAAACGATGATTGTCTAAGGTAAGTACTTGACGACCAACTTTTGCCGTAAAGCCTTGATCAGCGTACTGAACATATGCCTGATCAACTTCTGTTGTTTCAGGATCGGCAATTACTGAATAACCTGCGCCATTGCCAGCCGTGTCGTTGTAATCGTCAACACCTAGCACTTGACGCGAGTCTTCAAATTCAACAAAGCCGGAGAACTTGTTAAAGGTTGCCGTTTTATAACTTAGGCGAGTACGTAACGTTAAAGCATCAGCATCGCGCAAGGCGTTGTCTTGATCGACAGCTTCATAACGTAAACGAAAATCGATAGACGCTGTGCCTGCATCGGCACTGAAGGCCAATGGTGAAACAGCAGTAAATGTAGTTGCAGCTAGAATTGAGAGAGTTAGTTTATTTGCTTTCATATTAATTCCTTAGTGTTCGATTCAAACGAAAACGTGGGTTTTACATAGCTCAGTCTAGTGACCGGCTAAATATTAACCAGCGTATCGTAGCGCTAATTTAGTGTTTTTTTGTTACGCCACGTCATGTTTTTTCATGTTTTCTTTGTTCGATTTAACAGTTGTCGAGTCATCAGCCTTTTGACCAATGGTTTCGACTTTTCGTTGTTTTTCATAAAGGAAAGTTAATACAGCGGAGCGAAGTCGGTTATATTCAACATCTTGCGCAAGTGCCAAGCGGTTTCTCGGTCTTGGTAAGTTAACATCAAGAATTTCACCAATTGTGGCCGCAGGACCATTGGTCATCATGACAATGCGATCTGATAACAACACAGCCTCATCAACATCATGGGTGATCATGATCACGGTATTGTTGAGTTCGTCTTGTATTTCCATCAATGAATCTTGCATATGCGCACGGGTTAGCGCATCCAATGCACCAAACGGTTCATCCATCAAGAGTACTTCTGGTTGCATAGCCAGCGCGCGAGCGATACCCACACGTTGCTTCATACCACCAGAAATTTCATCTGGGCGTTTGTGCATCGCGTGATCCATATGAACGAGTTTCAAATTGTGCTCTATCCACTCTTTCATCTCACCCGGTGCCATTTTTTTCTTGAACACCTGCTTCACCGCAAGTTCAACGTTTTGATAAGCCGTTAGCCAAGGCAACAAAGAGTGATTTTGAAACACAACGGCGCGTTCTGGGCCTGGTTCCGTCACTTCTTTGTTGTTAAGCAGCACACCACCTTTAGTGGCTTGATATAAACCCGCCACTACGTTTAGTACCGTCGACTTGCCGCAACCAGAGTGGCCAATTAACGAAATAAATTCACCTTTGTTAATTTTTAAGTCCACTTCTTTTAGCGCGGTAAAGTCTCCTTTAGGCGTTGGAAATACCATGTCGATTTTGCTGATATCAAGTAAAATGCTCATCTAAATATTCCTTATCTGTATTATTATCAGGGCCTAAAGAGGATTAACGATTTGCGCTGGCTTTGTCCCAAGAGACAATGCGTTGCAGTTGTAACATGCCGCGGTCAAGCAAGAAGCCGATAAAGCCAATAACAAATACGGCGGTCATAATGCGACTTAAGCTTTGCGAGCTACCATTTTGGAATTCATCCCAAACAAATTTGCCAAGACCAGGGTTTTGCGCCAACATTTCTGCCGCGATTAACACCATCCAAGCAATACCCAGTGATAAACGCATACCCGTGAAAATGGCAGGAATTGACGCTGGTAGTACAATCTTTTGCACGTGTACTAGGCTCGGTAAGCGCAATACTCGGCTAACATTGTTCCAATCAGAGTTAATAGCTGATACGCCCACAGAGGTGTTGATCACCATTGGCCACAAGCAACACAGGGTTACCGTGATCATTGAGTTTAGAAATGACTTGGCAAACATTGGCTCAGGCGACACATATACCGCGCTAACCACCATGGTCACTAGTGGCAACCACGCTAACGGTGATACCGGCTTAAAAATTTGAATAATGGGGTTAATTGCCGTATTCAAGTTTTTGCTAAGACCAATTGCAATGCCTAGTGGGATCGCGATAGCCGCCGCGACAGCAAAACCACTCATCACCGTAATCAAGCTAGTGCCGATTTGGTCGATAAAGGTTTCTTTACCGGTATATGCACGGATTTTAGGTACATAGTTCGGATCTTTAGCAACACGTTTGGCATTGCGCTCTTCTTGACGTTGATAAAACGCTGCTTCTTTTTCGCGTTCTGTGTTGTGCTCTTGATATAAATTGACCACCTGAGTCGCCACTGCCGTTGGGCCTGGGAACTTACCTAACGACGTATCTATTTTACTGGCAGCAAACGACCAAATTATCAGGAAAATCGCAATACCAACTATTGGCAAAACAATAGCTTTGATGTGATTTGACAACCAGCGCAACGCATTGGTTGCCCAGCTCGGCTGCCCTTCTGATGTAGTCATTTTTTGTATTAAGGTGGTCATATTTCTCTCCAAGCGCGTAACACTAGCCACTTAACCGTAAAGCTACGCTGTATAACTTTCTATTTACTTTTCTAGTACTGGGTTTTGTTACTGGCGACTAAATCTTGTCGCCAGCTTTTAAGCCAATGTTAAATTTATTGATGTATTCGTTTGGCTTAGTACCGTCGTAAACGATGTTATCGATGAAGTGTGTTTGCGGGCTGCGGAAGCCGTCTTCACCATCAAGCGAAGCGAAATCAGTTGCTGGCATAATTTTTTCATCGACCAATGATTGCACTGCCTTCATGTAAATGTCTGGACGGTATACTTTTTTCGCTACATCGAAGTACCAGCTATCCGGCTTATCATCACTGATTTGGCCCCAACGACGCATTTGTGTTAAGTACCAAATGGCATCTGAATAGAACGGGTAAGTTGCGTTGTAACGGAAGAATACGTTGAAATCAGGAACAGCGCGTTTGTCACCTTTTTCGTATTCAAAAGTGCCTGTCATGCTGTTTGCAATCACATCGTAGTCAGCACCAACGTAGTTTGACTGCGATAGAATTTTTACCGCTTCTGGACGGTTAGCGTTGTTGTTCTCGTCTAACCATTTCGCAGCGCGAATGAGTGCACGCGTTAAACGAATAGTGGTATTAGGGTATTTTTCAGCAAACGCTTTGGTGATACCGAATACTTTTTCTGGGTTGTCTTTCCAGATCTCGTAGTCAGTAACAACAGGTACACCAATACCTTTGAATACTGCTTGCTGGTTCCAAGGTTCACCCACACAGTAACCGTAGATAGTGCCAGCTTCTAACGTGGCAGGCATTTGAGGTGGCGGCGTTACCGAAAGTAATGCTTGAGCGTCAATTTGACCTGATGTGTCGCCTTTATGTGGTGCGTAGTAACCAGGGTGAATACCACCTGCCGCCAACCAGTAGCGTAACTCATAGTTATGGGTAGACACTGGGAATACCATGCCCATATTAAATGGCTTACCCGCTTCTGAGTATTTCTCAACCACTGGCTTAAGGGCATCTGCTTTAATCGGGTGAACTGGCTTACCGTCAGCTTGCTTAGGAATGTTTGGCTTCATTTGTTTCCAAATTTCATTAGAAACTGTGATGCCGTTACCATTTAAGTCCATTGAAAACGGTGTAATGATTTCAGCCTTTGTACCATAACCAATGGTTGCAGCAATTGGCTGACCCGCTAGCATATGAGCACCGTCTAGGCGGCCATCAATCACACCATCAAGTAAAACTTTCCAGTTTGCTTGCGCTTCAATCGTGACGTATAAACCTTCGTCTTCGAAATAGCCTTTTTCATAAGCAATGGCGATAGGCGCCATATCTGTAAGTTTAATGAAACCGAATTTTAGCTCTTCTTTTTCTGGATACCCTAACTCCTCGGCACTAACGCTAACGCTTACGACACTGCTCGAAAGACAAAGGCCGGCTACAAGCGCTTGACCCATTATTTTACGGCAGAAATGTTTAGGTTGTTTTAATAGGTGTTTAAACATCCGTTCCTCCAAATAAAAAAAGCCCGCTGCACCTGAGGTTTGATCATGGGGATCATTACCACGTGCATGCGGGCTACTATGCCAAACTAATCGGTTACCACGCCTTTGCGGTGTAATTAGTTAAATAAATTGTTGTGTTATTACTTGTTTATTAACGCGTAATTTTTTGTTGCCTAAAATGCTTGGTTCTAGGCGAGTTATACCCACAGCCGTTGCAGGGTTGGTTTTTGTTTTCGTTTGACCCAACTACAAACGTTGATAACTTCAATTATTACTATTCAGGTTTAGTGCCAACTTTGAACATTTACTCTAAACCCTTATTTTTATTGACTTTGCATACCCTAGTGATGATTTTGTGTTAAATGCTGTTAACCTGCCAATGCATTAGTTTGGCGCACTAAGGTACCATTTTGGTGCTTTTTAATGGCGTTACCTTAGTTGGTGTTGCAAAAGCATCGTGCTCTGCAAATGCTTGCTGATAAATATCTTGTCGAAATACACTATCAATCAGTGCTTCTAGCTTAACTTCAGCAGGAATATGTTGATGTTTGACCATCTGACTCAACAGCCATTCACCATGGAAGAGTTCCGGTTTATTAATCGTATCATTGCCATCAAGGGCAAAACGGTTATAGCTCGGAATGTGACGTGGTGATAGTTGATGATGCACGAGGCAGCTTCCAATAAGCGACGGCGCGATAACCGACAAATGTAAATCTAAATAGGTGTGCCGACTAAGTATACGTGCCGCTTCAAAGCGATTAGCCACTGTAGCCAGCCAATCGCATGCTTGCTGCAACGCGATGATTAGCGCTTTCGTGGTTTCTGGGTGTTGCTCTTGCCAGCTCTGTTTCATCGCCAGTACTTTTTCTGGCATGTCAGGCCATATATCGCAAGATGTTGCCCCTGTAACGCCAACACCATCACGCACTGCTTTGGCATTCCAAGGACCACCCACACAAAAGCCGTCAATATCGTCACTTTGGAGCGCTTCAACCATAGAGGCAGGAGGAATAATAACGATATCAACATCGTCCTTATTAACACCATTTTGCTCGAACCACGTCAGTAATTGATAATAATGACAACTGTGCGGATAAACGGTGGCAAATCTTAATTTCGTGTCAGTTTGCTTGCTTGCTTTCTTTCTAGCCTCAATAACAGGTTTCAACAAAGCAGCGCTAATGGGTAAATCAATATGATGACGTTGATGAACAAACTTTATTTCTTCATAAAGCGCCATTGAGATGGTAATACCGTTGCCATTTTGGCTCAGCACCATAGGCGCAATAACGTTCACCGCAGGGCCACTTAATCCTAACGTGCTAGCAATCGGCATCGGTGCAAGAAACTGCGCAGCATCTAACACGCCTGCATGCAACTTATCGCGCATGGTCGCCCATGAATATTGCTTTTTCAGCGTAACATTTAGCCCTTGCGACTCAAAAAAGCCCAACTCATGGGCAATGACAAGTGGCGCACAGTCAGTTAATGGCATAAAGCCAAGAGAGATATTGCGCTTGTTATTCTCTATGTTATGAATATTGGTGCTGCTCATGATGATTTCTCCAACATTTGCGCAAGTGATAAAATATTTTTGGCCACATCTTCTAGCTTCTGACTGTTATCCATCGCCATTTTGCGAATTCGATGATAAGCCTCTTTTTCAGTTAGGCTTTTGGTTTCCATCAACCAAACTTTTGCTTGTTCAACCACTCGCTGGCTAGAAAGCTTTTGCTTGGTTTTGACCAGTTCACTTTTTAGCGCTTGGTATTCTGAAAAACGCGCGACGGCGGTATCTAAAATGGAGCGCACCCGAATAGGATTTATATCGCCGGCAATATAGGCACTAACCCCAGATTTCACTGTTTGATTAATGGTTTCGGTATCTTCTTGTTCCGAGAACATGACAACAGGTTTAGGATTGGCGTGTGAAATAATGCTGAGGCTGTCGAGAATATCGCGACTTGGGGATTCTACATCGATAATAATGACATCAGGTTGCAGTTGTTCAACTTGCTTGAGCAATGACATACCCGAAGATGCGACGTGTTTAATACAGTATTGTGAGTGATCTAAGGCACTCATCAGAATGTCGGCTTTTTTCTTATCGTCTTCGATAAGTAGCACGTTAAGTTCATTTAATTGTTGTTTTTGCATGCTGGTTTGCGTGAGTCGCCACTTTTCCAAGCTTAGACAGCAACTAATACAAGATACACACCAGCTTTATATTCCCTTAAATAACATAACCTTAAGTTTATTATTATGGCTATTTACGCAACTGTTGAACCGATTTAATGCAGCTTTGCTTTATTTTAGTGAAACACGTGCAACGCAATGAACTGATAACTATAAACATTCCCTAATGTTAAGCTATTTGGCACAAAAAAGGCCTGCATATGCAGACCTTTAAACAGGTTAACGAAAAGCTATATAAATTAATATGTTAACAAGCTGCCGTTAATAATCACCTAAGCTAGTATCAGCTAAGCTAGTGTTTTCTTCTTAACCACACTAACGATAACAATGGTAGTAACCATGCCATAGAGCCGCCACCAGAAGAACTACTAGGTGCTGCCGGAGTCGGCGATGGTGTTGGTGTCGGCGCTGGAGCAGGAGCTGGAGCCGCTGTCGGCGTAAAGCTAATATTGCGAATATAGCCTTTATCGTCGCCTTCACTTGCAGAGCCGTCTTTGTTGTATACCCAAGTAATACGGTTTTCTTCACCCGTTAAGTCGTAAGATTTTTGCTCAAATGCGACTTCACCTGAAATAAACTCTACTAGTTCGCCATTGATGTAAACATAAAGTGCGTCGTAAGGCTCGGCAGGATCGTCAGCATTTTCTTCGGATGATACCGACCATTCAAAGTTAAGTTCACCTTCACCACTTACAACAGCCATAACGATACTGTCTTGATCATGAGTAATTGCGCCGCTTTCAATGCCACCGTCAACGTTATTGGCAAGCCAAGCCTGTTCACCACCGTTATACCAAGTGATGTTTTCATCGCCGCCAACCGTGTTTTCAATATCACTTGATGCCGCAATTGCACGACCTGCCAAGAAAGTCTCGCTGGTGGTAATTTCACTATTATCACTGTTAATGGTTAGACGAGCTGTTTGCTCACCCACGGCACTAGCCGTGTAATCAACCGTTAACTGACAACGTTCACCCGCGGTGAGCGATAAACATTCATCTCCAGCAACAGAGAAGCTATCATCGCCTTCAATACTGTAGGTAAGATTCGCTGTTTGTGAGGCGTTGTTAACCACTTCTACTTGCGTGCTAAAAGTTTGCTCAGTTCCAACAATATGGAAGTCTTGCGTTTGGTTAATCGCAATACCTTCAGTGATTGCCGTTAACCAATCATCAAATTCAGCAACACGCGCATAAACGCCTGGGAACCCATCTGCTGCACAGCCAAAGCCCCAGCTAACGATACCTAGTTGTTGCCAGCCTTCGTTAGTATTTAGTACAAGAGGGCCACCACTGTCACCTTGACATGAACCTTTGCCGCCACCAGCGACAGCGGCACAAATCATGACATCAGTCACACCTGCTCGGTCAGGGTCGCCACCTTCACCAAACAATGAATTGGCTAAAATGGTTCGACATTCTTGGTTATTTAACAGTTGTAAATCTACTTGATGTAAAATATCTGGGAAATCACCTGTAGGTCCTTCGCCTGGCTCATAACCCAAACGACCGCCCCAACCAATTACGGTAACATCGCTTGCTTCTGCGGCCGCATTGTCAGTGGTAACTTTAGATGCCAAGGTGACACTTGGGGCATCAACCGTTTCCACTAACTCTAGTAACGCAATATCATTATTTAAACTAGGGGCGTCGAATTCTGGGTGCATGTAAATGGTTTGGATATCGATAGCATTTTCTGCGCCATCGGATAGGTCATGCTCGCCAACATTCACTTTGACAAATTGTGAGCTTGCACTATCGACACAGTGCGAAGCCGTCAATACCCATTTGCCACCAAGGAATGTTGCACCACAAGAAGAGTCTTGAATTAGGCTCGCTTCACTCGATACAGAAACCGTTGCCATATCGCCTAGGTTATTTGCCTTTAGCGCTTGGCCATCTTCTTGATTAATTGCAACGACCGGAATACCACCAGCAAAGTCATCGCCTAGCGTCCCATTAATCGCGCCGTCAACATTGTTGTAAATAACAACACCAACACCACCGCCAGCTTCACAGTTTTCCGCTTTTACCGAAAAGTTGATCTCACCACGCTCAATTAAACAAACTTTGTCTTGTGCATCGCTACAAGCTTGATCGCCAATGCCGCAATCAACAAGCTCGCCGCTTGCCTGACCTGCTGGGCTATTGGTAAACGGGCCAGTATCATAGCTTGTGCCCGATACTTCCAATGAGGTTGTTAGCTCTTCGCCAGTAAACACTAACGCCGACATCCATGGCCAATCGCCATTCACCGCCTGCTCACCACCAACAATTCTCGGCTTTACCAGTGGATTAGTGTTTTTGGCTACCACAGGGTAAGCTACCATTAATGCCGCACTGATTGCCGCTATCCCATATCTTTTCATTTACACTTCCTTAACAAAATTTCCAAACTCACCTTAATAGATCCTCTACGAGGTTTAAAGCAAAAAAGTCGAAAAATTTTACAATTTATATAAAGGTAAGCTTTAAATGCCACCCCTAATGATTCGTAAAAAACAGACGCCAATGAAGCAGTAATAACGAACTATAAAATATAGGATAAGTTACCTTTTATAAGTTGGCAGAATATTTGGCCAGCTAAACTGCCCTTTTCGCCTGAAAAACAATAAAAGGGAAAGTGACAATAACCATGCTATTGAACCTCCACCAGAAGAGCCTGTTGATGACTCGGTTTCTGGTGCCGTTGGCGGAGCCGGTGTAGATGGTGTGCTCGGCGTACTTGGGGTTGATGGTGTTGGCGGAACGAGGTCAGTACCCGACTCTTCTGTTGCGGTAAACACTATATTTCGCAAGTACGCCTTATCGTTACCTGCCGATGTTTCCTGATCTTTGCGATATACCCAAGTCACGCGGTTTCGTTCACCTTCAAGTGTATAGGTTAATGCCGCGAAGTCTTGCTCACCTGAGATAAGGTTATACTCAATCCCATTAATGAATAGATAAAGTGCATCATATGGATCGCTTGAATTCTCAGTGTTGGCTTCTGAAGATACCGCCCATTCAAAACTTAGCTCTCCCTTACCTTCAATTTGAGCCATCACAATGCTTAATTGATTATGCTCAATAGCGCCGCTTTCAATACTGCTATTACTCGTGTTCTGCTGCCAGTTTTGTTGGCCACCGCTATACCAATTAACTTCCTTACCCGATGCCAGACTATTGTCAAAGCTCGGCATAGGAGCAATCGCTTGTCCTGACAAATAAGCGGAACTTGTTTTCACGCCAGTATCGTCTGCAGTGATTGTTAACCTTGCGCTATGATCATCAACTTCAGTTGGCTGATAAGTGATTGTTAAGTCACAACTTGCGCCGATAGCCAGCGACGAACACTCACCATCAGTAATAGTAAAACTCAAATCGCCGACAATTGAATAGTTAAGATTAACAGCCTGCCCACTGTTGTTAGACACTCTGACTAAAGCGGTTTCTGTACGATTAACCCCAACAACATGAAAATCAGCATGTTGTTCAATAGCAATACCTTGATAGATGCCATCAATCCAATCGTTAAATTCCGCGACACGCGCATAAACGCCTGGGTAGCCATCAGCGGCGCAGCCAATCCCCCAACTAACAATGCCTACTTGTTGCCAACCTTGGTTTGTATTTAGTACGAGTGGTCCACCGCTGTCGCCTTGGCATGAACTTTTGCCACCTCCAGCTACCGCAGCACAAAGCATTTTATCGGATACTCCACCTTGATTAGGGTCACTATCTGGGCCAATCAAGGAATTAACTAACGTCGTATTGCATTCAAGGTTGGTAAGCAACTCTAAATCTACTTGATGTAATACATCTGGAATATCAACTAAATGCTCTTCCCCCGGCTGATAGCCCGTACGATCACCCCACCCCATCGCTGTCACCGTTTGATGATCTAGCGCTGCATTATCAGTGGTAATTTTTGACGCCAAGTTAACCGCCGTAACGTTAGCTGCTTCTGTTAACTCAATCAATGCAACATCGTTATTAAGCGCAATAGGATCATATTCAGGATGCATATAGATGCGAGCAACGGAACGTGCATTTTGGGCTCCATCAGATAAATCATACTCACCAATATTCACTTTAAATGAGTCAGTTGTTTCACCATCCACGCAATGCGATGCAGTCAGTAGCCACTTGCCACCTAAAAAGCTAGCACCACAAAATGATGTTTGAGCACCATCGACTATCGTTGTCACAGATACTTCTACTTGACTACCCAATAGACCATCTTTAAATGCTTGACCGTCTTCTTGAGATATCGCAACAACAGGGATAGTACCAACAAAATCTGGATACAAAGTGCCACTTAATATTGGCCCAGGCGCATTGTTATAAATAATTGCACCTATGCCACCTCCAGCTTCACAGTGATTAACTTTAGTGGCAAATGGCACCTCACCACGCTCCATAAAACAAATTTTACCCTGAGCGTTGGTACATGCCTTTGCGCCTAGCCCGCAATCAATAATTTCGCCCCTAGCCTCGCCTTGCGGACTAAACATAAATGGCTGAGTTGCAACTTCACCGTCTTTTGCAATTAGCAACGATAAAGGTTGCTCATTAGTAATGACCAAAGCCGACACCCATGGCCAATCACCTTGAGTTGCCACTTGGCCACCGACAATTCTTGGTTTGATCAACGAGTTGACGTTTTTCGCAATTGTAGAGCTCGTCATTAAAATTACGGTGCTTGCCACAATCACTGAGAAGATTTTCATCGAAGGTTCCTAATTAATAAGACTGCCACCACAAGCCTTATTAGCGCCGCGAACACGGATAATGCTTATAAAGCTGACAAAAAATTAGCGCGGAAATTATACATCGCTACAAAGGCACAGCATATCAGACGAGTAAAACGGCTTAATTGATTTAGCTTCGCTTAGCATCAATCGCCGCGCGGCAGCAAGCTTTAATCCCCCCAAAAAAATTGAACAAACTTTATTCAAGCAACACTTGCAATTAAACAAAAATAGATATACTGTTTATTTATACAGTATTTCTATACCGAGGAACTTCAGCATGAAAGTACAGCCAATAACAACACGTGAAACAACGATTGATAACAATGAAGCAACTTCAGTAAGTAACCTTTACCAACTAACCCCTTGGTTTGAAGAGAAAATCGTTAATGACTCTACGGGTATAGAACAGCAAATTAGCTTGCTAAGCCAACGCTTCAGCGAGAGTCATAAATGGGTATTAGTGATTAGCAGCGATAGCCATGCGTTCGATGATTTTTATAAATCCACAACACATAATTCGCATCACTACGGTGACAAGCGTATAAGCCAACATTCAGCGAATACGCTTACTCAAGCTAAAATGAAAACCCAAAATGTGCTTTGGGTTCATGCCAATAAGGTTAATGTGGCACATACCAATATTGAAAAAGCCTTAACGAAAGGTAATTGTGCAGCTGTTGTCCTTATTAATGCGCAACTAAACACAGAGCAACAAGTACAATTGCAGGATTTAGCTCATCTAGGTAAAACACACTGTGTTTTGTTGAGGCACTAATTCACGTAAAATAAGGTTTTTTCTTTACCGGATGTTCCCTTGGCAAATATAGATAATGTAAACAAAGATAAAGCCTGCCCGTGTGGTTCGGGCATGACTTTTTCGTTGTGCTGCCAGCCTTTCCTAACTGGAGCTAAACTGCCAGTCAACGCAGAGCAGTTAATGCGCTCTAGATTCTCAGCATACTCAGAGTGCCACGCTCAATATATATTCGATACATACACACAAGAAAGCCAACAAACAAATTCCGTATCAGACATTGAAGAATGGGCTAAAGAAAATATTTGGCTACGTTTAACTGTTCATCAACACAACCCATTAGCACAACCTGCCCAAGTGGAGTTTTCTGCATTTTATCTACACCAAGATGGAGTTTACGAAATGCGTGAGTGTTCAAACTTTATTAAAGAAAACGAGCAATGGCGCTATCACGATGGTGAAATTATCAAGCACGAACAAATAGCAACCATTAAACGAAACGATCCTTGCCCTTGCTTAAGCGGTAAGAAGTACAAAAAGTGCTGCGCAAGATAACTAGTCAACAACAAAGCCCCACCAGATACTGCAATCTAGTCTTTGAATTACATTAAACGAACAAATAGATTGGTTAATTGTGGCGCAGAAAAAAGATTCATAAACACAAGTTTTATGCTCAAAGCAAAACCTAAGTAACTGCACCCATGTTGGCAAGGCGTCATTTTGAGGTTAGTAATTGTGCTAATCTCAAAAATATCAACGCAGTTTATAAGCGTTTTAACCAGCCAGAATAATCAAGTATTTATTGAAATTTGCATTAAAAAGAGATTTAAAAAGCAGAAGAGTTGCCAAGTAAGTGACTAGGCAAATTGCTCGGTAATTAGCGGCTGCTCTGTTTTAATTAAGGAATGTTGAATCGATTTCAACCAACCTTTTGCATCAAGCTGCATACGTTTAGGTGATGACTCTTGTGGTTCAGAAACGGTACTTTCTTTGGTGCCTGCCAACTCCTCTGAACCAGAAAGACTGCGAGTTTGGCAATGAATACTCGTATTACCAACAACATGTGTCGGTAGATGATGTTTATTATCGCGAAAGCTAATTGGCTTAGGGTTAAGTGCATCACTCAATTTAATGGACGCCATTAAGTCTTGCTCAGCCAGTGCCGCTTGATCATATTGAGCGATTTGATTGCTGTTAGTTATGCCTAATGAAGCAGGTTTTGGAAGTTCTAGTTCAGCACGTAAACGCGCATCAGTGATTTCAGCGACGCTTTGCTCAGTTTTTGGCATAAGAAACTGGCTTTGCTGACGTACATCATCATTTAACATCGCGAGCATCAACGAAAAATCAGCACGTCTTTCATGATGAACGCATTTATTTAGCGATTCACCAAGTTGGTGCTCATGTTGAAGATGGATGTTTTCTATCAAAGGGTTTGCTGCCAATAATACTGCTAGTGGAACAACTAACATATCGGCGCAGATTGCTTAACCTTTAGAAAAAATTGTCAAATAAGTGGGAAGTTTTAGTTAACTGTTCAAAGGGTGAACATACCGAATAAATATAGACCAAATTAGTCATTAGGCACTGAAGCAATCAGTGTGATTTTCAACCTCAAGTTAGCGATTAAACGTTAACCAAAAAAATTGAACAAAAGATAGCAGCAGGCGAATAGACTAAAACTTAATCTAAAATTTAATATGGGTTTCAAGTGATATTCGCCTATTGCCCAAATTGTTAATTTTTTGCCATAGTGTGGCTATTGAGGCTGTAAGAGGAAGCTATTGGCCTTTTATTGGCCATTGCATCACGAAACACGCACCACCTAAGCGACTCTTCTCTGTATAGACACGACCACCGTGCCACTCAAGCACACGCTTAACAATCGCAAGTCCCAAGCCAAAACCACCAGTTTCCTTATTTCGGCTGTCATCTGCGCGAGAGAATGCATCAAACAAGGTATTTTCAATGCAAGTATCGACACCATTGCCATTGTCTTCTACTTTGATAACGCAGTCTTGTTCCTTTGTTTCACACGAAATAACCACAAGGCCATCACCGTATTTAATGGCATTAGAAATGTAATTACTCAATGCTCGTTCAATGTATAGACGATCACAATCGGCTATAACTGGGATATCAGGTGCGTTGTAGCTCACTTGCACGCATTGGCCACCGACAAGCCCTATCTGCCGACTGATAATATCGTCAAGGTTATGCTCACCAAAGTTTAATTTAGGTTTGTCATCTTCAAGGGAGGCGTATTCAAGCAGCTCATTTACTAAACTCTCAAGCTCGTTAATGTCGCCGCATATCTGCTTTACGTATTTTTGTCGTTTTGTTTCGTCACTCGCATGGCTTAGCATTTGCAATGCAAATTTACTCCGTGCTAGGGGCGTTCTTAGCTCATGCGACATTGCCGTCGTTAACTCTTTGTGCGCATCAACCAAATCTTTAATCCGCTCAGCCATGGCGTTAAAACCATGCACTAGCCCTGCCATCATAATGGACTTAGGTTTTTGGGCGCGAACATCAAAATGCTCAGTACCAAACTCTTTAGTCACTTTACGAAGCGCGTGTAGATCTCTAGAGATTGGCCACAGCCACACGAGAATCATCACAGCCAAGGCTATCAGCACTAACACTCGAACCATGGTTTCGGCTCTCGGCCTCGTTGGCATCTCTGTTGGCCCTAACGTGATCACAAATTCAGAGCCCGCGATTAAGTGATGTAGCGAAACCGTGTCTTTTTCAATGTATACATAAGTATTGCCAGCACCGAGCAAACGTCGCTCACCAGCTATACCTTGCGATTCAATATCAGCAATTTTTACTAACGAAAGCGGTAAATGATAGCGAGTCGCCGCATTTTCAACGACTTGTTGCCACTCTTCTTGTGGGTGATTGGTGACATAATCGCCAATCGCATGCAACATGGTTTTGTAGCCAGTGTAGGACTCAATATCTTGCTCCATATACGAGTTCCACACTTCATCGAGCAACCAAGAGGCAACGATAAAAGTTAAGGTAATCAGGAAGTATAGGCTGAGAAACGAGCGCCCTATTTTGACAAAAGTTTTCATTTAATACGGGGTTTTCACAATGCTGGCTGCGCATGGCGAGCTATTACTGCCTGCCATGCGAAAATTGAAGGGAATGCTAGTTCCATGCATCAGGAACGAATAAGTAGCCTTGACCCCAGATAGTTTTGATACGAAATGGTGTGTCGTTGCTATCGTGTAGTTTTTTACGAAGGCGAGAAATGCGTACATCAACGCTTCGGTCCATACCGTCATACTCGCGGCCAACAACGGCTTTGTATATATAATCACGGTTTTGTACTTCTCCAGCTCGGCTTGCAAGTAACCACAATAAATCAAACTCTTGGCTAGTCAGCTCAATACTTTCTTCGTGCAAGGTCACTTGCCTTGAACCACGGTTAATGTATAGCTCACCAATGTTCAACACTTCTTTGTCTTTGGTATCTGTTGCCAGTTCACCACGACGCAATAAAGCATTCACTCTTGCCAGTAAAACACGTGGCTCTACAGGCTTAATTACATAGTCATCAGCACCAATTTCTAAACCAAGTACCTGATCAAAATCAGTTCCCTTGGCTGTAAGCATCAAAATCGGTCCGTTATAGGTTGCTCTTACATCACGACAAACAGCAAAGCCGTCTTTGCCAGGCAACATAACGTCGAGAATAATCAAATCTGGTGTAAAACTTTCAACGCGTTTCGCAGCAGTGTCGCCACGGAACTCTTGCTTTACATGAAAACCCTCAGTCGTTAAGAAATCTGTTACTAGATCAGATAGTTGGCGGTCATCTTCCACCAAAAGTATTTTTTTTACCGATGACATGTTATCTGACATTTTCACTCCAATCGTTGTTATAAACCGTTATTTTTCGTTAACAGTCCATAATCTTGCCTATTTATCGCAATAATTGCATGTGTTATCTGGCTTTTTTTACCAACTTAGCCTGCAACATACTGCCGTTTTTATTGTCTTGACTGTGCTTAACCATAAATAACTTATACCGAGATAACAACTTAAACTACAAGGTGTTACCCAATAGCTACATTAAGTTACAAAATGCTATAAAGTTGTTAAAAATAGATTAATCTAAAATCTAATTTTTAATGCCTCTAGCCCCAAAAGTGGTCAACTTTGCCATTAGTTTTATGTTGGCGTGACGCCCTCAGCGAATTGGCAGAATCAACCACTACTGAGCAACTTCTCATTCATCATAATTACTCATTAGTTACAATTAAATCTAGCAAGCAGTCGTTGCCATCAGTAAACAATTGTTTTCTAATACCCTACATTCCAATTTTGGCGCGTGATTTGGCAAATCATCCATAAATTTATGAGGCGCTAACAATGTGCCAAGCATTTGTAAATCAGCCCAAGTGACTTAAGTAGATAGCTAACCATGAAAATAATCTCATTTAACATCAATGGCCTACGTGCCAGACTTCATCAACTACAAGCGGTAATAGACAAGCACCAGCCTGATATTATTGGCCTACAAGAAATTAAAGTACATGATGAGGCCTTTCCTTTAGCAGATGTCGAGGCTATGGGTTATCACGTATATTTTCATGGTCAAAAAGCCCATTACGGTGTTGCTATGCTATGTAAAAAGCCAGCAGATAAAGTAATGAAAGGCTTCCCAACAGATACGGAAGAAGCACAACGTCGCATGATAATGGTAGAAACCACAAATAGCACCGGTGAAAAAGTTACCGTGCTAAACGGTTATTTCCCGCAGGGTGACAATATTAGCCACGAAACTAAATTCCCGTATAAGCGCCAATTCTACAAAGATCTAATGACCTATTTAAACGAGCACCACACACCTGACGAAAACATCGTGATTATGGGTGACATTAATATTTCCCCGATTGATTTAGACATCGGCATCGGCGAAGTGAATCGTAAACGCTGGTTAAAAACAGGTAAATGTAGCTTCCAGCCAGAAGAGCGCGAGTGGTTAGCAACGCTATTAAATTGGGGCTTTAAAGATACTTTCCGTGAATTACACCCAGAAAAAACAGAGCGTTACTCTTGGTTCGATTATCGCTCAAAAGGGTTTGACGACAATCGCGGCCTGCGTATTGATGTTGTGTTAGCAACTTCTGCATTAGCCAAAACCTGTGTCGAATCTGACGTTGATTATGAACTGCGCGGTATTGAGAAACCTTCAGATCATGCGCCAATTTGGTCAACATTTAAGTAGCCGCGAGTAAGCAATGTCAGTAAAAGTTGCCGAATATAGCTGCCCTATTTGTCAAAGCCCTTTGGCTTTGACAAATAGCATTTACCGCTGCGGGCAAAACCATTGTTTTGACTTGGCGAAAGAAAACTACGTCAACTTGTTGCCCGTTCAATTCAAGCACTCTAAAAACCCGGGCGACAATAAAGCCATGGTAAATGCCCGCCGTGCTTTTCTAGAAAAAAGCTACTATCAACCGCTAATTGAATGTCTTGTCGCGAAATATCAGGAGTTTGGTCTGGCCACAGGTAAACTGCTAGACGCTGGCTGCGGTGAAGGTTATTACACTCACCAACATAAGCAAGAGAACAATCAGGTTTATGGTGTGGATATTGCCAAGGAGGCCATCAAAAAGGCCGGTAAAAAATATCGCGACTGTCACTTTAGCGTGGGCACCTTGTCAAAGTTATCATTTGCAGATAGCTTTTTTGATTGGATTGTTTCAATTTACGCGCCAATTCTAGAGCCAGAATTTACCCGTGTATTAGCTGCTCAAGGCTACCTGATCACAGTAACTCCAGGTGCTAATCACCTAGCCGAGCTCAAACAGCAAGTTTATCAACAAGCGTTGCCGCACGACGAAACCAGGCAACCAATTACCGAATTAACGCTAGTCGATGAATGGCAATTGAGTTATCCAATGACATTAGCCACTGGCGAAGATTGTTTAAACCTATTGTCAATGACACCATTTGCATTTAAAGCCAGTGAGCAGGTCAAAGAGTGGTTAGCTAAACAAGTAGACTTTACCTGCCAAGCAGATTTTCTGATCAAGCTTTATCAAAAGAGCTAAGGGGCTTACGGGAGTTAAAGGAATTAAGGAATAAGGGAATAGCTACAGTGAGCACCTATCAGCCATACTACTTTTTAGCTTGCTGATAGGTCATATTTAATAGCTTGGCTAAATCAAGGTATTTAGGTTTGTTCACCGAAAGCTTTATTGAGCCGCCCTGCTGATTATAGCGAGCAACCCCTTGCTTATACCAAGCAGCAAGCGATGGTGGTAGCACTTTATCGGCATTTACGCCTAGCATAACCATAGCCTGAACTGGCATAGACAATAACAGGATAAAATAAAACAAGCCCATCACTAAGCCATTTGTGGGTTGTAGGCCCAATTGCAAAATCAACGACAACACCGCTAAACCTGGTGCATAGTTAACCACCAAGCGAGCAAATCGTACCGTTTTATATTCAGCAAAGTACTGAGCCAACTCCGGCCTTTTTGGCCAAAGCTCCATGTATTGATAACCCAGTTTGATTAATGCAGAGACACTTAATTTCATAGCTTTAAATGTAAACCATACCTTTGGTAAAAAACAGTAAAAAAGAGTAATCGGATTTCTAATTGTAAATCACACATAGTACAATTAGAGCAAATACTTAAACTGTATTTTGGCAAAATAGACTAACCTTATGAAGCTATGATACCAATTTGATTAATTATTTAGTCTCTCAGAATGGCATAAGCAGTATTAGAACAAACGAAATTTATGACGATATAGTTGTTCTACATCAATTGAATTTTGTGCAGTTATCATGCTGCTTATGCATTCCCAAGGGCGAGTTTTAAAGGCTCATATACTGCGTTATGGCGTTTGCTTTCCGTTAAGCAAAAAGGGAATGACCATTCTCTACACGCCAAGCCTTGTCTATGAGCCTTTAAATCCTCGCTGAGTGATCAAATAATTATTCAATTTGGTATTGTACAAACAACCAAATTTGAGTGGCTATGACTAAACAAACTATCCTTGTCATTAACTGTGGCAGTTCCTCATTAAAATTCGCACTAATTGATGTTGCAACCAAAGAAGAATCGCTTTCTGGCCTAGCACAACGTTTAGGTGCTAGTGATGCGTCAATTACCATCAAGTTTAACGGTGAAAAGCAAACGCTTTCGTTAGCAGCGCCATACAACCATCAAGCGGCATTAGCTGCATTAATCGAGTTTTTACAAACGAACAGCCTAACTCAAAGCATAGTCGCTATTGGTCATCGTGTGGTACACGGCGGTGAAATGTATCATCAACCAACCTTGATTAACGATGAAGTCATGGCGCAACTGAAAAGTCTTAGCAATCTAGCACCACTTCATAACCCTGCCAATATACAAGGTATTGAAGCGGCGTTAGCGGCATTTGCTGACTTACCACAAGTCGCGGTATTTGACACAGCATTCCACCAAACGATGCCAAACAAAGCCTTTTTATATGCTGTGCCACAACAGTTGTACAAAGAACATAGCATTCGCAAATATGGTTTCCATGGCACCAGCCACTACTTTGTCAGTCGCGAAGCAGCCACCATGTTAGATAAAGACATAGAAGCATTAAGTTTAGTCACCGTGCACCTAGGCAATGGTTGTAGTTTGGCCGCAATAGAAGCTGGTCAAAGCGTTGATACTAGTATGGGCTTCACGCCGCTAGCGGGTGTTACTATGGGTACACGCTGTGGTGATATCGACCCTGGCGTAATTTTCCATCTGACCACACACTGTGGTTATACGGTTGAGCAAGTTGATACTATGCTTAACAAAGAAAGTGGCTTACTGGGCTTATCTGGCATTAGCAACGACTGCCGTACGCTTGAAGAACAAGCGCTAGAACAAAACAACCCGCAAGCAAAACTGGCCTTAGATGTATTCAGTTTCACGATTGCTAAGTCACTTGCCGCAATGACGGTGAGCTTATCGAAATTAGACGGTATTATTTTCACTGGTGGTATTGGTGAAAATTCTGATTATGTGCGTGAACAAATCGTAAAACAACTGGCCGTGCTTGGTGTAGCAATTGATCCTGAGCTAAATGCGCAAGCCATTCGCGGAAAGTCACTTAACATTGCTACCGCTCAATCACCTGCAGTATTAGTTGTGCCGACTAACGAAGAGTGGGTTATTGCAAATCAAACTCACCAATTAATTCAAGGATAACTCATGTCACATCAAGTTATGTTAGTCCCTGCTGGCTTTGGTGTTGGCCTTGGCAGTGTGGTACTCGGTTTGTATCACGCTTGTCAGCAACAAGGTCTTAATGTTGTTCATTACAAGCCTATTTCTCAGCCAGCGCGCAATGTACGCCGTGGCCGAAAAGTAGAAAGTGCCAACCCAGATTCACTTAGCTTACCGATTAGTTATGTTGAAGAAAAAATGGGCGATGGCGATCTCGAAGTTGTGTTAGAGCAAATTGTAGAAACGTACAGCAAGCTAACACAAGAATACGACATTGTTATCGTTGAAGGGTTAATTCCGACCACCAGACAACCTTATGCCGCGCGCTTTAATCGCGAAGTATCACAAGCCCTATCGGTTAATGTCGTCTTAGTCGCATCACCTGATAATGATTCACTGGAAGAATTTGAAGATCGCATTGAAGTTTCTGCCGCAACATATGGTGGTTTAAAAAGTAAACGCTTAGTCGGCTGTATCATTAACAAAGTCAATTCGCCAGATACTGACGAATACGGTTTGCTGCCGCGAGAACACGACGCTCAGCCAACACTTGATTTAGACAGTTGGCAAAACCTTAGTATTTTTAACGATACGCGTTTTCGATTACTTGGTACCATTCCTTGGGAGCACGATTTAATCGCGCCACGAGTGAAAGATATTGCAGATTATTTAGGTGCTGACGTGCTCAATGAAGGTGACTACGAGCATCGTCGAATTCGCAGCGTTTCGTTTTGTGCCCGCTCAGTCGCCAACTTAACCAGTCACTTAGCTGCCGGCCGACTCATTGTTACCCCGGGCGATCGCGTTGATATTATTGTTGCTACTTGTTTATCAGCGTTAAACGGTACTAAAGTTGGCGCGCTACTATTAACTAACGGTTATGTGCCAAACGACAATGTAAAAGCGCTTTGTCAGCAAGCCTTAGATGCTGGTTTACCTGTGCTTTCGGTGCAATCTGACACATGGCAAACTTCTCGCTACATCATGAGTTTCAACCCAGAAATGCCAGAAGATGATGTTCAGCGCCAAGACAAAGTGAAGCAGTTTGTTGCCGATCACCTTGATCACGACTGGGTAGGCGAATTCACTGAAAACGTAGCCGTTAACCGTCAATTCTCACCGCCAGCTTTCAGACACAAGCTAACCGTATTAGCCCGCAATGCCGATAAGCTCATTGTTTTACCGGAAGGTAATGACATTCGCACGATTAAAGCCGCCGCCATTTGTGCAGAGCGCAACATTGCCCGCTGTCAGCTATTAGGTGACAAAGAAGAAATTCTACGTTTAGCCGAGCAACAAGGTATCACCTTATCTTCGGGCGTGATCATCACAGATCCAAAAGAGATTATCGAAAACTACGTCGGCCCTATGGTTGAACTGCGTAAGCACAAAGGCTTAACCGATGTTGTGGCACGTGAAAAGCTGCAAGACAACGTTGTACTTGGCACTATGATGCTACAACTTGGTCAAGTTGATGGTCTGGTTTCAGGTGCCGTGAACACGACAGCTAATACCATCCGCCCTGCACTGCAACTGGTAAAAACAGCACCTGACTCTAGCCTAGTTTCGTCAGTATTCTTTATGCTGTTGCCTGACCAAGTACTGGTGTACGGCGATTGTGCGATTAACCCAGATCCTGATGCTGAGCAATTAGCTGATATTGCAATTCAATCTGCCGATTCTGCAGCGCAGTTTGGTATCGAGCCGAAAGTTGCAATGATCAGTTACAGTACAGGTACTTCGGGCTCTGGCGCTGATGTTGAGAAAGTAACAAAAGCGACAGAAATTGCGAAGACAAAACGCCCTGACTTGATAATCGATGGACCACTGCAATACGATGCGGCAATTATGGAAAATGTTGCCAAGAAAAAGGCACCAAACAGCCCTGTTGCCGGTCAAGCAACCGTATTTGTGTTCCCAGATTTAAATACTGGTAATACGACGTACAAAGCTGTACAAAGATCTGCTGACTTGATCAGTATTGGCCCAATGCTGCAAGGTATGGCTAAGCCGGTCAACGACTTATCTCGTGGCGCGCTAGTTGATGATATTGTATACACCATCGCATTGACGGCAATTCAAGCAGATAAGTAAAAAAGTCTGACACTTTTCGCCATATCAAGCTAATTTAATTGGTTATGATGCACCAAATTGTAGCGGCTTTGATAAAAGCCGCTATTTTTAACCCTTTTATCCTGTTTTTTGCTGATGTTTAACTAGTCAAAAAACGAGCCATTATATTTTCCTTTATAATTCATAGGCTTTAAACCTTTCCCATGGTTTGCTAACAAACTTATCCACAGGTTTTGTGGATATCATTTTTTACCCAATTTGAGCAACTTGGCAATTTACTGGCGTTAAAAAGCGATCTTTACTTAAGCTTTTTAGGTGTTTTCGCTCAAATTTACGCTTAACTGCATAAAACTATAATTCTTGTATACAAAACGCTAAAACCAGCGGTTAGTCAACGGCGGTAAAACTTGCTAAGATACAAACTCTTTAATGCCGACAATAGACGCAAATATGACCAGTAACACTCTGACATTACAATTGCTCTCGGAAACCTTTGCGATACATAGTTTAGCGCCAGAAAGTGCCATTCCACCGGAAGCTTTTTCAGCGCCTATTTACTTTATCGCCAAAACTTACGACGAAGTATCATTAGTGTTACCGCAAGCCATTACACTGGACAGTGAAGATGTGGAAAAAGATTGGCGAGCTTTGGAAGTTGTCGGCCCATTGGGCTTTAGCCTAACGGGTATTTTATCCCGTATTTCAAGTATTCTAGCGGCTGAGAAAATCAGTATATTCGCGATTTCGACGTTCGACACTGATTATATTCTGGTGAAAGATAACCTAATCAATAAAGCCATTGATGCCCTTGGCCATAATAATTACCGCATTATAAGAGACTAACATGACAACCCTATACGGCATTCCAAACTGTGACACAGTAAAAAAAGCAAGAAAATGGTTAGCAGAGCAAAATATTGAGCACGATTTCCACGACTTTCGCAAAGATGGTCTTAGTGATGAGCTACTGACCTCTTTGCTTGAAAAAGCAACTTGGGAGCAATTACTTAATAAACGCAGTACCAGTTTTCGAAACTTAGCAGACGATATTAAAAATAACCTAAACGAAGCAACTGCCAAAGCCGCTATGCTGGCAGAGCCTACGCTCATCAAACGCCCAGTCACTCTTGTTAACGAACAAGTTGTGGTAGGCTTTAAAGCAGATATTTTCGCTGACAAATTTTTATAATGAACCATCCTGTTATTGAGCTTGCGAAAGCGCTAATTGCACGTGAATCTGTTACACCAGAAGACGCGGGTTGCCAGTCGTTAATGGCTGAGCGGTTAGCACCGCTCGGCTTTGACATTGAAAGTTTAGTGTTTGAAGACACGACCAATATGTGGGCAAGAAAAGGCCAACAGCAACCGCTGTTTTGCTTCGCCGGCCATACTGATGTTGTGCCACCCGGAGACTTAACGCACTGGAACACTGCACCTTTTAACCCTGTCATTCATAATAATATGCTTTACGGCCGTGGCGCTGCCGATATGAAAGGTTCGCTGGCTGCAATGATAGTGGCCACTGAGCGCTTTGTTACCGATCACCCTGATCATCAGGGCTCTATTAGCTTTTTAATTACCAGCGACGAAGAAGGGCCGTTTATCAATGGTACCACGCGCGTCATTGACACGCTTGAAGCGCGCAATGAAAAGATAGATCACTGCATTGTCGGTGAGCCATCAAGTTCACACCAAGTAGGTGATGTGGTTAAAAATGGGCGTCGCGGCTCTATTTCTGGCGAGTTAGTGATCAAAGGTAAACAAGGTCACGTTGCTTACCCTGATCATGTCATTAACCCTATTCACCTTGCCGCCCCTGCGTTGGCTGAGCTTAGTCAGACTGAATGGGATCAAGGTAATGATTACTTTCCTGCCACCAGTTTTCAGTTAACCAACATTCACAGTGGAACGGGCGCGACTAATGTTGTACCGGGTCAGCTGACTGCGCTGTTTAATTTACGTTACAGCACAGAATTAGACGACCAAACGATTGTTAACCGCGTTAATGAAATCCTGACTCGTCACCAGCTTGATTACGACATTAAATGGACATACAACGGTAAACCATTCATTACCGAACCTGGTGTGCTATTGGACGGCGTGGTCAATGCAATTGAACAGGTAACTGGGCAAGCAACTGAGCTTTCGACATCTGGCGGTACCTCTGACGGCCGATTTATTGCACCTACAGGTGCCGAAGTTATCGAGCTTGGTCCATGCAATGCGACCATTCATCAAGTGAATGAATGCGTTTCTTGTGAAGACTTAATTAAGCTTGTCGATATTTATTATCACAGCATGGTCAATATTTTGTGCCCAAAAGGCGCTGATTAGCGCGCCTAAAGCAACCTTTTCAGCAATGTAAAATAAACCGAATAAGGCTCACAAAGGCACTTAGCGAATTGTATAAACGAGTGAAATTTGACTAAATCGATAACTGTAACAACGGTAACAGGTATAGAAGCCCAGCATATTCAGTGGCTGGATGAACGTCACGGTATAAACCATCAGGTGTACCATGCTTGGCAATCCATGGTTGAGGCCGCTGCTCACGAGCAACTAACATTAACACTTGCCAGCAGCTTCCGCTCTTTTGATCGACAGTTGAGCATCTGGAATAGAAAGTTTAATGGCGAACTGCCAGTACTTGATGCCAATGAGCAAGCAGTCGATATGAGCTCGTTTAGCGATTTAGAAAAAATCAAAGCTATTATGTTATTCTCTGCCCTGCCCGGCGCCAGCCGCCACCATTGGGGAACAGACCTAGATGTTTACGCAAGTAACCTGCTTAGCGACAATCAAACGCTCAAGCTTGAGCAATGGGAATACCAAACAGGCGGCCCAATGCACCGGTTAAGTACATGGCTTGCTAAGCACGCTAGTGACTTTGGCTTTTTCTTTCCTTACGATAACTACCGAGGTGGCGTTGCAGCAGAGCCTTGGCATATATCACATTTTGACAGTGCTAGCGATTTTCAAACTAGCTTAACCCTAGATTGCCTAGCCGATTGTATTAAACAGGCAGAAATTGCCGGAAAATCGGCTATTTTGAGTAATTTAGACGAACTCTACGACACTTATATTATGAATATTGGAGCTTATCCGCATGGATAATCATTGGGTAGTTATTCTAATTATCGTGGCGGTATTTTTATTTATCGTTGGTAACTTTAGTACAGTGCATAAAACAGCACAAAAACCGATGCGTAAAAAAGGCTTGAACGACTTGGAAGAAACCTTACCACGCAGTCCGAAAAAAGCGCAAGATGACGCATTACCTAGCTTTAACAAAACAAAAAATTTATAAGCCGCTTAAGTTTTTGCACGTAAGTTTTTGCGCGTAAGCAATGTAATAACCTAAATAACAAGTACTAGACGACGTCATCATTCTGGCGAAACAATTACTTAAAAACAAAAAACTCCGATAAACGGAGCTTTTTGTTATGTATTACTTGTTAGCACTCAGTAATACGCTTACAAATCTCGGAAAGAAAGCGCAGGTTCCATTACTGGGAAGATTTGCTCTAACACTTCTTTCGTTAATGCTTGTTGTTCACTATTGTAAATGGTTAGTGCGGTGCTTTGCGATTCAGCCAAGGGTTTCAAGTGGAATTGGTAGCTGGCGTTGCCAAGTTCAATAACCGGCACATCATCGCCCCAAATTCGATCCCAAAGGCTAATATCTGGTTTCGTGAAATCAACAAAGTAAATCTTTTTGCTTTCATTCAAATCTGCAATATCAAAACCGTATCGTTCAAAAAAGATCGGTAGGTTTGACCATAACAAGTCTGTTTCCATTTCAACCACGTAAGCCGCTTCACCCTGAGGGTTTTCACCAACAGTTACTAATTTTTGATTAGCGCGCATTAAGCGATTTTCTCGTTGCTGCAATCGATATTTATAATCAACAGTTGCTGTAACTTCGTTTAGCAACGCCATTTCCGCGCGATGCTTGTCAATAATGTTTGGTGTTTTAGTTGAGCCTGATTGGTCGGTTTTCATGTAGTCAATCATCGAGACTTGCAATGAAACGCTACGACCGTGTGGCTTAGTTGTTAGGTCAAAGCGAAAACGCATGCTTTCAGAGGCGTCTACTTGTTTGAAAATCCAGCCTGACTCTTCTTCACTGTGAAACCAATCAGACTCAAATGATAACGGTTTATCAGCAAGGCTATTAAGCTCAACACTGCTTTCCAGCAAGGTATCTTTAACGGCTAATTCAATGAATTCTGCTAAGTCCTTGTCTTCAAGCACTTTATCAAACCAAATAATGGCATCATCATTTTCTGGCACAACACGCGAAGATGCTGCGATAGGCAAAACCAGCGATGGTGCTCGAACATCAACTGCTTGACCCACTGGGCCTTGGGTATTTTTAACACTAGCAACCTCAAAGTCGTTCTTCGCTGCTGGTTTATCCAGTGACTGCGGCACGACTAAAGGCGTTGCTTCTTCACCAGTTGCATATTCAAAATCGCCGGAAGCTTGGTTATGACGAACACTACTACATGCCGAAACGGAAAGTGCTAATACCGATAATAAAAGACTACGACGACTCATTAAATCTCCTGAAAATGTTGTGTTAAGTCAGTTAACGTTGCCGACATAACAGCCTGCCCTGCAGGAGTTAATTGGCATAAAGGCAAACGCATATGGGCGCTAGGTAAACGGTTTATTGCGCTCATCGCCCATTTAACTGGGATCGGGTTTGACTCAACAAATAAATGTTTATGTAATTTTGCCAACTGCTGGTCAATTAACTCAGCTTGCTGGAATTTTTCTTGTTCTATAAGCTGCTGTATTTGCGCCATTGCCTTTGGCATTACATTAGCGGTCACTGATATTACACCGTCACCACCGAGTTTACAAAACTCTGTGCCAGATTCGTCGTCACCGCTAAGCAGCGCGAAGTTTTCTGGGCATAACTGGCGATGTTCATCTATGCGAGATAGTTCACCTGACGCATCTTTGATGCCGCAAACGTGAGATAGTTCCGCAAGCAGGCTGACAAGCTTTGGCGATAAATCACAGCCTGTGCGACTTGGCACATTGTAAAGCAGTATGGGTAATTCGCTTGCTGCGTTAATCGCGCTGTAGTGTGCTAGTAAACCTTGTTCAGTTGGCTTGTTGTAGTACGGGGTGACCGTTAAGTAGCCATCGATACCGGTATCGTTGAGTTGCTTAGTGAGCTCAACAGCGTGTGCTGTGGCATTGGAACCATTACCGACAAGCACCTGAATACGCCCTGCACTATGTTTTGCGCTCTGTTTTGCGCTAAAGCGAGCGAGCTCAATTTTTTCATTATCTGATAGAGTTGCAGACTCACCCGTTGTTCCAGCGATTACCAGCCCTTGCGAACCTTGAGCTATATGCCAATCAATCAACTGAGCTAAGGCGCTATAGTCTATTTGCCCTTGCTCGGTAAATGGCGTAATTAAAGCGACAATGCTTCCTCTAAACATACCCGTAAACTTGTTAACTATTTTCACTACAACAAACTGCGCTCATGGTACTTGGCAGTCATGCTAATAACAAGGTGAAAGCCGCTTAGTCGATGATTTGTGGCGATAATTCCACCAGTAGCGATAATTTTTTGTAGGTAACTAATAATTTAAGGTTAAGTAAGTTACAATGCCGCCCTTTATTTATTCAAAAAACGGCGACGAATGTCTCAATATCTTGTACTAACTGCCATGGGCGCAGATAGAAACGGTAGTGTCAGTGAGCTTACTAACCTAGCAAGCGAGTGTGAATGTAATATTCTTGACAGTCGTATGGCGATATTTGGTAAAGAATTTTCCTTCATCATGTTACTGCAAGGCGACATGCGTGCCATCAATCAAATTGAAGCGCGTTTGCCCGCCATGGCCGTTGAGCTTGAACTTATCACCATGATGAAACGTACCTCTGGCTACCATACGCTCGATAAGACTCAAATGTACTCGGCAGAATACACGGGGATTGATCAGCCTGGTATTTTAAAAGCGGTTACCGCTTTTTTTGCAAATCGACAGATAGATATCTCGTCATTAAAGTCAGATATTGACCCTGTTACCAATAATATGAGCGCCAGCATTGAATTTACGGTTAATCAAGACACCAGTATTGACACAATCGAAACTGACTTTTTAGAACTTTGCCAGCAGTTCGATATTCAAGGCTGTATCCATAAGCAGTAGCTAGGCGGCTACGTACAACCATCAGCAATGCTATAACAAATATAACGCAGGATTTAGATATGAATACACTACAAGTTGGCGATACTGCCCCATTATTTACGTTACCTGACCAAAACGGCGATGCGGTATCATTACAAGATTACATCGGCAAACAGCAAGTACTTGTATACTTTTACCCAAAAGCAATGACGCCTGGTTGTACAGTGCAAGCACAAGGATTAAGAGATAGTAAAAGTGAGCTAGACAACCTAAACACTGTTGTCTTTGGTATTAGCCCTGATGAAAGCAAACGTTTAGATAAATTTTGCCAGCGCGATGAGCTTAACTTCACTTTATTATCAGATGTAGATCACAAAGTGGCTGATGACTTCGGTGTTTGGGGATTGAAAAAGTTTATGGGCAAAGAATACGACGGTATTCACCGTTTAAGTTTTTTAATTGGCTTAGACGGAAAGATTAGTCACGTATTTAACAAGTTTAAAACGAAAAACCATCACGAAGTCGTATTAGAAGTACTTAACCAAGTATAAGCTTATTACTGGTTACATTTACCTTTTACAGACAAAAAGCCCTGCTTGAGAGTTTAACAAGCAGGGCTTTTTTATTTTTACGTGAAGCTAAGTTATGCGCCTACGTTAACTGCGTTACGCAGTTACAGACTGTTCCTCGTCAAGTGGCGTATTTGGAAACGCATTAACAACGGCTTTCACTAATGTTGCCAGTGGAATAGCGAAAAATACGCCCCAAAAGCCCCACATGCCGCCAAAGAAGATAACTGCGATGATAATGGTCACCGGATGTAAGTTTACCGCTTCGGAAAACAACACCGGTACTAGCAAGTTACCGTCGAGAACTTGAATAATACCGTAGGCTAGCATGACATAACCAAATTCTGGACTAACGCCAAATTGGAACAAGGCCACTAACATCACAGGTAGGGTTACTAGGGTTGCGCCAACGTAAGGGACGAGTACAGACAAACCAACCAAAACACCAAGTAGCACTGAATAGCGTAAATCTAAGAAAATAAAGGTCACCGTGCTTACTGCGCCAATAATCAATATCTCGATTAACTTGCCGCGTATATAGTTAAGGATCTGCTGATTCATTTCCTTACCGACTTGACTCGCCATGCGACGCTCTTTCGGTAAAAATCGACTAAAACCTGTCAATAATTCTCGCTTATCTTTTAGGAAAAAGAAGATCATGATCGGCACAAGTATTAAATAAATAATCAAGGCGACTAAGTCAGAAAGTGAGTTTAACGTTGCCTCAATCGCCACTTGTCCCCATTCCAACAATTTGTCGTTTGTCAGCGCAATCATATGCTCTATTTGTTCAGCTTGAACAATTTCTGGATATTTTTCCGGTAACGTCATCAAGTAAGTTCGGCCTTCCGTGACCATATGCGGCACTTCTTGCATCAAGTTCGTGCTTTGCTGCCACACTATGGGCATCAACCCTAAGAAAGTGATTAACGAGACACCGACAAATGCAGCAACCACCATAATCACCGACCAACTGTGGCTAATTCCGGCATTAGTTAAGCGGTTAACTGGCAAATCAAGTAAGAAGGCAATCGCCATTGCCACAAATACTGGCATTAGCAAGCTGCTTAGGAAATATACCGCCAAAAACGCCGTCACCAGAATAACCACGAGCGTGACGGCATGCGGATCTGAAAACTTGCGCGTATACCAGTCTTTAAAAAACCTGACCATAAAATTGTTACCTGATCCTAATATTGAGTTCTTGAATCCCATCATCAATGATGCTTGACGTGTATGGGTAATTAAGTTTGTCGAGCAATTTGGGAATATCGCTCTTCGATCCCGTGTCTTTTATTAATAATCGACAACTATCACCAATTTTCATTTTTTTCAGTAACACTCGCAGCTTAACTAAAGGCAACGGGCACACTTCACCACTGGCGTCATACTGATAATTCATTGTAAATTGTTACACAGCTCTTTTGTTTGATTATCTAATTTGCGACAATCGAATACAACAAGTGTCGTAGTTTAATTTTGTTTTCAACCATTTGTGTATATATGCTGGATTTACCTGAAACAGTCGATTTAAAAGAAATAAACGCTTTAAAAAAGCAGCTCACTTGGGGAGATGTTTCAGCGCTCTATCATATGGTCGCCAGTTCGGCAGGTGAACTTGATGGTATCCTCAGTCACGGGTTTGAAAGTGGCTACACCAATATTTTAGATAAAAAGTACTGGAATCTAAATTTACTAAAAGGCAATGTTGATAATAGTGGTGAGATAACAGTTGCGATTAAGCCACAAGTCAGCCTGCGTCATGTATACAACGACATGGGCTATGAGCTTCATTGCTACCCTGTCATTCGCGGTCAACGAATGAATCACAACATGATCGATCACCCTATGTGTCCATTTCAACGCTGGATCCCTGAAGCAATGCGTCGCTTATTTCGCGTTAACAGTTTAATGTCATTTATTATGATAACCGCTGAAAACGGCGATCAAGCGGATGTCGCGCTGATTCGTCATATTTACCGCAGAGTAGAAAGATTAATTGGCTATTTGGATGAATCATTTGAAATCGTTGAGGTCAAAGGACCTAATATCGCTAGATTTTTCCAAGAAGCCATCAAACATCACAAAGATGCACTTATCGCTGGTCTAGCTAACTCTAATAACAATGAAGTGGGATAATTTTGTTTAAGCTTAAACCTGTTTTACTCAGTATTGGTCTGTGCTTAACCATTGGTAGTTCTCCTATTAATGCACAACAAGACAAAAATGAATTACCTGAAATAGGGGCTGCCGGCTCAAGTATTTTATCAATCGATAAAGAACGGGTGGTCGGTGACGCCATGATGCGCCATTTAAGAGCCACACAACCTATTTTGCACGATCCGGTGATCACCGAATACCTTAACCACCTTGGCAACCGCTTGGTTAGAAATGCGCAAGACGTTAACTATAAATTTAAGTTTTTTGTGTTAAACAACAATGAACTTAATGCTTTTGCCTTCTTCGGCGGTCATGTTGGTGTACACTCTGGGCTTATCACCACAGCTGATACAGAAAGTGAGCTAGCGTCAGTACTTGCCCATGAAATATCGCACGTAACTCAGCGGCATTTAGCGCGCCGACTGGAAGCGCAATCAGCCAACCAACCGCTGACACTCGCGGGTATGCTCGGTGGGGTTTTGCTGACCTTAGTTAACCCAACCGTTGGTATTGCGGCGCTAAGTACTAGTGTTGCGGCTAGCCAGCAAGCCTCATTAAATTACACACGAGGCAACGAGAAAGAGGCAGATCGCGTCGGCATCGCGTTATTGGTAAATAGTAATTTTGATCCAATGGGTGCACCGAACTTTTTTGGCAAGATGGCTGAACGGTTCCGCTATAAATCTAAGCCGCCGGCAATGCTATTGACCCATCCACTGCCAGAGTCTCGAATTAGTGATGCCCGTTTAAGAGCACAAAATTACCCAAGAACTCAGCTGCCACCTAGCCTAGAATTTGAGTTGGCTAAAGCGCGCATTCAAGCGCGATATCAAGGTGAGCCGAAAAACAATATCACGCAATTTCAGCACATTCTTAAACAGCAACAGTATGCCATTAAAGAAGCGGCTAACTATGGTTTAGCGCTTTCCTACTTTGCCAATGAAGATTATAACCAAGCAAGGCAGTTGCTAGAACAACTGTTAGCTAATGACAATCGTAACTTGTTTTATGTTGACGCATTAACTGATACCTACCTCGAACTAGAGGATTTTCAAAGTGCAATCGACATGTTAGCAGCGCTAAATTTACTAATGCCGAACAACCAAGTGGTTGCATTAAACTATGCTAATGCACTGCAAAAAAACCAACAATACGCTCAAGCTGAACAAGTGCTACAAGACTTCTTACTCGTCAAACCAAAACACTTTATTGCTTACGATTTACTCAATGAAGTTTACCGCAAAGCGAAAAAAACAGCGTTGATGCATTCCACACAGGCAGAAGTTTATGCCCTACTAGGCGCTTTCCCTAAAGCAATTGACGAGTTACAAACTGGCTATAATTTTGCGGAAGGGAAACCACTAATCCAAAAGCGAATTAAAGCCCGTATTTTACAATTTGAAGACCAACAAAATAAACTAAAACGCTTGTAAACCATTGCTGCAAGCGTATCTAACATGTAAACACTGAGAAAATTTATGTTAACTATTTACCATAATCCACGCTGCTCAAAGAGCCGCCAAACACTTCAACTTATCGAATCTGCTAATGCTGAGCATGAAGTAGTGGAATATTTAAAAACTCCATTGTCTGAAGATGCACTGCGCGATTTAGCAAAAAAATTATCGGTTGCACCTATTGATATGATGCGCACTAAAGAAACCGAATTTAAAGAGCAAGCACTAAAAGGCGCAGATGACGATACATTATTTGCCGCCATGGTCGCCACCCCTAAACTAATGGAGCGCCCCATTGTGGTTAAAGGTGAACAAGCCGTTATTGGTCGTCCACCCGAAAATGTTAGTGCCTTGCTTTAGCCCATTAGTTAAATAGGCCTTAACTTCAATGAAATCCATCAACACTGTAACCTATAAGAAAATAGCCCTAATTGGCTACTTTGGTTTATTAGCATTTATGCCACTGTGGTTACTGGTGCTTGAACCAAGCTCACTTGGCCCTTGGCTAGCGTTAGTTTTATTCGTAGTACCGTTATTTTTTCCAGCTAAGGGTATGTTAAAAGGAAATCCTTATACCTTTGCCTGGTCTAATTTTATAGTTATGTGGTATTTCCTACACAGCTTGACCAGTTTATGGGTGTCAGCTAATAAGCTTTATCCATTGATTGAACTAATATTTGCCAGCCTGATGTTTTTTGGTGGTACTTATTACGCGAAATATCGAGGTCAAGAGCTCGGGTTAAGTATCAGAAAGAAGAAAGGTGAAGAGTAACTCCCTTTATTTAGAGTCATTCACAGGAGTTTTAGCATGAATAAAAAACTAATTAACTGTGCATTTATCATTGCCTTGCCAACGCTTTATAGCTGCGGCGGTGGCTCCTCGGGTGACTCAACAACTCAACCAAGCCCTAACAACAGTGGCAGCGCAGCAAAAAACGCTGAGATTGTTATTGATGGCAACAACATTAGTACTAATCAGGCCGCCGAGCTCATCCTATATGCACCTGATACTAACATTTCCAACATCACTTGGTCGCAAACCAGCGGACAAACAATCGACCTTGTCACAACCAATCACAAAGTTTTATCGGTAGTTCCGACAGAAAGTGGCAACTATGAATTTCAAGTGAGTTTCAATGAAAATGGGCAAGCGAAAACCTTAAACGCTGCGATTAACGTATCCGCGGACAACGCCACACTTTCCATCCCGACGGGACAAGCCGTATTAGCGCAGAATAAAGTATCACTTCGCCTATTTAGTGGGCAAAATGAAGCCGCCACCTTATCTAATGTCAATTGGCGACAAACCCAAGGGTCTTCAATAAGCCTCAGTAGTACCAGTGACAATGTATTGATTTTTAACGCGCCAGCAGTTTCACAAGACACGCTTTTCTCATTTGAAGTCAGCGCTAATGTTAATAACCGTCAAGCGTCTGAAACTGTCACGATATTGGTAGAACAAGCTGAAAGTATTAGCAATGCAGCCTATTTTGATGAACGCGTTGCCCGCGTATTTCCGTATAACCCAAACAGCCCCTATGCGAATCAGTTAGCTAGTTGTGTTTATAGCAATGCTCTCAATTCCTCATGCACATTAGAGCGACTTCCACTACTGGCACAACAAACGTTAACACCAAGTGTCGATGATGTGATGAACAGAGTAGTCGTCTCTCATCAATGGATGGGCGATAACTTTAAAGCGTTTTTAGAGCAACTCGACCCACACGATGACTTTAAACAGTTACTCAGAGCAACAACAGCGGTTGTAATTGCCTATGATGTTAGACCGTCATTTTACTGGGCGGCAACTGGCGCAATCTATCTGGATGCAGAGAACTTTTGGCTAACACCACGACAGCGCGACACAATTAACGAAGCGCCAGATTTTCGTTCAGGTTTAGGCGATGATTTACAATTTGCGATTCCATGGCGTTACGTTAAAGACAACGATTACGCATTTGAATTTTACGCTAAAGATGAGCGAGTAGAACGTCCGCTTTCAGCACTTACCTACCCACTTGGCTACTTGCTTTACCACGAGCTTGCCCATGCCAATGATTTTTTTCCACAAACTAACTGGTCATCGCTAAATAGCCAAGCCCGCGTGTTAGATGTTGCACTAGATAATGCGGCCCGCTCTGAGCTGCTCACCGCATTTAGTCCACTGGAAAGCCAAGTAATGAAAGATTTGGCGCAAGTACGCTACAACACGGGTAATGCAACAGACATTCAAAAGGCGTATTTACCACAAGATGTTCGTACACTGTTTGAACCAGACAAGGCAGTGCATTTTTATGGTTTTAGCACTGAACGTGAAGACTTTGCCATGCTCTTTGAAGAGTTAATGATGCAACATAGATATGGCGTACAGCGTGATGTTGCGGTCACTAACAACCCTAATAACGTCAATGATAATCGCAACGACTACATCGTTGAGTGGGGACAGCGTGGCCGATTATCTCAACCACAAATTGTTGAACGCGTTGCTTATACAACCAACTTTGTTTATCCAGAATTCGACGCACAAGCGGCAATAGCTGAACTTCCTGCAGCAATTCCTTTTGTTGCTGGTGACACTTGGCGAGACAATCTGTCACTAAGCCCAAACACTAATGGCCGAGCAAGGGCAAAAAATGCTAACGGTGACAACTCTGCAAACTCCAGTCATCGTCAATACCATTACTACAGTAAACCTTTACCGAAACGCAGTAACAAAAATCAATGACTAACCTAGTTGATAGAGCGTTGAACAAAAGGGCAAGAAAGAGAAAAAAGTGACGAAAAGCGCTGAACAAGCTGTTTAGCTATTGGCTAGCGCTTCTTTGATAAATGGAATGGTAATTTTACGTTGTTCACGTATCGACAACTTGTCGAGCGTATCCAAGTATTGAATTAAAGCGGTTGTGTCACGACTAAAGTGATTCAATAGATACTTAATTACATCTGGTTGAATATTTAAGCCGCGCTGACGGGCACGCCTTGCAACCACCGCCATTTTCTCATCGTCGGTTAATTGTTTTAGCTGCTCAACATAACCCCAACTCAATCGTGATTTAAGATCTGGTAACTCTAATGACAAATCTTGCACTGAATTTGTGCCTGCAATAAGTATTTGCTTGCCCTGCTCTTTAACGCGATTAAACAGGTCAAAAATTGCTTGTTGCCAAACCATATTGCCGCGAATCAGCTGAATATCATCAACACAAATTAAATCGATTTGTTCAAGCCCTTCCAGCACTTCAACTGGCATCTCAATAATCTCAGACATTGGCAGACACAATGAGGTTTTACCTAAGCTGTCGGCATAGTTGCTGGCGGCGTGCAATAAATGAGATTTACCAGCGCCTGATAAGCCAAATAAATAAAAACTATTGACCGTTTCAATCAAATCCGGTTGCGTTGAATTTTGCGTTTTATGACTATGCGAAAACCTTAGTTGACTGACGAAATCCCGTAAAATTTTGAGTACCGTCAGATTCGTATTGCCAGTATAACTCTCAAACGTTTCATCATCAGGCAAGTGCACAGCCAGTGCTAATTGTGCATCTTGCTTCATTGTTTTCTCCAATAAAACACAGGGTTTGCACCTGGCTCTTCGCCAACTAACGGGTCGATATACTGTTGTAGTTGATCATTTAATTTAAGTGACGCTAACAAGGCTTTTTTCGAACCGAGTAAATTAAGCTTAAATGTTCTAGTTTGTTCTTCTGCTTCGACTAAAGTTACCGACTCTACCGCTGACAAAGCAGTTAGAAATTGGTGAATTTCTACATAGCTTGTTAATGAGTCAACATTAGCCACGTCGATTAGCAATTCATTGTTCAAATCGGTAGATAGCGCGTAGTCTTGATAAACCACAGACGCAACATCTTTTAATACTTGTGATAATAGCGCCGCCACATCACTTCCTTCATAGGTTTCACCAAACTGCTGGCGTTCGGCCAATAGCGACCAATCAACCGCATACCAACTAGGTTGTTGGCATAGCACGCCTTCACATGCCACTTGCTGATCTTGCTCGCTCAACAAGCTACTGTTTGAAATTCGAATAATTAAGTTGGCATCAACAAAGTATCTTGCCGCTGCTTGTTCAGTTGCATCGGCAAATCGCCCCCACAAATCGGTTACGTTTACTTGCAGCGTGTCTTCCAGATCCATTAATGGTAATAATAGCGGCAGGCCACGCTGCTCAGAAAAATCATTCACTTGTTTGGGCCAAGAAAGTCCAGCTGATTCAGCCACTACTTCACGATTCAAGTCGTTTTCATTTAACAGCCAAACTAAAATCTGCGGGCGTAAGCTCCCCCAAATGGCTAGGTTTTGTTGTTGGAATAATTGGTTGATTTTGTTTTCATCGAACATCGCCACGAGAAAGAGCTGTTCGCTATCGCGCTCGTAGCGGTATTGCGTGAGATATTGATTGTAACGATTTAACTGACGCTTTACTTCGCCATTGATTAATACCGATTCTTGACCACCCACTTTAAGTAACACAGCCGCCATGGCTTTTTTAATTGCTTGGTTGCGATCTTTATTTGCTTGCGAGTCAACCGCGACTTTTGCTTGATACAAATCAGTTACTTCAATCGCTGCTGCTGAAAATATGCTAAATGTGGTTAAAATTAATACCAGCGCGTGGAACATTTTGTTTAATTGAATCAATTTCATAGTGTCGATCTTAACATAACTAGCGACAAAGTTTTCACTTAAAAATAATTTCTGATAAAGATTTTATCTCCCTAAATGCGCTGTTAGAATATGCGCTTTCAAAAATCCTTTTGAACAATTTGAGGTTTCTCGTGAGCGAACAAAAGCAATCCCTAAGCTATAAGGACGCTGGTGTCGATATCGATGCAGGCAATGAGTTAGTAGAAAACATTAAGGGCGCGGTAAAGCGCACAACTCGCCCAGAAGTAATGGGTGGTTTAGGTGGATTTGGCTCGGTTTGCCAATTACCAACTGGTTATAAAGAGCCTGTGTTAGTAGCGGGTACAGATGGCGTTGGCACAAAATTGCGTTTAGCGATTGATTTAGCAAAACACGACACGGTTGGTATCGATCTTGTTGCTATGTGTGTTAACGACTTAATTGTTCAAGGGGCAGAGCCACTATTCTTCCTTGATTATTATGCAACCGCTAAGTTAGACGTTCCAGTTGCCGCAAGTGTGGTTAACGGTATTGCTGAAGGCTGTGTGCAAGCAGGCTGTGCGTTAGTTGGCGGTGAAACTGCTGAAATGCCAGGCATGTATCATCAAGGCGATTACGATATTGCTGGTTTCTGTGTTGGCGTTGCTGAAAAATCAAAAGTACTAGACGGCCAAAAAGTTGCCGCTGGCGACCAACTTATTGCTCTTGGATCTTCTGGCCCGCACTCAAATGGTTACTCATTGATTCGCAAAGTGCTAGAAGTCAGCGGTAGTGACACCAACGAGCTACTTGACGGTAAATCAATTGGCGAACACTTACTTGAACCAACCAAGATTTACGTTAAATCAGTGCTTGCGTTACTAAAAGAAGTAGACGTTCATGCACTATCACACATTACCGGTGGTGGCTTCTGGGAGAATATTCCACGCGTACTGCCTGAAAATGCTAAAGCAGTTATTAATGAAACATCTTGGCAGTGGCCAAGCATTTTTAATTGGTTACAAGAAAAAGGTAATGTTACAACCCATGAAATGTACCGTACCTTTAACTGTGGTGTTGGTATGATTATCGCTGTGCCTCACGATGCTGTTGAACAAAGCCTTGAAATTCTTAAGGCACACGGCGAGCAAGCTTGGCACATTGGTGAAATCCAAACCAAAGCAGAAGACCAAGAACAAGTCGTTATTGGTCAGGAGTAAGCTAAATGTCCTGCCGAATTCTCGTTTTAATTTCTGGCAGTGGGACTAATTTGCAGGCGCTTATCGACGCCTGCAAATCGCCAGATTATCCGGGCCAAGTGGTTGGCGTATTATCGAATAAAGCTGACGCTTATGGCCTAGAACGTGCTGCCAACGCCGATATCGCCACCACTACATTATCCCATCGTGATTTTGCCACTAGAGAAGCTTATGATGACGCCTTGATGGCAGCCATTGATAAGTACCAACCGGATGTTATTGTGCTTGCTGGCTTTATGCGCATTTTAACGCCTGCATTTGTTCAACATTATCAAGGTCGACTTGTTAATATCCATCCTTCGCTGTTACCCAAATACCAAGGCTTGAATACGCATCAGCGCGCCATAGATGCAGGTGATGACGAACATGGTGTTAGTGTACATTTTGTGACTGAAGAGTTAGACGGTGGCCCAGTTATTCTGCAAGCAAAAGTGCCTGTATTTGAAAATGATACAGCCGACGAGCTTGCCGCTAGGGTTCATGAACAAGAACACCGTATTTATCCACTTGTCGTCAAATGGCTATGCCAAGGGCGATTAAAAATGGTGGACGAAAAAGCAATACTTGATGACACACCTTTGCCTATGTCAGGATATGCAAGCGAAGATTAATAGCAATCTTTGGCGTACATTCCTGATGAGGTAATTTTGATGTTGAAAAAATGGCTATTAGCCGCATTGGCTGCTGGTTCATTAAGCGCTTTATCACCTGCTTATGCATCCCAAGGTGAACAATTAGCGTCCCCTCTTGTAAGTCCTTTTACTGCGCAATATACCATATTGCGCAAATCTAAAGCTGTTGGCAGTGCAACACGCGAACTTGAATACTTAGATAATGGTTTAGCGAAGTACAGTTATCACACTGATATTGAGTGGATGATTTTTTCTGATCGCCGCGCCGAAACTTCGATTGTCGAAGTGGCAGGCGGCAAAGTAACGCCAAGCCATTATACCTATAACCGTGAAGGCACTGGTAAAGACAAATATTATGAATGGCAATACGATGTTAAAGCCAATCAAGCAACTAATGTAAAAACAAAGCGTACTCGCGATATAGACTTTCCTACCAATATTCAAGACAAGCTTAGCTATCACCTACAAAACCGTTTGAACTTAATAGCCAATGATGGCCAAGCACAAAAGCCGCAACATTTTGTTTATCCGGTGGTTGGTACCTCTGGCAAAATCAAAAATTACGTTTACGAGTATGATGGCGAAGAAGAATTAATGCTGCCGTATGGTTTAGTAAAAACGATTCGCTTAAAACGTGAAGTGGTAGACAAAAAGCGGGTCACCTATGCGTGGTTTGCACCTGAACTTGATTATTTGATGGTGAAGTTATTTCAACAAAAAGGCGGCGTTGAGCAGTTTCAAGCACAATTGTCTTCTTTGACTGTTAACTAAAAGCTCACTTAGCACAAGTTCACTTGCAATAACGATAAACTAACGTTTTTGTCAGTCGCTAAATGGCAAATACCAATCCGTCATTTCTATAAAAATTAAACAGCAACACATGGTTGCTGTTTGATTTCTGTATTAACCAAAGCATGTATAAAGTAGTCGCTTTTAAGTTGGCGAGCCAAACACACAGAGCCCTTTGTTAAACACATGCCACTGCCCTGCTTCCATCTTGTGCCATTTTTCATTATTAGTGAGCGGCTGAGTGGCAATAACAGTCACTATGTCGGTTGAGCTCGTTTCTTTTTTGAAATCAACGACGACATCGGCATCAATTAACTGTGCTTGGCCAAAAGGCGCCCGTCGGGTAATCCAGTGAAGGTTATTTGAACAGAATGCAAATAAGCTCTCGCCGTCAGATAAAATTAGATTAAACACACCCAGCTGATTAATTTGCTGCGCGTGATCGGCAATAAAATTAAACAACACTTCCGATGTTGGTTGGGTGCGACCAAACGCTATATAAAGTTGATCGAGCAGCCAACAAAACGCATGCTCACTATCGGTTGTGCCAACAGGTATATGATGCTCAACTGGCAACGCCTCAATAAAATCTTTCAATTGGCCATTGTGGGCATAAGTCCAATTTTTACCCCAAAGCTGACGAACAAATGGATGAGTATTCTCTAAACAAACTGCACCTGAATTAGCTTGGCGTATATGGCAGATCACAGACTCGCTCTTAATCGGGTAATCTGTCACTAACTGGGCAATTTTGGACTCGGCACTCGGCATGGGATCTTTAAAGCTACGGCACCCTTTACCTTCATAAAAAGTAACCCCCCAACCATCTTTATGGGGCCCAGTATTGCCACCACGCTGCATTAAGCCAGCAAAACTAAAGCAGATATCCGTTGGCACATTCGCACTCATCGCCAAAAGTTCACACATAGACGCTTCATTTACCTCAATTAAAAGCTAATAACCTAGCCACCATGATCTAGCAACGATGATAGTGACAAGCCAAATTACAAAAACTAGATAACAAAACCTAAAAACAAAAGCCAATAGATTGGCTCGCTAAGCTCGAAATTATAACGCTTCAACAAAACTTACGTGAGATTTATAGATTTATTCGACATTTTAATTGAATTTTTTTCATCTACGAGCTAACCTTTAGTGGTCTGACCTCTTTAATAAGTAAGGAAAGTAAGTGGAAACTTTAATTTGGTTCGCCAGCGCAATTGCCCTTAGCTGGTTTATGGCTTATACCAGAGCCGCTCTAACAACCTACACCTTAGTATTTGGCATACTGATGGTAGTAGGTACTGTATTTAACGTTGTTTCTGTTATTGGTTGGTTAATTTTTGCCGCCATCGCATTACCTTTAAACATGACAAGCTTCAGAAAGGAATACATCAGTAAGCCTTTACTTAAAATGTTTAAGGGCATCATGCCTGAAATGTCTCGTACCGAAAAAGAAGCGATTGACGCGGGTACAACTTGGTTCGAAGCTGATCTATTCCGTGGTAACCCGGACTGGCAAAAGCTTCATAACTTCCCTAAACCACGTTTATCGGCGGAAGAGCAAGCATTCTTAGATGGCCCAGTTGAGCAAGTTTGTAAAATGGTTGACGATTGGGAAACCACTCACGAGCGTGCTGACTTATCTCCTGAGATTTGGCAATACTTAAAAGACAACAAGTTCTTTGCCATGATCATCAAAAAAGAATACGGTGGTCTTGAATTCAGCGCTTACGCACAATCTCGCGTATTACAAAAACTAACGGGTGCTAGCTCAGTATTAGCAAGTACAGTTGGTGTACCTAACTCTTTAGGCCCAGGTGAATTATTACAGCACTATGGTACAAAAGAGCAGCAAGATTACTACCTACCACGCCTAGTAAAAGGTGAAGAGATCCCTTGTTTTGCATTAACAAGCCCAGAAGCGGGTTCAGATGCAGGCTCTATCCCTGATTTCGGTATCGTTTGTAAAGGCGAATTTAACGGCGAAGAAGTCCTTGGTATGAAGCTAACATGGGACAAGCGTTACATTACACTTGCGCCAGTTGCTACTGTACTTGGTTTAGCGTTTAAACTTTACGATCCAGAAGGTTTAATTGGTGAAGAAGAAGACCTAGGTATTACCTGTGCCCTAATTCCAACTGACTTAGACGGTGTTATTACCGGTCGTCGTCACTTCCCATTGAATGTGCCATTCCAAAATGGTCCAACACAAGGTGAAGAAGTATTCGTACCGCTTGATTTTATTATCGGTGGCCCGAAAATGGCTGGTCAAGGCTGGCGTATGCTAGTTGAGTGTTTGTCTGTTGGTCGCGCAATTACCTTGCCGTCAAACAGTGCTGGTGGTGTTAAATCTATCGCGCTTGCCACAGGTGCTTACAGCCGCATTCGTCGTCAATTCAAACTACCTATCGGTAAAATGGAAGGTATTGAAGAAGCATTGGCACGTATTGGCGGTAACGCTTACCTAATGGATGCTGTGACAACTATGTCAACAGGCGGTATCGACTTAGGCGAGAAGCCATCGGTAATCTCTGCCATTGCTAAATACCACTTAACCGAGAAAATGCGTTCATCTGTGACAGATGCGATGGATATTCATGGTGGTAAAGGTGTTTGTATGGGCCCTGCTAACTACTTAGCACGCGGCTATCAAGGTGCACCAGTTGCTATCACGGTTGAAGGTGCAAACATCCTAACCCGTAACATGATTATTTACGGTCAAGGTGCAATCCGTTGTCATCCTTACGTTTTAGCTGAGCTTGAAGCGGCTGGTAATAGCAACTTTAAACAAGCATTAGATGATTTCGATCACGCATTATTTGGTCACATTGGTTTCGCAACAAGCAATATTTTCCGCAGCTTATGGATGTCGTTAACGGGCTCTCGCTTTGTTAAATCACCATACAGCGACGGTACGCGCCGTTACTACCAATTGTTAACACGTTTTAGCTCTAACTTAGCAATGTTATCTGATATTGCGATGTTAACCTTAGGTGGTGATTTAAAACGTCGTGAACGTATTTCAGCACGCTTAGGTGATGTATTAAGTCACTTATACTTAGCCTCAGCAACATTGAAACGCTTTAATGACGAAGGTCGTCAATCTGCTGACTTACCAGTATTACAATGGGCAGTTGAAGACAGCTTGTACCAAACACAAGTTGCAATTGACGAGCTAATTAGCAACTTCCCTAACAAAGCAGTTGCAGTCGCGTTACGTGCGGTTATCTTGCCATTTGGTAGCTGGTTAACTAAGCCATCTGACAAACTAGACCATGCTGTAGCTAAGATTCTACAAACACCATGTGAAACGCGTAACCGTATTGGTCAAGGCCAATACTTAACTCGCGAGCCAGAAAACGTTGTAGGTATGCTTGAGCAAACGTTAGACGACATTCTTGCTGCCGAGCCAATTTACGATAAAGTGTGTCGTGCTGTTGGTAAAAAGCTACCTTTCTTCCGCTTAAATGAAGTGGCTGAGCAAGGTCTGGCGGCAAATGCCATCACGGAAAGTGAAGCCGAGCACCTGCGTAAGACTGAGTTAGGTCGTAAAGCTGTAATCGATGTAGATGACTTTGACCCAATGGACCTGCCTGCGGCAAAATCATTACTCGCAGAAATGGCTGATAGCCAAGAGCATGCTGCTTAATCGTTAGCGCTAATAAAACATAAATAAAAAACCTGCTTCGGCAGGTTTTTTTATGCTTTGTGAAAAACCAACAAGTGATTTATCGTTATGATTTTAAATAACATTATTTCCTTAAGCTAAGATTTCAGCGTACATTTGTGACAAACATAACGGTACCTGTTTAAAAAAAATATCGGTAATATGTCATTTTTATGAAAGATATCTCACACCACTCATAAACTTAAAATAATGATTGGGATATCAACAAGTAGTGATGGAGTAAAAATGCTAACTGGATTGCCTAGCTTTATTTTAATGCCTTTTGCTTTTGCCTTATTTTGTTTAAATTTAGCTTTTAGCGGTACCTTAGTTTTTCTCGGTGGTTTGTTTAAAACACTTATACCTTTTAAGCGCTTTCACTATTTATTACACCGTCCTATGCACACGGTATATCGCCTTTGGACATACAATAATACGCTGATATTAAGACTAATAAATCGCGTAGAGTGGCAAGTTAATGGCGCAGAGAACCTAAGTAAAGACGCTTGGTACTTAGTTTTAGCCAACCACCAAAGTTGGTTAGATATTTTGGTGATCGCTGAAGTTGCCAGACAGCATACGCCAGAGCCTAAATTTTTCCTTAAAGAATCATTGAGAAAAGTACCATTTTTAGGAATGGCCTGTTGGGCGTTGAATATGCCTTTTATGAAACGCTACAGTAAAGCTTTTATCGAAAAGCATCCTCACCTAAAAGGCCAAGATATCGAAACAACGAAAAAATCTTGCCAGTCGTTTAGAGATCATCCAACTACCATTATCAATTTTGTTGAAGGTACGCGTTTCACGAAAAGCAAACACGAGAAGCAAAAAAGCCCATTTAACTATTTGTTAAAACCCAAAGCAGGTGGTATTGCCTTTACGCTAGCGACCTTGGGGGAGCAATTTGACAAGGTACTCAACGTTACCCTGCTCTACCCAGACAACCCAGGCCATGTTATGAAAGATATGCTTAAAGGTAAGTTAGGTAAAATTGTTGTTAACATCGAAGCGATTGATATCGAACAAGCGATGATCGGCGACTATTTTGATGATATTGAGTTCAAAGAAAATTTCCAGCTATGGCTAAATCAGCAGTGGCAAGAAAAAGATCAGTTAATCCACCAACTCTACTGTCAACACGAGCAAGAACAAGTGCTAGAGACTCAAGTTAACCAGCATAGATCGGTATAATTTAGCCTTTAAAACGCTATAAATACGCAAGAGCTTTATTTATCTAAAGGCAATTAATAGCTCTAATCAGTTATTAACGTATTCACTATATAATGCTGTGGCTGGTAATACATGGAGCACAATATCAACGCTAAAGTGGGCAACTATGGCCGACACAAGGCCGAATCGCCAAAAGCACCAGCCGTATAAGCTACCCACTAATATATTACCCCAAATAGTTGCCCAAATCGCGAAATTAGTGAACGCTTGAAAAGCAGCGAGTTGCGGTAAGTGAGCCAAACCAAATAATGTCGCAATAAATACAATAGCAAGCTTTACCATAGCTTCTGAAGGTTGAATTTTTCCTGTCAACTGACAAAAGATATAAAGCACTAATGTTAACAAACCAAATCTAAACCAAACCTCTTCACCAACCGCGGCACCAAACGATACGAGTATGCCCCCTTCTAATCCACGAAAACCGTATTCAGGTAGTGCTTGAGGTAAATATGGATGCAGCAAGTCGCGAAGTAAAAGCAATAAAACTCCAAGAAATACTCCAAAACTGATGGCATAAACGATTCCTGCACTCATTCCAGTAAACCTTAGCGCGGGCTCTCTCGGCTTTCTATCAAGCGGAGAGTGTCCATTGAAGTCGAGTTGATCAATTCTCTGTGTGTTCTGTAAACCAAGTCCTAACTTCGAGCCTAACACTAAGCCTACCCATAATGCTGGAATTGTTAACACAGATAGGAAGCCAAGGGTTAGTGGGATATTTACAGCGATTTCTTGTTCGCTGCTATATGACAAGTAAATTTGATTCGCTAACTGAGCAAAAAGTGTCAAAAAGAAAAGACATAAACCAACGATAAACCGATTTGGCCCTACTTTTACTCGCTCATTCATCGACTAACCTACCAATTATCAAAATAATTAAGAAGTATGCTAAGAGAAACTGATTTCAAAGACGAGAAGTCGTTTGTAAGTAATCGTTTATAGCGGGTGTCAAAACATGCGTTATGAACAGATAATAAGATTAAAGGTAAACTCGAAAAGTAAAGTTTTTGAGGGAATAATTAAATTAGAGCAAGGAAAGTAAACATGATTGCTCAAGCTGTTATACAGTGGAAAAACAAATAGAGAATAAGAAATAAAAGTGTTGGTCTCGAGAAAATGTTTTTCTAGTAGACATTCAGTAAATATTGGCGGAGTGGACGGGACTCGAACCCGCGACCCCCGGCGTGACAGGCCGGTATTCTAACCAACTGAACTACCACTCCGCAGTATTTACTATTTAGGTAGTTATATTTAATAGAACTTAAATAAGTAACCTAATAGAAGTTTTGTATTCAACAATTTGTTTGTTTTGTTTCTGTTACTTATCGATTAAGAATGTTGGCGGAGTGGACGGGACTCGAACCCGCGACCCCCGGCGTGACAGGCCGGTATTCTAACCAACTGAACTACCACTCCGCAGTA